>CANLVH010000003.1 GCA_947494545.1 uncultured Mesonia sp. | reverse complement strand
CATTAAGTATGAATCTAATAAAGATAAAGAATCTAAAGATCAATTAATGAACTTAATAATGAACTACTAAAAATGGACTTTGAAGAAATTTTAAAACAGGTAAAAGTAAATCTTTTAGAGTTAGTGAATAATGATTTTACAGACTTTAAAGATTCGGGTGAAGAAATAGTAAATACGTTTCTGGAAAACTCAAAAGATAAATTAAAAAGATGGACGCAACTTCTTGCTAATAAAGAAATAGATTTAGAAGAGTATGAGTGGTTGCTAAAAAGCCAAAAAGATCTATTTGAAATGAATGCGCTGTTAGCAGCAGGAATATCAAAAATAAAAATTGGTCGATTTAAAAATAAAGCAATTAAAACAATCGTAGATGTGATGTGTAAACTGATATTATGATTTTTAATTGAAAATGAAAAGCATTATAAATTAAATATATGAATATATGTCTGCATTAGCTTTTTTTACCTCAACAGCCATAGCACCCCAATCAGCAAGCCAAGGTTATGGTGTGGAATCTACCGATAAGTTTCGGGTGAGCAGTTCATTTACCATTTCTTCTAATACCAAAGCTTATGCGGTGGTGCAGGGAACAATCCTATTGCAGCAACAAGCTACCGATGCAGATAAGGTAAACCTTATTCTTCGCCCCCATAATCAAAAAGAATTAAAACTACCCGTAAAATACATTATCTACCGAGGGTTAAGTATAACCGATTTTATAGACAACAATGATTTGACCGATCCGGCAAACAAAGTAAATACTTCCGGCTCTGAATTATTGGCTGCAATGCAGGCAATCCAACAAGGCAGGGCTCCGGGAGACGATATCCAACTTGAAACTTTGTTTGGTAATGATCTAACCCCTGCAAACAATAAAAATATAGACGATTTCTTTTTTAAAAGCTTAGCTCCCTCTTCGCAGCTATTTACGATTGATTGCGGGATTGAACTAGGAAATTTTGCAACAGGGGAAATAGGAATAGAAATTGTTTTAGAGAACCCGGAGTTTTTTGTGGATGTAGAACTGGCCAAAGAGCCCAAACACGAAAGGGACGTAAGCGGTATTACGGATGCTACGCAAAAGAAATGGGAAAAAGATTTGGTACGGCACTTTGTTGACCCCGCAGCTTTTTATGGCCTGCATTATGATATAAAAGGAGGGATTGAGTACCGTGACAATAATGGCGATGTAAATGACCCTCCTGCTGAAACAAAAACTATCATTTACAATACACTTCTAACCCCTTTCGATACAAAAAATAACGTTTATCTAGATATCCGTAATGAAAATGGATATTCATATAACTACTACGGAAATTATGTAGGAACAGGTACCGATGCTGATAAAGAACTGGAAATAGGCCCGAACTCTACAGGACTTACCAAAAAAGAATATTACACCAACGGTTGGGCGATGCACATAGTAGATGTCATTACACCCGGAAACAACGAAGAAAATGAATTTTCTATTGCTTTACGGATTAACGATAATGAGAAACCCCTACTTGCCGGGTGGAATGTAGAACTTTCACCCAATTCAGCGATAGACCCGCCCTTAAGCAATGATACTTCCAAACGGGTGTATTTTACAGATGATATCCATTTGTTACCTACTCCTATTCCCAGTTCCTTACCTGCCTTTACCAATACCATTACCCTAAAAGTACCTAACTTACCCAGTGAAACTGAACAGCTAGCTACTGTGGTTAAGTTGGATTATATAAAGCAGTTGAGATTAAATGACAATGCAGATTCCTATCCTCAGGAGAACTCTACCGATTATCTATTTGGTCCAATTAATGTCGATATTCCTTGGGATAGTGATGATCATGTTCAGTGGATAAGTAGTAGCCATCAAAAATTTTTTGATGGCTGGCTTAATCAAGGTCTTTGTATAATAACGCATTCTTTAACAATAAAATCTATTAATGTCCAAAATAACGAAATTGTTTTGGAAGGTCTTGTTGCTGACTTAATAAATATTGGAGATTACTCTAGTAATAGAGCTGCTGTAAATAGTTTAGTTCTAGGTTTTCAGATTTCGGGTAAAACTGAAAAACCTTCTAGTAATGAAACAATAATAACCATTTCAGGTATTATTGATATAAATAACTCTACATCAACTTACACCTTAGGGAATAGTGGGCTGAATATCAATCATGAATTTTATACATTAAATTACTATAATGTCATAATAAATTATAAAAATCAGGAATTTTATATAAATGATGTTAATTTGATGCAATACAGTAATTATGCAAATATTTACAGTGTTTACATTTATTTTAAGGTAAATTCTACTCCAACTAAAATTCAAGTTCCTCAAATAAATTATAATAACAATACTAATACTACAACCCTTCAAATAAATCCCACTACACCGCTTACAAGAAGTTTAGCTTTTTTGGCTGATATTGGTATGGTTACTGAAAATAATCCAGATTCAATTGATAATGATAATATCATTTTCTATGCTTTTCCCAACTATTATTACCTGAAAACGGGAGGAAAGGACTCTTCATTTTTTAATTACAAAGGAGGGACTTATGAAAATGGTAGTTTATTTGATTATTTAAAAAAACAAGATATCGGAGCGGATATAGTACGATCATCTATAGAAACATCTGGGAATACATGGTATGTTTTATCTTTTAATACTACATCATTCTTAAATAACCCTAATTTTTTACTATTAGCAATAACAAAGAATGAATTACAAACCTTAAAAGACCAGACATCTCCTTCGTATTCTGAGGATGATGTAGATTTTAGTGATTATCATATTAAACAATTTAAATTAAAAAAAGTAGGTAGAGTTTTTATAGATAATGGTGGAGAAGCTTATTTCCAGTATAGATTGGTTGTATCTGGATTAGATGTTAATGGGAATTACAAAGAAACGCCAGCCGCGAATGGTCTTCGTATATTTTCAAAGGACGGTCAGTTATTTTCGTCTAGTGCTTATGCCGAAAATGTACAAGTTTCAGGAGCTAAATTTATACTTAATTTTAGAAGAAGGGATGATTATGCTGAAAAAGGAGGTCACTATGGTTTTGATTGGATGCGACCGGAATATATTGCAGAAACTGACCCAATTACTAGTAGGGGCGGTATTTGCATCGCCCATAATTCTAGTATTACTAAACAAGAGGCGCAAGACCAATTAAAACAAGAATATACACCAATTGAAATTAACGGTATTGAGTATTATGTTCCTTGGTTATCGATGTATAAAAATCATGCTTCTATAGTGGCAGGTGGAAATCCAATAAATCCAACAGAGCATGAAGTTAGATTAAAATTGGAGATGGATACACGGTTATTTTCAAATGAAGGTTCTGTATGGTTTGATGTGCCTGAAGGGATAGAGATTATTTTAAAAGATGCTAATTCTTCTTTAAGTGATGAATTAAATATAATCCACCAACCTTTAAAAGCATCAAAAATTAATTCTACTATCGCTGTAGTTAAATGTACTCAAAAAAGCAATTTGGATCGTAAAATTTATGCTTATGATGAAAACAATAATTTAGTTGGAGCACTGAATATTTTAAAAAATAATGAGAATTATATTTGTGATGTAAGGTTTGTTAAAGTAAACCTTACAGGTATTTTGACAGGGAAAGATGTGTTGAACTCTTTACCAATAGACTATAAAATCGATTACACCGCAAAAACTTCTGAAAATTATATAAATAATCAAAAAGTAGGAGACAACCCAAAACTAAACTTGGAAAAATATTTTGATAATTGGGAGATAGAAGTTAATAATTCTGAGAATAATGCAAATGATTTACTTCATCAATCATTAGTAAATTACTCTCCATTAAAGATTGCAAATGGAAATATAGATTTTAATAAACAAATCACAATCGATTTTGGAAATTATACTATAGGTAACATTTTGCCAACTACCAGTCCAACTAATAAGTTTAAAAATCATTTACTCGGAGTCCAAATTAATGGTAATCTTATATTTAATGATTTCACAGAAAATGACCTTATGGAATTCATTAATATATTAAATTCTATATATATAAATAATTACCCAGATAATAATGAGAGTGTTACCGCTTTTATATTTCCCTGTGATGTAATTGGGAAATTTGAACCTGAAACAACAGGAGCATCAAATGGTATAGATAATGCTAAATGTATATTATTAATGAGGCAAGCAACATTTGAAAAAGATAAAACATTGTCACACGAAATATCACATAGTTTAGGTTTACTTCATACATTTCAAATTGGAGGTGGTGCGATTCATAGCTTCTTAAAATATCATACAGAAAATATTATGGATTATATATATCCCAAAAACTCTAATTTAACTCCTGTACCAAAATATATATTTAGTTACAAAGAATATGGTGTATCTTATTTCAGATGGCAAATAGAAAAAATACAAATTGATAATGATTTGAAATAAGATGATGAAATTAAAAATTTTGTATATACTAGTATTGTTTTCTGTATGTTGTCATGGACAAAATGATTCTATTTTTTCAGGGACAAAAGGTATTTTTCCAATTATTGTTCAGGATAGAAATTATGTGTCGTACAGGAAAATTTACAAACCTTTACGTATATATAGTAGTGCTTTTGAAAATATTTATACAAGAAATATATTTTCTAAACCTTTGGAGTTGATAGACGATAATAATAAGAAGAATGATACTTTGCTAAAGTTTTATTTAGATCAGTTCAATATTAAAACCAATATGATTTTAGATGATACTCTTGTTATCAATCAAAATGAAATATATTACGATGAAAATGTATATAAAAAAAATGGGCAACGTAGCTTCTACGATTCAATAGCAATTAAAAAGGATACCAAACAACCCCTTAATGGTTATTACAAAATAATTATAAACAAAAACTTTTACTGTTTAGGTTATTTCGAGAATGGCACACCATTTTTAAATTATCAAAACAACAATAACTTCCAATATATAAAAAATAAAAAAATTATAAAAAATAGATTCTTTGTTACGTATTTGGATGAATTTAAAAATTTGCAGTCTGTTACAGAAGACTATTCCCAACTAACCAAAACAAAATGGCGCAGGGAAATCAGAACTTGGCCAAGTGAAGAATTATTGGTAGAAGACACAGTCGTTTATAGAAAAAATAATCGTTATATAGATGGAGTACAGAAAATCTATAAAATAGAGAGTTATAAAACTTATCAACCAGATACTATAAGAACAAAAAGACTTTTATTAAAAACACATCGCTATAAAAAGGGGCGCATCCAATCGGTTAGCGAATATTCTTATTACCAATCATACCAAAATTTTGCCATTCAGCAAATTAAAAAGCTAAATATCCCAAAGAGAAGAGGTATGAGTGCAGAAGTTCAGAAATATGATATTTATGGTCGCCTACTTTATCGTGGTTCCTATGAAAATGCTCCTTTGGATAAATCGGATAAAAATAAATGCCCTAATGGAATATATAATTTTGATAAATATTACACGGGATTAGAACCCGATGAACAATGTTTCCAACCTATAGGAAAGCATTACATACTGGAACCGTATTATGATTATAGCAACGGTAAAAAAAATACTACTTTAGATTCTCTTGCTGTTGAATACTATGGTTACTTTGAAAAAGGAGTTTTAGTAAAATATTCGATGAAAGGTCTTTATCCTGTTACTAAATTAAAAGATTTAATAACTCAAAAAATATATGGAAACTTTTTAAAAGTATATGAAAATCAGGTAACTGACTATAAAAAAAGGTTGACAGTTATAGAATACCTTTCTTACCCTGACAAAAAATTGATTCTACGTATTATCATAAAATCCAAAAAATGCATTGGTGGTTTCGTTATGCGCTCAGGTTGGTATGAAGCTTACTGTGAAGATGAATCACTAAATAGTAAATATGATTATCAATATAAATCAAATAAGTTTTTGGAGTATTATGATCGTTCTGGTAAAAAAATCATTGATGAAAAGTTTACAGGAAAATATGAGGACTTTTTAAATAATTATAATAAAAATTAACTACTATGGCACAATCGTTTTATCCCAATATCGGAACCTTAGTAAGTATAGATGATTTTCCCGAAGAATTGCAATTCTTGGAAACAGGTTTGCAGAATGCATTGGATAAAATCTATTACAAAGAGCTTCAGTATGTCCAAAGTAATGATGGTACCCATGGTTATTATAACTTGGTGTTGGTAACTGGTGAACAGCTCAAGTTGGATTTGTTCAGTACAGGTTTTTCAATTATCATTAATCCAGGTAATGCTGGGGAAACACTTATACCGCTTACACTTAATTATAACTGGCCAGTATTAGCACTAATTAGTAATTTTAATTTAGAAAGTTTTTCCTACCTACCCACTGATTTTCAAAATCTACTTAACCAAACATTAAACCTAAGCGATACAGATTTGCTTCAAACAGCGGTTCAGGTTTTTGAAGGTGGTAATGAGTTGTCTAATTATGAGATTTTTGTCGATAAGGTTAATTTGCATTATAATCTCTCTGGAGGTGATGAAATTGAATATCCACAAGATGGTACAGCGCTAAATATGACCGAGGAAATTAGATGGGCAATTGAAAACAATACATCGATTTCAGATAATAGTCAAGAAGTAGTTAATCAGATATATATTATATCTTCAGATAATTCGACTTATCAAAATAATCTTAATTTATTAACACGAAACCTTACCGGAGAAAGTATCCAAGATTATATAAAGCAGATAATTATTCCTAAAATAGAAGCCTCGCTCTCATTGGCAGTCGGCTTTGCTTTTCCTCGAAACATATTGCTTCCCGTGAATACCTCAGGAAACCCTATTCCCGATCCTGAACAAAGCATCCTTATTTTTGATGCAGGGGACTTGCAATTTAGCACGCAGGGTGGGATTAATTTCCGAGAAGAAATGACTACGAGTCTTAATTATCCTTCACAAATAGGTAATACAGGTTTAGAAATAGATATTCTAAATGCCAAATTGGATTTAAGTAAAAATTCTAATATCATAGAAGCCGATTTGGATGGTCGCCCTCAAAGTTTTATAGGGATTTACACACAATTTGTGAAAATTACACTTCCCAAATCCTGGTTTTCTAATACCGATGTATCCAGTCTTCAAATCGTGGGAAGAAACCTTTTAATTGGTACCGGTGGTATTTCAGGTACAGTTTCATTAGAAACAGTTAGTGGAAACCCCAATAATGGTAACGAATATTTAACCACTCAAATAGGTGGATGGGGTATTGGCTTTAATTATTTTGATCTCACTTTCAATCAAAATGCAATTACTTATAGTCGTATAGAAGCACGTTTGGAGATTCCCGGACTGGCCAAACAAAGCGGTGGAGACGATTACTTATATATGAGTGGTGATCTTACCACAGAAGGCGATTTTAATTTAACCTTTAATAAGCCTGAAGGGGTAGAGTTTACGCTTTTCGATTTTGTAACGTTTAATATCACTTCTGCAGAATTAGGAAGAGAAAATGATGATTTCTACATCGGAGCTTCCTGTGAAATATGGTTCCAAAACAGTGTGATGAATGAGCTATTAAATAACGAGAAAATAATTATTCCCAAGGTAAGATTCTATGATAACGGCAGAATGGAGATTGTAGGAGGGACTACTTCTATTCCATTTAATAGAAATCTTAATCTTGGACCTGTTCAGATGGCTGTTACGGCAATACATTTTGGATCTCATCAAGAAAACGGAAGGACATACAATTATTGGGGATTTGATGGTGCTATCAGCCTCGATCCCTTAGGAATAGATGCTAGAGGGGAAGGTGTGAAGTATTATTATACCGTAGATAATGATGAGCACGGTGGTAACGGAGATTCTTTTTTAAGGATACAAACCATTGAAGTTGATATGGTCATACCAGGTAGTGCCACTCCAGAAAGTGCTATGGCAATTATTAATGGAATGATTTCAATTCCTGATCCGGGACATTCTTCAGAATATATAGGGGAAATAACTTTAAAACTTCCTGAACCGCGAATGACAGCATCTGCAGGAATGCGTCTAATGCCAAAATATCCGGCATTTCTAATTGATGCAGCTGTAAGTTTTCCAGCACCTATACCGTTAGGGCCAGTGGGAATTTATGGCTTTCGGGGGCTTTTAGGCTATCGATACGTCGCAGATAAAGAAGCTGTAGGCTTAACTTCAGGTGAAGATTCTTGGTACGATTATTATAAGTATCCTCCACAAGGTATTCATATTAGTAAATTTAGCAACCCTGAAGATACGGAAGATTATCAGAATCCGATATCTGTTGGAGCAGGGACAGTGGTAGGAACTCTGTTTGATGGAGGAGAGACACTATCAGTTCGTGCAATGCTTCTTCTTTCTTTACCTTCAGTATTTATGATCGATGGTCGTGCTAGTATCTTAAGTAGAAGATTAGACATAGTAGGTAGTCCTGAACCACCATTTTTTGCAGGAATGGTTTGGGGAGATGACTCTATAGAGATGTGGATAGGTGCAGATTATCAAATTGGTAGTAATGGATGGATCCTTGATTTATATGCAGAGGTTCAGGCGGGATTCTTTTTCAACAATGCTTCTAAATGGTATGTAAATTTTGGTACTAAACAAAAACCAATAACGGCTGATGCACTAACACTTTTTGAGTCTAAAGCCTATTTAATGTTGTCTGCAAGTGGAATTTCCACTGGAGCCAGAGCAGATTTTAAATTAGAAAAAAGGTTTGGTCCTGCTAAGGTAAAAGTTTCGGCATACGTTGAAATTGGTGGAGATATCAGTTTCGAACGTTCTCAAGTCGGTGGTTATGTAGCAGCGGGAGGAGAAATTAAGGTCGATATTTGGATTGTAAAATTAAGTATTGGTCTAGATGCATTGCTATCGGTTGAAGCTGCTAAACCATTTTTAATTTATGCAGAACTAAGAATTAGAGCCTGTGTGAAAATTGTATTTGCTAGGGTTTGTAAAAGTTTCACTGTCAAATTAAAATGGGAATTTAATTCTCATGTAGATCGAACTCCTATACCGCCATTACCTTATCAGAACAGTGGGAATAAAAGAAATCGCACGAAAGAGTTAGTGAAAGGTGTACATATGCTGACTAACGAAACTTTTGATGTGCAGTTTTTAGATGTAAAAACAAACAATGCTACTTGGGAACCTAATGCTTCAACTATAAGTAGTATAATACCTTTAGACACATATATTGATATCAAAACTATTAAAGGGCTTGTTCCTAATATACCGTCAAGCAAAGTAGGTGGTTATACTGCGGGGGCAAATAATTTTACAGATATTATTCCTCCCGAAAAAGTAGTACGTGGCGGAATGGAATTGCGTCAGGTTAAACATAAATACTCCATTGAGGAGATTGAATTAAAAGCTTATGATGGAAATAACTGGGTGACTTATGAACCTTTTAAGGCAGTAGTTAATGATGTGGTCAGGGACAATTTGCCAAGTTTAATTGGATATTGGCAGAAATCGGGTAAACAATACGATACCATTAGACTGTTAGCAAGTAATCCGTTCACCTATACAGAATCTGGAGAGCCAGGTTGGTTTATTCCTGAAGAGTATGGAATTACACCTTCATCTTTATTCTGTGAAGGCATCCAGCGAACACATACTTGTCTAAATTTCCTTAATAAATTAGTAGGTGACATTTACTATCCGCCTTCTCAATATATAGGTCACTATATAAATGGTGCTTATTTTACATTAGAAGGAGAGAATGCAATTAATGAGCAGCAGACACGTAAGTTTGAAATTACTGATGCCAATAATTCACACGGATTTCAAAAATCATTAGCATTCGATAATAATGATAATTTGACGATAATACTACCGAATCCTGTAGCAGAGATTAAATTCAAACTTACCACTGAAGCACAGGGATTGAAGATTGAATTCTATTCATCGTTACCTACCAACAATATATTACCTAATCATCAGTTAGTTGATGAACTTTACAAAACTAAAGCTCAATTATCTCAACAAATTACGTATACAAATCAAAATAATCCAATTATCAAAATAATTGTGCGGCCAGATAAAACGGATACGCAAACTATAAATAATCTCCAAATACAGATAGCACAACTATATGAAAACAGTTATCAGGAAGCATCAGGAGAGGTGGGCGAGAACATTCCCAATGATTTAGAAACTTATAACAACTTGCTAGATCAAATTGAAAATTTAAGTGCCGTTGGTTGTGAAGTGAGAGATAAAGATAAAGAAGAATGTCGTAAAGATGAGGAAATATGCAAGAGCCTTTACGAACCATTACTAACCCTTTTTGAAAATTGTTTT
This sequence comes from uncultured Mesonia sp., assembly GCA_947494545.1. Taxonomy (GTDB): domain Bacteria; phylum Bacteroidota; class Bacteroidia; order Flavobacteriales; family Flavobacteriaceae; genus Mesonia. The sequence goes on along the minus strand of CANLVH010000003.1, from coordinate 276,909 downwards.
CCAATTCCCTTAATATCCTTCAATCAAATAGATACTAAATGTTACCAGCAATTTATAAGTCTTCTAGATCAATTTCATAATATTATTTATGACAGTATTCAAGAAGAGTGGAATATTTATTTATTCTTATTAGAACAGATAGAACAATGGAAGGGAGATAGGGATATTGATATGGATATCTATCTACATTTTAGAAATAATGCGTATACAATCATCGATAAAATAAAAGATATAGGAAATTGCGATTGCGATGGAAGTTGTGATGTTGAGGAAAGAGTTTGTTATTATTTAGACGAATTAAGTACATTCTATTTTAATCATTTTTCGAATGTAGAAAATTATCAAGAAATACCAATTCACATCGATTATTATAAATGGATATTCAATATCTTCGAAAGAGATATTTTAAATTCGACGTATCCTTTTGAAAGCAATTTTATAAAAGAATTAATTCCTTTAGTTAAAAATTACAATAATTTATTTGGCAGTGTTTTAAATTCAGATAGTGAACAACAGTGGAATTATTTTGAAGATTTTAAATCAAATTTTGAAGAGATTTTAAGTTATTTTTCTACTTCAGGAAATTGTAATTGTGAGGAGGGAAATCTGGAAACCAATCTATCAAATTGTAATACATCACTTCAAGAGCTCTGTTGGTTAACCTTAGAAGATTTTGAATATAATCAAACTATCCCTGGGCAATCAGAAATTGATCAGCAGTATGAAGATATGATAGCAGCGGTTCAAAATACTGCACAACCTATTTGGCGACCTAATACTAAATATTATATTCGATTTAGGTTAAAGGACAACGTTGATAATGGTGAAAATGAAAAAAACTTTGATTACTATTATGCTTTTAAAACAGTGGGTCCATTAGGGCACTATCATAAACATGCAGAAGTTGAAGATTTATCCAGAGATCATCCTTTAGCTTCATTAACAAGTTATATAGATTATAGTAAATCCTATCCGGATGCTAAGGGTAATCTGTTAAAAGCTAAACCTATATTTTATGGAAATAGTGAATGCAAGATTAGTCTTTACTTTATTAAACCTATGGTTTACCATATGCTGAAGAGTTGGGACTCCTACAACACTTTAGATACTTTATTAGGGAAAATGCATCTTATTATTAAAGATCCGGTTAATAATACTCTTATACCTTATCCATTACCGGTAGAACAACATGAAGATAGTATTCCACTAACTGAAAGTGAAGGGTGGAATCAAGGTGAAAATCCGATTACTTTACTTCATCTTCAGCAATTAAATAACATGATTGATTTTGTGAATAATAACGCAAATGAAATTACTTGTACTCCACAACTTGGAGAAAGTTTAGTTCCCAATGTACCTGTTTATGAAACGATATTAACCAATTTAAAACCAAATAAATTATATACGGCATTAGTTTACAATGCTTTTGATCACAATGGAAATAATAATTTATCGCTTGAGGAGAGCGAACTAATACACGAGTATGTCTTTAAAACTTCCAGGTATTTAAATTTTAGAGAGCAGGTAGAAAGTTATTGGTTAAAAGTAGTAGACAATGAAGGAAATCTTTTAGAAGAAAAGCAGGCAGTATTTGACTATCCTTTAGAAATAAATCAGGCACAAATTACTTCGTTATTTAGTATAATTAATGACGCTCCAGATGCTTTAGCGCAAAGTATGGAAAATCAGTTTTATCACTTATTTGATAGAGCTTTAGAAGGAGTTCTGGGAATTATTCCTCCTCATCCTCCAGAGAATACAGAATTCAATAAAATCATTAATACTTCTACGCAAGAAGTCGTAGCACTTTGGATTAGAAACCCAGAGCCTTTCAATATACCTAAAATTCCAAAAGATAATATTTTAGATACAATTAAAGTGATGTCATCTTCTACTACAGAATCTTCAGGATTTTCTTACCTATTTTCTAAAGATTATTCACAGGTACTTATTATGAATAGTAGTAATTTAATTACAGATATCTCCCTAAACTTTATGTTTAAATATATAATCTGGGATGGAAATAACTATAGCGATCAGAGCGAAGTTTACGTAGAGAATATCATCATCAATCCAGAAAATTAAAAAAATGAGTTATTTATATCAATACAATCAACCTGGTGTAAGAATTGAAAATATAAAAGAAATCAATGGTTTTACGTATGTTTTAGGTTGGGAATACAATAGTAATCAAAATCCAAAAGTAAATTTATATATTTCAAAAATTGACGCTTCAGGAACATTACTTTGGCAAAAGAGGGTTAAATACTCTAATGCGGTAAATAGTGGTAGTGTGAAAATTCATTTTGAAGATATTAATGAAATTAATACCTCACAATTACTCTTACTTGCGTATGATGATGAGCAGGTATTAATAATAAAAATAGATACTGATGGAAACCTAATTTGGGTAAGACAATTTTACGACAAAAATAATACCCAATTATATTTTAACAGACTAAGTTTTCGTCCCCGATTACATACGCTATCAGAGGAATATTCGATATTGGTTATTCAAGATATTCATTCGTACAATGGAGGTATTAGAAGACAAGATTATCGTTTTATAAAATTTCAGAATACTGATGCTGAAATTATAGATTCTAAAATCATAGAAACCACCAATCCTAAAATTACTATTCGGGATCAACAGAGTTTTCAAAACACTATTGTTTTAGCAGGCTCTGATGGTCAGAATATTGTGATTTTTTATGTTGATATAAATTTACGATTATCTAATAACTATAAATTCAGTTTAAATAATAGTGACTCACAAAGAAATAACCTTCATCTCTTCAATCTTTCCTCAATTAAGGAGGGAAGATTTTCTGCTATGGGTGGCTATTGGTCAGATCAAGGAAATTATATATTCGTCATAGACTTAGATTTTTACGGTCTTAAAGGAACTAATTCAATTCATATATCAGATAAACCTTGGAGTCAAATTGCACAACAACTAGAGCGTACTGGTGATAATTATATCATTAATTATAGAGGTAATATTCATTTTTTAACCAGTACACTTGATTTAGACTGGACGAGAAAAATTGAAATAGCTTCTATTAATAAGAGATTAGTTCCAATAAACCTAAATGAAGAGTATATCTATGCTTATTATTCCTATCCTTATCGAAGAGGTTATTACATTATTTCTAATTCATTAGTAGATTACCAAACTTGTGAAACAATAAGTATTGAAGATCATATCAACTTTGAAGATTATGAAATTATTACAGCTGCTAATCGTTTAGTTTTAAATTCTTTTAATACTATTGATTATCCGCTACCAATAATTAATGTGGAGACATTAGCTTTACCGGGTTCTAAAGAAATTTGTGAAAACCCAAGTGATCAACCTCAAATCGATATTAAGCAAGCTGTTATCAGAGCTAAAAATAAATGTATACTTCCTGGAGGTATGGAAGTATTGGTATTTCTTACGTTAAGAGATACCGAGGGGAATGTTTTTGGAAGTGGAGGAGATGATATTGTTTTTGATACAGATTTAGGTCAATTAGGAAATATTATTGATTATGGTAATGGAGTTTATTCCGTAGATTTTTCTAGCAATTCAACCGGGATTGCTCATATTACCGCTTCTGTAAATGGTCAGGAGATACCTGAATCACTACAAATCACGGTTTCAAAAGAATGTATCGATCAAGAGATCGATGTTAAACTTTCTAGTATTCAAGCGAATGAAAAGTGCTTAGCTCCAAATACTAAACCAGGTTCAGCTATAACAATTCAATTATATGATACTTCAGGAAATCCTATTGTAAATGGAGGTGATCAAATAGAAGTATTTACCTCTTTAGGAACTCTTTCTTCAATCACTGACAATGGTAATGGAACTTATTCTTGTTTACTATTCAGCTCCTATGAAGGTATAGCTACTGTTTATTTCACGGTAAATGGTTACGAAGCTTTGCAAACAATTGAGATAACGATCTCAAAGCAATGTGGAACAATAAAACCAAATGCCGATAATAGTATCATTATGGCAAGCCCAAATTGTGTTCATCCTAAAGAAGGACAAACTATTTTAAATGTGCAGTTGTACGATGTTAATGGTAATCCTGTACTAAATGGGGGGGCAAATGTTACCATTAATACTTCAGCAGGTTCCATCTCGAACGTAATTGATGAAGGGGATGGTAGTTATACTGCAACATTAACAGCCACAGGAGGTTCAGGTGCTTTTATATCTTTTTCGGTAGATGGTATAATGAGTCAAAATACCTTATGGGTTAACTTCTCAACATCTTGTGATATTTCTGGAGGAGATTTAAATAATAGTCATATTAAAGTCTCATCCGATTGTATTGTGCCCGATGGAACAACACCAACTCAAGTTACTGTATACCTATTAGATAATACAGGTAACCCACTATTAGTAGGTGGTGATAACGTGGAGATTCAAACCACTTTAGGAAGTATTACGAATACGGTAGACAATAATGATGGAACTTATAGCGCGTATTTAACTAGTAATCAAACTGGTATCGCTACACTCACTTTCCTCTTAAATGGAAACCAAGCTATAAGTTATAAAACAGTTGTTTTTTCACAATCTTGTAATATTGGTATTAGTCTAGAGTTAAGTACAATTGAAGCAGTACCTTCTTGTATTCAACCAGACGGGGAACAACAATCGACTGTAACAGTTCAATTAGTAGATGTAAATGGAAATTTAGTTCTTACCGGAGGTCAAAATGTTATTATACATTCAAATCTGGGGAATATTAGTTTCACCACCGATAATGGCAATGGTACCTATTCTGCTTTACTTTCAAGTAATACAAGTGGAGTTGCCACGTTAAGTTTTTCTTTATTAGGGGAAAACGGAGCTCAACAAACTGAAGTGAATATTAAACAGAATTGTGAAGAAGATCCTTTAAATGGAGTCGATCTGAATAAAAGTACAATTAATGTTTCACCGAATAGTATAGAGGCAAACGGCCTGGAATACGCAGATATTAAAGTTATTCTAAGAGATCAGAATAATAATATAGTGAGTAACCCTAATAATTATACGGTCGCTATTATCAATAATTCCAATTTAGGAACAGTAAATCCTATCAATGCATTTATTGGTTTTATCGATTTTAGTTATAATTCAACTATATCTAGTTATAATGTAGGGGTAGCGGAATTAGGTTTTTCTGTAAATGGCATCGTAGCTCCATCAACAGACACGGTTCAATTTGTACAAGATGATGGGGGGAATGGTGGAGATGAAGGAACCACAATTTCTAATACTGAGGTTACTTGGCTTCAATCGCCTAATTTTTATTTACAAGCTGCCGGATCTCAGGGTAACGATAGTACTAGGGGAATTCATCTAAGATGGGTTTTAAGAGGTGCTCTGGGAGAGTTACATCTACCAAAACGTAATTATGCTGAAAATCAATATAATTTCAATAAGCCTAATGATGTAATTAGACTTTATAGAACAAAATATCGCAAATACGGATTTACCTTAAATTTTCAGCAGACAGCGCCAACAATCGTAGATAATAATAATAACTTATGGATTTATAGATATGACCAAAGAGATATCTATATATATTTTAGAAATATTGATAAATACAATACGGTAAGAAATACAATTAATCCGCTAACTAATCATTTTTCTTTTTTACAAAATTATGGGGCAGAGCTGATTGAAGTAGAAACTAAAAATGAATTATTTTTTAAAGCCACCTTAAAGGTAAGTGAAGAATTCGCTAATAATGGGAGTATTCAGGTGGAGACGTTATCTGTTTCTGAAAATATACCTCTAGCAGATAAAAACGTTTCAGCAAGAGAAACCTTTTCAGGTGCCTCTGAAATCTTACAGATGAGCTTTACTTGTGAAAATGGAATTGCAATAAGATACAAGGCGTATGATTGTTTGCTCTCAAGTATTGAATTTGAATTTTATAGTGATTTTCTAACTGAAGTAAACTCACAAAGTGATTGGTGGAATTTGGGCGACTTCGCATTAAGCAAAAATGATGAAACCGTATTCAATGCTTTAGAACCGAATCCTGATGAAGTAAACGCAAACTGGTTAAGGTTTAATGATAACGAATATGTAAATATAGAAAATTACCAAAAACAGTGGAATGGTATTGCAGAACCTGGTGATCGTAATATAAAAGAAGTAGTAGCTAAATATATTGAGTTAAGTAATGATCAAAATAACCCAATAGCTAACGAATCTGTACCGATAAGTGGTACTGGACAAGAAGCTACACAAATTTCTAATTTGGACCTATTGAATATGGCAGCTTATGATTATCATATTGCAAGAATGTTAGGTTTAGGAAGTTTAGATATCGATAGTGAGGTATTTACAGATCAATATATTTATATAACGGAATATGTTACCTTTGGTGATCTTCAGGATGGAGAAGGAGCACGAGAGGTTCAACATTTATCAATGAGTTTACCTACAGGAATTTCAGATGAGCGCTTACCACTTCCTATAGATTTAAAAAATATAGTACCAGGTGTCTATTACGGTTATGAAAACGCCCAGCCGATTAATTTAACCGATGATGATGGTTATACTTATGATGGGAAAGCTCGCTACGTATCTTTATTTATAGATGATGTCCCAGATTCTATACCCAATATGCCATTTTATAGTTCTTATCAAGAATTTTCTGCGCACCTATACACTTTACCAATATATGGAGGGTTGGAATATAAAATGGATAACGAGAGTAATTGGCGAAAACCGGAACTTTCTAATACTGATGATTATCAAAATATATTGGCAGATGGTAGTGTAGGTGATAATGAAACAGTTCCCTTACTAATTCCTGAAATTGGAAAACCTCTTTATGTAGATGAACATCGCTTGAGAGGCTGGTATAGGTATAAGTCTTATGCAATTAATTGGTTTTACAGAGCTACTAGAAGTGAATTGCAGAAATCAATTTATTCAGATATAAAGCCTAATAATTCTCTAATTGCGCCTACCAATATTAAGGCTGTTCTTGTACAGCCAGAATCTCCTTTAATTTTAACGTCCAAGATTGAGCAAGATATGCTGGGTGTATTAAAAAATGATAGCGATATCTTAGATACCACATTGGTAAGACTAACCTATGACTATCATGCTTTTCATGAACTGGTTAAATATAATGTTCCTAACGATTCTACTATCTCTAATCAAGATTATGAAAATGATCCTGATTTAATATTTCCGGATGATGATGAAGTTTTTGCTGAAAGCGTAGATATTTATTTTAGAAATCAGGTTCCTAATAATATTCGAGGTAAAGTTATATCCATAGCTGAAGATTCAACTAATCCATTATTGGCAATTTTGACCACTGGTGTGTATAATCTAGCAAGTCAGGGAAATAATCAACAACTCATTCCGTCACTTCAAGCATCGGAAGTTGTAAATTATATTGGGGGAATCTTAAATATTGGAGAGAATACTTATATTATTCATTCCATTAATATGAGTGGTGCTTATCCACAATTTAAAGTATATAAAACTCAAGTAACCGATGCTATAACTGAAGATATTCCTTCAGGAAGTGTTAACCCTGAAGAATTAGAGTTGCCTATGATTACTAATGATGGTTTATTTATGGCTGTTGAAAATATGCAGAGTACATCAAGTTGGGGCAATTCTAACCCATTGTCAACCAAAATTTTAGTAGGTGACAATTGGAAGGTTCACCGGGAAGTGATTGAAAAGTTAAATCCTGATGGATCAGTTCAAAGAAAACTAGAGAAATCTAGAGGAATCTGGTCAATAGATGAAAATAACCATACAAGTATTGAGAAAATATTAGAACCACAGGAGTTATTAGACGCGAATGGAAATTTACAGTATGAATTAGATGAAGACGGGAATGAATTTCTAGTGACAGAAGACGTTCATAAGGGACTTTATAAAATAACCTTTCACGGTATACAGTTAGCTCATCACCCACAATATACAGAGTCAATCGGTGAAATATCTGTAGATTGGGATAAAGGGATTGCTAGAATATTTACCGAATCTTCCTTAGATGCTAGCGGTACTCCGATAAAAAGTAGAAAAACCTTAAAAGTAGGAAAGATTGAAAATATAGGAGAATCAGAAGATTTAGTAATCTATGTGGATGATCCCGATGTAGAAGCCTTATCTGCGGTAGATTTAGATCCTATTCCAATAGGCTCAAATATTTCTGTGAATTTTTACCCTTCTTATAAGGTTTATTTGTATGAAGATGATAGCGTAGGGTTAAATGAAGAGATTATTCCAACCGAAAAAGATGTAGATTATTCGATTTTTGGGGTAAGAAGTGAAGATAATGACTATAATTATTTCAGTCCGGTAAGTACTCCCGGAATGATGATGGCTCAGCGTATTGTTTTACCTGAACCTCCGCAACAACCTCAAGGATCAACTTATGCTACCCGACCAGATTATTTTGGTAGATCTACTTATACTTTTACTACAGAATACAATCATCAACCTTATGGGTTATTGTTCTATCGTAGTAATGATGAACTTCTCCTGAATTCGATTTATGCTAAGTCAACAGTTCAAATCATTAGGAATGAACTTAAAAATAGAGGAGGTACTGAAGAACCATTCTTTACAGATCGATGGAAGAATTTGGTAGATATTGCTACCATTGAATTGGAAGGAGATTTTAGAGAATATGATGAAAATGGTATTTCACAAGGAACAGGGTATAAATTTCCTAATCCGGACAAACAAGCATTTTTTGATTGGATTAATCAGATTCTGGCTAATTTAAATCAACCACCTCTTACAGAGGCCCCGGGAGAATTAAGCGTAGGTGATCCAAAAATAGTAGATTTCTTTAAAGGGGCAATTTACAATGCATTTGTGCCTTTAACACCTCTACCAATTATATATGAACATATTCAGGGAGTCAATTATCAACCTCTAGATGAAAAACAAAATATAAAAGATAAAAATGGTTATGCTTTAAATCCAGGTCATCCAGATTTTAAGATGGCTCCGATGATGAAGAAACTTGGTAATCATAAAACTCAGTTTATCGATTTTAAATTAGATGGTACTTCATCTAACTATTATTTTTATGGAGTAAAAGAAATAGGTTCCCAAATGAAAATAGGAGATTTTAGTCCATTTTTAGGTCCTATACAATTAGTAAATACTAACGCACCGGAAGCTCCTGAAGTACAATCAATAAAACCAATCTTAGGAAATGCTTTACTAGGTAATTCTCCCTCAATAAAAATTGGAATAAATTCATATCCTGAAGCTCAAAATATTGAGAGAATAAAACTTTTTCGAGCGACCTCAAAGTTAGATGCACAGTCAATTCGAACTATGAAATTAGTAACGCTAAGAACGCTAGCGAGTGAAGCTAATATGGAAGAAGTTTGGCCAATAGAAGACGACTTTAGTGATCTTACAGATATTCCCTTCGGAGATGGTTTATATTATAGGGTGGTTGTGGAACGCTTGGTTAAGTATGCTGATGAAACTGGAACTGTTATAACTGAATTTGCTCCTTCTCAAGCTTCAAAAATTCTAGTATCTACTATTGTAGAAACAGAAAAGCCGTTATCCCCAAATTTAGATTATGATGCCCAGTATTTAAATTCATACGAATTAAGTGATGTCATATTGAAATGGAATAAAATGTGTTACAATGGTAAGTACCATTTATACAAGATGAATTCGCAAGGAAATTGGGTCAAAATTTATCAAGTTCAATCTAATGAAGTTTTAATACAAGTAAGTCTTTTAGATACAGAATTAAATTCAAATACTCTACCTATAAAAAATTCAGAAGGCCAGCTCATTTATCATCATTTTAAAGTAATTACAGAGAACACTTCTGGTATGCTGAGTACAGAAGAAAATATTTTAACAATTCCGAGTACAAATTATAACGGGGGTATAGGAGCAATGCAAATTGATTCTTCATTTATAATAGAATAATTTTAACAATTATGAAACAGACAAGAGAAATTTTAAAAACATATTTCGAAACAGGAGATAAACCAACCGAAGGAGAATTTAAAGAACTTTTAGATTCGTTTACTCATCTTAATGAATTCAATTTTGGTATTGATGTAAAGCCTACAGGTCATACATATGCGAAATATTATCACGTATATAGAGCACAATCTCCTAGTTTCGATAATGGTCATAAAATTATTGAAGGCTCAACTGGAGAAAATCCTCCAAGTTTTGCTAATTATGATCATTTAATGAGTAGAAGTTTAAGGTATAAGCGACTACAGATTAAAACTATTGGAGGCATAAACTTTACTGAGCATCAACCGAAATTAATTATTGAACGTTATAAACAAAGAAAAAAACTAAAGAGTGGGTTTATAAAACCCGCAGGGTTTTATAAAGAGAGACCTGAAGAGGCTGCAATGTGGAACCGACAATCTGAGTATAGTCTAAGTTCAGAAGTAGATACAATTGATATTAATCCTTTCCAGTATTTCAGACCAGGTCCGGTAGATTTACCTAACTCTTTGTATAATTTTTTGCCGTCAGGAGCTCTTAGTCGTTCTAAATCATTTAAATTCTCGAATAATGCTAAGCCTTTTGTGCCATTACAGTTAAGGTTACAAATACAAATTGATGGTAACTTATACCTTTCGAATGCTATAAGGTTAAAAATTATCTTAGGAACAAATGAAAATGATTCGATAAATTTTATTTTTGATTAAATTTACTTATATTTAAACTCCTTAAAATGGTAGGATATATATTTCATTGATCAACCCATAGGGATGATTGTTAGAGGCCAACTTTGGATTTCCGTAAGATGTAGCCTTTAGTTTATAACCTTCATTTTAAGGATTTTTTATGAATTGAATATAATCCTGATTTTCAAAATTTAAAATATAAATACCACTAGGAAAACTTTCAATATTAATCAGGCCATTATTCATTATTTCTCCTTCACTTATTTTCTGACCTAATGAATTATAAATAATATATTCTCTTTCGGCGATTAATCCTTGAACTTGGATCATATTCTCAGATGGATTAGGAAATAATTTGATAGTTTGCTTAGGATCATTTTTATGAATAGATAAATTATCTAAATCTAGTTTAGATATTTTTCCTTCGAAATATTCTCCGATATATAATTCATTATTAATTATTGCGGTAGAGAATGGACCAGAACCATTATCTAGGCTTACTAAATCTGTGGTTGACCAAGGCATTGAAGAGTTTAGATTTAAAGTGACTATTTTGTGATCAAATCTTATCGGAATATACATTCTTTCATTTTCAATAATAAAAAAGCCTGCTTGATTGAGGTTGGAAATAACAATCTGCGGTGTCATATTTTCCTGAGTGATATTCAACCTTTTAATCCCGGCATCGCCTAATAGTTCTGAATAATATATATAATCACCATCAACTTGTAATCCTACCGGAACTCCCAGGCCTGAAATAAGTTCAATCTGTGTAGAAGGATTATTTTTATCGGTTTTAAAAAGTTTACCATTGGTTGAATTATCGTCAATTAGATAATAAAAATCATTTCCATTGATAGTCATATGACTGGGATCCTGTTCTAAATCCGTAATGAAATCTTCTGCGGTAGTAGGAAAATTATCAGTAATATTCAATTTGATAATTTTATTTGTGTTTTTTTCAGCTATATACAAATCATTGCCGTCAATACACAAACCTCTAGGACCTTGAAGACCCGAAGCCACCAAAATAGGTATAGGATTTTCTTCAGTAGTATCAATTTTATAGATGCCATTCAGACTAAAGTCAGAATAATATAAATCATTTCCATTAACGGCCATATCCATAACAGATAAATCATTATCTAAAGTGAGGACAGTCGTTGGTGTTTGGGCTTTTACTATTAAAATTAATAAAAGCGAAATAGTAGTAATTAGGTGTTTTTTTTTCATTTTTAATTATTTTTTTAAAAATCGAATATACTTTTGATTATCAAAGCTTAAAAAATAAACGCCATAAGGAAAGTTTTCAATATTTAGTAGGCCATTATTCATGATTTCACCTTCACTTATTTTCTGACCTAGAGAATTATAAACAATATATTCTCTTTCAGCGGTTAATCCTTGAACTTGGATCACATTATCAGATGGATTAGGAAATAATTTAATAGTTTGCTTAGGATCATTTTTATGAATAGATAAATTATCTAAATCTAGTTTAGAAATTTTTCCTGCGATATATTCTCCGATATATAATTCATTATTAATTATTGCGGTAGAGTAGGGACCAGAACCATTATCTAGGCTTACTAAATCTGAGGTTAACCAAGGCATTGATGAGTTTAGATCTAAAGTGACTATTTTGTGATCAAATCTTATCGGTATATACATTGTTTCATTTTCAATAATAAAAAAGCCTGCTTGATTAAGGTTGGAAATAACAATTTGCGGTGTCGCATTTTCTTGGTTGATATTCAACCTTTTAATCCCGGCATCCCCTAATAGTTCTGAATAATATAAATAGTCACCATTAATTTGTAATCCTATCGGAACTCCCATACCTGAAATCAGTTCAATCTGTGTAGAAGGATTATTTTTATCGGTTTTAAAAAGTTTACCATTGGTTGAATTATCGTCAATTAGATAATAAAAATCATTTCCATTGATAGTCATATGACTGGGATTCTGTTCTAAATCCGTAATGAAATCTTCTGCGATAGTAGGAAAATCATCGGTAAGATTCAATTTGATAATTTTATTCGTGTACTGTTCAGCTATGTACAATTCATCACCGTCAATACACAAACCTCTAGGACCTTGAAGACCTGAAGCCACCAAAATTGGTATAGGATTTTCTTCGGTAGTATCAATTTTATAGATGCCATTCAAACTAAAATCAGAATAATATAAATCATTTCCATTAACGGCCATATCCATAACAGATAAATCAGTATCTAAAGTGAGGATAGTCGTTGGTGTTTGGGCTTTTACTATTAAAATTTGATTATCCGTTATTTGTAATAATTAATTTCTGCGTCATTCTGAATTTATTTCAGAATCTCATATAATGCTAAAAATCAAAGCTTATCAGATGAGACCCTGAATCAAGTTCAGGGTGACGAAACATTTTATGATGCATTACGGACATTCAAATTAAAATTAATAAAAGTGAAATAATAGTAATTAGGTATTTTTTTTTCATTTTTAATTATTTTTTTAAAAATCGAATATACTTTTGATTCTCAAAGCTTAAAAAATAAACGCCACTAGGAAAGTTTTCAATATTTAGTAGGTCATTATTCATTATTTCTCCTTCACTTATTTTCTGACCTAATGAATTATAAATAATATATTCTCTTTTAGCGGTTAATCCTTGAACTTGGATCATATTATCAGATGGATTAGGAAATAATTTAATAGTTTGCTTAGGATCATTTTTATGAATAGATAAATTATCTAAATTTAGTTTAGATATTTTTCCTGCGAAATACTCTCCGATATATAATTCATTATTAATTATTGCGGTAGAGTAGGGACCAGAACCATTTTCTAGGCTTACCAAATCTGTGGTTGAAGCAGGGATTGATGAGTTTAGATCTAATGTGGCTATTTTGTGATCAAACCTTATTGGTATATACATTGTTTCATTTTCAATAATAAAAAAGCCTGCTTGATTAAGGTTGGAAATAACGATTTGAGGAGTCATATTTTCTTGGGTGATATTCAACCTTTTAATCCCGGCATCGCCTAATAGTTCTGAATAATATATATAATCACCATCAACTTGTAATCCTACCGGAACTCCCATACCTGAAATCAGTTCAATCTGTGTAGAAGGATTATTTTTATCGGTTTTAAAAAGTTTACCATTGGTCGAAGTATCATCTGTTAAATAATAAAAATCATTTCCATTAATAGCCATATGGATAGAATTTTGTTCTATATCCGTAATGAAATCTTCTGTGGAAGTAGGTAAATCATCGGTAATATTCAATTTGATAATTTTATTCGTGTACTGTTCAGCTATATACAAGTCATCGCCGTCAATACACAAACCTCGAGGACCTTGAAGACCTGAAGCCACCAAAATTGGTATAGGATTTTCTTCAGTAGTATCAATTTTATAGATGCCATTCAGACTAAAGTCAGAATAATATAAATCATTTCCATTAACGGCCATATCCATAACAGATAAATCATTATCTAAAGTGAGTACAGTCGTTGGTGTTTGGGCTTTAATGGTTATAGCTAATAAAGATAAGATGAAAGTGATTACGTATAGTTTTTTCATTTGTTTTGTTTTAGATGTAGAATGTTACTTATATTCTAGTCTTAAGTAGATTTTTTTGCTTTTATTTTTTTCTTAATTAAAAATACTAAAGTTCCGAAGAGTAATGTCAATAATACTCCCCAAAAGCTTAAAAATTTTTCCCAAAATATAGAAATGATCTCATTGAATCCGCTAACTAGTTGATTAGTGAAACTTTTCCTAATAATTATTGTTAATGTTCTTGATGATTTTGGAGTATGAGCACCCTCACAATTATCGAGCTCATATAATTCAATAGTAGCAGTGATTTTAGATGTTTTATTTTTCCAGTTCTCAAATGCTTTTGGTTGTAATTCATAACGAACAATAGATCCGGTCTCATCAATTTTTAAACAATCATTAAAACTAGATCCATTCGAAATAATATCAAAATCCGGCGCATAGGGTTTAATTTTAGCATATAAGCCTAATCGGGCGGGAATAGTGTTAGAATCTTTAATTGCAATATCTTCATTTGTTGGCGTAAATTGTTCGCCTCCAATCTCGATACTAATTGTTAGGTTTTCGTGGTTAGTGATAATTTCTTTGTTAGATGATAAAATTATTTTATAGTCCTCTAACTTTTTTTAAGTAGAACTATTCTGTAAAGAATCGGAATCTATTTTATCTTCCTCAATCACGGCTTCTTCAACAGATTCCTGCACTACATTATTTTCTGTGCATCTACTATTAGAAATTATGATCACCAAAAGAAATATATATTTGATACTGATCTTTGACAAGTTCAATTTTTGTAGGTTTATCATAAAAATTATTTTTTTAATCTTTTCAACTATAAATAAATTTGAAGCCTTTCTTTTATTTTAGCAAAAATTAAAATAAAGACAATATGAAAGATCTCATCGAAAACATTCAAAATGAATTTAACGCTTTTGAAAAAGATTCAACGTCGCAATTGGAAAGTGGCAATAAAGCAGCAGGAACGCGAGCTAGAAAATCTTCACTAGCTTTAGAACAACTTTTAAAAGAATTTCGTAAAGTTTCCATCGCTGAAGCTAAAAAATAATACAATAGGCTGCTTAAAAATAATTAGGCAGCCTAACTTCTAAATACAATCATAGCTAGATACCTTTATACCTAATCTCCCTTTTTATGCTTATGAGGTTTAAGTGAAGGGGTGTTTCCCGGTGTACTTTTATTATCTCGTTGACGTCGATCAGGTTTTCCCGTAGATTTTGCCGTTCTTTTTGGCCCTGGTTTAATTCCCATATCTTTAAGTTTTTAAATGTTAATCACTTAAAGATATAAAAATTTTCAATATGCTTACGTTTCTATATATAATTTTTTAACCTAAAATAGCTTTATTTAGCTGAATATTTTAAATACATAGAGAAGGGGAGATGTTGAGTTTTGATGTTTTTAACGAAATCAAATAATTATAAACTATCACGCTTCGGAAAGAGGTTACGCAAAATAATCGTCATCATACCAATAACATTGGCCGTAGTAGTAATCAATAATGTATTCAGAACGCTATCACTAAGCTGATAAGTAGCCGTATTTCCAACGAGAATACATAAAACCGCAATTAACCAAAAAGCAATAATAATTGTGAAAGCAATAGCTAAATTTTCGCGTAAACCGGTTTCATTGACATAACGCTTTTGTTGAGGAGTAAGTATATCGTTATTAATTTCTAGAGTATCCTCTTGAGCATCCTTAAAATCTTTTGAAGAATAGCTCTTTTCAACTTTTGCATTAGGGGTTTATCTAAATTTTTAGAAGACATATTAAACGACTAATCTGTTTTTGTAATGCGCTAAAATTTCCCTATCCGGTATTTCAGAATTGCGGTCATCACAATATACTTTTTGCCATGGAGTATCTAGCTGGTGCGTCATAGCACTTAATTCTGTCCCATTATAATCTCCGTACATCGTCCAGATTCGCTCTAAAAATTCAGCATCTTCTTGGGTAATTGTTTCTTCTTTATCATAAGGTAAAGGTTCATAAATCTGTATTTTACCTTTAGACTTTATACTTTTATATAAAGAGGGAAAAACAGGGCCAAATTTCCAAGCCTGTACGCTTTCATTAACAAGTTTTTTCTGTCCGTCTGTTAACGCTAAATACCAACTGTAAGAAAGGTAAACCAACTTAATGATTTTCATAGGAGTCAACTTACCAAATTTGGCTTTCTCTTGTATAAAATAATTTGCTATGGTGGTGGGACTATAAGCCATACAATATTCTCCTTTATTACTAATATAAACAATCTACTTATTTAGACGTTCACTAAGTTACAAAATTACAACAAATATAATCGTTACTATAAGGATGATTAAATATCCTTAAATTATTAAACAGAAAACAACTCATCGTCTTCGATGGTGGTTTTAGTTTTTAAAATAAAAAAAGTTGTAGGCTAGCTATAGATTATAATTAATACTTATTTATTTTAATAAAGTTGAAATTGAGTTCTAAACTTTTAATGGCTTATAAAAGATTTACTAACGGTTTATAGAAACACAATTAAAATAAAGTATCAAAGTCTTAAAAGTTAGAAGATCATAAAATTTACTATATTTTTATTTTATAACATCCTTTTCATCGATTTTACACTAAAATTAAGAAGTGACGAAACACTTTCTGTAAAAATTTCATCTTGCTTAACATAAGTTAAACTTGTTACATCAATAGTAATGCAATAATTGGTATCTATTTCATATTTATTAGAATAATTTATTTCTAAATATTCAAATAGTACCTCTGTGAATATTCCAATTTTTGCTTTTTCGAAACCATCTTTTTAGCCATAAACCAAATCGCACCAATTTTCTTAATTTTATTTTCTTCATAGGTGTATACGTGTTGTGGTCGAAATTGTATAGGTACTTTTAAAAAATTGATTATAGACTTGTCATTTGGTTTGGATATATAAATAATTTTAGAATTGGGCTTATAAATGAATCAAAATAGAAATCTTCAGAATTATGAAGTATTTCAATATTTATTTCATACATAAGTTTAGAAGTTTTAACTTGGGATAAATCGTGTCGGCCTAATAAATCATCTATTTTATCTAAAATTATATTTTGATTTTCATTTTTAAAATATTGGCTTATCGAACTTATAGATGTTGTCCAATAATTTCCTCCATCAGAATTTTCCTTTTTTACTTTTGATGTTTTAATTATTAATCAAAGTTAATTTTGAACTATCAGTTGTTTTCCTTCTGAAGTCAATAATTTTAGCTGCCGGTATTTTTCCATTTTTCATATTTTTTAATAAAATTACTAAAAATCAAAATTTAGGTGTAAAAAATAAAAACGATTATATTTTATATAGAAAGTCGTAAATATTCTGTCTGATAACTCTAAAATGCCTACTGAGAACCTGAAATTAAAAAACTATTTTATCATTTTAAATTTCAGGTTTTAAAAATTTAAATTATATATAACTTTAAGTCCAAAAAATATTAGAAATTATGGACTTACTCAAAGTTTACTATTTTTGATTTTTTGTGTTTTCTTTTCTAGCATTTGTTCACAAAGATAATCTTTAAAAATTTTATATTGTGGCTGCGCTTTGAGCGATTTAGCAATATATTTTAATACTGGACATAGTTAACTCTTCAATTTTAATGAAATATTTTTAAAGCTTTCCAAGGCTGCTTCAATATTCTCAATTATCTCATGAGTTAAATCGTTCGGATCAGGTAAATTGTCTAAATCTAATATACTGTCATTTCGAAGCCAAAAGATATCTAAGCTAGTTTTGTCAAGAGATAGAAGCTCCTCGGTGGAATACTTTCGCCAACGACCTTCAGGGTTTTCTTCTGACCAAGTTTCTTTTCTTTTAGTAAGATTACCAGAATGATATAATTCTGTAAACTCTTTTAAATCTGTAGACTTTAGAGGATTCTTTTTTGGAGTATGGCTGATGTTAGTTCTATAGTCATAATACCAAACTTCTTTAGTAGCTGATTTTGCAGATTCATGAAGTTTATCAAAGAAGAGAACATTTGCTTTTACTCCTTGGGCATAAAAAATTCCAGTTGGGAGTCTCAAGATCGTATGGAGATTGGTTTCATCTAATAGTTTTTTTCTAACAGCCTCTCCAGCTCCTCCTTCAAATAATACATTATCTGGAAGTACAACTGCTGCACGTCCATTTGTCTTCAACATAGCTACAATATGTTGCAAAAAAGCCAATTGTTTATTGCTTGTCGCAACCCAGAAATCTTTCCTAAGGAAATAACCTTCTTTTTTTGACTGTTCCAAATCAATAGTTGGTGTGTCACTACTACTTACTCCAAATGGCGGATTAGCTAATACAATGGATACTTTTTCATTTTCAAGGACTTCTCCTTCAGAGCCACGTTTCAGGCTGTCTGTAACATGTATGTCTGGAGTTTCTTTTAGGTCACCTACACCATGTAGAAAAAGATTCATTAAACATAAACGAGCCGTTGATTTCTCAATTTCCCATCCATGGAACGCTTTGAATTTTAGAAAATTAGTTTCTTTCTTTGATAGTTTTTTTTCATTCAAATGATTCAAAGCTCCAAGAAAGAATCCTCCAGTACCACAAGAAGGATCGGCAATGGTTTCCATGGGTTTTGGGTCTATACAGGTTATTATTGTAGAAATAACAGAACGAGGAGTAAAGTATTGACCAGCACCACTATTTTCTGCATTTTTCTGTAGAAGTGATTCGTAGATTTCCCCTTTGATATCTACGTCTTGATTAGTCCAATTTTCACCATTAATAAGTTTAATTAATCTTTTTAATTTAACTGAATCATGAATTTTATTTTGCGCACCAGCAAAAATCTTACTTAACATGCCACCAGCGTTAGATAAAGCTTTAAGAAGGTTCTCATAATCTTCTATGATCTGATCACTCGTTAAAATAGTTTGCCAGTCGCATCTTTTAGGCAAGTTATATTGACTCTTATTTTCATCCGCCATTTTAAGGAATAACAAAAAAGTCAATTGCTCTAAATAATCACCGTATCCAAGTCCATCATCTCTAAGAGTATCACAGAATGACCATATTTTTGCTACTAAGTTATTTGTTGCCATAAGCTATATTTCTAAAATTATTTCCTCTTTCTCAATATCAAAGTGGGTATAGGAAAAAGGAAGTTTAATAAAATTCTTTAAATGATGAAGATACTTCTTAACTTCATCTGACGGAGCCACATGGGAAACCAATACAATACCTTCAGCTTCATTTGCATTGGGGTATAGAGTATATTCCAATAATTGTCCAATACCTTCTCTAATGGAAGTTCTTAAACTGTTATAAGTTTTGATTTCATAAAATACATAGCCAGTATCCGTTTTTCGGGTCACGTCAATTCTTGATGCTCCATAAGCTGTGCATTCCCGTTTGACAATGGATTTACCATATTTCTTTTGAAGGTATTTCAAAAATTTAGTTTGAAGAATATTGTGTTTTAACTCAAGTTCAATCTCTTTCTTACTTCCACTTCTAAGGCTTTTTGTTCCAAGATTTGCTTCCACACTTCCGGAGTCTTCAAATGAAAACCCCGTTTTAATTCCAACCTCAATTTTTTCCTGTATACCTGCCGGCAAATCCATTAAGATATATCTAGTGGATGGGATTTCATTATCATTTAAAACAGGAAATAACTCCGCTGGAATTTTGTTGAGTTGATAAGCCTTAAACTTCACATTGAACAATTGTTCCGCACCTTCTTTAATCCAAATATCCAACTGACCGGAATCAAGGTTAAGATTATACAGATCGGCTTTCATTTCATCATACCAACCTTCTTGTTTGTATTGAGCCAATATTCTTTCTGATTCTTCAGGTAAGAGGACTTCAACATCTTTCAAACTAGCAACCCAAAAATTTTTGTTTGATTCTGCTTCTCTTGTATAAAGCGTGAGATCAAAAACCTGACCTTCATACTTAGAACGATATTTATGTATCGGCTCTAAAAACCCATACTTATACCCATCAATCACTTTATCCCCATCAAATAGCCATTCTTCATGACCAAAACCATACTCTTTTTCAAAACTATCATTGGTTGATTTACCTATCAAGCCTGATGGTTTTATCCATCCATTGGTGTTCCAGGTGATTCGGGAAATTTTGGATTCTTTTGAAAGTAACTTTTTTAAGTGATTGTGATGTGGTAAATATTTCTGAACATATTCCCTGCTTTCGGAAATAAGCCTTTCCCAATTGTATTCATCCAGTTTTTTAAATGAAATTCTGGGCCATTCCCAATCAATTAGTGTTTTGTATTCTTCCAGTAATTTGATTTTGTAATCAGGAAGTGCTTTTGTTGTTTCAAAATAACCATCCAGCTTATACCCGATGAATTTTTCGGAGCCATTCACTTCCACATTAAAAAAAACGTCCTTGTCCTCCCCGTTGTAAACTCTTGGCCAGAAATAAGGTTTGATTCGGGCTACATGTCCATTGAGCCAATTTCCATCTTGCCTTAGCCTAAATCCTTCAACTAAAATTTGCTCTGCCCAAAATTTGGCTTTAGCGATGATAGGATAGAGTTTTTGCCCGTAATATTGATGAGCTGGATTTGACGTTCTGTAATCCGTATTAACGATGGAGCTATAAAATTCCAATTCTTCTTTTGTAAAGAAGTTATAACCACCTTCATAATACCGAAATTCAAACTCCAATTCATTTTCGATATAACCACGATAGGACTCATTGGACTGAAACTGTAATTGCTCTCCAGTGGCTAGTTCATATGCAGTTCTTAGTAGATGTTTAAACGGATACTCTTTGCCATTAACCAACACATAGTATTGACTCCAAACATGGTTTTTGGGAATACCTTGCTCATCTATGATGGCTGAAGCTTGCTCAATGTAGGCTCTATTTAATGCTTCGAGTTTCATTATTTACTATAAGGTTCTTACAAGTAGTTTTAGCCAATCATATCCTGTCAATTCTGAATAAACTATAATACAAGCTTTAGCAGTGCTGGTATACGCTTTTCGTTCGGAATCAACCATTTTCCTTAGTTCTCGAAAGCACTTGTCCATCAGTCCCTTTTTGGCTTCTCGGGTGACAGAATTGTCAATTGCTTCTTTAGCATCTTGTATATGCTCTACGCATTCATCCCAAACAATCTTTCTATCACGATTCAATTGGTCCAAATCCAAATGGTAGTAAAAAATTGATTGCAGAACTCTATCAATTTCATCTGGGTCATTTGTAGCGGGTACAGGAATTCCTTTGTCAAAAGTTAAAAGACATACATCAACTGGATTTAAGGGGTCAAGTAAAATAGGAACTTCACATGCCGTGCTTTCTTCATCATTTGCAACTCGACCATTGATAAGGTCTAATGGAAAACAATCTCCTTTGCCTTTTACATCTTCACATTCACCAATTCGATCTCTTCTTAATTTATTTGAGTGAATTCCTGACAAACGATAATTACTCCATTCATAGGCTAGCCACCAGTAGCCATTTGTTTTATGGATTGTAGATTTACTCTTTGGGTCTGTGTAATTGTCTTTTTGACGTGATTTACCCTTCGGTCTATAGTGGTCAACTTCGAAATCATTATTCCCAATTGGAGCCTCCGAATACCAGCATTTATGATGTGATAGATTACGCATTAACGGCTGGAGCTGATTCCATTCAGGATGATCTCTAATATATTCCTTTTTTTGTGGGATAGTCATCCCATTCATTGCATTGTGTTGGGTTTGCTTTATGGCTTCCCAATCAAAGGCTTCAACAGCTTCTCTGAACCTATTTCTATCGATATACCTCATTCGCCCTTTTCTTCTTTTAAGATTTTGTCAAGGACTTCCTTTGCAATTCTATCTAACTCTTCTGCTTCTTCTTTGGTATATTTCCTGTTGGTAAACTCTTTGTAATTGCTAGTTAGTTTCAAGTATTGATTGTATCTGCTATCTGCAGTATCATCTCCAAAACCAATTCTATCAAAATACCTCTTTAACCTTTCAAATTGGTTTCTTTCATCTTCGTCCAGTTCATCGTGTGAGATTTTCGCTTGAAGGAATCGCTTTTGATTCAACAGGTCTTCAAGTTTTTTACTCATTAAAGAAGGAATGCCAAACAATTCACTGGTAAGAATTTTTGAAACACTCATTTCTCTTGGGCTCATATAAGGGTTGAAAACCTTCGTTTCACCTTCTTTATCTTTCTTGAAAATTTGCACCTGATTCTTTTTTAGATTTCCAATCACCAATGGGTCATGCGAACAGAAAATAATCTGTGTATTTTTCTTTCTTTTTACTACCCTATCTAAATAATCCAAGAACTTCCATTTCCACATAGGGTTCAAATGGGTATCAGGTTCATCTAGTAGAATTAATGATTCTTCATCTTTGGTGAATTTCAATAGACCCAAAACTGTAAGTAGCTGTTTTTCACCTTCGCTAAGTTCTGACATAGCCAACTCGCCATCTACATTTTCCTTTTTAACCTTGATTTTAACATCATAAAGCATATCGGAAATGTGAATACTCTCTAAAGCATTAAATAGCTCAATTTTATTATTGTATTTTAAATCAACTAAATCCTGAAAGTCTTCTTTTTCCTTCAAAAAGAGATACAATCGGTTTTGTGTTTCAGACTTTTTATATGTTATCTCCTCTTTTGCTTTATACTCAATAGGGGCATAAGAAAACCTTAGTAAATCATTAAGGAACCTACTAACCAACCCGTCAGAACCCCACATATTTGATGCCCCTTGATTAAAGTCTTTACCTTTTGCCCAATCAGGTTCTTTAAGCATAAAAAGAGCTGAACCAAAACCACTAATATTCAATTCATCCCTTAAGAATTCAACAGTCTCTTCTTCTTGATCCTTAAACATATAAAAGGCAATCAGAGCAAAATTGGCATGGATATTTTGAGCTAAGAAAATTCTTCGAATCTCGTCAAACTGCTCTCTCTTTGCATCAGGTTTAATAATCTTCTCATAGTAAATTTTCTGATGCGGTAAATACAAATTGGCAAGACGGTTACTAATCCCTGAATAGTAAATAAAGACATGTTTAGGGAGATAGTGCTCTATGTTCTGAGTGACTGTGGTTGTTTCAGGAATCGAATTGACTATAAAACTGTATTTGCCATTTTCGAGAATGATTTCAATATTATTACTTCTACATTCATATTTGATGTAGTAGTCAAAATCATGTTTTGCAATTTTCCGATTGTGATTAAATATTAAGTCTAAATCCCTAAAAATAATAACCAACGCTTCTAAGAAGTTGGATTTACCTGTTGCATTGAGACCAAGTAAAACAGTTTCCCAAGCATTTTCATCAATGTCTATCTTAAAATCCTTAAGATTCTTGAAGCCTGTTTTGATATGTACTTTGTCTATCCTCATTTTGACAGGCTTAATAAGGATTCAGTTCCTTTTTTGACTTCCTTGATTTTAGATTGAATATCTTTTAGCTCCTTATAAAACTCTTCAATATTCTCCTTGTGCTTACTCTTTTGCCATACATCTTTGGCGAGCATAGGTTTATCTGAAGTTTTGAGAACTTCTTCAATGCTTAGTTCCTTACTCATCTTCCTGGTGTTTTTAGGTTTTCTTTTCTTCTGTTGCTTCTGCTCTTCCAAGTACTTCTTCTTTTCTGCCTGTATGCGTTTAAACAGTTCCGATGCGGGCTCATCCTTGGGGTCTTGAAGCACTAATTTACCTTCAAAAGCTTTCTTTAAAATGGATTGGCGAAGGGCTTCTGATTTTTGAAGGCCCCTTTCTACTGCTAGCTCTAAATTGTCAATTATCGAAAATTGCTCATCAATATGTTCAACTATTCTGTTTTGAATTGCTAATGAAACTTTTTTTATATGAAGTGCAGAAAATTTTGATTTATTTAAAATAGGTATCGTTGTAGAAGAAGAGCCATATTTTAGTTTCTGTTGAAATTCATTAGAAATAATTTGATAATATATAAATTCGGGAATGAATTCATCATTGGGTATTATTGCATTTATCTGTTGATTGAAAGCACCTTCTTTTCTAATGAGCGCAGTTTTACCAATTGTTGCACCAATACAAGTTACCAATACTGACTTGGCAGGAGCTTGTCTTGATTTACTATAACCTAGAGGACTTAATTTATCAGTGGAATCTTTGGTGTAATAACCTACATCTAAATCTCCAGGTTTATAAAAATTGAATATTCCTCCATAAAATTTGGGCTCTTTCTTGGGTGGAGTTCCCCCTGTAATTACCTCACCAACCTCATTTATTGTTACTATTTCCCATTTATCTTGTTTGTCATTTATAAATTTGCCATCAAAGGCATATTTCAATAAAGACTTTCGGTAGACCTTTAGCTGGTTTTGTGCTAGTTTGAGATTGGACACCCCATTGTCTAGTTCGCTAAACAATTCTTCGATTTTGGAGACGATGCGGAGTTGTTCGTTGAGTGGAGGTAGGTTTAAAATTAAGTCACGAACAATACTTAACTTAATCCTTGGTCTTGTTGTGCCTTTAGTGTACTTATCGAATTGTTTGATTAGATAGATTGAATTAAGCTGATGTAATAAGAACTTATCGCTGATATTTTTGTGATCTATTCTTGCTCTAATTAGGTCAGCAACTATAATCCCTCTTTCATATTTTTTAGGAACGAAACAAGCTTTTCCGACCGGCTCTCCAAGCTTGGTTATGATAATATCACCACTTTTAAAGCTATGCCTTGAAAGAAAATCAGCCTTCTCTTCAGAAACATAATTGATATTTTTATCAATAAACCTATTTCTGTCAATATTCTGTATTCGAATAACTGGAATACCTTCATCTTGATATTCGCTCGCCTTCAGGTTAGACCCGAAAGGACCGTCGACAATATTATTTTTAGGATCAAGAAATAATTCTGATAGTGAAGCCTGTATCCAACTTCTAGGTATTTTTATGCTTGTATTTTGTTTCATGTATTATTGCTACTAACAACTAAGTCTTTATATCAGTATCAAAGGATTATGCAATGTCATTTAAAACCTCCAATCTTGGTTGTTGCCTAATTTTGAACATAATCATTCACCATATTGTAACTCTTTTCCAGTTTTTCGGCCAACCAAGTTTGCTAAATTCTTTTTTTAAGTACTTTTTTTATTCGGTACATTTCCGCTTAAATTTATATAGCAAAATAGTATTTAAAAATTTTTTATCTTGTTTTTAAATATAAAATGTCCAAATCATTATCGTTTATGAAACACTGAGAGTTTTAATATTATTTTGAAAACGAAATTAGGATTTATTTTTTAAACATACAGTATAGTAAAATAGAACAGTGCTGAGAAATTTTTATCGCACCAGTTTATCGATTTTGAATTAGTTTTCAGCTGAGTTCAAATTTTTTTTAGTATTTTTAATTTTATCTGTGTAAAGTTTAGCGATTTAGTTTTGCATAATCAAACTCCAGTCAATTTTAAAAGTTTAGAATATTCGGATTAGGAATAGATTTCCAAGAAATTAATAAGCTGAAATTTAGACCACTGATTGGCTCATTCACGGTTCTAACTTAGCAAATGTTTCTATTTTTGGTTTAATACAATTTAAAAAAACTAAGATAGCTAAAATTACCGACTTTTATGCTTGCGCGGTTGTGTCCGCAGGACACAAAACCGCAATTGTTGTTATACGGTGTTGCCTGTAGTGTTTATATAGTTAATTTTTCCCATCCATTTGTTTTGAAAATTAATCCTTCCCAAACTAAAGTATCTTCATAGTTTAAGATTATTAAGAAATTATTCAAATCATTTATTTTTTCAGATTGCCTAGAACTTTTAATTAAGTTGTGTAGGATTTTTAATTCTTTTCGTGACCGTAAATGGCTCTTTGGATAAGAAACGAGTACTTTTAAATCACAATTTATAAGTAAAAGATGTGATACCTCTTGAAAAAGACCACTACTGAAATTATTTTCATGTTCGAAAGCAACTCTAATATCTTTCAAATGAAATTTATTTTTTTTATTAGGATTTACTAAATCCTCTGTTTTGTAGAAAACACAATCTATAGAATAATAATTATCTGAGAAACATAATAAATTTAAATCATTCGCAATGTCTTGAACAACTGAATTCTCCCAACCAGTTATTTTATGTGTAAATTTCTTATAATTTGACCAAATTTTTCCTAATTCGTTTTTTCTATTTTGAACAGATTTTATCCAGCTTTTATAGAATTTTTTTGATGTAATAAGATTTTCCATTACGAAAAAATAATATGTCTATTTTTTGTTTGGTTATATTCGATAAGAGTTTTACGCATAATTTTTAAATCTTTTTTTGGTAGATATTTTGCTGAGACCCAGCCTCCAATTGCTTTAATATAGATGTCAGCTCCAAACAAATGTTCATCTATATTTATGACTCTAATAAATTTAAAAGCGATAGTATTTGAATCTTTACCAATAAAATACCAATTACGCTTTTCAATTGTTATAATTTCTTTGCCTAAGTCAATTTTAAATACCCAAGGATTTATTATATGCTCAAGTTTTAAATTCATTAGTAAGGTAAACCATTTCGATTTTGTATTGTACACCATATCTACCAATTTGAAAACAAATAATAAAATCCACTAATTAAACCGAAAGGTAAGCTAAAAATAAAAGCATAAAATGCATATTTTAACAATTCTATTCCTGAAAATGGAATCTCCTTATAGCCTTTTGCAAATCTACCATCTTTTACTCTCTTATTTTTTAAATAATCTTTAGACGCAAGAATTAAAAAAATTATAAAAAAAGGATATTTCATACCTTTAATTAATCCGTAGGTAAATGGCTTGTTTTTTTCAGTAACTGGTTCCGGTTTTTCTTTCTTCTCAATTAGTTTCAGGTAATCGATATGTAAATAAGCATAATGGTTGATCGGTTGTTTTTTAACTCTTTTATCATTCTTGACATCAAATTTTATCCAATTATCATATTCTCTGATTGAAACTATTGTATCACCATATTTTAATTGTCCGATTATGTCTGAGTTTTTATTTTTATATTCACGAATATTTAGAGTTTGAGTTTCTACTACATATTTATCTCCAAATCCTTTGTTTTGTATTGAATTGAAAACTAATAAAAACAACAATAATATCTTAGTATTCATATTATAATTCATTTTTCACATTACAGGCAACGTGTAAGGCTATGATTTCGTTGTGGAGAAAATGTCGACAGACTTTTCGACCTATGAAAGCAAGCCGAGTAAATATACGAAAACTTTTGATTTGGCACGAACCCCACAATGAATTATAGCCAGTGTGCCTGTTGCACAACTTGTTTTTTTGTAAAAATAAATAAAACTTGTATAAAAAGCAGAAAAGGTTTAATTTCATGCTCATGCAGGGCAAGAAAAACTATCAAGAAAAACTCTTCACTGACTTTAAGCTGAGTGAACGCGTTTCAAAAACCAATTTTTATCGCAGGTTAAAACAGGCGCTAAACCTGGATTTTCTTTATTCGCTCACTCAAAAGTTTTATGGGAGTAGCGGACAAAAAAGTATAGATCCGGTAGTCTTCTTTAAAATGTGTTTAGTAGGTTATTTAGAAAATATAACTACCGATCGTAGACTTATAGAGCACTGTAGTATGCGCTTGGATATTCTGTACTTTTTAAATTATGACATAGATGAACCCCTTCCTTGGCACAGCACCATCAGCCGAACGCGTCAACTCTTTCCAGAAGATGTTTTTGAGGAAGTTTTTACTCGTGTACTACGCTTATGTATAGAAGGCGGATTGGTAAGTGGGCATACCCAGGCTATCGACTCAGCACCGGTTAAAGCTAACGCCTCTATGGATAGTCTTGAAATTAAAGTACCGGCAGATGAACTAAACGAGCACCTTTCAAAAATACGTGTTCAAAGTAGCCGGGACAGGAAAGCCAAAACAAATAAAGCTCCAAAATCACAACAACAAATTAGCGCAAGTAAGAAAGAGTTACAAGATATAAAGAGCCGTAACAAGAAGTGGCGTAAAGATCAAGATATGCGTCCGGGAGTCAGAAATAAAGCCAGCCGCTATACCAGTAATAAGACGCATTACAGTCCCACCGATCCTGATGCTCGAATAAGTGTAAAACCCGGAAAGGCCAGAAAGCTCAATTACTTGTGCAACCTAAGTGTAGATACTAATGCGCACGTGATTACCGATGTCCAGGCTTATCACGCCGATAAAAAAGACAGCCAGTACCTTCAAGACACTACCACAAGACTTAATAGGCGTTTAAGACAAGAAGGGATTATTTTGGAAAACCTGTTAGCTGATACCGGTTATAGCAGTGGGGAAAACTATGCATATTTAGAAAACAAAGCTATTAAAAGCTATATTCCACCCCACGGAACCTATAAAGGAGGGCCAGAGGGTTTTAAATATGTAAAAGCGGGTAATTACTGGCTCTGCCCACAAGGAAAGAAAGTAACCTTTCGTAAACAAAAACTAGAAAAAGGAACTCTAAAAGACAATTACTTTACCAAGCGCAGCGACTGCAAAGACTGCCCAATCAAAGACCAATGCATTGGTAAAAGCCACGAGAAACGAATTAACATCACCGCTTATCGCGAAGAATATGAACGCAACATTACCCGAATAAATAGCCGTCAAGGTCGACATTTAAAAGGCAAACGCCAAAGTACAGTCGAGCCGGTCTTTGGCACCCTTAAAGAATTTATGGGATTAAGAAAAGTAAATACTATAGGAGTTAAGCAAGCCAACAAGTGTATGCACCTAGCCGCTATAGCATATAACTTGAAAAAATACCTCAAGTACATCACCCAAAAGACAAAAAGTAGGGCAAATAGTCTCGCTTCACGCCAGGCTTTAGAAAATCACTTTAAGCAAGCTATAAACTTGCTCTTAAGTCCTCGATATTTTTTGATAACAGTTCGATAACCAAAAATTAAAATCGCTTAAAACGTCTTAAAAAGCTACCTATTTTTATAAATTATAGTCTTGTGCAACGGTTACCGGTGTTAGCCACAGTTAATATGTTTTCGGGAAATAGTCTTCGCTAATATCTTTCCCTCGGCTTTGGTCTCTATTCTCCCTTATTTCCATAAATTTTCGAAGTCCAGGATAGAGATTTTCTAATTCGTTTTCTTTATACTCGGTTCTGTATGTTCGCCACGATAAATCCATAAATGGACCAATTTCAATCAATAAAACTCCCTCATTCATTCTGAAACTTGGAAATATATAAAGTCTAACCAAATCAAAAATATGATTAATGGCTCTGGTCATTTCTAAAAGTAAATCCTCAACTAATAAACAATGATACTCATATTTGCTTAACAGTTTATTATATCTTTCAGTATCCCATTCTCTAATTTTATAAAATTTTTCTGTGTAGACCATATATTCTTTTTCATTTCTATTTGATGGTCGTTCATTTTCAGCGTATTCGTTGAAAACAGAGAGAAAGTCATTAGTAATATTTTTGAAATTTATTATTGCAGTCTCTAATTTGGAATACCTTTTTGGCCAAACTCTAGATAATATAAACTCTATTACTTTTCGAAGATTATCGATAGTTGTATTTCTCATACTTGGCGAACCTCCGCCAAAAATATAAGATGTCCAACCTTTCCACGAATTAATATCTGCAAGTTCGATTATTCTATCGATATAGCCTGCGTAAACTATATCGTCACGTTCCTTAATTTTGTCAATTGATAGGTTTTGGTTTATCCAATTTTCGTGTTCTTTTTTATATTGTTTTAATAATTCTATTGTGTATGTAGTTTCTTGGTCGTCAATTACTTTATGGTGTACACTACATAATAAAATTAAATTATTGTATTTATCTCGTTGCTCCTTGGTTAAATTTGAAATTCCTCTTGGGCCATTTTTTTTCCTCGCAACAATATGAGCTTCTTCGCCAACAACTGAAGGGTCATCCGTTTCGCTTTCATCCATCACTAAATCAATTTTACAATCAGGGAATGAGCATTTATTGCCTGACTTTCCCCAAAGTATTTTATGTGTTTTTAATGATATTCCCATTGGTTTTGTGTAATTGTGCCTAACGTGCGTGTATAAGACAAGTAGCGCGCAAAAATGCGCTAATTTCTCGGTTGAGCTACAAGCCAATTTTTTGTTTTAAGTTTTTACCTTTAAACTTCTAAAACGCCAAAGTAAAAAATTGGCGACTTTCAAATATACCAAAATTTTCGGTTTAGAAAAGCCGTAGCTATTTGTTATATGTGGTACTGGCAGAAGTGTTTTTTACCAACTCTTTCTCTTAATTATATTCTTCTAAGTTCAGTTTGTTAACTTCTTTATTAAGCTCACTATCAGCCCACTCTAGAATATCTTTAAATTCTAATTTTGATATTTTTGTTATTTTGTCAAACCATTTGTTCTTAATACATTTAAGCGGTTTAAGAGGATGTTTAGTCGTCATAAAACGTATTAGTAAACGATCTAAATCGTTATCAATAAAAATCAAATAACTTCCAACTTTTCTTTGGTAATGGTTTACTTTTACTTTTTTATAACCGTTTTGCTTTAATTCTTCACCAAATAAATTTTTCAAACTATTTTTCATTTGATTTATTTTTTTAGTTTTCCAATTGCCAAAACACTATATAGTTGCTCTATGTTGCTATTTATAGCGTATATTAAGTTTTCTAACATATCTTCAAAATTAAGGTTCTGTTCTTTAATTGGACTAAAGTATAACAAATTCTCTTCGTTCAAAGCTAATTTGATTGATCCTTCAACTTCATCATTATCTAAAAAAGCAATAACTTCGTCTATATGATTTACTTCATTATATTTTTTTTCCTTTTCTACTGAATTCAAAATACCTATCAAAATGTTTATGCGTTTTGGAACATCGTTATTGAATAAATCTATTGCTCCATTCAATATTCTTTCTGGTATATTGTCCTTATAGTTTGTAATAAGATCTTGTTCAAGTTTCTTACCTTCTGTCAAGTTTGCTTTTAATTTATTTCTGTTAATCTTTTCCATAATTTTTGTTTTTACATTTCTGCCAAGGTGAATGTATCTGACAAGTAACGTGTGGAAATATGCTAATTTTTAGGTTGAGTCACAAGCCAATTTTATTTTTCCTTGATGTTAATTTTGAATTGATTTTTTTTCTTATCTAAGTTTAGTTCTATCTTATAATTTTTAAAAGCTGTCAAATAGCCATTTTTAGAGAGATTGAATTCTCCTTCAATAAATCCTGGTCTTGAATTATTTATATCTGAAATTATTTTTAATTGTTTTGAGTCTAGAATTTGCTCTCCGTTTTTAAATTCTTCACGATATTTTTTATGAAGAACTTCTCTTAATCTATTCAATATGTGAAATTCTTTTACTTTGCCTGTATTTTCGAATGGATTTTGTTTTTCTACCCAAATAAGTCCTAATTCTTCTAATTTATTTATCCTCCGCCATTGTAATTTACCAAAATCCTTATTTGCGATAATTGGTCGAAATAATTCCTGATTTATCATTTTTAAATTAAATCCCTCAGCTATAATTATTAATATTTCAATAGATTCCCTATCGCATAATTTCCACCGTTTTGCTTTGAAAGCTCTTTCTAACTCTAAATTTTTTTGAGCATATAATTTTGATATGGCACTTCCTCTGTCTATTTGATTCTTTTTTTCTTTACAATTTTGACAATCTGATTGAAAGAAGAACTCTCCACTAACTAATTTTTTCCATTCTGTTCTATTTTTAACTAAAAATGGAATGTCACAACTTGTGCAATTTACCCACAGCTCTGAATTTACTTTTGCTATCTGAGAAATTTGCGAACTCTTTAATTGGTTTTCTTTAGCAATTTCTTGTACCGTTTTTTCAAATTCATATTTATCTTTGAAGCCTTTTATTTTCCAAAATAATTCACATATTTTTTTAATTGTGTTATCATCAGTCAGAATTTTAATTTCATATTCCATTATTTCTTGGCTTAAATTGGCTCGCTATATCACCCCAAAGATAAACTTTTAGCATAATATTTTACGGGTTAAACTGGCATACTTTTTTCAAATTTTTATCCATTTTCCTATTTTAACCAGCTATATTTATAAAAAATCACCTCCACTATGCAGCCGCTTTATGTGTTATTCTTTTTATTTACCTTCACTTTCTACGCTCAAAAATCTGTAGGGAAAACAGATGGTGCTGAAATAATAAAATATAAAGATAAACACGAAATAATTTTTAAAACGCAAAAAGGTAACTTTACGTCCTTATATATAGATAAAAATTCTACTGGCGAAGATGGTTACAAGGTTTTAAAAAGATATATCTTTTTATTATTTCAAAAAAAAAAGAAAATAATTATCTACTTCAATTTAAAGACGACAGTGTGTTGCTTATTTATAAAGACAATAAGCTTAGGATAGAGAAATGGGAGAAGCACTACAGTGAAAAAAGATTGAGATCTCAGTGGTATACTTTTAAAAGTTGTTTAAAGCTATTTGGTTTGAATATAAATAAAAATTCGCTTTAAATGTGAAAATATGACACTACAAGGGTTCAGAAGTTTAGAAGAAGGGATAGAATACAAAATAGGGTTTAAAGAAAATATATTTTTAGATTATCATTTATCAACAAAAAGACACTTTGTGCTATATGCAGTAAGTAACTTTTTTTGTTGAGATGAAATATAGTTTAAACAATAATTGTATAAGGAACTTAAAAAGATTTAAAGAAAGAATTTATTAGATAAATCAATTTATTTAAATAATTCATCATCGAAAAAGTCTTTCAATGATATATTGATTAAATCACAGAAACGACGTAGCGTGTGAATTGAAACACCTCGCTTATCGTTAGAATTTTCCCATCTACTTAAAATTTGTCGATCGATATTATGAGTTTTTGCAAAATGGGATTGAACGGGCTGTATTTCTTCTCTTAAAGCTTTCAATCTTTTAGCGATTTTTTGATTAAAAATAATATCATCTTTATCTAACCTTCCCATATTGCAATTTTGATAAAAAATCAAAAAAAGTTGTAAACCAAATGGATGACATTTGAAAATTTTTATTATATTTGACTTAGATTATTAAATTTGCAATTCTTCGAAAGAAAAATATTGGAAGCAATTGCTTAGATTCTCGCTTTTGAAAACTGGTAATTTTTATGTGTACGAGAAGATAAGTAAGTTTGCTCACGACCCGGGCGTGGGCTCTCTTATCTGTACACAAGGTATACCAGTACCTCAAAAGGGATAAGTTGAGACCCGCGCCTTTTTCATGGTATAGTTGAATTAGGCCCAAGGAATAAAAGCTAGGGCAGTTACTTCGTTAAGTTACTGTAAGTAGTTTTTATAACCTATTTATACTTTTTTTACTAATCTTTTAAACTAAAATTAGAAGCCTCTAGCGCTATTTTACTACTCGGTTACACTAAGATTATCTTCAGGGTACTCCATAGATAAGCCATAGATGGTTCCTCGTAAGCTTCTTTAACAAATTAAGCTCTTTCAGCGTTATTTTAGATAAGCAGAACGGCAACTTGTAACGAGAATACTTATATGTAAAAATAACCTTTATAGGCTAAAATCTATTTCGATATTATTTATAAAATGAGAAAATAATTTAGAATTGTAAGAGAGAAATGGTTTAAAACCTACGTCCGGGTCGGGCAATAATGTAAAAAAGGTATGCCTATGAAATAAAAATATAATAAAAAAAGCCCTCTCTATGCTTTGGCGGGCCAGAGAAGGCGGTTACTAACTAAACTCGATTATTTAACCAATAACAATTCAAAAATATGAAATTTTTATTCAAGCAGGCCTTGTCTTGCAGTATTTTTCTGCTTCTTGTTATGCTTTCTTTAACCAGTTATGGTCAACAAACCATTAGAGGAACGGTAAGCAATACGGAGCAGGTTCTTATTCCCGGAGTAAATATTACCATCAAAAATAAATTAAAAGGAACAACCACCAATTTTGAGGGGCAATACCAAATTCAAGCACAAGCACAAGATACCTTAGTTTTTACCTATTTAGGTTATTCCCCTCAGGCAATTCCGGTGGGTAACCAGACACAGATCAATATAGTTTTGCAAGAAGAAGAAAACTCTTTGGGCGACTTAGTGATTAATGCCGGATATTATAGGGTAAGAGATCGTGAACGCACCGGCAATATCGCAAAAGTTACTGCAGAAGAGATAGAGCTACAACCATTGGTGAGTCCACTCCAAGCACTGCAAGGTCGCATGGCTGGGGTAGAGATAAGTGCCAATACAGCAACCCCGGGAGGCGCCCCTATCATTCGTATTAGAGGTCAAAATAGCTTACGAAAAGAAGGAAATTATCCGTTATATATAATTGATGGTGTACCTATCAATTCTGTGCCTGTTGAGAGCAATACTAGTTTGGGTTTTGTAGGGGTAGACCCCCTAAGTACTATGAACCTATCTAATATAAAAAGTATCGAAGTGCTAAAAGACGCCGATGCAACAGCAATTTATGGGTCTAGGGGCGCAAACGGAGTAATCTTAATCACTACAAAAACAGGAGAAAATCAAAAAGGAGTACAAGCTCGTATTTACAGTGGTGTTTCTATAATACCTAAAAAGTTAGATTTGTTAAATACCAATCAATATTTAGCTTTAAGAAAACAGGCTTTTATAAATGATGGGGTAGAACCAGATGAATTTAATGCCTATGATTTATTAATATGGGATCAAAATCGGGAAACAGATTGGCAAGATTATTTTTTGGGCGGTACGGCCAACATTACCGATGTAAATATTTCTGCTCAAGGCGGAAGTGACCAGACCCACTTTAGGTTAAATGGAGCTTTTCATAAACAAGGAACTATCTATCCTGTAGATTTAAATTACCAAAAATTTACTGGAGGCTTTAACCTAAATCATCACACTAAAGATAATAAATTTCAACTTAATCTTGCTATAAATTATGGTATAGATCAAAATGAGCTAATAGGGGACGGTATTGATTTTTTAAGTAATGCATTTAAACTGCCTCCCAACGCTCCAAACCTCTATTTAGAAGATGGCAGTCTTAATTGGACAGATTGGGGAGAAGCAGGTTTAGCGCATCCTTTAGAAGGAGTTTTTAATTCTAGCACCATTGAAGCCCGTAATTTGATTACAAATCTAAACCTTTCTTATAAAATTTTAGAAGGACTGGAATTAAAAACCAACCTAGGTTTTACCGACTATAAAAGTGATGAGTTGGTTAAAATGCCTAAACGTTCTTATAATCCGGCAGGTATGCCTTTGCACAGGTCGTTGTCTACAGATAGTCAACGACAAACTTGGATTGCAGAGCCGCAATTAAATTATACCAAACAATGGGATAAGTTAAGCATTCAGGCTTTAATAGGAAGTACTATACAAGAAAACCAGTATAAGAATTTTAGCGTAGAAGGTCAGAATTATGTTGCAGAAGCGTTAATAGGCAATTTAGGAGCAGCAGAAAAATTGCTTAATGCGCAAGCGAGAAATATAGATTATCGTTATCAAGCTGTTTTCTCAAGAATAGGACTCAACTGGGATAAGAAGTATTATTTAAACTTAACAGCAAGAAGAGACGGTTCGTCACGTTTTGCAGCGGCTAATCGCTTTGCCAATTTCGGAGCAATTGGAGCGGCTTGGATTTTTACAGAAGAAGCTTTTTTCACTAAGCGTTTAAATTGGTTAAGTTTTGGGAAGATAAGAGGTAGCTATGGTACAACAGGTAATGACCAGATTCCAGATTACGGATACTTAGATGCTTATGAAGCAACGCCAGGGCCGGGAGGACTTTATCCGGTAGGTTTAGCAAACCCAAAATATACTTGGGAAAAAAATAAAAAAGCAGAAATAGCATTACAATTGGGCTTTTTAAAAGATAAGCTTGATGTAGGGATTAGTGCATACCGCAATCGTTCCTCTAATCAACTAGTAGGGTACCCCTTACCGTCTACTACTGGTTTTAACAATGTTCAAGCCAATTTACCGGCAACTGTAGAAAACAGTGGGTGGGAAATAGAAGTATCTAGTGAAAATATCAATAATAATAAAGTTCGTTGGGAAACTTCTTTCAATATAAGTTTTCCAAGAAATGAATTGATTCGATACCCCGGTTTGGAGCAGTCTTCTTATGCTAATATTTATAAAGAGGGGCATCCCTTAAATATACGGTTTCTCTATGAATACGAGGGTGTAAATCCTGAAACCGGTTATTATAGTGTAAAAGATCAGAATGGAGATGAAATTTATGATCAAGAAGATAAAACTATTATTCAAGACCTTACAAGGGAATATTTTGGAGGAATTAATAATACCATAAGTTATCAGGGTATTTCTTTACAGTTTTTATTCCAATTCGTGAAACAACAAGGAAGTTTTTCAGATCTTTTTAATGCTGGCTTTCCGCAAAATCAAATAGCAGAAGTTACTCATAACTCTAGTTCTTATGCGCAAGTTTCTCAGACTTTAGATGCTTTCTTGGCTTATGCTAATGTAACGGAGTCGAATTTTGTAATCGAAGATGCCTCGTTTATCCGTATGAAAACTATAAATCTATCTTACAGTTTACCTGTAAAATGGATACAAAGCTTAAATCTAAATCAAGTAAAGTTTTTTATTACAGGACAGAATTTATTTACCATTACTGATTATAAAGGGATGGATCCTGAAACTCTTCAAGGAGGTACAGACTTTTCTAATCTACGCACTTTTACCGGTGGTTTACAACTTAACTTTTAAAAATCATAAAAAATGAAAATTAAATTTTATACCCATAGACTAAGCATAATTTTAATACTTGTCATGCTGTCTTTTCTTACTTCCTGCCAAGATTGGATAGAGGTAGAGGAGCCGGACAATAAATTGGTAAGTAGTGAAGTATTTTCCAGCGATGAAACTGCACAAAGTGCAATGCAAGGAATTTATAATCAACTTTATCGTGCCAGCTTTAGCGAAGGTTGGTTGGGAAGTGTAACCGTTCTAGCGGGTCTTTCTTCAGATAACGTAGAACTTATAAATACTAATGCATTAGACTTACTACAATTTGAACAAAATACGATACATCCCGACAATACTTATAATAGAACTTTGTGGTCGAGTGCTTATAATATAATCTATATGGTTAATTCTTTATTAGAAGGCCTAGAAAAATCTACAAAAGTATCGCCAGAAGTATCGCAACGTTTAGAGGGAGAAGCTAAATTCATACGTGCTTTTACCTATTTTTATTTACGCAATTTGTATGGCGAAGTACCATTAGTCGTAAATACGAACTATGAAGCCAATGCTACTATAGAAGCTAGTTCGATACTGGAAATTGATGAGCAAATTTTAACTGATTTAGGAGTAACCTTAAGCCTTTTAGCAGATGTGCCAAACTCAGCTGAACGCACTCAAATAAATGAGTTTACTGCCAAGGCCTTATTGGCGCGCGTACATTTATATTTAGAAAATTGGGAATTAGCCGAGGCTTACAGTAGTGAAGTAATTGCACAGAGTGGTAACTATAGCCTACCTACCGATATGAATGAGGTGTTTCTTGCAAACAGCCAAGAGGCTATTTGGCAGATTTCTCCATTAGGTGCCGGAACAGGATTAACCAATACTAACGAAGGGTCTGTATTTCTCATCAATGCTTTTTTACCCTCTTTATCCTATTTAAAAATATCAGAAAACTTAGTCAGCTCCTTAACATCTGATGACAATAGAAGGATTCATTGGGTTGGCTATAATGAAGACCTGGCAATATACTATGCGCATAAATATAAAATTCAAAACAGTACAGGTGAGCCCATTGAATACTCTATGGTACTGCGATTAGCAGAGCAATATTTAATTCGGGCAGAGGCGAGGGCAAATCAAAATAACCTACAGGGCGCTATTATCGATTTAGATAAAATTAAAGCAAGAGCAGGAATAGCTTTACTTTCTGAGACTAATCCAGAAATAGATCAACAAGCCTTATTAAAGGAAATTTTGAAAGAGCGAAGAAAAGAGTTATTTGCTGAGTGGGGGCACAGATGGCTAGATTTAATCCGCTTAGGTAGAGCACAAGAAATACTTTTGCCTATTAATTCCGACTTAGAATTAACAGATTTGCGTTACCCCATTCCGTCGGAAGAACTACTCCGTAATCCCTTTTTGAATCAAAACCCAGGTTATTAAATTTCTTATGAAAAATATTGTTAAAAGAATAATCGTTTTCCTCTGTATGTTTTATTTAACTTTTGCTAATGCGCAAATAGAGCAGGGGGGCTTAGTACAGAAAAAGTATTTAAATGGAAAATTAGAAAATGGTTTAGAATATTCCATTAAAGACACCGATGATCAGGATAGTAAAATTTACATGCGTTTTTTTGTTAAAGCTGGCGGTTTACAGCAAGATTATCGGCAGGCAGAAGTAGCTCATTTAATTGAACATTTAGCATTTATGCCTTCAAAACACTTCCCTAATGGAATAACTGGTCCAGAAACATTAGCTAAGCTAAACATGACATTGGGAAAAGATATTAACGCCAATACTTCTTTTCGAAGTACGCGCTATGTTTATGACCCTCCCAATGGCAATATAGAAACAATTAGAAAAGGTTTATTATGGTTTAAAGATATAGCAACAAATATTCCCTTGACCATTAAAAATATAAATGCCGAAAAAAAGTCAATTCTTCAAGAAATAATATACCGCAAAAATGACGATGTGATTTTTGATGAAGCGATTAGAGAAATGGAATCGCTTATTTACCCCTGTTTTAACTATTATCCCGATGTCCCAAAACAAATTCGTCAATTACCTAAGGAGGACTTACTTCGTTTTTATAAAGATTGGTACCGTCCGGACCTTATGCATATAGGAATTGTAGGAAATATAAATAATATAGATGATATTGAAAAAGAGTTAAAGCTAATACTGGAAGAAATACCTAGAAAGCCAAAACCACGCATAAAAAAAGATTGTGATTCTATTTACTATGCTCGTAAACCTCAATTTATAACACAAAAAATAGATGTTAATGAGAACTACCGTGGTAAAACAAAGTGGATTAATTATAACTTATACTTTAAACAAAAAGAACTGGCGGAACACATAAAAACTTTTACTGGTTATTTAGATTATCATATTTGGGAATTGTTTTTAAAAATTTTAGATACGAGAATCCAGGAAGTTACAAAGGAACAGGCTGTGGTGAAAAATGAATATAGGTATAGCGCTAAACCTATGTCTTTTTCAATAAAACTTGAGTCAAATATAGAAGAGAGCGAGACCTTATTTAAAAAGGTAATTAACGTGTTAAAGCAGATAAAAAAGTATGGTGTGCATAAAGAAGAGTACCAAAAAGCACAAGAATTATTCTTGAACTTTCAATCTCTAAGGGAAAATAGATATTGGTTAGAACAAATTCAGAATCATATTACGAGTAATCACCCCATTGTTGGTGAACCGAAAGAAATACGTGATAAAATAAAGTATTTAACGCTTGCTGAGTTTAATAATAAAATTCAAAAATTAGCACAGTTTGAGCCCGATGATATAGGTGTCATAGTTTCTAAAAATATTGACTCTAAATTTTATACGAAGCCTTTAGTAAAGAGTTGGTTGCTAAAGGGTACTAACGAAGTTTTGTCTAATTATAAATTACCAGACAAAACTATAAATTTGTTAAATAAAAATCAGCAAGATTCGCTAATGCCTAAGGGTTACGAATATTTAAATCCTCGCATTGAAAACACAGAGGAGTTGCTGTTAGAAAACGGAGTGAGAGTAGTCTTAAAGAGCTTTAAGCCAACCCCCGGAATCGAAGAAAAAGAAATAAAACTGCAAGGTTTTAGTAAACGTGCAGCAGCTTGTTATCCTAAAGAAGATTATTATAGCGCTTTAACTGCTCCATTATACGTGTTGGAAAATGGTATAGCTAACTTTACTAAAAGTCAACTTGATAGTTTTAAAGAACATCATGCTATTAGTTATTGTAAGCCATATTTAGATTACCGGGAGTCGGGTGTTTATGGGGCGGCGAAGCTTAAAGATCTAGAGGCGCTTTTGCAACTGACTTATTTTTATTTTAAACCCTTAAAGTATAATGAAAAAGATTATAGTAAGTGGAGGCATAAACAAATAAAAAAATATGGAAATAAAAATGATATAAAACAAGAATTCGATAACGCTATTCGTAAGTTCCATGGGGATAGTTCGACTCCTCCCATCTTAGGTTACCGACATATTAAAACTATTCAATATTCTGAGTATCTTGAAAAAAGCTCAGGACAAAGAAGTGTTCAGATTTATAATGAAGTATTTTCTCAACCCAAAAACTTAACTTTTATCATAAGTGGAGATTTCAAACAGAAAGATGTTTTGCCTCTTATAAGCAAATATCTAGGGAATATAGCATCTAGGAAGCCTAGTAAGCAACTATTAAAATGCAAAATTAGCCATAACCAAAATAATAATATCAATAGAAAACCACGATACAAGGAAGTAATTACAAATACCCCTATGGACAATGTAAAATACAATTTGCACTACTTTAAAGCAGGGGCACAAGATGAATTCTGGAAGAATGAAGTTTTATTAAAAGTCTTAGCAGTAATAACTAAAAGTAAACTACAACGTTTGAGGTTTAATTTAGGATTAGGAGTCTATGATACATTTGCGACGGGGAAGTATAATTTTGATGAAAATAGAAGTGAACTCCACATTAAAATTAGTGCTCTACCAGATGAACTAAAAATTATTCAAGCTAACAGTAAAGAAATTATAAAAGAATTGATTGCCGGGGAAATAACTGAAAGCAAATTACAAGAGGCTAAACGGCAAGTTAGGGCTAGATATAGCTATAATTTTATAAACAGACACCGTATAACACAAAAAAATCTTTATGAGTATTTAAGGTACGATATCCCTTGGACACCTTCTCAGAAAAAAATAGATTTTTTAAATAAATTGACCAAAGAAGATGTAGTAGAAGCCGTACATAAGTTTTTAAATCCCAGCAATCAATACGAATTGGTACTGGGAAACGCTATAAACTTATGATGATAAAGAAGCACACTGAAAAAGTGTGCTTCTATTTTTTTTAAAAGATTAGGTTTATAGTTCAAAGGGTACCTCTGATCCAGTTTTTTTTGGGAAAGAAAAACTGTTGGTGTTATACACTTGATGAATACTACCATCTGGCAGTTGTACTTCACAGTTTCTTGATAGTGGTTGCCCGCAATCAATTTCCTGTATCGGCATCCATTGATTATTCACGAAGATATAATCTTTAGTAGGATCTGGCGTCATATTTATCGTTGTAAATGACATTCCCGTGGCGAAAATCATCGCCAACACGGGTAATAAAAATTTAGTTTTCATAATAATAAAAATTTAATGATTCTTAATATGCTTACTCTTTTTACAGGTTTTCAGCTCTTATCCTGATTTTGTTGCGCAACAAAATATGTTAGTCCTTAATTGGTTTTTTAAAATAGTAAAGGCTTAATGCTGCAATAGCTAAACAAATAAAACTTATCCATAACTGTTGCTGCCACGATAGAAAATCCAATATGCCACCGCAAGAACAGGGAGTGTAGGAAGCGAGATAAAGTATGCCTAAAACATAGCAGCTATAAACTCCTAAAAGAAATACACTGAAGTTTAATCCTATGAATTGGCTGCGTGGCCATATCAGTAAAATAGCGGTTGTTAATTCTAATAAAGGAATTAACCAAGATATTAAAATAGCGTCAGGACGGGAAATTGGCAGAATTGGAGAATTTAATAAGTTAAAAGCAAAACTCTCCCTAAATGCGAGCCGATTAGTCCCTAAATAGGTAAATAAAATTACCAGCATACTAATACCTATGATAGTTTTATTTATTTTACGTTCCATAATCCTTTATAATTATAAGATAAAGATGCAACGATTAATTTATTCTTAAAGGAGGAAAAGTTAACTGTCCAGTATTTATTTTAAACCA
This sequence comes from uncultured Mesonia sp., assembly GCA_947494545.1. Taxonomy (GTDB): domain Bacteria; phylum Bacteroidota; class Bacteroidia; order Flavobacteriales; family Flavobacteriaceae; genus Mesonia. Next base: position 234,768 of record CANLVH010000003.1, on the reverse strand, counting down.
CCAAATGAAAAAGTGTAAAAATCATGAATTGTTTTTACGAAAATGACTGGGTGGAGAACCGAATTTAATTTTGAATACGCGTGAGAAATGCGGAAAACTTTTGAAACCTAAAGAATATGAAATTACTTTTAGGGAGGTAGGTGTGTTTTTAATCATTACCATAGCCTGATCTAAACGTTTTTCTAAATGAAATTTGAAGATGGTAATTTGATATAGCTCTTTAAATCCTTTCTTTAGTTTATATTCATTTATGTGAAAAAGCCTAGATATAGTAGAAATTGGGGGTAGCGGCTCATGTAAGTGTTCTAGTATAAATTGGTGAACTGCTCTTATTTTTTGAATATCAGCCTGAAATTGGAGAACTGTATTTACACGTTGCGTGTGAAATGATTGGGAAGAAATAGGGCCTTCGAAACTATTTATATGGTTTAAGATGCAAAGTCCGCGAATAAAATAATACGATTTCTTAAAAGATGTCAATTTATAACAATACCCCCAACAATCTATAGGAGCAGAATTAAAAGGTAAGAAAATCAGTATTAATTTAATCACCAGAGCATATTGCGTATCTTTTTGATCACCTCTAACCTGTTTTTTAAAGTTTTTATAAGAATTAGAATGAATGAAATTTTGTATAGGCTGGTTAATTACCTTGTCTTTAGAATACTTTAAAAGATTAATGAAAATCCAATTGGCTCCAATAATATTAAATTCGTTATCAATTAATAGTGCGTAAGGTTTCTGTAAATCTTTTTCTCCAAATGCATTTGGATGGGTAAGAAAACTACCGAGCTCTTCAGCAAGTAAATTTAACATAAGGCCAAAACTTGCTATATCGTCCTGTTTGTTATTTAGCTCAACACGATAAGAAAAATCACCACAAGCTAATTTAAGGATCATTTTCCTAAGTTCTTCTAGTCTCTGCAAATTTACTGAATCATCCATTTTAAAATTTTTGTAAGTAAAGTAGAGCTTCACTTTTTTCTGTGAAGATTTTTGTTGGTACCAAAGGTTGATTTACCTCGATAAAAAATCGAGTTAAGTGAGTACTCATATATGGCACAACAACATAAGCTACGGCTTTGGTTAATAAAGATCCCTCAATGGCTAAATATTTTCGAGCTTTTACATCCGGAAAGCTAACATTACGAATATCACAAAGCACCGGATACGCTTGTTCTTTTTGAATAAGCAATCGATCTCTTACGATTTGCTCTGCTAAGCGAATATCAAAATTTGAAATCGGGAGATAGGTGAAAAATAGAACACCATCTTTCAACATGATTTCGGCATAAGTCGTTTTTAGAAAATTCATTAGTACTGGTAATTTGGCTTTAAATTAATAAATAAATCTTTCTTAAAATTTTATTTGTGTCTTTTTGCTTGGATTTAAGCTTCGAAAAATGAGTTTTATCGTATAAAAATTGCCTTTAAAGGAGTAAATATTATCTGTAAGGGATTTACTACCTAATATTTACTTTTCTTGAATAGTAATAAACCTAAAATTTAAAACCTTTGGAATATAGCTCGATGTTCAATTCAAAAATAGACTATCATGGCACAAGTAAAACACAATCATTTTTTAGATACTGTAGATCAGGTATTTAACTATGCAAAAGAGTTAAAAATCCTTCATTTGAAAATGGAAGGAGAGACTTTTAACGGGAGAAGAATACAAATAGAAAATAAAAAAGTATTTCATTTTGGAACTACTGGATATTTAGGATTAGAACAGGATGTCCGTTTGAAGGAGGCCGCTAAAAAAGCTATTGATGCTTATGGTACTCAATTTCCTCTATCCAAGTCATATATTGCTCATCCTTTATACGAGAAACTAGAAGAGTTACTTGAAAATATATATGACCAACCTCTAATTATTACCAAAAATGCAACTTTAGCACATATGGCGGCCATACCTGTAATTACGGGAGATCGTGATGCAATACTACTGGATCATCAAGTGCATTGGAGTGTGCAGGATGCAGCTAAACGTTTAAAATTGCGGGGCGTGAGAATAGAACTGGTAAGACATAACAGACTAGACTTGTTAGAGAAAAAAATTCAAGAAATAGGCTCTAAGGTAGATAAAATATGGTATATGGCAGATGGGGTTTATTCTATGTATGGAGATTTTTCACCTGTAAAAAAGTTAATTGAATTATCTAAAAAGTATAAACAATTGCATTTATATTTTGATGATGTTCACGGTATGAGCTGGGCAGGGAAAAATGGACGCGGCTATGTTTGTGAACAATTACAAAAGGTACCACCAAAAGTAGTAGTAATAGGAACATTAAGTAAAACTTTTGGAGCCAATGGTTCGTTTATTATCTGTGGAGATAAAAAGATGAGCCAAAAAATTAAAAATTTCGGAGGCCCCCTGACATTCTCAGCACAACTAGATCCTGCATCAGTGGGTGCTGCAATAGCTTCTGCAAAAATTCATTTATCGGAAGAAATAAAAAATCATCAGGAAAAATTAAAAGAGAAAATAAATTACTTCAATTACCTTTTAAATGAATATCAATTACCATTAGTAGAGGAGAATGAATCTCCTGTTTTCTTTATTGCTACGGGAATTCCAGAGACAGGTTACCAACTTACCCGGCAATTGTTAAAAAAAGGTTTTTATGTAAATATGGGTTTATTTCCAGCCGTACCATCTAAAAATACAGGTCTGCGAATAACCATTTCCAACCATAATAAAAAGGAAGATATTCTTCAACTTACTAAAACCTTATATGAGTTATACCCTAGAATAATGAAAGAGACTGGGAATACAATGGAGAGATTAAATAAATCGTTTAAAGCAAATTTCACATTGCCAACTAAAATATCAATGAATTCAAAATATACAGTTGTACAAAGCGATAGTATTGAGGAAATAGATAAAGATTTATGGGATAGTTATTTTCAAGGAAAAGGAATATTGGATTGGAATGGGTTCAAATTTTTGGAAGATTGCTTTAAAAATAATGAAAAAAAAGAGTATCAATGGCAGTTTTCTTATATCCAAATATTTGATCAAAATCAGAATTTACTAGTTATGGGAGCTTTTACAGTTAGCTTATGGAAAGATGACCTTTTAGCAAAACCTTCGATATCTGATGACATAGAGCTAAAAAGAAAGAAGGACAAATATATGTTCACATCCAATGTTTTAAGCTTAGGTTCTTTGTTTTCAGATGGTCTCCCATTACACATACATAAAGAAGTATTTAATGAGCCAGAGGTGTTTAGTTTATTTTTTAAAATCTTAGAAGATATTGCATCGCAACATAAAGCCTCACAAATTGTACTAAGAGATTTTGACTATTCCCCTATGTACGATAAAACTTTTCAGTCTCAAGGCTATATACCGGTAACTATGCCAGAAGTTTGTCAAATAGAAGATATGAATTGGACTGATTTAGAAGAGTATTTAAAGACTTTGTCCAAAAGGTCTAGAAAACATTTTGAAAAAGATATTTTACCATTCCGTTCGCTAGTGCAAGTGAAATATTCTAATAAAGTAAACGAAAAAGAACTGGATCGGTTCTATGAATTATACAAAAACGTTAAAAGTAAAAATTTAGGGTTAAATATGTACACCTATCCTAAGTCTGTCTTCCAAAAGATGAATGAGTCCGCAGAATGGGAGTTTATTTGGTTGGAAGAGAAGAATAATAATTCCTTCAAGAAACCAATTGGTGTAATGTTTTGTTATAAAAATAAAGATACTACCTATGTGCCAAGTTTAATCGGAATAGATTATGAATATAATCAAACATACCAAACATATAGGCAACTGTTATTTGAGAGTATTTTGCGGGCAAATAAAATGAATTATCAAAAAGTAGATTTTGGGGTAAGTGCCAATTTTGAGAAAAGAAAACTTGGTGCTTCTGTGATTCCCAAATTTGCTTATATACAAAGTAATTCAAATTTTAAAATGGATTACTTAGAAACTCAGTTATAAATTTAAAGCTTGATATTATGAAAGATGCGGAAGAAATCAATAAAAAATTTAGAGCTCAAATTAAACTCTTGGCAGATAAAGAAAAAAATTCTCTAAAGAAAGCTAATCTAGGAATATCCATATGTAAAAAAACATTATCTAAATTGCGGAAACAAATTGAAAATAACGAATTAAAATCCATTACAACGGAAGTTTATTTTTTTAAAAATATAAAACCAGTTCCGATGAGTTATTTAATTTATTTCTTGGAAATAAAAACCTATGAGCAACAGAAGCCAAAGGCAGGAATTCAATATCAGATTAATTTTCTAGAAAAAAAGCTAAAAAAAATCAATAAATTCTTTTATAGGAACTCTGATTTTGTATCCTATATGGAGTTAGGGCACACCTATTTAGATCATCAGTTTTTTTCTCGGAAAAACACATCTGAATTATCTATAAACCCCTTAACTCATCACCTTCAGACTTCTGAATTCTCAACCACCCATGATGTTTTGTGGTCAAAAATAAAGGCAATGAATAAATTAATAGATTTTATAAAAAATGCACGAGAGAACCTACATTTTCAAGACTATAATAAAATAAGAACGTCTAAAAATAAAAACACACTAGTCTGGACAGCACCTAAATCCGCATTAATAGAACTTATTTATGCTCTATATTCAGTAAAGTCTCTAAATTATGGTAAGGCAGATTTGCGGACTATACAAAATAATTTTGAGGAGGTTTTCAATATTAAATTAAACCAAATATATAAAACTTATGCAGAGATGAAGGCACGACGGGGAAGTCAGACTAAATTTATAGATGAGTTAAGTGTTTATCTGAAACATAAAATGAGAAGAGAAGACTTAAACTAGTTTTTTAAAAACATCTAACTAAAACTGAATAGGAGAAAATAAATAATAGTCTGAAATAGGACTTTTTATAAATTTGAATACGTTTTTTCACTGTTAATTTTTTTCATAATTACGAAGGCTATAGGGATAAAAAGGAGTAAAAACTTACAATATTTGTCAACGAAAGTCAAATTAGTTTAAGGGCTGTCAATTTAAAAGTTTAACCTTTTTGATAGCCCTTTTCTTTAAAAACCGTTTTATTATGCCGACAAGTATTATTACCACAGACGATCTTCGAGAATTCAAAATGGAATTGCTCGACGATATCAAAAACCTGTTAGCCAAACAAGCTTCGGGCACAATCAAGAAATACCTCAAATCTTCAGAGGTTATGGATTTACTGCAAGTAAGTCCGGGAACACTTCAAAACTTAAGAATTAATGGTACGCTTCCTTACACAAAAGTGGGAGGCATTATTTATTACGATGCCGAAGAAATTCAAAATGTAATGGATGCCAATCGTGTGCAGCACGGATTAAATTCTTAGGTTATGAATTACATCAAACTTCTTAATGCGGCTTTTGAAAAGTTTTTCTTCGATGACCGCTTGAACCCGACTCATATTAGCCTGTATCTGGCACTTTTTCAGGAATGGAATGCCAGCCGCTTTGCTATTGAGTTTTTCGTGAACCGTCGCGAACTGATGCGCGTGGCCAAAATTGGCTCAAAATCCACCTATCATCGCTGTGTAACCGACCTCGATACATGGAAATATCTATCTTATTTTCCGTCCAACAATCCATACAAAGGAAGCAAGATTAAGATGTCCATTTTTGGGACAAGTGATGAACCAGATGTGGGACGCTACAATCCCGAATTGGAACAGCTTGCGGAACACTACCATCCCATACGTGAACCGCTAGTGTACCAGCACCATTCCACTAATGGACAAGCTATGTACCCACACCGTCCCGTGAGTGGACAAGCATTGGTATCTACTATAAACAATATCAAACAAGTAAACAATGTAAAACAACCAAAGGGCTGGCAGGCTGTTTTTGATTTTTTTATTGAAAAAGGTTTTAATGCTGATGAAGGAAAAAAATTCTTCGATCATTATGAAAATCGGAATTGGAAAACTAGCGATGGAAAAACAATCAGAGATTGGAAGGCTTTAGCTAAAAATTGGATGGATAGAACCGACTTATTTGCCAAAGAAAACAAATTAAACAAAAAACCACCGTCCCATTCCGATAGCTATCGGAACAAGGACAACTTGCGAACCGCTAAAAACAAAGATTATGGACAACCCCTCTAAAATAACAGAAGGCGGCGTCGAATATTCGTTAGGTAAATTTGATGGGAAAAGCGTACTGTACGATTTTCCGAAAATTCTAGTTTATCTGAACGCCAAAGGAAAATTACTCTTCGGGAATAAATTTAGGATTTACGAAGAGGATAAACCGATCATAAGAAAGCTCTGCGCCTATTTTATCAAGGATAAAGGCAATTGTAAAAAACATAAAATCGATATAGAGAAAGGAATTCTACTATCTGGACCCGTAGGTTGTGGTAAGACCAGTTTAATGAAATTACTAAAACACCTTGTTCCTTTGCAACGTCCCTACGAAATGATTCCCTGCCGGAATGTAACTTTTAGTTTTAACCATCTCGGCTTTAAAACCGTAGAAGATTATGGAAACACAAAATTCTACTGCTTTGACGATTTGGGCGTAGAACCTGCCGGCAGGTTCTACGGTAAGGATCTAAACGTGATGGGAGAAGTACTCTTGTCTCGGTATGAATTATATCAGCAAACCAAGAAAAAAATTAAAACACACGCTACTACCAATCTCAATGCCGAGGAACTGGAAGAACGTTATGGGAATCGCGTGCGAAGCCGGATGCGAGAACTTTTTAATTTGATTGCTTTTGATACCAAGGCTAGGGATAAACGGAAGTAATTACTATTTATTATTAAACTTTGGCAAAAAATGTGTATTTTGCCATAGTTTAATTCAAAATATCATTGTTCTGGAACAAACTATTAAAGATAAAATACCAACATACTTTGTTGACCAGCAAGCTATTTCAAAAACCAGTCTGGTAGAGCTTATTCAGAAAGATTTTCCGAACTTAAAGGAAAGTTCTATCACTGTGTATTTGTCTAAACTTAAAAAAGAAGGTGTGTTAAAAAACCCATCCAGAGGTAAATACACTTTAAGTGGAAAAAATAGATTTATTCCAGTTGTTGATATCAAATTAAAACGACTGTACAATAAAATAAAAAAAGACTATCCATTCATTGAATTCTGTGTGTGGAACACTTTATGGTTAAACGAATTTATGCGCCACCAACCATTTAAGTTTTACACCATAATTGAATTGGAAAGAGATGTAGCACAGTCCGTTTTTTACAAGTTGAAAGATCAGGGCAAAACCGTTTTTATAGAACCAGATGCTGAAACATTTGAACTGTACATTCATAATAGTGATGACATAATAATTCTTAAACAGTTGGTATCTGAAGCACCTTTAATCGAAACCAAGAACATCGTTATCCCATCCCTTGAAAAATTGTTGGTCGATATGCTTATAGACACTAATTTATTTGGTGCACAGCAAAGTGAATTGGAATTTATTTACCGATCGACATTCGAAAAGTTTGAAATAAGCACAAGTAAAATGAAGCGCTATGCCCACAGGCGTAATAGAGAGAAGGAAGTTGAAAACTTAAGCAATTTAACTTTGGCAAATAATTAATTTTATTGCCAAACATTAATTATAATGATTAAAGAAACTAAATATCAATCAGAGTGGATTTATGAAGTCAAAAAAAGACTAGGTAAAAAGTATGACCCAAAACTCATTGAAAAGGTTGTCTATGCCTTATTATTTTTAGAACAACTTAAAATCAACAAACTAGATTTTATTTTTAAAGGTGGAACTGCATTATTGTTGGCAACAGAAGAACCTAAAAGGTTTTCAATCGACATCGATATTATTACCGAACAAAGTCGAGACGAAATAGAATCTGTTCTTGACGTTATAAGTAGGAAAACCGAAGCGTTTACACACTGGGAAGATGACAATGACAGAAAGCACACGCCTGATGCGCCAGTTGGTCATTTCAAGATGTTCTACAAAAGCAATATAGATGGTCGTGTTGAGCCAATTTTACTGGATATTCTCTACACACCAAACCCTTATCCCGAACTTACAGAAATTCCTATTGCTCACAACTGGCTTCAAATACAAGGGAAAATCACAACAGTAAAAATGCCAACGTTTGATGCCATTTTAGGTGATAAACTAACTGCGTTTGCACCAAAAACTACAGGGATTTTATACAGCAAAGATAGACCAATTGAAATTATTAAACAGTTATTCGACGTAGCGTTTTTAATGGATAATATTTCGGACTTGGAAACAGTTCGTAACAGTTACACAAAAGTAGTTGCAGAGGAAATAGCGTTTAGAAAATTAGACATAACCTCAGAACAAGTTTTGGAAGACACTCGAGGAGCGTGTTATGTTCTTTCTACCCGTAACACTAAATCTGATGAATTTAAACATCTACAAACTGGAATAAGCAATTTTACCAATTTTACATTGGTAAGGTTCAATATTGAAGAAGCCATTACAGCTGCTTCAAAAGTTGCATACCTATCTGAACTGATTAAGGCTGGTATTGATAGCGAAATCGAAAGGTTTACCAATCCGCTTGAGGTTAAAGATTGGTTGATTGAGAACCCTCCATTCACCAAGCTAAATAAATTGAAAAAGAGCAATCCGGAAGCTTTTTTTTATTGGTATAAAACTGCTTTAAAATCAGGATGGAGAAAAGACTTTAATAGATGAGAAGAAACAAAAAATGAATACCAATACCTAAAGTAGCAAAAGTAAAAGCAGAGCTGCAAAAAGAAATCGTTTCAAAATGTCCTTTTTGCATCAACGATGAAGTAGGTCATTTTCAAATTCATCATATCGATGAAGAACCTTCACACAATGAGTCCTCTAATCTAATTTTATTGTGCCCAAACTGTCACTCAAAAATTACTAAGGGCGATATTTCAAAACAGGATGTTATCGACAAGAAACTAAATCTAAGGAATAAAAAATCCTTGATTCAGTTTGTTTCTGTATCTATCGATGAAGAAAATTGTGGGTGGCGACCTTTTAAAAATGCCAAAAATGCTTTCGAAGCGGTAAAAGAACAGTCTTTATTTCCAATATTCAATTTTAGCTTAATAAATAACTCAAGTAAGACTTTGTTACTTACAAGCGTTAGGGGTAAAGTGAAAAATCTTCCAATAGGTTTATCGGGGCCAAACATGCCCTTGCCAAATATTTTAAGACCAATAATTACTTATAAAATTAAACTGCCTTTCGACGGAGAGATTGAGGAAACCATTTTACAAGATGAATTGGAAATACCATCCACCCGAGCCTTTAAGTTTAAAATTGAATTATATGCTGAGTCAATGGAAGCTTTTAAACCACCATTGTGCAAGTATGCCGTATTCTTTGAATTTGGCTTTAATAATAAGTTCTATACAGAAGTCCCAATGATTCTTTTAAACAACAGTAAGTATTATGAGGAATTAAGATATAATGTTTTAACCTAATAATTTTGTAAAAACGTGATACCTTATACTCTTAATTTATTATATTGGGATTCGCCAAACAGACATAGGTTTTTGATTCAAGCAGATGGGTTTTCATCAGCTTTTTTTAGGTTCGAGAATCATTAGAAAAAATTATTATGCATATAAGTTCGCTATCTATAAGGAATTTTAGAAACTACCTTAAGTCAAAATTTATCTTTAAAAAAGGTATTAATACAATTTTAGGAGAAAACGGTTCAGGTAAAACAAATCTTTTTTTTGCATTACGAGTTCTAATTGACGATAAACTTCCAAGATATATTAGATTTAATGAATCTGATTTTAATAGAGGTTTGGGAAAGTGGGCTGGCCATTGGATGATTCTTTCAGTCACTTTTGAAGAATTAGATGCAAGTGAAGAAGCCCAAGTTCTTGCGGTTCAATCTTCGGGAGATATGGATGGAGACAAAAAAACGGGAAGTTATTCGGTCTATTTTAGACCAAAATATCAATTTAGAAAAGAACTTTACGATTATTCACAAACAGCAGGAAAAACTGTGGAAGGGCTTCAACTTTATCTTGATAAGCTTACAATCGATGATTACGAAACATCTTACCTATGTAGAGGAACTGGAGATTTCAGCGATGATGCCATTTATAAAAAATATGTAGGAGATTTTGATACTGTTGAATTTCCTAATCCAGATGATAAGGAAGAACTAATTTTCGGAACATTTCTGCCAAGAGAAATTAGTGTACATAACGAAGTATCTTGTACGTTTATCAAGGCTCTACGCGATGTTGAAAGCGACTTACGTTCCTATTCTACTAATCCTTTGATAAACTTGCTAAGAGGAAAAGAAAAAACTGTAGAAGTTTCTAAACAAACCGATATAATTGAAAGCATCGATAAACTCAATGACCAGATTAGTTCTCTCAAAGAAGTGAAAGAGGTCAAAGACGGAATTGACAAAAGTATTAAGGAAGCTGTTGGTACAACTTATGGGCCAAATATAGATGTAAAATCCGAGCTTCCGAATGATATGGAAAAGCTGTTGCAATCGCTCAAATTATGGGTTGGAGACCCAGATGAAGAGGGCTATATGGGCAAAATCTGGGAGCTTAGTCTAGGTGGTGCAAATATGATTTACCTATCACTTAAGTTATTGGAGTATGAGAAAATCAGGACAGATAGAATTGCAAATTTTCTTCTTATAGAAGAACCAGAAGCTCATATTCACACACATATCCAAAAAACACTATTTGATAATGTACAAACAAATAGAACCCAAGTTATCATTTCAACGCACTCTACTCATATTTCATCCGTAAGCCGTATAAGCTCGGTAAACATCTTAAGTCGAGCAAACAAGCAAACATTAGTATATCAACCAGCAAATAATCTCGATGATGAATACATAACAAGAGCCGAAAGATATTTGGATGCCATAAGAAGCAACTTGCTTTTTGCAAAAGGTGTTGTTTTGGTTGAAGGAGATGCTGAACAAATTCTTATTCCTCAAATGTTCAAAAAAGTATTTGGAATTTCGCTCGATGAAATTGGTGTCAGTCTTGTAAACATTGGTAGTACAGGTTTTAAAAATATCGCTAGACTTTTCCACAACGATAGAATTCAAAAAAACTGTGCTATATTAACCGATTTGGATGCTAGCATCGTTGATTTACCTGCTGATGAAAATGATGATTCTACTTATGAAAAACATTGTAGGGCTTCGCAAGTTAGTGGTGCTGAAAGAAAGATAAAACTTGATAAATTTTGCAGTAAAAACAGCTTTTTATCCCCTTTTTATTCTAGCTATACTTTTGAGGTAGATTTACTTATGAACGGTAATAGTCACGAATTCGTTGAATCACTTGATGAGATTTTCAAACAAGAAGCAGCTATTGAAACTTCAAAGAAAAAACTAGAGGACAAATCAGTTTCAATTGCTGGTGTAGAAGTTTTACGATTGGCAGATAAAAAAGGTAAAGGTTGGCTTGCTCTGGTTGTTGCAGATAATTTAGTTTACAACACATACATTCCTGAGTATATTTTAAAAGCCGTTGCTTTTGCATCTTCCCATCTAAATAATGCATCTAAAGCTAAAACTGCTAAATACAGGTTACGAAAAATTAGACGCAGTAAAAATGATAGTTATTTTAAAGTAGCATCAAAAGTTAGATTTAAGGGTAAAGAAGACCAACAGGTTGTGGATGAGTATATTACCAGTTTTCCTAATGACCAATTTACCAAATTCTTGTTGTATTTATGATTTTAGATATTCTAAGCGATCAACAGAAAGATGCCGTTATTAAAGACGGTAATGTACTACTTACTGCTTGCCCAGGAAGTGGAAAAACTCGGGTAATTATCCATAAACTTGCTTTTGCTTTAGAAAACGTTGATGAAGACAGTAAAGAAAGAATAGTTGCACTTACCTTCACGGTAAGAGCTTCTGAAGAAATATATCGCAGATTAAATGCGATGGGTATTAATAGTAAGCGAGTTTGGTCTGGTACTTTGCATTCGTTTTGTCTTGAATGGATTATTAAACCTTATTCCTGTTATTTGCCAGAACTCAAAAATGGATTTTTAATTGCAGATGAAACTTATGCTTCGGACATTATAAGCGAACTAAAAGAAAAACATAAATTAAAACCTATTGACCCCATTAATTTCAGATTCAATAGGGATGGTACATTTGCCGAACCAAAAACAATTCAAAAAAGGGTTCTTAAAGAGTATCACGAAAGACTTCAAGCAGAGAAGTTAATTGATTTTGAACTTCTACTTTATTACTCTTATAAGCTCTTAACCAAGCATCCAAAAATAAAAAAAACACTATCCAATATCTTTAGTCTTGTATGTGTTGACGAATACCAAGACACACAAGATTTGCTTTATGCAATTATTTCTTCCATTATAATAACTGGAGAAGGCAGTTCAAGCCTTTTTTTAGTTGGGGATACTGACCAAGCAATATACGCCTCTTTAGGTGGTGTTGCCAAAAGTTTGGAAGAAATACAAGATGAGTTGAATACTTTGCCCATTGAGCAACTTACGCTTTCAGGAAATTATAGGTCAACTCAAAGAATTATTGACTTTTATTCTTTGTTCCAAACCAACCCAATTAAAATCGAAGCAATTGGCAGCAATAGGGATGCTGAAAGCATTATAACTTATAACAATACCCTTGATAAAGGATACTTGGTTGACGAGATTGCTAGGCTTATAAAATATAGCTTGGATAAAGAAATTCCAGAGGATGAGATATGCGTATTAGTACCTCAATGGTGGTTAATTACTTCCATCACAAAACAGCTTAGGGCAAAACTACCAGATGTAAACTTTGACGCTTCTGGTTTAGCACCAATGTCAAAAAACCGAAACAATATTTGGTATAAATTATCAAGGTTGTTCTTAACACAACCAAAGCCAAGAATATATTCTTTACGTTACAAATGGTGTACTGAAATAATCAAAACTTTCAAAGAACATACTAATACAGAGTTTAATGAACAATATCAGACAGAAAGAAACGTATTAAGATTGATTAATTCGATAACATCCGATGAAACGGAAGGTATCGACTATCTAAATGATTGCTTTGACCAATTTCTTGATGCTGTTGGTATTGACCAAAATATTCACGAGCAACTTCTTATAAATCGCAAGACTTTTTTTGATGTCATAAAGAGCCGTCTGGAAGACCCAACCTTTCAAGTGCCAAGTGATATAGAATCTTTTATGAGTTTTTATAGGGAAATGTCAGGAGTGGTCATTAACACTTGTGTCGGTGTAAAAGGAGAAGAGTTTGAAACTGTTATTGCTTATGGCCTATTGAGAGGTTATGTTCCTCATTGGAATGATATTTTTAATGCAGACCCTATGGCAGCTTCCAAAAAACTACTTTATGTCATCTGTTCAAGAGCCAAGACCAATTTGCATTTAATATCAGAAACCGGCAGGCAAACTAAAGCTGGAAATCCTTTAGAGATTACACCAGAATTACAAGGTCTAGATTTTGAGTTTGATGAAATTTAAATATTGCAATCCGTTTAAGGATTTAAGAACAAAATGAAGAAAATTAATTTAGAGCAAAAATCACTAGAAATTCAAAAAATAATTTCTAGGTACACAAAGGAGAGCTTTGTGTGTTTTTTTGCTGATTTTATCAGACACCATCCGGAAAGAAGAAATATAGGGTTTTCAGAAAAATTTAAGTCAAAATTAAAAGATTCTTTATATCTAATAATGTTAAGGCTTTCTACATCAATAGAAGGCCAAGAAGAGCTTCATTATACAAAAGAAAGCGATTTAGTCCTTCAGCAAGTCGCCGATATTCTTTTGGAGATAGTTAGTTTCTATTTATCAGAGAATTACGATGAACTTGATGAGATTACTGATAAAAGGCAAAGACTGCTTGTTCACGAATTGGCTTTTAAAAATTACTTCCAAAATGGAATATTGAATTACAGAGAGCAAGAGGTCAATAAGGTCATTAGGATGTTTAAGCCTTATCAAGATAAAATTCAGAAAAGATTGGGAATCGATTTAAAAACCTTGATTGATTTATGTACTCATTCTGAATTAATATATCAAGCAAAATCAAAAAATTCAAAGTCATTTATCTTAGACAAGAAATTTGATAAATTGGCTCGGCATTCTGCAAATGGATTATTAGCAGAGAATGAGTTTGCTGATAAGCTTTTCGAGCTTTCTGATGAAACCCAAGAAAGTTTTTTGAATTTTTTTGAGAATCCCCACCAATGTTTACTTTTTACTAAACAAGACTTTCTTCCTTCTATTGAAGAAAAGCATATTGATATTTTCTGTGATTTGTTTTCGATTGACATTAAGGATACCCACAGTAATTTGTTCTATTCCCAACAAAATCCTTTAGAAAGTAAACCGATTATAAAAATTAGTAATAATCAGTATCTAAACATCTATCAAAAACAATTGTCTTCAGCTTTGTACGACTTACTTTATACCACTCTAACCCAGACCAAGAAAGAAAAAGAACAACTAAACTTCCGTAAAGGAAAAGTTGTTTTGGAAAACCACACTTTAGAATTATTCAAGAAGTTCTTCAAAAAATCAAAGTGGGTTAATTTTTTCACAAACTATTACATAAATAATTATCCAGAAGAAAAAGACATCTTAATAATTGCAGATAAAAATGCCTATATCATTGAATGCAAAGCATCAAGATATAGAGAACCGAGAAGAAATACAGAACAGGCCTATCAAAGAATTAAATCAGACTTTGCCGACTGTATTCAAAAAGGGTATGACCAATGTTATCAGGTGGAACAAGAATTCTTAAGTAATGAAAAAGTTGTTATCGCTTTTAAGGGTAAATCGGAAGTAATTACCACAAATGATATTCATGAAATTTTTTCCATTGTAGTTACTTCAGAAAGATTTGCTTCCATACAAACGGATTTAGGCTTATTACTTAAAAAGGAAAATGATGAAGACCCGTTTCCGTGGTCCATATATGTAGATGATTTAGAAACTTTTTTAAAAACACTTTATATTAAATCGAATAATCCCTCAAGAAAGTTTTATGAATTTTTAGAGCATAGAGAGTTATTGCACGAAAGACTGATAACAAATGACGAATTGGATGTTTGTGCTATGTTTTTACAAAATCCAAAACATTTTAAAGAACTATGTGCAAGTGAGTATGTTGTTTTTACTGACCCAACATTACAAAATTATTTTGACAAACTGTATTTTGACAAAAAACTGAAATTTAAAATTGAGGATTTTTAGTTTTGAATATCTCTTTGAATACAGTTATAATAATCTTTCTCAGACTTTTTACAATCTCAACAAACAATTCTTTCAAAATCAAATATTTAAATAGTTATACAATCCCATTAAAATAACCAATGCCATAGCTCTGATATTTTTCGGCTTTAAAAAATAATTCGCTTCATCGGTGTTGGTAACAAATCCCTTTTCAATAAGTATGGCAGGGCGAAATTTGATATTTTCACGCAACACTTGAAAATTTGCAAACTTCACACCTCTACTTTCAAAACCTAATTTCTTATTGAGCGCTTCCTGCAACTGAAAAGCAAACCAGACCGATTCGTCTAAGTATTTAAATTCTGCCCCTGCCACATAAACTTCAACACCTCTCGCATTAGGGTTATCCGAATGATTACAATGCAAGGACACAAATAAATCAGCTTTTAGAGATTTCGTCAGCTTCGTTCTATCCGATAAAGAAATAAGCGTGTCGCTATATCTGGTCAAATAAATATCCAAAGGTTTATCTAAGTCATTATTTAGTTTCAAAATAGCATTTGCAATATCCAAAACAACATCCTTTTCTTGGATACCATTTATTCCAATTGCACCAGAATCTTTTCCACCGTGTCCAACATCAATTACAATTCGTTTTTCAGCACCTATTTCTTGTCCAAAAATGAAACACATCTTTAGGAGCAAAAAGACAAAACTGACGTTTTTGAGCACTTTTTTCATTTTTAATTTTCGGGTTATCAACAACTTGTCTTGTAAAATCCATAAAATTTGATGCTAAATAATAGCAACAGAATTCAAACAATATCAAATAAAATTTTATTTATAAATTATTGATTTTCAGTTATTTATAAACAAATATATGTAAATTTCCAATAACGAAAACAACGCTAATTTTTAAACTGTTACGTTATGAAAAAATCAATCTATTTGACAACTTTTTTATCGCTGTTCTCTACCTCGCTTTTTGCTCAAATTGGTGGTATTGAAAATTCTGTTGACGATGTTGCCAACACCATCAGAACAATATTTCCTATTCTCTTGGGAGTAATTTTTCTTGTTGGCTTCCTGTTCAATGCTGGACATTTTTTCGGCGAAAACGCAGACCTTAAAAAAGGCATAACCCGAGTATTGGTCTTCGTACTCATTGCTGGTGCTGTGGTTGGAATCTTCACCTATCTAATCGGAATCGTAGTCTAAGTCTCTAAGGAGTATTTAAACATTAAGCTGTATGAAAAAATTCGAGGTCTATAGGAACATTAGGAAACGGGCGGTCATTTTCGGTTTGCCCATTTCCCTCTTTGCCTTAATGATGGTCGTAATACTAGTCTCTCTATTGGTAATCATATTCTCTTTTAGCTTCGGGATTATCATTGGGCTCATCCTTATCAATGCTACACTTTACATTGTTTTGACGCGCATCGCAAACAATCCGCAACTGTTTCAACTTACCAATGCATTCCCAAAAATTATTAGTAACAAAAAAAATTCAAGCCTCGATTATGAACAAGATTAACCTTTCGGCATATCGACCCATCGCAGATATTCAGGACAATATCATTTTTGCAAATAATGGTAATGTGATCTTGTGTTATGAAGGTAATCTACCGGAAATTTATTCTTTATCCGAAAAGAATTTTGAAGATATGCACGGTGCTTGGTTTCAGGCCATAAAATCACTTCCGGTAGGAACCGTAGTGCATAAACAGGATGTCTATCTCAAAAAATCTTATTCTGCGGAAGAGCTTCCGAATACAAGCTTTTTGGAAAAAGCAACGCACGAGCACTTCAAAGGTCGTGGATATATCGAACATAAATGTTATCTGTTCTTTATTCTGACTAAAAACAAGGCGCTCAACAATTCCAAATACGTTAACCCTTTCCGAAAAGTTTCAAAGGGAATCGTGCAGGAACAGAACGACAATGTAAAGAGTTTTGCCAACTCGGTAAGCGATTCCGTTTCTTTTATCAATAATAGCCGAAAAATGGAATTTTTACCACTCAATGCCAAGGAAATTCAGAAACTAACCAACGGTTATTTCAATGGTTTTAATGAGGGATTTGATACAGATATCATCTTAGATAGAAAAAGCGTCAATATTGGCGAAAACCATTTTGATGCCCTGGCCATCAACAGCGAACTGTGCTTTGGCGAAAGTGTACAGAGTAGCAAGACCAATGAGAAATTCACTTCAGACGATTTCGTGTTTCATCAAGGGTTTATTGATGGCTTAGGGCTTACGCTAAACGAGAACCATATCGTCAATCAAATCATCCATCTGGATGATAAACAAAGATGGCGCAAGTTGCTCGATAAAAAAGTTGAAGAATTGAATAAAAGTTCCAACTTCGGTTCGCAGAACAAAGTGGTTCTGGGCAAAATCCAGCACATCCTTGACCAAATCAATGCCGATGATAATGCACGCATTATTCGCGGTCATCTCAATATTGTCTATTGGGCGAAAGAAGCCAAAGAACTCGATAAAATCACTTCCAAAATAAAGACCGAGTTTAAGGAACTGGACATTATCCCATACTATCCGCGAGGCGAAGAGCGTAAAAACTATATCCTTAATAGCTACTGCTGTTTTTCATCCAACTTTTCAAACAATGATTTATATGTGACAGATTTAAAACATGCTCTGTGTCTGTTCATCAACAATACCAATTACAAGTCAGACAATACTGGAATTATTTTCAATGACCGTGAGCATAACATTCCTGTTCTTAAAGATGTCTGGGATGAAAAGAAGAAACGTATCAAGGCACGAAACTTTGCCATATTTGCACCTACTGGCGAAGGCAAGTCTTTTTTGGCTAACAACATACTACGCCAGTATTTTGAAAGTGGTGTTCGTCTGGTCATCATAGATTTGGGTGGCTCGTACACCAAATTCGCCAAGCTCTATCCTGAAAAATATACCGTACTCAGATATGAAAGCGGAAAGAATTTGGGTATCAATCCGTTTTATATCAATGATGTAAAAGATTTGACCCCAGAACGCTTAGAAGATTTATCGGTTTTCCTTTTTGAGCTCTTTGCTTCAGATTTAAAAGTTACCAAAGCACAATCGGTTTCCGTAAAGAAAATATTGCGCCATTATTATAATAACAATTCAGAAAATCACTCCTTAGATGGTTTTTACAGCTTTATAGAAAGTAATCAAGAAACCATTCTTGACACTCTTAAAATCCATCCCGATTATTTCAACATTACAAGTTTTTTGCACGTAATGTCAGAATATATCGGCGATGGCCTATATAGTTTTCTGTTTGAAGTAAGCGAAGACCAGACCTATAAAATAGAGGATAAGCGACTCATCGTTTTTGAACTGGATGAAGTCAAGGACAATAAGGAAATACTATCTGTAATGTTGAAGCTGATAAAGTCAGCTATTCAAAGAACCATTTGGAAAAACCGTGCTGAAAAAGGTATTATCCTATTCGATGAGTTTGCAAAGCAACTAAAGTTTGATAACGTACTTGAAAGTGTGGAATTCTATTACCAAGCCATCCGTAAACAGAATGGTGCTATTGGAATTATCCTGCAATCCATCAATCAACTTCCGAATAATTCCACGTCTGCGAGCATTTTAGAGAATACACAGGTCATTTACAGCTTGAACAACGAAAAAGGCTATGACGAGCTGGTCAAACGGCTCAACTTATCCAGTCACGATCTTAATCAGTTAAAATCCATCAAAAACAATCTTTCTGGGCCACGTAAGTACACTGAAATGTTTATCAAAATTGGTAGGGAAAGCAACATTTTCCGGTTGGAAGTTCCGAAGGAAGTCTATGCAGCTTACTTAACTGATGGTAATGAAAACGAGGCCATAATGGCCATTTATAAAAAGACCAATAATATGGAATTGGCAATCAAAGAATTCACCTCTAAAACATAATATTATGAAGAAAACAATTCTAATCCTCGGAATGGCACTCCTTTTTAGCTTTAATATGAAAGCCCAAGGAATGCCTGTGTATGACAATACAAACTTTGTGAGTTTGGTAAAACAATTGGTAGAATCTGGTAAACAGACCGCGCAAATGATTAAGTCGGTAAAATTCTTAAAAGATGCAAAAGAAGCCATCGAGAAAGTATCGAGTGTAGTACAACAGCTCAATGCTGTTCAAGAAATTGCAAACAACAACCAGCGACTCATGACTGTAATGCAAACTGATTTGCAGGACATTTTGAATTCGCCTTACATCAAACCCGATGAAGTCAATCGGGTTGTAGAATCGTTTGATGCTATCGTTCAAAACTCTCTGGAAACGGTAGATTTTATTGACGAAGTTCTGTCCAGTGACTATCTGAAAATGAGCGATGCGGAACGTGCTGAAGTTCTCAAGGGAAAAGAGAAAGAATCAAAGGAAATGCTATCCAACATTACTACTAAAACCAAACGCTATCGTGATATTATTTCTTTCCGAAAGATGCAGGACAAAGTCAATAACCGTGAAACTGAATATTAAACAATAATGTCAATCGGACTAGAATATATCGATACCGTTTTTCAAACGATACAGAACAGCAGCTTCTCACAATATACCATTGCTGGAATGAAAACCCTTGCGATTTTGTTTTTCCTAATCAATATCCTTAAAAAATATAATGAAGGGATTGCAAATAAAGATGGTTATACTTGGGGACTAAGTCCTGGGGAATTAGCAAAGAATTTTGCCATAGTCCTTTTGGTCATTTTCTCGACACAAGTGTTAGGCTTTTTCGATAGCATCTTGGTTTCAATAGAGGCACAATATCGTGGAACCGCACCTGCCTTACTTCCCTTACAGATGCAGGATATTCCAATAGAAGAGGATGTAAACCTTATAGATGCCACAAAAAATGCGATGACTTTGCTTTATGAAGCCTTGGTGACACCTCTCTATGGTTTTAAGATTCTCGCGTTTATTATTGGGGTAATCTTATGGATATTGGATTTGTTCATCTATCCGCTGTTTTTGGCGGAACGCTTCTTTCTTCTTGGCATCATGCAGGCCTTTTTTCCATTGGTCATAAGTCTTGCCGTATTTGAAAAATTCCGTTCACTGGCCTATATTTTCTTTAAACTTTATGCCGCGGTATATATGCTCGTGCCAGCTTTTTTCCTCGTCAATGTTTTTGTGAATACAATTTACACCGAACTCAATACAAATTTCTGGACAAATCTATTCGGTACTGATGTCGGCGAAGGCTTCTTTGCACCGGTGGTACAGTTGGGCTCGGTTGGCTTTATCGTCTTTTTAAAATTTAAACTTTACAAGCGTGCCACTTCTTTTACACTTCGATTGTTTACCAACTAATTCCGAACACTATGAAAACACCTTACACGAACATATACAAAATATTAAAACTGAATCGTTTTATCGTCTTAGCGGTTATTGTCTTCGCATTTCTCTCCAGTAGCTTTTCTATCTGGATAGCATTTACTACAAATCAAAAAGCACTCAATAGCGCCTTTGCAATCAATACCGATGGCAGTATCATTCCGCTGAAGCTCGTGACTCAAAAAGAGAATTTTAGGGTCGAAGCTCTGGCACATTTGGAATTGTTCCACAGATATTTTTATAACATTGATGCGGGCAACTATGAGAATAATTTGGAAAAAGCGCTTTGGTTAGGCAATAGTTCTGTGGACAATCTTTATCGTCAGAAAAAAGCAGATGGCGTTTATAACCGATTACTGCAATATTCTTTGGTTCAAAAGGTGTTGAGCATTGATTCCAAAATCAACGAAAGTGATGGAAATTACAGCTTTTCCACGACTAGTATTTTTGAAATAAACCGTGGTTCAATCACTGACACCTATGAATTGGTTTCTTCGGGAAAATTAATTCACGTAGATAGAAACTTTCCCAATAATCCGCACGGATTATTGATAACCGAATATTTTGAGAACACCCTTAAAAAACTAAACGATGAAAGTAGAAAAAAATAAAATCGTGTTTGCGGCCGTGCTGGTCGTAATATTCATATTCCTGATTTCCTATTCCTTGATGGTGATGGGCGATGATGAAAGCGAAAATGAGAGTCTTAAACAAACGGCCGTTCCTGAATTGGAGCAAGGTCAAAAAGAATATGATTCCAAACTGGACGCCATCAATGATTTAAAAGAAGTACGTGAAACCAACGCGCCCAGTATTTATGATGAAAAATTGTTGGACTCCACAGGGTTGTACAATCCGGATTTACCGGAATTAGAAAAAGAACGTATTGTGGATAGCATTTACGACGCAAACAAGATTCAATATTCCAATAAACGCTATAGTAATTTTGAAAGCAAAAGAGTATCTCAAACGAAAACTTCAACAATTGATTCCGCTGAAATAAAAAGAGAACAGCAAATTCAGGTCAAGGAACTAGGTTTGGAACATCAACTTTTTTTCGCAGCTGCACCAAAAGTCAATGAATCGGCTATACTGGGAAATACAGACAACGCTATTTATGCGAAAGTTGATGGCGACCAGGTGGTCAAAGCAAATTCACGGTTGCGGATGCGGCTTACCAAAACCGCCATTATAAACGGTAAAACAATGCTAAAAAACAGTTTGATATTTGGTTTTATCAGCTTTCAGCCTAATCGGGCGCTGATCGAGATTGAAAATATACAACACCATCCTACCAAATTAAAAGCTTTTGACCTGCAAGACGGCAGCGAAGGTATTTATGTAGAAAATAACTTCCGGGCGGAAGCCACCAGTGAGGTTCTGGACGATATAATTGGTGATATTAACATTCCCACTGTCCCGCAGGTCGGCGGTATAACAAAAATTCTTCGGCGCAACAACCGTAACGTTAAGGTTACGGTTCTCAATAATTATAAACTCATTTTAAAACCAAAACTATGAAAAATATACTTTTAATATTAGCCTTTGTGATTAGCACTTTTACACCAAAACAAACTCTGGGACAAGTTAATGAGCTTACACAAAAATCACTGGATACAATTTATGCGAACGATACCAAGAATGTGGCTTTGTTCTTTCCTGAGCCGATACGCCAGGGCATAACAGGGGCTGACAACTTTGTCTTTACTTTTAATCGCGAAAAAGAACAACACTTAGGTTTACTTCAGGCAAAACCTGGAAAAGAAAGTAATCTTTTGATTATCAACAACGATGGTTCAATATTTTCGTATATTGTAAGGTATAAAAAGCATCTGGACCGGCTGAATTACTTCATTCCTATTACCAGCAGTATCGGGAATGAAACGCCAATTGTAGAAGATTTCGTTTCGGCCAAAGCTGCTGAGAAAAGTGTTGATGACAACACCTATTATTATCAGAAATTCTGTTCTTATCTTCTTGACAGAAAGCAGCGTATAGGTCGTATTAAAAAGCGAAACGAAGGTATTGTTTTGAGTGTCGAGAATATTGTTTTTGATAAAGACGAACTCTATTTCGTTATCCAAATAGAAAATAAATCTACCTTGGATTACGATTTGAATTTCTTGAAACTTTCCATTGAAACACGGAAGAAAGGCAAAAAGAAATCTTTACAACGCTTATACCAAGAACCGATTTACAAACATAATTTACCGGATAAGCTTGTAGAAAACGGAACGGTAAACTTGGTTTATGTAATGCCCAAATTCTCTTTGTCCAATGATCGGCGGGCAATTTTAGAGTTGAATGAAAAAAATGGCGAACGAAATATTGAACTGAGAATATCACATCGATATATTAATAACCCAAATTAATAGTTTTATGAAAAGAATAGCTATTTGCTCGCTAGTAATGTTGTTTTTTTCCTGTGGAGGAAACAATTCGATATCCTCTTAGAGACTGTAAGGTTTGTAGTCGAAAGCTTTTACCACGGGGGACAAAGCAACCTTAAAGGAATATACAACAGCTTCAGGATGTGCTAATTTTTCGAGCATACAAGAAATATTTGCAGAGGATGAACACTCTAAACCTAATTTTAAGGTGGTGGAGGAAGCGGTGGAAGGCGAAGTGGTTTGGATAAAATACTCCACAGCTTACGACTCTAAGCCTGGGATTTTTAAATTGGTTAAGCGTGATAGTAAATGGTTGGCTACCGCAAGAGGTTCGAAGGATAAATTGCCTTTTTAAAATAATCACTCCCATCACATTCTTGAAATAACCATTTCTTTCAACCACCGGAAAGCCGATTTTTGATCGTATTTGACTTCTGGCCGCAATAGACCTTCCATATCTCCTTCAAAAGTTGCATCATTTTCCTTGGCTTCCATATTTTGAAGGAACTCTTTTTGCAAAGGGACTTTACCAACTGAAAATTCCATATATGCTTTAAAGCATTTGATGATTCCATTAATGTCGATATCTGTATGTTGTCTGGAATAATCCAGATCGAACAGATCCCTTCCTTTACTTCGCTGATAAAGTGCCCTTAACTTTGTGCCTAAAAGTTCATTGAGACCATACGTTCTAATAGCCGCACTACCCGAAAACCAAGGATTATCAACTTCGAAAGGAAAATTCTTCCACTCTAGCACTTTAAAATGTTCTTTGCAGTTGATTTCCAACTTGAGCCGGCGACGTTCATTCTCATATTCTGAATTAAAACGATATAAAGCTTTTGCTCCGTGCCCCCTTACCTGTGTGCGCCTATCTTCATCAAAAAAAGTAATGACTTCGCCTATACGCTTTATAATAGGTTTGATAGGACCTTCTTTAACCTGTACAAGGTCAATATCCTCGGAATATCTTGGAGCTGGGTTCAGATATAGTTTATGTAAGGCAGTACCGCCGCGGAAAGCAAGGTTTTCCCTGAGAAAATCATCAGCAAAAATTGCTACCAATGCTCGACTAATGATCAAATCCTGTTCGACCTGTGCAAATTCTTTCCACGGTGCATATTCCCGCCATTGGGCTATATAAGGTCTCGAAATCATAGGTCAGTTTCTAATTTTAGGTTGGTGTCAACTTTCCATTTATTATCTACCGAACCGGGTCTTTGTTGGTTGGTGGGCTTCAATAAAACCGGATGTATTTTTTGTTTTTCCAAATGTTGAAAAATTAAACTGGATAAACTATTCTCTGGATTTATTTGATCCAATAAAAATCCCAGTCGCTGAAGTGTTGCCTTATTGCTGTACCAACTCAATAAATCCTCAAGGTCGTTTTTTGTAACTTCTTCCAACAATTCTTCGATAGTGGATAGCATTCGGTTCAGTCCCCCCAATTTATTCTGATAATGCACCAGGTCTGCCAAGGTCAAAGCTGGACTTGAAATATGATAAATACCGGCATCTGATTTTTTGGAAAGGATATTTTTTTCAGGCCAAGCGGAGGTGGTCAAAAAACGGATGTCAATGGTTGATTTCTTAATATCCAACAGTTTTGGTGAAGATGTCATTACATAATCGCGCTGCGCTTGCTGATGGCTTGCACCATATACTTT
The DNA here is from genome assembly GCA_947494545.1 of uncultured Mesonia sp. Lineage (GTDB taxonomy): Bacteria > Bacteroidota > Bacteroidia > Flavobacteriales > Flavobacteriaceae > Mesonia. The sequence goes on along the minus strand of CANLVH010000003.1, from coordinate 210,194 downwards.
TGCCGCGCTATAAAAACCCAAATAATAGCTGCGGTCTAAATAATCGAAAAGTTTATCGATATACAAACTTATGGGAAGTTTTCCAAAATTGGAATATCTGGGAGTAAGTATAAGATAGAAGCCTTTTCTGAGATTGATGACTTTGTTCTTTTCAATCAAATGTGCCAATTCCAGCCAAATTGCATTTTTGCTCTTTGTGGTCTGTTGCATTAGTTCTTTCAGGGAAAAAGAATATTCTTCCACCGATAGCAATTTATCGATATATTCTGCCACCATAACCTTAGTAATTATTTGAGCAATATATGCTTTTTAGACATAAAACTAAAATAAATACTATAAAACTTGCTTGGGCTAGAAATAGTCGGTAACAGAACTCACAAAATAAAATTTAGTTTTAACCCTTCGTTCTAAAAACTTTGTTAAATTTAAAGTTTTTGAATTTTCATAAAATTAACCTTCGATAAAATGATTATTTCTCACGACCCAGTAGAATACATAAGGGGTATTCAACAAATATTGATTTCCGATAAAAAGAGAATAGGTTTTCTTTTTGGCGCTGGAAGTTCCTTAGCAAAGAAAAACGATAAAACTCTCACGGTGCCCGCAATAAGTATAATGACTAAAACCATTGTTTCAAAGGTCGGACAAGAGAAGGGGAAATATGGAACAGCTCTGAGTGAAATAAAAGAGGAATTAGGATCTGATAATTTTAATATTGAGACCATCCTTTCTAATTTAGAACAGAAATCTAATTTTATAGGTAGCGGAATATTAAATAAGCTAAATAAAGAGGAGTTCGATGACCTTATTGTTCAAATAAAGAAAAATGTTAGAGAAATAGTTAGTGTTCACTTGACAAAAGAAAAAAATATCGTTGGAAGCGATATTGTAAATGATTTGGTTCATTCAGATTTTGCAAATTGGATTGGGCAAGCTGAAAGAAAGTTTCCGATCGAATTATTTACAACTAATTATGATTTCTTATTTGAACTCGGACTGGAAAAAAAGGAGATAGCTTATTATGATGGTTTTTGTGGCAGCCTAAGGCCTTTTTTCAATCCAGAATCTGTCGAGGATTTTTCTTTTCTTGCAAACCAAACTAAGCTGTGGAAAATTCACGGATCTTTAGGATGGCATTTCGATAAGGATACTGAAAAAATTTTAAGAGTAAGCCCGGATGATGACGATATTTTAATTTACCCATCTACTCTTAAATATAAGGATTCTAAAAAACAACCATACGAAGGGCTTTTGGATAGATTATCAGCATTCTTAAAATTAGACGACTCTATCCTTATAACTTGCGGCTATTCCTGGGGAGATGAACACATAAATTCAAGAATTATTTCTGCGCTTAAAACAAATACAACTTCACACGTAATTGGTTTAATATACGATAATTACGAGCCTCTTTCCATAAATTCGAATGTAGTAAAAATAGGTTTAGATAATTCAAAGATATCTATCTACGGTTCAAGAAATGCAGTCATCGGATGTAAATACGGAGAATGGCAATTGAAATCAGAACCAACAATTGATGATACAATTAAACTTAATTTATTTTTTTTCGAAGATGCACATACGGACGCTACTGAGGAGTTAAATGAGGAAAGAAAAGGAAATGAAAATTGGACAGGAAAAGGGGAGTTTATACTTTCTGATTTTGGAAAATTAGTTAACTTCTTGAATTCTATGGTCAGCGACAATCAAATCAAAAAAATAGGACTTGATGGCAAATAATAGAATTACAGAAATAGGTGAAATTGATAGCATTAGTGGAAACAGTATTTCTGTAAAACTACTTGACAATATAAAATCAAATATGCCAATTATCGATGGCGTGGTCTATCAAGTCGGTCAAATTGGATCATTTGTTCGCATTCCTTTAGGTTATTCAAATCTCTATGGAATCGTTACGCAAATAGGATCTGGAGCAATTCCAGAATCCCTTAGGGATGCAATAGCTCAAGATTATGATCTGTTTAGAAATACCCGCTGGATAAATATTGTTTTAGTTGGTGAACAGCAGAGTAATAAATTTGAAAGAGGTGTCACCCAATTCCCTACAACTGGAGACAAGGTTCATTTGGTAACCATTAATGATCTTGATATAATTTATGGTGGTTATGAAGAGTCAAATTCTATTACGGTTGGTAATATTAGTGTTTCGGAAAGTTTAGATGCTAAGATTGACCTTGATAAACTAATTTCAAGACATTGTGCTATAGTAGGTTCAACAGGTAGCGGAAAGTCAAATTCTGTGGCAGTTTTAATGAAGGCTATTGCAAACAGAAACTTTTCGAGTTCTCGAATTTTGATTATTGATCCTCACGGTGAATACAATGATGCTTTATCGCATCATTCTAATGTACTTGAAATAAATGCTAAAAAAACAGACAATAAATTGGTAATCCCATTTTGGGCTTTACCTTTTAATGAACTTATGAAAGTTTTTTCTGGCAGTCTCTCAGACTCAAATAGAGAATATATCCGTGAAAAAATTGTTGAAGCTAAAATAAAAAGTGCCGAAGAAAATGATATTGAAGTTGGAATTGAGTCAATAACCGCAGACTCCCCAATCCCATTTAGTATAAAAAGAATTTGGTTTGAACTCGATGATTTTGAAAGACGCACTTTGAACCAAGACAGAATTACTCCTACTGAGTTGATTAAAGAAGGTAGTATAGAAGAAATGATATCTAATGAATATCCCGTGGCAGGAGTTGGTAATAGTGCCCCCTTTTTAAATAACCGTGCTAAGGGTTTACTAAGTTTTTTGGATTCTGTAAGAAACAAACTTTATGACAGCAGTTATAGCTTTCTTTTTAATCCAATTGATTGGACACCGGATAGTAATGGTAAAATTAAAAAAGACCTGGACACACTTTTTTTGAAATGGTTAGGGGATGATTTACCAATAACCATCCTCGACCTATCGGGTATTCCAAGTGATATTATGTCCTCAATATCTGGAGCATTATTAAAAATCATTTATGACGGTCTTTTTTGGGGTGTAAACACAAAAGTAGGCGGTAAAAATCAACCTCTATTAATTGTATTGGAGGAAGCACATAATTATTTAAAGGCTGGCGAAAAATCTATTTCATCGCGAACTGTACAAATGATAGCAAAAGAAGGAAGAAAATATGGAGTTGGACTACTGTTGGTAACCCAAAGACCTTCAGAATTGGATGAAACTGTGTTAAGCCAGTGCGGAACTTTAATTGCTTTAAGAATGAATAATTCTAAAGATAGGGGAAATATAAGATCTGCGGTTCAAGATGAATTACAGAGTATGGTAGATTTACTCCCTAGTTTGAGAACAGGTGAAGCACTAATTTCAGGAGAGGCTGTTAAAATACCTTCAAGAGTTAAATTTTATAAAATAGCGAATGCACCTAAAAGCTCTGATCCAAAAGCATCAGAAAAGTGGTTAGAAGAAATTAATAATGCCAATGAAGAGTACTCACAACTCTTAAAATCTTGGCGAAATCAAAATTATAAATTATGAGTATGCCAGAAATGATCCCGGTTAGTTCATCCAATATTGATAGTATTGGATATGATGAAGTCAATCAAGATGTATATGTGCGATTTTTAAATAACACACTATATAAATATAAAGGTGTGGCACCCCAAGAATTTGAAAATTTTCGTTATGCTCCATCTCAAGGTTCTTACCTTCATCGGAATTTTAAAAATGTATATCCTTATGAGAGAGTAGAATAGTATGATTAAACTAAATCAACAACTGAAACGAGTTGAAGTAAAGGAGTTTGAAATTGAGAATCAAATAGTCTTTAATTACTTTGATAATCTTCCCGCGTCCGATCGTGATGAAAAATTATTAAAAGCTATTTATATTGGTGTCTTGGCACTTATGGAAGATCGATTATCTGCATTTTTATCGAAAACATCAAATGAACTGGGCACTGAACTGGAAAGTTTGAAGATGATTTTTGAAATGAAAAAGGAACTCTTCTACAAATCTGCAATAAAAGGAAACTTGGCCGAAGATGAAGTCGCAGAATTTCTAAATCAGTACTTTAAGGATAAGCGTTTAAAAGACAAAGCTTACTTAACTGGAAATAAGCAGGGTGAACTCGATCGAAATAAAACTGGTGATATAGTTTGCGAAATAGAAGGAAAAAAAGACTTGAAGATTGTTATTGAGTGCAAGTTCGATAAGAGTATCAAATTTGGAGATATAGATTCAAAAGATATTTTTACCCGTAGGACTGACACAGCCTGGAGTCAATTAATAGAGGCTCAAGCAAATAGAGATTCAAAAGTTAGTCTTATTGTATTTGATATCTCTCTTGTGGATAATTCAATTCTTAAAGCATTTGAAAATGTAGGCTATATTCCCTCTATTGGTTTTATCGCCATTATAGATTCCCAAAAAGGAGATTATTCTAATTTAGCAATAGCTTATGTGTTGGCAAGGGATATAGCCTTAAATGCCAAGGATATTAAGGTCGATAAAAATATTTTAGCTATTCTGGTAAACCGAATCATCAAGGATATAAATGAAATATCCATAGTTAAAAATCTAGTTGAGAATAATATTGAGAATAATAAAACAATTTTAAAACAAATTAAGAAATCTATGTTGTTATTAGATTTCAACCAACATTATCTGAATAAATTTTTAGAAGATGGAACTTTGGATAAAAATGATCTGTTAAATTTTTATATGGGTGAGGATGTAAAAGATAAATATAAAATTATTGAAAAGGAAATTAATGAAAATTTTAATATATCCTAATTTTCAAATATCGACTTCGTCTCCTCATAAACCCGCTCAAAATTAGCCGCTAAATCAGCCTGAGTAAACTGGCTAGATCCTTGTAATAATTCCCTTTGAATATTAGCCAACTTAAACTGCACTTTCTTATCCTTTCCATCCGCATACGTAATAAACTCGCCCTGTTTTAAACGAAAGAAAACATCCGCCCGTATTTTAGGTATTTCCTTTTCCCCAGTGGTTATTCGCGTATCAAAATCCAGATTATGCCCACGGCTCACGCTTTTAGTTGGACCTTTAATAATTTCAAAAAAGCGTTCGTAGTATTTAGCGGTGTCCGGATCATTTACCTTGCCGAAAAACTGGTAGGAAAGATTGCTCAATATCGCTTTGCTTGCCTTATCGCCATACATCATATCGTTTTGGATTTTGTCCTGCATTACATAAATAGTCGCAATATCATAGCTTCTTAAAGTAGCAGGAATACGATGCATATTTAGAAGCCGAATAGTCGGTGCTTCTTCCATCAGCAAAAATGAAGGCTTTGAGTTTCGAACGCTCATTTGTTTGGTTATTGTGTGGATAATGGTAGCAATAACTGGCGAATAAGAAGTTTCAAATTTTGGATTGTTCACGATTGAAATTACCGCAGGATTTTCTGAATTATTAATATTCAGAGGAACTTCATCTGCCGATAAAGTCATAAAAATCCGTTGGGTACTTATTCGCTTTAGCGCATTGGCCAAGGTGCTTTTTACACCAGCAGTTTGCCTGTCGGAATCCTTACCGCTAATAAAAGCATCTGCCATCGCTCTCGATGTGCTATTTGTTTCCAAAAACTGGATAAGGCTATCCGTATCGAGCATTTGATAAATCGTTATCAAATGTGGAAGCGTACAGTAGTTGGGATAGTCGGTTTTCAGTTTCCAAATCAACCCACCAATCAAACCTTCAGCGGCATCGTTAAAGAATTTTGTAGTTCCGGTTGTTCCACTTTCTCTTTGCTCTAAAAGATTTTCAATTAGTACCCTTGACACCTCATTTACGCTTTCCTCGTTCTCTAAATAGCGTGGCGCTATAGGATTTACCCTATTAATGATTTTATCAAAGGAAATGACCTTAAATGGGACATCGCTATCCTTAAAAAGTGGGTATGCCATTTCAGTCAATTCAAAATCTTTGTAATCATGAATAATTCCGCAAAAGTTCTCTTTCCGGAAATGCTTCAGGAATCCATAAACCACGCTTTCGGTCTTGCCACTTCCGGCAGAACCGATGACGGATGCACCACGTTTAATGTTATCCAATTTGAAACCTCCCTTAGTCGTGGTAAAATTGACCTGATATCTACTATCACCATTTTGTGTGTTCTTAGTTTTGTGCAGAAAAACATATAATCCTATATTAATTAACATTAGCGGACAGACCAGATAAAGCATCAACGATACTAATTCATTTCTGTCGGACAAATAGAATACTAGCGTTGAAAGCAGAATGATATTCAAAAGAAACGCATATCTACTTACCCAAAATAATGCATAGAAAGCGATACTGGCCAAACCAATAATTGAAAGTATCGTTATTAGATTATCTATCTGCATAGTCATTAGATTCCGATGGAACTTGATTTTATGGCCATTTCTGCACCACGTCTTAATCTCTTGAAAACCCGAAGTGCGATTTGAGCTTGGCTAACTGGAATGGTAGGTACAATGGGTAATCCCGTTTTGGTAATCATTTTAAACGCTAATGCTTTTTCGTTTGCTGGTAATTTCATCAATGTCGAAAAATATAGGTTCGGGTTTTTTACAAAGGTTTTTCGAGCCTTATAGGTTTCAGCATAATTGCGCTTGTAGCCAAATGTCTTATCAAAGGTTTTTTCCGTTTTCGCGAAAAAAGTATCTCTGTCAAAACCACGTTTTACTTTCTTTCCGTGCATTTCAACTTCCGAAGCTTTGTGCTTACTTCCTGGGGAAAGACTAAATGTATTGGAAGCGTCTTTTCTGCTCACAATTATATGGATATGACTTTGGTTTCCAGATTTTGGCATTCCTTGAACAATTCGTTTTCTCTCGACGCCTCGGGATTGATGTGGTGCTTGGCGTTCCAATTTGGCAATTTCTTTTCTCATTTTTTTGATATTCCCTTCAGCTCGTCCTTCCTGAATATTTCTGATTTCGGTTTTAAGCTGCAATATTTTTGTAGCATAAGGTTGGTTCTCTTTTATCTGAAAATCTGTTCCCTTAAAAGTGCGTTGATGCTCAATTTTAGCGTAATATTTTATATCATCAATTGTTATGGACCGTCCGTTTATTTCACGATTGAAGGATGCAACATAATCCTTCATTATCTCTCGAGTGTAGGTTTTTAAATCTTGACTGCTGTTCTGCAATTTCTTCAATTCATACTTAGATGGACTGACTGTAATCGAGTAAAATTTAGGTTCTTTCTTTTTCAATTTTGCGGTGTTGCCATCAATCTCTTTGATGACTTCTTCAGCAGAAATCTCATCGCCATATTGATTAAAAAAATGTTCCATATCAGCTTCTTTTAATCCCTCATTTTCCTTCTCTAAATAGCCCACAAAATCGGCTGAACTCTGACTGTAATTTGCATCCAATTTTTGCGGTGTGATTGTAATGTACATAACTTAAAAATTTATAGTTCGTTCTTCAAATTTCGCTTCTCTTGGAAACGAACTTTTTTCTTTTCCTCAGTCACTTTTTTCTCTAAAATGAGTGGTTTTTTTTCTGGTTCTTCTGCTTCAAATAAAGATTGAATCATTGCCACCGTAGGTTTGGTTTGCGTCTTTTCCACATCTCGTATTATGGCAATGACCGCATTGATTCTCTTGAGCAGTTTCGCTTCAATGGTTCGCCCTGTCGGTCCTAATTTTTCCTTTGGCGAAATTTCGTTATAGAAGAAAAAATCGAGCATTGCTGCCATTGCCTCGGTGTGCGATTTGAAGTAAGTGCGTGAGAAAGTCTGGAAACGCTTTGCAGTTTCCTTTTTAAATCTAATTCCAATAAATGAGTCCATATTTCGCCGATTTGTCGCAAAATCTTCCCTAAAAATGGGCGCTTTCAGCCCGTTTGTCGCAAATCGTTGATTGTCAAGATTTTAAAATATATACAAATTGCTGGTAATCAGCTATTTGAAAACGAAAAGGAATCTGAAACATCGCGCAGCGTGTTACCCTCTTGCTATTCCTTTTCGTCACGCGCAAGCGTGACAAAAATCCATACAATCCGGTTGAAAAAACCGATTGCCATTTTAGGAAAATAATTTTCCGATATGTTATTTTTAGATGTGTACGGTTATCGGCGAAAGTCGAAAAATGGATAACCTATACTTAAAATTGATTGCTGAGTTTCAGCGAAATAAAGATACATCTTTTTCTTGATATAAGAATAATTGCATACAAAAAACACCCCTAAAATTTAGAGGTGTCTTTTCATTTTGGTTCTGAAATTTATATGTTAAACACATAGGTATAAGAATATAAATTCCGCAACACTTCTTCGTCGAGCATCTTGTCCAAATTAGTGTTATGCTTTGTTGCATAATCCATTATAGCCTTGCCATATTTTTCCTTTACATCTTCCTTGGAATCGGCAATTAATCGCTCTTGTGTTTCCTCGTTCAAATCGGTAAAATTTAGATAAATCATAGCTTCTCAATTTTAGTATTCGCTTGGTAACATCAGCGTATCGTTTACAAAAAACAACCGCAGTTCATCGAGCGGAAAATCGGTTGCCCTATAACCGTGTTTTTCTAAAATATTATCATTCCCATCGGTATAAATAATTTCCGCTTCATAGCCTGTAAAATCTTGTTTATCTTCGGGCAATCTTTTAAAATCGATTGTGATAAATTCGCTTCGGTTCATCAGACTTTTTGCAATTACCGAAGTATCGGTAATAAGCCAAAAACATTCTGCAACTTCTGATAAATATTTCAGTCCATCCGTAAATCTTGTTTTCAAAAGTGGTAGCGAATAGAACATTTCTGTTCCTGTAAAATATTGCAACCGCTGTTTAATTTCGTTAACTCGTGCTTTACTCATCGTTTCTATTTTTTAATGGGAAATCGTGAATCTTCGATTTCATTGTGATTTCTATTTATAGGATTAATAATGAAAAAGAGGGCGCAACTTTCGAGAGGAACGCCCTCTTTAATTTTAAAGATTACTTGTCGCTTTTGCTTCCAAGCAATAAGATCTCATCGGCTACCACTTCGGTAACATAACGTTGCTCATTCGCTTCGGTTGTGTAGCTTCGGGTCTTTAGTTTTCCCGATATGCCAACTTCTTTACCCTTGCCCACATAGTTTTCTACTATTTCGGCAGTCTTGCCCCAGGCTACGATTGTATGCCAATTCGTATCTGTCTGTTTTTCGCCTTTGGCATTTTTGTAATACTCATTTGTGGCGATTGAAAAACGAGCTACTTTCTTGCCGCTTTCAAGGTTCGTAATGGTTGGCTCTTGTCCAACGTTTCCAATTAACTGTACGTGATTTTTAATAGTACTCATAATAAAAAGTTTTGTGTCTGCTTTGTTACAGACTGATTTATAATTCCCCTATTGATTTAAAACAGATTAAATTTTAAGGGGTGTTTGTTCTTTTCTTCTGTGCACCGCACAATGGATAGAGTGGGTTTTGTCAAGACTTTTCGGGTAAAATCGGGAGTGTCTGCAACGTAGTAAATCCGCCTTTTCAGCGGATTTCAAGGAAGTAGAAACCTTATTTTTCACTAAAACTCTGTATAGCCTTGACAAGTTCCATTAGGGCTTTAGCAATTCTTTGAAACCCGGTCGCGTTTGAGCGTACCGGCAGTTAAGCGAAATAAGCGGCAGGGTTTCATTTAGAATTGGTTGGGTCCTGCCTGTTTTTCGTTGTCCCGAAAAACAATAAAGGCTCTCTCCATTATAAACCCCTTAAAATGTGCAAGTCAACGGTTCGGTTTTTAGGCATTTTCGAGTAAGGGCTCAAGAAGACCGCGCCGAAAATTCCGTAAAGAAAACCGAAGCGATGCCTTTCCGATGAAAAAGCGGACGTATCCCGTTTTGTGAAGAAATGGAGCGTCCCGAGCCGGCGAAGCGGTTCAGGTAAGCGTAATGAAGGATTCAAAACTGGATAGGTCCAAGACCTTTGTAAGGAAGCTCCTTGCCCAGAATGGAGCTTTTCGCGGAATGTAAGGCAATGTGCTGACCGATCTATGAAAACGGATTATCCTTTTGAAATAGTATTTAAAGCGGACTTGACTTCAAAGCTGTAGATGGGAATGGAGTTTGGCCGCCTCCCGACATTTCTTGGGAATTAGCGGTCAAGTGGAATGGAAATCGGAAGCTTTGGAGTTGTGACCAAGACCTTTTTAATGAAGCGCTTTTCCCGGAATGCAGCTTTTTTTGCGGAATGCAGGGGAATGGGCTGAGTGTAATTAGTGTCTCAATTAATAGAAATTAGATAGCTTCGGATAAATAGAGTACAGCAAACGTAAGGACAACCATAGTTAAAATCCATAGGATTACATAGACGCTTATTCTTGTATTGAAATATGATATTTCATCATCGAATTCAGAATCATTTTTTAAAATTCGCTCTATGTCTGATTTTTCCATTATATCCAGATTTTTTACCTTAACATTTCGATAGTGTTTTTTTATCCTATCTCTCATTGTGATAACCGACCAAATTGTGTAAATAAGATATATTACGGATATTCCTATAAAAGCGAAGAAAAGCACGGTAGTATCTTTGGTAAAAATCTGTTCAAAATCCTTCTTAATTAAGGTTCTAAGTACGTAAACAGACATAAAAAAGGATATGTAAAGAAAATTACTTTTTTGGTAATTTGTTCTCAATTCTTGAAGGCTACTCCTTATTTCTTTTAAAATATCGGCTAATTCATCATTTATTTTGGATCTAACTTTAAGGTATTGAGAAACATTTTCTTTGAGGTAAATTTTGTGTCCAGAGAGAATAGAGCTAAATACTGAATCATTTAAAAGTATGTTGTTTTCCGTGATATGAAGGGATATAATGTTTTTCGATATGCCTAGTTTATCAGCAATATTGGCACTGTCGTCAAAAATCCAATTGTTAATTTTTGAATATATGTCGTATTTCTCTGTTAGATCCTTCGCAGGTATCTTTCCTTGAAAAAATTTATAACCTTTTAACTGGTAGAATAAATTCTCCCCCTGCAAATAGGTAACATCAAATAGGCTCGTAATTGAAAATAGATTACTTAAATTCGTAAGACGGGACTGTAAAAAAGGACAACTCACTTTTTTCTCTGAAACTCTAAAATCACTCCCTATGTATGGATATTCGTTATTTTGATCAAAGTTCGAATATTCAGGATATGCTTTTAAATTTTTGTTTACAGAGGTTGAATCATTTACTCTAATACGCTTTGAATACAAATAAGCTTGTTTGTTTTCAATTATATTGAAATTGACAAAACCATTCCTTTTTATATCACTAGAAGTTGTCTTTAACAGTTCAATGGCCGATCTAGATTGAACCCACTCGTTAAAAGCTTTTTCGCAATATACATTTCTATTAGCCTTCCTTGTATTTTTGTAAATTTCTAATTTTATTGATAATTTATCATCTGGAAGAAGTTGAAGCCCATTATACTCACTAACAAAACTATGATCTATAGAATTCGAACAGGTCAATAAATTTTCATCCTCATTTAGCGTAATTGTCAAGCTCCATTCATCAGAAATATCATTAAAAAAGTTATTTAATTTTCCTTCATTTCTTAATGATGTTTTTTTCTTGACAATTCCTGAAATGATAGTCTTTTCATAGCGATCATCACAAACAAGATTGTCTCCATTGGAAAAAATAAAACCTACTATTTCTGAAATGTTATTCATTTTCATTTCTCAAAAACTCTTTATAAACATCTTCATTTTCTGTTAAAATCTGTAAATACATTTGTCCACTGCTAGTTTTACCCGAGCGTAATGTTTTTCTGAAATGAGGAACGTCTGTTTTTAAGTACAGATCAATTGCATCAGATACTTTGACCCTAGTGGACATTCTTTTTTTAATGTGTTTTTTTGAAATATCAAATGCTTTATCAAAACCTAAACTGGATGGTAAAGATCTAATTTTAGCAACCAAGGGATCAATTTTTAAATTTTCATCCTCAGGTTCATAATTTGAGAAAAGAGTTTCTATAAAATCTTCTATTTCAAATATATCCTTCCTGCGATAGTAGCCAACGAAGCTGTTTCTGAGAATACGATAATCAGCTGGATGTTTCTTCTTAATTCCGCTAAAAACACGGGTGTCAAAAAAATCCATAGATTTTTCTGTATTAAAAGCATCTGTATGTTTAGCTTCAAGCTCTAAAAATTCTCTCCACCAATATTTAGATAAGTTAGCATCCAAGACATCGACTTCATCTGCAACAATTCCATCTTTCAAATGTATCAACGCTGCTTTAAAAATCTTTTTATCCCAAGGCAATCCACTACGAATCGTAAGAGAGTTTTCATCAAGAAATTCATTATGATCGGCCTTACAAATAATAATATTTTCCTTTCCATCTATTTCAATATATGCTTGGAACAAACTGCCCTTTAAAATATCTACTTTTAATTTCTTATTGTCAAGCTGTTGTTGGGCATCTTTTTCTTTATTTAAGAGGCGCTGGGCAGCCAAATTAATTGATTTTTTCCGGTTGTTATCTGTAACGATATCATCTAAAACATTTCTTACCTCTGATTTTGAACTAGAAAATATATACTGTCTTTTTCTGGGGCTATCCGTTATTTCCTTAAATAGTTTGTCTGTATATTCCTTTAAGGAGTCGCTATGTGTAATGTTAATATCTCTTATTGAAGAGTCTCTATGATTTATATGGTTAAGGGAAGCATATTTTATAGTCATAAATAAAAAATTTTGTTAAAGATATTAATATTACGGAAAATCAATTCTTTTCTTCAAAATTATCTTGATAATTACAAATAGGCATTCACTTTTATCAATGGTATTTTACGAGTTTACCATTGATTATAAGCAAACTTTACCACTTATATTTTTATTTAGATTTAAAACCATAAACGAAAATTTACATTTGCGTAGTAAGCTTTCCTATTTTAAGGATATAAAATGACTTAACACAGAAAATTATGGCTCAATAAAAAACCAAAATCAGCAAGGGATTAGACCAGAAAAAATAAGAGTGCCGACTGGTTTAGAACCTAAAGGTGTTTCCCATACCTAATTATTGATAATGCATCCTTGTTTCGTCCTTATCGGCGGTGTTTAATTTACTGCGCAACGAACGCATATCCGATGACACTTTTTGTTCGATGACCCTAGCGTAGATTTGCGTTGTGGAAAGCTTCGTATGACCAAGTAATTTTGAAACGGTCTCGATGGGCACGCCATTGGAAAGGGTAACGGTAGTTGCAAATGTATGCCTTGCCGCGTGGAAGGTGAGCTTTTTATTGATTTTTAGGATAGCAGCTACTTCCTTCAAATATTTATTGATTTTCTGATTGGAAAATACCGGCAGTAGTCTTTCTTGCTTGCTTTTAAGTTCTTGGTCATAATTTTTCAGGATAGTAAGTGCTTTGTCCAAAAGCGGGATTTTTACTACTTCATCGTTTTTCTCTCTTTTTGTAAATATCCAGTAATTCCCATCGATGCCTCGTACAATATGCTCGTTGCAAAGCAACTTCACGTCGATATAGGAGAGACCAGTATAACAGGCAAAAACGAAAACGTCCCTTGTTTTCTGGTGCATTTCTTTTGAAAGCTGACCGGATTCCAAAACTTCAAGTTCCGATTGGGATAAAAATGCCCGTTGATGTTTTGTGAACTTTAGCGAGAACCTTACAAACGGGTCTTTCTCGATCCATTCCAACTTAAGGGCAAGATTCATCATCTTTTTCAACCTTTCCAGATGTTTCATAACCCCATTGTTCTTAAGGGGCTTTGAACGGTTTATGGATTTTCCGTTACGTAGGAACTGTTCAAAGTCGATGATGAATTTATAGGATAGTTGTTTCAGGAAAACGTCATTGGTTTTCAACTTGTTCTTTAAATACCGTTTAATATAGCGTTCCGTAGTGAAATAATTTTTCAAAGTACCGGGCTTGAGTACCGAAACCATATTCTTGTTGTGATAGGAAACCAGTTGAAGCAGCGTTTTGTGCTGTTCATCTTCTCCAAGATACCGGGCTTTGATGGCCTGGGCAGTAACATACTTGGATTCGCCCAAAAGCTGTTTGTGGCAAGTCAACAAATCGGAATAGACTTGGTCAAGGTAAATATTGAGTGCCTTTCCGTCGGAAGTCCTAAGAGTTGACCTCTTGGAACGGGTATCCCAATAGGTAACCGATGTAGATCGTTTTAAACTGATTTCGGCACGTTTCCCATCGACCGTGATACGGGCGTAAATGGGTGCAAAATCATTTTTTGCTTTGGCTTTGCTCAGCCAAAAATGAATGGTAAAAGTTTTTGAAGTCTGCATAAACTATCGCTTTACGTGAATAATTGATTTGTTTACGAAAGTCAAATCGTTGCGAAAGTCAAGTCTATTGAATTACCAAGATAGTGAAAAATCTGGTAACAATTTAGGTAACCGAATAGGTAACCTTTCATCTGATATTAAAGCCAATCTTATGATTTCAATAAAAATGGAAACCATTGATTTTCATAAGATTAGCTGTAACTTGGTGTTTATTGACACCGTAGTTGTCGGGATGACAGGATTTGAACCTGCGACCCCACGCCCCCCAGGCGTGTACGCTACCGGACTGCGCTACATCCCGAAATTATATTTATAATAAAAAAGTTTAATTTTAAACTAATTAATCTTGACAAAACCAACACTTGGTGTAGTGCAGTTTATCCTGAGCTGCGACCCTAGGAGCTAGTCGAAGGGCTACATCCCGAAAATAATTTAAAAACCGAAACTCTTGATTTTTAAACCAATTATTTTAAAAAAGACTACACTTATTGTAGTGCAGTTTATCCTGAGCTGCGACCCTAGGAGCATGCCTGCATTGAGCGCAGACGAAATGTCGAAGGGCTATATCCCGAAATTGTTCGGCAAATATACTTAAGTTTTTCTGTTCTTAAAAAATAATACCAATTGTTTTTTAGCTTCTAATTTTCCTTGGTTTATACATAAAACTCTTTATTGCGGCGATTAAATTTTGCATAAAAATGGCTTTAGCTGCTTCCGTAAAGCAACCTGGAAAGCAATGGGAAATTAATTATTTGTTAAAGCTAAATAGGGGCTGAGCGATACGCTTAATTTATACGAAATTTGCAAAATGCATAAATTTAAAGAGCGTAATAAAAAACGCGAAATTGGTATTTTGTTGGTGTTGGGAACCCTGATTGCCTTGGGTCCTTTTTCTATAGATATGTACTTGCCGGCTTTTGAAAGTATTGCCCAAGACTTCTCTATCTCTAAATCTGATGTTGGTTTCTCTTTAACTTCTTATTTTATTGGGATAGCCTTGGGGCAACTACTTTATGGTCCCGTAATGGATAAATTTGGCAGAAAAACACCGCTTTTAATAGGAATTGTATTGTATATTATAGCTTCTATCGCGTGCTTTTATTCTCCTAATTTATGGTGGTTGGTAGCGGCTAGGTTTTTTCAAGCAATTGGCGCATCTGCAGGAATGGTAGCTTCTAAAGCAGTGGTGCGCGATGTTTTTCCGCCAGAAGAAGTTTCTCGCGCTTTGTCTTTTTTAATGTTAATTATGGGAGGCGCACCAATAATTGCACCAACTGTTGGTAGCTTATTGGTTACTTATTTTAGTTGGCAAGTAATTTTTATTAGCTTGGCAGGCTTAGCTACGCTTATGTTTATTAGCGTAATTAATTTTCTGCCAGAAAGTATAATTCCAGATAAATCTGTAAACCTGCGTACTCCAAAAGTGGTAAAAAACTACATAGGAATTTTAAAAAATAAAATCTTTCTTTTCTTTTCTTTTGCCGGTAGTTTAACCGTTGGCGCTATGTTTGGCTATATATCCAGCGCCCCAATAATATTTATGGATATTTACGATTTATCGGAAACCGAGTTTGGTTGGCTTTTTGGTATGAATGCTGCTGGACTTATTATTGGTAGCCAGTTAAACCGCTTTGTTTTAAAACACTATTCTACTTTTAGAACAACCTATAGTATTGCATATATTTTGGTAGGTTTGGCTGTTTTGTTTTTACTGAATAGCCTATGGAGTGGTAATTTTTATATTACTATTATTTTATTATTTGGAATGCTGTTTTTGTTGGGTTTTCAAAATCCCAATACCACTGCTTTATCGTTATACCCATTTACCCGGAGAGCAGGTCGCGCTTCTGCTTTAATTGGTAGTATGAAAATGCTTTTTGGAGCAATAACTTCTTATTTAATAAGCGAATTTACCAATATAAGCTTGGTGCCGTTGGCACTTACTTTTTTGGTTTCGCTTGGACTTTCGCTTGGTTTTTTAATTTGGTTTAGAACAAAAGAAAAACGTTCTGTAGTTTTTATAGGAAGATAAAAAACGGAGCTAATTTTTTTGGTTAGCTCCGTTTTTGGTTGGTTTTAGTTGGTTAATAAAAGAAGATTATTCTTTTATCACTTTAAGCGTTTTGGTTGCTCCGTTTTCTGCTGTAACTTGTAAGAAATAGCCGCCGGCAGAAAGCGCGCTTAAATCAATATTTTGCGAAGTTGTTTTTTCTAAAGTTTGAATGCTTTTTACCTTACGGCCTAACAAATCATACATTGCAATAGCTTTGATTGTAGTTGGGCTTTCTATATTTATTCTACCCGTAGTTGGGTTAGGATAAGCTTTTAAATTCCGTAAAGCATTTACTGCATCTGTAGATAAATTATTGCAAGTAATTGTTGCTTCCCAACCTTGACCGTTTACGTAAGGATCTGATACAAATTTAACTGTTATTGCTCCTGCAGGATTGCTGGCAATAAAGGTATCTGGTAACGTATTTCCGGTCAACTCACCATTGGTAAATAGTGGTGCATTTGTATCTTCACCATCATAAACGTATAAGAAATCGTAGCCATTTTCTAAGTCTAAGGCTGTAAATTCTAAACTTACTTCTTCGTTAGTATTATCCGGATAAAATGTTTTACTAAACTCTTGGTTATTACCATATACATTATTGCTTCCGCCGGTATCTACAAAAATATCGTCTCCGCAATAATCGCCGTCTGTTAAGAACACTTTTTGTATACTACTGCCTTGAAAACTTCCGGTGCTGCAAATGTTAGAAGCTTCTATAACATAATAGCTATTTGGTGCCAGTTGGTCTAAACTAACGCTTGTGCTAGAAGTATTAATCCAGTTACCTATAAAGCTATTAAAAGGTCTTACTCTATACTCCCAATTGGTAGAAATATTATCTACTATATTAAACTCTGCTGTGGTAGTGCCAATATTAGAAACATTTATACTTTCTATAGAAGCAACACAAGAGTTAACACAATCTGTTCCTAAACACGTTTTACCGTTAATTGTATTTTGAATACGTGTAGCCGGCTGTGTGCCAAAACCATTATTAAAATCTATACCAACGCTACTTACCAAATGGCAATAACTCATAATTGTACCGCCGTTTGTAGGAAGCGGAGCATCGCAACCTTCGTCATTTCCAGATAGTGGTCCGCAACCATCTATTGCAGTATTGTCGCCATTCCAAGCGCAAGCGTGCGTGTGCGGCGAGCCTAAAGCGTGGCCCATCTCGTGCGTCATAGCCATAATTGTCCAAGAGTAAGTTGGTACATTTTGATAATATTGGCTAATGCCCGAATATGCATAACGGTAAGCACCACATAAACTATTTAAATAAGCAACACTAGTGGTAGAAGGAGAGTTTACCAAATGCCCTAAATCGCCATTAAAACCTGTTCTGTAGTTGCTAAAGAAATTTAAGTTTTCACTGAAATTAAAATCGTACGGATCGTCTTCTGTCCATACCAAAACTTCGCTTAGAGCGGTATTTACATTATCGTTTTCATATAAAGTAGCAATATTATTATGTACTGCGGTTAACCAGTTTAAAGTTGTAGTTTCGTCTGCGTTGTTGTTTAAAAATGGAGCGTAAGCAACCTCGTAATACACACGAACACAATTATCTTGGTTGTTGCTTTGTTTTGCTGCTGTAAGCGAGTTTTCTAAAGTAATATCTTGATTTTCCGGCATAGCATCTACACCACAATTAAACGGATTTTCTCCCGTAAGATTTGCTTCTGTGTAGCTTAAAAAATCTGTAGAGTTTTTAGCTTTTGCTACTACCAAGTTACCGTTTCTTGGGGTAGAAATTATTCCGTAAAGATTATTTTCAAAGAAACTAAATGCTGCAAGCGTGTTGGTTTCATTTGCAACTATACCACGATAATAAATACCCGGAGCATAGTTTATAGTTTCTTCTGCCTGATTTTTAGCCGCAAAATCATCGGTTAAAATTTCTGTTTTGTATAATTTTACTTCTACATTAGTATTTTCGTAAGGTACGCTAATAGTTATAGTTCGCGGCTTTTTGTAAAGCAAGCTTGCTAAAGCGCGTTTGTTTAGTTTTAATACATTGGCATCTATTGCCGTATTGCGGTAAATGTTAGCATCTACCTGATTATTAATTTCTAAAACAGGAAAAGCTTCAAAAGATTTTTTATCTTGTCCTAAACGTAAAACTTCTTGTGCAATTGGTTTGTTATGTTGCGCCATTGCAGCGAAACACAGCAAAAAAGTAACTAAAGGGAATAGTTTTTTCATAAAATTTATTTTTTTGATGCCCAAATATAATTAGAAAGAAACCTTATCGTAACAAAATGTTAATATTTTTAGGTTTTATCGGTAATTTTAACTTTTGTGCCTAGTTGGCTTTATGGAAGGATTAAATGCGAAAGAGTTTATTTATTAGAGAAAAAATACGATATTAGAGGTGCGTAATTGTAAATTTACTACAAGATGAAACAAGCACTTTCGGAGCCTTATTCGTTAATTTTTCAACCAGAATTAATCAAAGAAATTGAAGACGTAGCAGTAAAAAAAGAAGTAAAAACAGGCGATGTTTTAATCAAAGCCGGAGATTATATACGTTCTATGCCTTTGCTGTTAGAAGGAGCTATAAAAATTTCTAGAAAAGATGAAAATGGGTACGAATTGCTTTTGTATTTTTTGGAAAAAGGAGAAACCTGCGCAATGACGCTTACGTGTTGTATGGGGCATCACCAAAGCGAAATAGAGGCTGTAGCCGAAACCAATTCGACTATTTTAATGATACCGGTACAAAAAATGGAAAAGTGGTCTTCTAAATATAAAAGCTGGAGAAATTTTGTGTTTGAAAGTTATCACGGCAGATTAATGGAAGTTTTGCAAGCAATAGACTCTATTGCCTTTTCTAAACTAGACGACAGACTTTTAAAATATTTGGAGAACAAACGCAAGATAAATCAAAATTCTACCATAAATAGTACGCACCAAGAAATTGCTAACGATTTAAATTCTTCTAGAGTTGTAATTTCTAGATTACTTAAAAAATTAGAAAATAGTGGTTTTTTAAAATTGCAACGAAACAGTATAGAACTACTCTAAAGAAATCAATATTTCCAAAAATCATTTTTAGGTTACTGAAGCTAAACAAAAAATATGTTAATAGAAATTCTTGGTTATTTAGGCGCATTGCTAATTGGCGTAGTGTTAGGGCTCACCGGTGGTGGCTCTATCTTAACCGTGCCAATTTTTGTTTATGTTCTTAGTATAGAACCGGTTGTAGCCACAGGTTATTCGCTTTTTGTAGTTGGTTTATCTTCTTATTTGACACCTTTAAAAACCTTAGAAACGGTATGGTAAATTATAAAGCTGCTTTACTTTTTGCCATTCCTGCTGTAAGTGCTGTCTTTTTAACGCGCAAATTTCTTATTCCTGCCATTCCCGAAACAATTGCGCAACTTGGCAAGTTTACCTTGCATAAAGATATGGCAATCATGGTATTTTTTGCGATTTTAATGTTAATCGCTTCGGTGAATATGATAAAAACCAAAAAAGAAACTAAACCAAAACAGAAAGCAGAAAAAGAATCTTCTGTAACCAATTATACTTACTTTTAGTTTTAGGAGCTTTTACCGGATTAATTACCGGCTTGGTTGGTGCCGGCGGCGGTTTTATAATTGTACCTATTTTGGTTTTATTGGCAAATTTACCAATGAAAAAAGCTGCGGCTACCTCTTTGTTCATCATCGCTATAAATTCACTTTTAGGTTTTCTTGGCGATGTAACCATTTTTGAAATAGATTGGATCTTCTTACTTAGCTTTTCTGCCATAGCAATAGCAGGTATTTATTTGGGTATTTATCTTAATAGATTTATTAACGGAAAAAAACTAAAGAAAGCTTTTGGCTGGCTGGTTTTGGTAATGGGAGTCTATATTGTTTGGCGTGAAGTTTTTTAAAGGAACTTTTTTCAAATATAATTTGATAGAGGTCAGTAGTTTGGTACTTAACTTTAAGTGAATATTTGTTCCTTATGTCAGACTGACGCAGTCGAAGTCCGCTATCTAACGATAAAGAGTTTTCGACTGCGCTCAAACTGACATTTTTAATGACTTTAAACTGCAATTAAATATATACTTCTATAATTCAAAGAAAATGTAAGAGACATCCAAACTTTGCATTGAACCAAAAAACCAACACTATAAATCTAAAGCATAATAGCCTTTTTCCTTTAATTCTATTAAATAAACAAATGCATCTGCAACTACTTCAAACTGTTTAGGAATTTGTTGTTGTACCTCAAACTTTTCCAAAGCAATTGCGCAAACCCTAAATTCTATAGCTTTATTGGCTACTTTATTTAGCCATGGTTTTGTGGTATAGCTTTTGTCTAAGTCTTGTACGGCTTTTCCGTAAAGTACGATTTCTATTTTACCCAATTTTTCTTTTTTGTCTTCTGCCAGCGTATTGGCAGCTCCAATTATTGCCGGTATATACTTAGGGTTACCGGTAGAAAATACATAATTCTTTTCTTGTGCTACAACATCTGTGAAAATGCTGATCAAACCTACCAAGAATACAATTAGAAAAAACTTTTTCATAGTGTGTTATTTTAAATTATTTATAAAATTCTTAAACTTTTTGGTGTTGTAATTGGCCATTCCTTTATGCTCAAAAGCTATATTACCTTTTTTATCTATTATAAAAGTAGTTGGAATACTCTGACTATGATACACCTTTGGTAAATTGTTCAGGCTTTTATGCACATCAAAACCAAATTCTTTTCTGTTTTTAAACTTTTTAGCTTTTTCAAAATCTTTATCAAAAGATATCATAAGAAAAACCACTTCTTCATCTTTTTCAAAATGCTTGTATAAACTATTGATTCCCGGCATTTCTGCCACGCAAGGCGGACACCAAGTTGCCCATAAATTTATAAATATAACCTTGTCTTTTAAGTCGGCCATATCTACTTTCTTACCATTTTGGTCTAGTAATTTAACCTTGTAACTCGCTTTTTTAGCTTTTTTGTCTTTTGTAGTTTCAGTAGTGGTATCGGGATTCATTATTCCCAGTTCTAAAACGCCTCTTTGAATAAAACCAAATACCTCTGCCCGCAGGCTTGAAGTAAATAAAATTACTGCAAAAACAATCGAAAAGCTGTAATTTCCTATTTTCTTAATTGTTTTCTTTTTCATACTTTTTTATTTGAATTCATAATTTGTTCCGGGCACGGTAGAAAAAGAATGCTCTCCCAAAACGTCACAATAAGCTCTTTTTTCTAATTTTGGTGCTACCGGAGAATGTTCTGCCAAATACTCTTCTACAGCATCGTGAATGGTATAATCTTTTTCTACAACATCTTTTACGTTAGGCATTCTACATAAATTGTCTATTGGGTCGCCGGGACGTTTACACGCAGATATAGTGTACATTTTATCTTCTTTTATTGGCTCTCCTGCAACAGTAATGCTGTTAATGCGTTCCCCTTTTGGCGCGTTGCTGGAAAAATCTACTTTCATTCCGGAAAAACGTACCAGCCAGCCGCCAAAACGTTCGGTTGGGTTTTGGGCAAAAGCATTATGCATTTCTTTTTCTAGCCAATCTTTAATTTGTTTTCCCGAAGCTATCCCAACTTTTACATTTTCGTTTACCGGTAAAATATTCCATAAATTGGCCTTGGTAATAGGAGCAGGTTTTCCGTTTTGTGGTACAATTGGGTTTCCAAACCTAAAGCCGTTAGAGATAGAAATATCTGCACCGGTTTTCCATTTTGCAGCATCTGTAATCATATTATCCATGGTGTTTTCCACCGTAAGGTAACGGTATAGCGGCACTTTTGTATAACCAATTACGCGCTCCATTTCTTCTTTATAAGGTGCTTTTGCTTTTTCTACCAACGAGGCAATTTTTTTATCTGCAGGATATTTTTCCGGATCTACTTCCAGCAAATCATAGTCTTCTTTTACAATTTTACCATCTACAAAATGCAGTACTAATTTTCCTACAAAACTTCCAAAAGCGCCGGGTTCTGTAACGCGAGCAAATTTACCTTGTATGGGTTCGCGAATGCGCTCGTGCGTGTCGTTTCCTAAAATATAATCTATATCTTTTGCAATAGGATTACTGGCTAATTCTACTTGTTTAAAAACTCCAAAATGCGTGAGTAAAAACAGCGCATCTACTTTTTCTTCTGTTTTAAGTTTAGTGATAAGGTTTTTTGTAGCAGAATCTATTCCGCTAAAAGCGATACCTTTACTAAAAATAGGATTTTGTCTTACCGGAACGTCTGGGTCGTTAATGCCTATAAAACCTAGTTTTACGCCATCTACTTCTTTTATCCAATGACTTGGAAAAAGTTCTTGTTTTTCTTTTTCGTGAAACATATTTTGAGCAATTACCGGCGTGTCGTAAGCGTTTAAAATTTTCATCATTTGTGCTTTGCCGTAAACAACCTCCCAATTACCGGGAATTAACAAATCATAATTCATGTTTTTTATGATTTCGGGTAAAACATCGCCTTTGGAAAGCGCGGTATAACCGCTGCCTTGAATTAAATCTCCGCCATCTACAATTATGGTGTTTTTGTTTTTGGCGCGTTCTTGGTCAAATAAGGTTTTTATATGTGCTAACCCGCCGCGTTCTTTAAATACAATTTGGTTGTTTTCCCAAAACAGTTCCGGGTGCGCGTCTAATTGTCCGTGAATATCTGCCGTTTGCAGAATATTTATACTAATAGTGTCTTTTTTACTTTCGGTTTTTGGTAGGTTTTCGGCTACAAGTTTTTCTTTAGAAGAAGTCTTGTTTTTGCACGAAACAAACGCTAGTAAAATTAGACTTAAAATACTTATGTTTATGGTTTTCATTGGTTTGGTTTTATAATTCTATACTTTTATAGCCTTTGCGCTGTAAATCTAAATTGAAGTAAATGCCATTTTCTACGACATCTAAGTCACGTGGCAAATCTTTTTGGTTTACACCGAATTTCTTTAAGGAAAATCCGCAGGCGTGAATCTTTAGTCCAAGCTTTTTTGCTTTTTCTAGAAAAGGCTGTATGCTTTGGGAATCGGTCATTTTGCGTACGGTTTTTCCGCAAACTACAATTTCGAACTTGCCAAAATTCCGGCCATCTTCTTTTTTAATTTGTTCTGCTGCCAATAAAATTGGTTTTAGTTGTGGTATTTTTCGTGTTAAAACCACGTAATTGTTAACCTCTTCTGTGGCAACTTTTTCTGTGTGGTTTACCGCCGAAAGGCTATTTTGAGCTTGCAGGCCAAAAAAGCCAATAACGAATAGTAAACTGCTTATTACTAATTTTTTCATGCTTATTTATTTTGTCTGATTAAAGAAATATCGTTTAGAATAAAAAATAGGAGTCCGCCCATAATGGCAATATTTTTAAATAATGGTCCTAATGTATTTATTTGACCAACTTGAATGGTTAAGGTAATTGGCAGAAGTACCAAGGCTAAAATAATAGCCGCATAGCGTGTTTTAAATCCTATTAGTAAAGAAATACCGGCAATTAACATCACAATTCCAGATGCGATTACCAATAATTCCGGATTGCCAAAAAATAGGGCAATTCCTTTAAAATTTGCTTGATTAATACGGTTTACGGTATTTTCTAAATGGATGAGGTGGTTAAAACCAGCCACCAGAAAAATGCCGCTTACCAAAATGCGCAATAGTTGCACAGATCGGTAGTTAACCGCTATGGTGTTTTTCATAGTAAATTTATTTTAGGTTTATAGGCTACTTTCTTTACGGAAAAAAGTAGTAGAAAACTTTTTGTAATAAATTACTACTTAGGAGGGGGTAAGTTTAAATCTTGGTACGTAAGATAATTCTGAAGTTTTGGCTCTTTAAAGCCTTTACGTCTCGGAGGGTTTATTTGGGAAAGTTCTTGAAAACTCTTCAATAAAATAGGAGTAACACAAACCGCTTGAAAGTTTAATGTATCAGCGAAGTCCAAATTTTTAAAGGCGGTTGTATCCTGCTTTTTTGGGTAGTTTTTGTCGCAAAACGGATTGCTAAACGAAATTACATTTCCATCTACCATAAATTGCATGGTTTTTGCTTCAACCATCACAACCTTGGCCATAAAAAGCCAAACTAAAAAGAATGTTATAGCGTTTTTCCAATTCATTTAGTTCAAATATAAACAAGATTGTGACTTACTTGCGTAACTTTGGTTACACTCTTGTTTTTTTGTCAATCTTTGCTAAAATATTTAGTCTGTTCATTTTTTCCATTGATGAAAAAACGAACCAAAAAAATCTAGGCTTACGAAACTTTATCTAAATTTTTTGTTCATTCTCTAAATTTTAGGAACCCGCCTTTAAAAATAGTGCTTTGGTGACTATTTTGCTTGGCTCAAACAGCCTAAAATTTTACGAGAACTTCACTTCAAATTTTACGATAAATTTTCGATAGGCCAAAAATAAAATTTTACGGGAAACAAGTTTAAAACTAGCTAATACTAACAAAACCTAATTGAATAATGGTTTTAGAGGTTAACTTTAAAATTGTTTCGGATATTATTAATTTTTTTATTGAAAAACACTGCATTTAAAAAGCTTAATGTAACTATAGTTACCTATTTACTCTAAGATATTTTTTAAATTTGTGAAGCTTAACATGATATGGAAAAGTACTGGACAATCTTTCAAAATTCGTTTAGCGGCTATTTTAATTATTTGATTAATGAAATAGCCAATCCGTCGTGGACCAATTATTTTTATTGGCTGCTGGTACTCTCTTTGGCGGTTTGGATGATAGAAATAATTTTACCTTGGCGGAAAAACCAAAAAATATTTAGAAAAGACTTCTGGTTAGACAGTTTTTATATTCTTTTCAACTTTTTCTTATTTTCTTTAATTGGCTATAACGCGATTTCTAATGTTGGCGTGGAGTTGTTTAGCGATTTTTTAAACCTTTTTGGAGTTAGTAATATTGTGGCAATAGAAGTGCAAAGTTTGCCAACTTGGGCACAACTATCAATTATGTTTGTAGTAGCAGATTTTATTCAATGGAATGTTCATCGGCAATTGCATAAACAACCTTGGCTTTGGAAATACCACAAAGTACACCACAGCATAAAAGAAATGGGATTTGCAGCACAATTCCGGTTCCACTTTATGGAAACTATATTTTATAAAACCGCACAGTACATTCCGTTAGCAATGATAGGTTTTGGTATTCAAGAATTTATTATTGTACATATGTTTGCTGTCTTGATTGGCCACTTAAACCACGCCAATGTAGGTTGGAGTTATGGTGTCTTCGGGTATATTTTTAACAACCCAAAAATGCATATTTGGCACCACGCCAAAGCCTTGCCACAAGAACATCCGCAAGGTATGAATTATGGATTAAGCTTAAGTATTTGGGATTATCTTTTTGGAACCGCCTATATTCCCGAAGACGGTAAAAACCTAGAATTGGGCTTTGCCGGCGACGAAGATTTTCCGCAAAGCTTTAAAAAACAAATCTTGTATCCGTTTGATAAAAACAAACCTTTACTATTTAAATTTAAAAAAATAAAAACTACAGATTATGAAAATAAAACAATTTAAAGACGATGCTTTGGCGCATTTTTCTTACGCTATTGTTAGTAAACAAAAAATGGCCGTAGTAGATCCTGCCAGAGACCCAAAACAATACTATAAGTTTGCAGAAGAAAATAACGCTCAAATTGTAGCTATTTTTGAAACGCATCCGCACGCAGATTTTGTAAGCAGCCATTATCAAATGCATAAAGAAACCGGAGCAACAATTTATGCTAGCGAAAAATTGGGAGCAGATTATCCGCATCAAGGTTTTGACGATGGAGCAAGTTTTAAAATGGGAGATGTAGAATTTTCTGCTATCAATACGCCCGGACATTCACCAGATAGCATTAGCATAATTGCAGACGATGGTAAAGAAAAAGCAGCTTTTACCGGCGATACTTTATTTATTGGAAACGTAGGAAGACCAGATTTGCGCGAGAAAGCCGGTAATATGAGAGCCAAACGTGAAGAATTGGCGCAGCAAATGTACCATACCATGCAAAATAAATATACAGATTTACCAGACGAAACTTTGGTTTATCCTGCACACGGAGCTGGTTCGCTTTGCGGAAAAAATATGAGCGATGCTTCTTCTAGTACCTTAGGGCAAGAGCGTATGAGCAATTGGGCTTTTCAAAAGCAGAGTGAAGAAGAATTTGTTGAAGAATTATTGAAAGACCAACCCATGATTCCGCATTATTTTGGATTTGATGTAGATACCAATAAAGCCGGTGCCGAAAACTATGCAAAAAGTATTGGTGCAGTGCCGGTTTTAATAAATGTAGATAATTTGGAAAAAGAATATTTGGTTGTAGACATTAGAGATGAAGAAGAATTTAAACAAAATCATCTGGAAAACAGCATAAATATTATGGGCGTAAAAGACGGCCATAAACTGGAAACTTGGTTGGGTGCAATTGTAAAACCAGAGGAAAAGTTTTATGTGGTAGTGCCATCTGTAAACGATATGGAGAAAATATTAGGTCGTATTGCTAAAATTGGCTACGAAAAAAATATTAAAGCCATTGTAACGTTAACCGGCAACTTGCAGAAAGATGCTGAATTAGATTTAGAAGCATTTAAAAACAATAAAGATGCGTACACCATTGTAGATATTAGAAACGCTCCCGAAGTAGAAGAGGGGAAAATTTTTGATGATGCAATAGCAATTCCGTTACACGAATTGCGCGAACGTACTGATGAAATTCCTACCGATAAACCTTTAGTGGTGCATTGCGCAGGAGGTTACCGTAGTGCTGCGGGCAGTAGCATTTTAGATAATAAATTAGATAAAAAAGTATATGATTTAAGCGATGCTATTAAGCAATTTAAATAGGCGTAAATTATAGAAGATAAAAAAATCCTGCTTGTGCAATACAAGCAGGATTTTTTTAATGCGAAAAATACATTTAAATTTAGTCTGCTTAAAGAGTATTCTATTCTAAACTAAACAAATCCTGCATTTTAAGAAGTATTGTTCATTTTCTTTGCTCGTCCAAAGAAAACGAACCAAAAGAAAAGACGCTTTTTCTTAGGTATTTTTTCGTTACAAACGAAAAACCACAAAGCTTTTCCTAAATTTTTTCCAAGGCTTCAAAATTTTTTTAGGAAAAAGCTTTGTTATACTGAAGAAAAAGATAAAAAATATTAGATTTTAGTTCAAATTAGTTTATTAATTATCGTAATCTACTTTTCTTTTTACGGTTTTGCCGTCTTCTTTTTTAATCTTCTTTTCAACGTTTTCGCCGTCAACTTTTACTTTTTCTACGTTGCCTTGATCGTCTTTTTTGATTTTTACCTCTTTTTGGTCGTCCTCAATTTTAATCTTCTTGCCATCGTCACTTACTTCCATTTCTGCGTCTTTGTCTACTTCTACGCCTTCAATGTTTTTAGTGTCGTTGTTTTTGTTTTCGTCTCTACAAGAAGAAAGAAACACACCAAAGCTTAACAGCAAAATGCTTACTTTAACTAATTTTTTCATGAGTAAATAAATCTTGGTTAGTTTGTTTAGTCGGCAATTAGCCGTCTATTACAATTTTATATTTTTTATAAAAGAGCATTAAACAAATAAAACAGATTAAAACCATTAGACCAACACTTCTTGGGTCTGCAACATCCATTCCTACTAATTTATGGTTTAAGGAATAATTGCCGTGTGTTAATCTAAAATTCCAAGGTTTAGTTGCTTGCTGCGTAAAAAGACTTAGAAAATAAATACTGTTAAACGCTAAGAAGCATAGACCGGCAATAACAATACTGCTTAGTAATAATCTTAATTTTAAAAGCATAACGCACTTTTATTTAAAAGACGAATATAAAACTTATTTCCAAATATCAATACTTTTCTTAAAAAATGTGTTGGAAGCCAAAATATCACTTAATTTTTTGCCGGAACCGTAGTTTTGGCTTCTGCGGGCTCTTTAAGTGAATCTTTTTTTCGGTTTAAAGAATTGTTTATAGTTAGCGTGTCTCCTTTTATTTGTTGGTCTTTCTGTTTCTGATTTATTTGTAATGTAGTATTAGGGCAACTACTGCAAATAGCTTGGTTGGCAGAAATTATATAGTAATTACTGTCTTGGTAATCTTTAAAAATACTATTATACCATTTTAAATAATCTTCCAAATAATCGTCTGTATGAAAAACAATGTTTTCCGGCAGATAGAGATTTACTTGCACTTCTTGATCATAAAAACCATTCTCGGCAGCTGTGGTAAAATAGCCATCTATAAATAAGGAGCCTTTTTTGTATTCGGTTTTAAACAAAATATTATTTGCACGGTTTTGTGCGTCTTTGTAATTACGACCTTCGGCTTCTTTTAAAACTTCAATTTTAGCATTTTCATTGGCGCTTGCAAGTAGCTTTACCGATATGTTTTCGGAATAAATTATGCTTTGTCCGTCTGCATTGTTCTTAATTACAAAATCTTTGTCTTGGCTAATTTTATTTCCGTAAAGAGAATTGGCGCGCATTTTTATACGTAAGGTATCGTTTGGTTGGATATTTAACGGCTGACTTGTAACTACTTGTTCTTCAAAAGAGCGCGCAGAAACTTGTTTTATAACCAAAAAACCTAAACCAAAATTAGCTAACAACCAAATAACCAATAGGAAGATGGCGCCCGTCCAATTGATGGTTCTTAAATGGTTGGCCATTATTTTTAAACCAGCCATAAACAAAAAGAATAGGGGAATGGCGGTAGAGAAAAATGCCAAAATACTTATAACCCAAAGCGGCATACCAATTTGCGCCATTTCTACATAATCTAGCCAATATGGTTCATAAATGCCTAAGAAACTTATGCTAAGTAAAGCAAACACAAGACTTAATAAACCACTTACTGCTATAAAAATAAAAAGTATGCCTAATAATTTTTTAAGAATATTAAGCGTGGTATTAAAAGCATTACCAACGCCTTCTGAAAACTCTGAAGTTGTTTGGTTTACTTTTTGACCATACTTTTTATAATCTACATTTTTTACTTTGTGGGCCATATTATCAAAACCCTCTCTAACTTTGCGCTCTATATTATTTAGGTTAACCGGCTCGCCACGCATTTGCAATTTTTCTGCGGTTGTGTTGGCCTTTGGCACTAAAAACCATAGTAAGAAATAAACCACCACAAAAGTTCCGCTGGTAGCAAGCGTTAAGATTATAAAAATAATGCGCACCCAAAGTGCATCTATATTTATATAGTGACCAATTCCCGAACATACCCCAGCAACTTTTGCATCGTTCGGGTCTCTATAAAGTTTCTTGCTAGCAAAGCTTTCTTCGTAAGTGCTTTCTTCGGGTTCGTCTAAATTATAATCTTCGGGTTGCCCCATTATTTCTATAACGCGGTTTACTTCTGCCAAGCTTATTACTTGGTTTTGCGTCTGCATATTTTCTGTAAATAACTCGGCTATGCGCGCTTCTATATCTTGTAAGATTTCTTCTTTGCCTACTTCATCTGTAAGCGATTGTTTTATGGCATTAAGGTAATTTTGCAATTTGGCAAAAGCATCTTCATCTATGTAAAAAGAAATCCCCGCTAAATTTATGTTTACTGTCTTATTCATTGTCTGATGGTTTAGAGGTGGTTATTTTGGTTACAGCTTTATGCAGTTCGTCCCAGGTGATGGCTAATTCTGCCAAAAAATCTTTTCCTTTTTCGGTAAGGCTATAATATTTTCTTGGCGGACCGCTTGTAGATTCTTCCCAGTGATAGCTTAATAAGCCGGCATTTTTTAGACGTGTTAGTAACGGATAGATCGTGCCTTCTACTACCAGTAATTTGGCGTCTTTTAGCACATCTAAAATTTCGGCGACGTAGGAATTTTTATCTTCTAAAACAGATAAAATACAGTATTCCAGCACGCCTTTACGCATCTGTGCTTTTGTGTTTTCAATTTTCATATATATAAGTTTTTCGAGAGCATAAGTGATTTGTTTATTGTGTTTTTTCTTCTGTTTTAAAAAAAGGAATGCTTAAAGGATAGCGATAAAGTTTACCGTTGCCGGAAGCTATAGCGGCTTTTATAACAAAAATTATATCTAGTAGTGTAAAAATAAGACTAATAAAAAGGCAGATGAATATAAATGCTAGCACTCCAGTACTAAAAATCCAATTTTGATTGTGTTCTAACCAATAATCTTCCGCTACCATAAGCTGATTAACATCAATATATTGTAAGCCAATAAACACCGCAATGCCTAAACCGAAAGTGGCTAAAACCAAAGCATACAAAAACCAACTTATCTGAAAATTTAGAGCACTTTTACCGTGATTACTAATAAAAGTATCTTTAGGGTGACTTAGCCAAATTATTAGCGGAACTATAAAATTTCCGAATGGAAATATATACTTGCTAAAAGTACCAAGGTGGGCAAAAACAGCCCAAATATTTGAATTATCATTTCTCATACCTAATATTATTTAATGCAAATATATATCTAAAAGATAGTATTGTGCAATACAAGGTAATTAAATTTAACATTTTATTTTAATTGTAAAATTTTTTGTTTTATGTGCTTTAGCTAAATTGACGTTATGAAAACACAGTTAAGCCCTTGTAAAATAAATACTTTTTTGTTTTTTAAATTACCTTCTGCGTATTGGTGTGGGGTACGGGCAAAAGAAATATCTGCAACGCACTGTAAAACGCGTGTAAAGTATAACTGGTTTACAAAAAATCCGTTTAAATCGTTATACTTTGCCGTACAAGCTATGGCAGCAGAATTAACAACCGGAAGTTTGGTAATGCAAGCTATACAAGAAACACAAGCTTCTGTTTCTATGTTGGTAACGGGTCAAAAAGCTAATTTTTTTAAAAAAGCCACCGGTACTATACACTTTATTTGTAACGAAGGTTCTTTTATAAAAGAACGCATAAATAAAGCGGTACAAAATAACGAGGTGCAGCGGTTTTGGTTAGAAGTAAACGGGGTAGATGACCAAGGAGATAGGGTAGCTACTTTCTCTTTTGAATGGAGTGTGAAGCTAAAGTCTAAGAAGTAAACAATAGTTAAAATTATTTGTATTTTTTATCGCTTTGTTTGTTAAAAAAATCTAAATTTTTCTAACTTTAATCGGTATTATTGTTTTAATTGTTTATATTAGTTACCGAATCAAAAACCAAAAGCGTATATAAAAAACTACCAAAATTCACTAAAAACTGTTCAAATTATGGCTAGAGCAATGGTAGAATATACGAAAGTTGTTCTAAAAAAAGTAAGCTTTGATGTAGCTCTTTTCTGTAAAGAAGTAGAGAAAGCTATAACCCGATTACTACCTCACGAAATTGAGGAATTAAAAGAGTTTATTTTGGTGCTAACCAGACAAAATCCAAAATTAAACCAATGTTTAATCTATTTAAATTAACATAATTCTGGGTGTTTAAAAACTTGATCTTATTTTTTCGGTTACAACCAAAAACTAACTAATTTTTAAACACCCTTTATTATACTTTTTGTTTAAGTGGACTTATAATATTTACATTCTGAAAGGTTATTGCACCTTTTATCACGCCACTTATACTTTTTTCTAACACATTTATAATTTGCATTTTTAACTCACTTTTGTTAAAAATTAAGCTCACCTCGCGTGCCGGAACCGGTTCTTCAAAACTATGTAGGTTATTTTGATACTTGGGTTGTAGGTCTAAAGTGTGTAAATAAGGTAAGAGCGTCATCCCTAACTCCTCGTTAGAGAGTTTTACCAAGGTTTCGAAACTTCCGCTTTCTAGATGAAACTTGGTGTCTTCTATTTTTTTATGTGTTTTACAAAGATTTATAATACCTTCTTTAAAACAATGCCCATCTTCTAAGAGTAAAATATCGTCTATATCTAAATCTTCTACTTTAAGCTCTTTACTTTGCGCCAGCCTATGGTTAGGCGGAATATAGGCTACAAACGGTTCGTAATATAAAGGTCTTTCTTTTAAGCTTTCTTGCTGCAACGGGGTTGCTGCTATTGCCGCATCTAAATGTCCGTCGTTTAATTTTTCTATAATAGCTTCTGTGTGTAATTCTTCTATTTTAAGTTTAACCTTTGGGTATGCTTTGGTAAAATTACTTAAAAACATAGGCAAAAGCGTGGGCATAATTGTCGGGATGATGCCTAGTTTAAATTCGCCACCAATAAAACCTTTTTGCTGGTCTACAATATCTTGAATACGGTCGCTCTCGTTGACAATATTTTTGGCTTGCTCTACTATTTTTTTACCAACCTCTGTTAGTTCAATTGGTTTTTTAGATCTGTCAAAAATTTGAACTTCTAATTCTTCTTCCAACTTTTGTATTTGCATACTTAAAGTAGGTTGGGTTACAAATACTTTTTGCGCAGCTTTGGTAAAATTTTGATATTCTGCGACAGCCAATACGTAATGTAACTGCGTAATTGTCATAACTATTTGTTTTTTAAATACAAAGTTACAGTAACTATTGATTTACTCTATTAAACTTTTGCTAAACTTTTTAAGAGAAAAGAATAGAAAATCGTGTTTTAAATAAAAGAATTCTCGCATTACATTATTATGTGTATAGTAGTATCGCGTTTTATTTCAAACTTTGATTCTTGCCAGGTTGGCGGTCCCATTAGCATCTTATTATTTGAAACACCATAACTTTCTTTTGGCATTCCGTTTGCTTCAAAATCCATTTTTTTGATTGCCATTACTATCTTGAAAACATGAAGCAGCATAGGTTCCATTTTCTACATTTTCGAAAACAAATTTTACTTTGTTGTTGGTTATTGGCAAACTTGTGCTGTAATTGGGAGCGGCTTTCATAAAAGTATTTTCAGTAAAAACACCCATTAATACCTCTCCTTGATTGTTAGGAATATTTTCTACCAGCACGGTTAAAGTGCTTTTTTCTTGTGCAGACAAAAGATTGCTGGCTGCTAAAACAAGACAAATTATTAAAATTTTCATACTTATTATGTTTGTAAATTATTGGTAGCGTTAATTTAATTACTTTTATTTAGAGCTGCATTAAAAAAAATAAAAAACCGTTTTTATGTTAACTTTTATAGGCGAGATAACGACAGGTTAAATTTGTTTCGTGCTTAGTTTACCGGTAATATTACAATAGTCCTCTTGCTTTTATTTCTAAATATTTATTAATAGTATTTATACTAAGTTCTTGAGGTTTGCTTAAAATACCTTGAATTCCATGTTTTTGCAATAAACTAAGCATTTGTTTTTTGTCCTGTCTAAATTCTGTAGCAATGGTTTGTTCGTAAATTTCTCTAAGCGTGTTTGGTTCTTGTTTGCTAAGTTTTTCCATCTCTGTATTTTCAAAAAATACTACCAGCAATAAGTGTTTTTTTGCAATTGCTTTTAAGTAAGGTAATTGGCGTTCTAAAGCTCCTATATGCTCAAAATTGGTATATAACAAAAGTAAACTACGCTGTTTTATTTTTTGCTGAATACCGGCATAAAGTAAACCAAAATCACTATCTAAAAACCTGGTTTGTATATTATAAAGAGCGTTTAAAATGCGCTGTAAGTGTGTTTTTTTATTTTGAGCACCAACAAAATCTCCTATTTGATTAGAGAAAGTAAACATACCAATTTTATCGTCTTTTTTGAGCGCAATATTGGCAAACGCCAAACTGGAATTAATGGCATAATCTAAAAGGCTTAAATTTTCAAACGGCATTTGCATAACGCGGCCAGTATCTATAAGACAGTAAATTGGTTGTGATTTTTCGTCTTGGTATTGATTTACCATTAACTCGCCGTGTTTTGCGGTAGCTTTCCAATTTACGGTTCTAATATCATCGCCCTGAACATATTCTTTTATTTGTTCAAACTCCATTGTATGGCCAATTCGTCTAATTTTTTTTAGTCCGCTTAGCGCTAATTTTTTATCAAAAGCTAAAAAATCATACTTTCTCATTTGTATAAAAGATGGATATACTTTTACCAGTTGATTTTTAGAAAAAGTATAGCGTCTTTTTATTAAATGTAAAGGTGTGGTGATATAACAATTTAACTTTCCGAAAAAATATTCGCCTCTTTCTACAGGAGTTAAATAGTATTGCGTTTTTTTCTTTTCGGAAGCTTCCAATGCAATACTTTTATAAAAGTCTCTTTTTTGAAATTGTACCGGTATCTCGTCTATAATGACTGCAGTAATGCGAAAGTTGTACTTATTATGTAAGGATAGCACCACGGTATTTGCGTCTGAATTAGAAAACTTGTCGGGCAAGTTGCGTTTTGCTTTAAAATTAGAACCTTGGTATAAAACACCGACATCTGTTAACAAAACAATTAAAAGAGCAAAAACTAAAAGCCAGATATAGGGATAAATGGTTGGCAGCCAAAAAGATATTAAAAACAATAATGAAATGCCCAAAAGTACAAAATATACATTTTGGTGTAAATAAAGCGATTTGAAAAAGCTTAAAAGCTTCATTATCTAGGAATTTCTACAGATTGGGTAATCATCTCTACAACTTGTTCGGGTTTTATACCTTCCATCTCACGCTCAGGAGCTAACAAAATACGATGGCCTAAAACTGGGTTTAGTGCTTTTTTTACATCCTCCGGTGTTACAAAATCTCTGGCTTGTATGGCAGCAAAAACTTTGGCTGCTCTCATAATGGCAATGCTGGCCCGTGGCGAAGCACCCAAAAATAAATGCGCATGACTTCTGGTTTTGTCTACAACTGCCGCGATATAATTTAAGATTTTAGGCTCTATTTTTATCTCGTGTATTTGTTGTTTAAACTTCTCTAGCAATTCTGGTGAAAGCACAGCTTCTACCATATCTGTTGCTTGCTTTTCTTTTCTTTGATGGTGCGATTCTAGGATTTGTATTTCTTCTTCTAAAGAAGGATATTCTACATTTATTTTAAACAAAAACCTATCTAATTGAGCTTCCGGTAAAGCATACGTGCCTTCTTGCTCTATTGGGTTTTGGGTAGCTAGAACCATAAAAGGCTTTTGCATTGTATGCCGTTTACTGTCTATGGTAATTTGGCGCTCTTCCATAACCTCAAAAAGGGCAGCTTGAGTTTTTGCCGGGGCGCGGTTAATTTCGTCTATTAAAATAATGTTAGAAAAAATAGGACCGGGTTTAAATTCAAATTCAGAGGCTTGGTTAAGCACAGAAGTACCTAAAATATCACTAGGCATTAAATCTGGCGTAAATTGTATTCTGCTAAAATTGGTTTGTACAGATTTTGCAAAAAGTTTTGCCGTAATAGTTTTAGCAATACCCGGCACGCCTTCTATTAAAACGTGACCATCTGCAAGCATACCAACTATTAGAAGTTCTACAAAATCTTTTTGGCCAATAATTACGTTTGCCAACTGTTTTTTTAAGTTTTCTACGGCTTGTTGCAGTTCTTCTAGCGGAATGCGCGAATCGAAATTAATATTGCTAGCGCTTTGGTTTTCTTCTGTTTCCATTAGATTTGTTTTTTAAATTTTGTTATGGTTTGGGTTAGCAGTTGTAATTGGTTTTGGTTTATTTCTTGGGCAGATACAATTGTATCTATCAAATTAAATAATTTCTGGGTCAACTCTATTTCTACACCGGTTTGCGCGGCTATCTTAGAAGCATCTATTTTGTTGTCTTTATTTATTTCTAAACGAAATTCTTCCCGCAAATAAGCATAAAATTGATTGATTTGTTTTTGCGCAATTGCTTTGTGTTTTTTGTGCTCTAAATACATTCCTGCAATGGTACGCGTATATTCGTAAGTGCGGTTTTGTAAAGCTGGTATTACCGGTATACTTTTTTGTTTGCGTTTTCCTTCAAAATAGATAAATAAAAATGCGCCTAAAATTATGGTATAATAAGCCCATTTTAAGTAACGATTATTCAGTAAAATATACAAAGGAGAAGTTTGTATTGCTTTCCCGCTTTTATAGTAATTATCCCAAAATAAGCTTTTTTGCGGAGACAAATAAGCTAAGGCATTTTTTGCGTAGCGATAATTGTTTTCAGAAAGCATAAAGTAATTACTAAACAATTCCGGATTGGTATGTAACAGAATTTTTCCTTCCCCGAAAGGGGCTTCTAAAAAGTTTACTAAAGAGTCTTTTAACTTATCGTCTTTCAACGCTAACGAGGCAAGACCTAAAATTTTATGCTTACTGGTATCTATTTTACTAAAAAAAACTAACTCTCTATCTCTATTAAAAGCAAATGCTTTGTCGGCTTTTAAATCTGGATGCGTAAAATTAAAATAGGGGAGGGTCTTTACTTTGTTAAGCGAGCGTTTGGTTTTTACTTCTAGCTGTAATGTGTCTAAAAGTGCATTAGAAAAATTGTTGGCGGCCAAAAAAAGCGTATTGCCGTCTTGCACCCAGTTTAGCATTTTTTTTAGTTCGGCTTTATCTAAAAATAAGTTGTTGTTTAAGAAAAAATAATTGCCTTGTAAATTTTCGTGCTCTTGTAAAAATTGATAAGGCGGATTATTGACTTCCTCTAACTTAAAACTTGTTTCTTGCAGACTTTCAAATAAAACCAAACTGCCTAGTGGAATTTTATCTGTATTTGCGTAACTGGGATACCAATTTATAGGAGTTGGTTTGCTGGCTTCTAAATAAAAAATAAAGCCTAAAACCAGCAAAAAACTAAGTAATAAAAGTTTATATGTTTTACCCATTGCGCGAAGTTTTATTTAAAGTTGCCTCTATTTTTTTAAAATCTACTTCTGCCATTTTATACTGGTTATGGTTTACTGTAAAATCGCCATACCAGATATATTCATATAAATGGGTAATGCTGTAAAATTGCTGTTGTAAATTTTTTGACTGAATTTCTGCCAAATAATCTGTATTGGTTTTTTGGTATTGGTAATCTATATATTTGTTTTCTTTAAGCTTTTTTAAAATTAATAAATAATAATAACGCACTGCTAAACGGTAATTTTTTTTTGCCAAAGCTTTGTTTATTAAGCTATTTATATCGTCTTTTTCTATAATTTTTTCTTCTTCGCTTAAAAAAGTTTTTCCTTTTTCTCTACTTTCTAGAAACTCTTTTCCGGGATTTGCTTTTACAAAAAGATAAATTGCAAAACTTACAATGGTCAATAAGATTAAATAGGGCAAATACGTTACTAAAAAAGCAACGAAACTACCTGCTTGAAAATCGCCAAAAAGCCATTGCCAAAAGCTCATCCAGATTTGACCAAGCCAGTTTTTAAAACTCTCCCACCAGCTTATGGCGGTATCTGCTTCTTGATAGTTAAATGCTTTGTCTATTTTATAAGCAATTAAATCTTCGGCATCAAAAGATACGGGTTGCAAATGCTGTTGCCTATCATATTGTAAACTGTCTGGGTTTACTTGTGCGCTAATAGCGGAAAGTTTCAGTAAAAACAAAAAAATAATAACTACTTGTTTCATACTTTTTTATTGGCCAATCTTGCTTATGTCTTCATACGTGCCGGTAGCGTTTTTCTTTTCGTCTAGGTTAAAGTAAATAAATACAGTGCTAATTACTACAATTATATACACAATATATTGCGCCGCACTGCTTAAAACAGAGAGGCTAAGATAAACCCAATCAAACATAAAAGAGGTGTCTGCCATACTGCCTTCTTTGGCCATTGTAAACACTTTTATAAACGAGTAAATTATAGCCGGTACTTGAAAAATAATATTTATTAGGTAATATAATAGCATCATTACTACCAAGGTTAAGAAGCTAATCCACCAATTGTTTTTAACCAAACTAAAACTGTACGAAATACTTTCGCCAATACTATAATTTTTAAAAATTTTTATAGAGTAGACCAAAGCAAAGGGAACGGCAATAAAGACTCCCGGAATAATAAATAAGGTTAACCCGAAAAATATAAAAATACTTACCAAAAACCCAAGTCCTAAAAATTGTGGCCATTGTTTGTTTAGGTTATTTTCTACTTCTGTTTTGTCTATTTTTCCGTCGTTATTTATATAACTTTTTATAATTAAATTTATCGTGCCAAACAACATTGCATTATAGACCCAAGCGCTAAACAATAAAAAAATCATCCCAACCAATACGCTAGATAAAAATCCTGTAGCATTACCAGCCGATGATGCTCCGACGTCTAAAACACTTAAAAAATCTTGCCCGGATTTTGCTGTGGTAAACACATAAAAACCCATGGCAAATACCAATACCAAATAAGCCGGGCCAACATAGGTAAAAAGTGTTTTTAATAAGATTTTATAGTTTTCTCGTATAAAGCCAAAAGTATCTCCTAAGACTTCGCCAAGTTCACGTTCTCGCTTAAAGCGGATTTTTTTATTGGGTTGATTCATTTTTTAAAGTTTGTTGGTATAAGTAACGCGGATAAATTACGTAATAAAATAAAATAAATGCCAAAGAACTTCCTATAATTAATATAGAAAGCCAATCTGGCATTTGTGTAAGTCTGGTAACAAAACCTTCTAAAAATCCGGCTATAATAAAAAACGGTATGGTACTAACTACTATTTTAATACCAGCTTTTACGCCGTTTATAAAAGATTGCAATCTGGTAAAAGTGCCGGGAAACAAGATGCTTTTACCCACTACAAGCCCAGCACAACCCGCAATTATAATTACAGAAATTTCTATAGTACCGTGAATCCAGATGGTTCTAACAGACTCCCACAGCAAGCCTTGTTCGTGAAAAAAATATTGAAAAGCACCCAGCATCACAGCATTTTGCATAAGCGAAAAAACGGTGCCCAAACCAACTAAAATTCCTAAAACAAAAGTGGTTAAAGCTACTTTTATATTATTTACCGTAATGCCTAAAAACATATCTACTTCTCCCATTTTTTTGTAAACCGCCATCGGGTCGTTTTTGGCAATATTGTCTAAAGTCATATTTACGTAAGCATCTCCCATAATAGCGCGCACAAAAGCAGTGTCTGTAGCTGCAGAATAGGCTCCAATTATACTAAAAGTGGCAAAGATTAAAAAAGCAATTAAAAGCTCTTTTTGATAACTATAAAAAAACAACGGAAAATCTTTACTGAAAAAGGACCAAAAGGTTTTTTTAGACTCTTTTTTTGTGGTATAAATTTTTTGGTGGGCTTGCCGGGCTAATTTGTTTAAATACTGCGTAGTATTGCTTTGCGGATAAAAAGTTTGCGCATAACTAAGATGGTCAGAAACTTCTAAATACAACGAAGAAAGCTCATCTGGGGAAATTTTTATATTATTGTACAGAACATTTTCAAATTTTAACCATTTGTCCTTATTTTGTCGTACAAAAACCGCCTCGCGCATATTAGTTGTATTATAGCTTGTCAAAGAAACATATTTAATGGATAATTTTCAAATAGAAACCGCGCAAAATGTTAGGATAAATCAAAATGTAGCCAATATAGGCGATAGAGTCTTGGCTTTTTTAGTAGATGTTTTAATTCTTCTTGCATTTAACACCATTTTGGTTTTAGCCTTAAGAGGTGTAGAGATAAACCTTTCTCAAAGATGGGTTAGCATCCTTATTTTTGGACTTCCTATTTTTTTGTACCACCTGCTTTGGGAAACTTTTAATAACGGACAATCTTTAGGAAAAGCAGTCATGAAAATTAGAGTAGTAAAACTAGATGGTAGCAAACCTTCTTTTTCCAATTATTTGGTGCGCTGGTTACTAAGAATTATAGATATAAGTATAACCTCTGGGGCGGTGGCAATTGTTACAATTTTGCTTAACGGAAAAGGTCAACGTCTGGGAGATTTGGCAGCGCAAACCACTGTAATTTCAGAACGGGATTCCAGTTCGTTTCATAAAACATTGGTGGTAGATGTGCCAGCAGATTATAAGCCACAATATCCGCAAGTAACCCTTTTTTCCGATAAGGATATTCAAAGCATAAAAAATATCTTTACGGAAGCTAAACGCAATCGTAACAATGCTGTAATTTTAGCACTTCATAGGCAAATTACTAGTAAGTTGGAAATTGAACCAAAAGAAAAACCGGTAATATTTATAGAAAAAGTAATCACAGATTATAACTTCTATACGCAATAAAATTACAGATGAATTATTTATTATTTTTAGACATCTTAGGGGTAATTGCTTTTTCTATATCTGGAGTTTTAGCTTCTATGAATAAGCGCATGGATTTATTTGGCATTTTAATTATTGCTTTTGTAACCTCTGTGGGCGGCGGTACTTTACGCGATATCTTAATAGGTTTTCCCGTAGCCTGGATGCGCAATTTGGTATATGTGCACGTTATTATTGCAACGGTTATTTTTGCAATAGTTTTCCGGAAAAAACTGGTCTATTTTAGACGTTCGTTATTTTTATTTGATACTATTGGCATTGGTCTTTATACTGTTTTAGGTATAGAAAAAGGTCTGGCAGCAGGCTTTCCTGCAATTATTTGTATTGCTATTGGCACAATGACTGCTTGTTTTGGCGGCGTAATCAGGGATATTTTATGCAACGATATTCCCGTGATATTTCGGCATAAAGAAATTTACGCCACCGCTTGTATTTTAGGCGGTTTGGTTTATTTTTTATTGTTAAATACCAGTTTAGGAGATTTTTGGGTGTTTACCATTTCAGGGCTGGTTGTTATGACAATGCGTACTTTGGCTGTAATTTTTAAACTGCGTTTACCATCTGTGTATAAACAAGAAGATATTAGTCCAAAACTTTAATATCTATATCTACATTTTCTCGTGGCCATTCTTTGTCATCTACTTCTACTTGTGCAATTTTGTCTACCACATCCATTCCGCTAATAACCCTACCAAAAACCGTATGTTCGTTATCTATATGATGGGCGCCACGCTTGCCTTGTACAATATAAAACTCAAACGGACTGGAAGCATTGCTAACATTTTGTTCGCTATATTTTGCCGCACCAAACGCACCTCTGGTATGGGTATGTCCGGCTTCAAACTCGCTTGGTATTAAAAACGAGCCAACTTTACCTCTAATTTTACTAGCTGCAGTACGATCGCTATTGCCACCTTGAATTACAAAATCTTTAGAAACTCTATGAAAAAATGTAGTATCAAAATATCCCATTTTTACTAAACGTATAAAATTAGCGCGGTGCAAGGGCGTGTCTTTATATAACTGTACTTTTATATCTCCAAACGGGGTTTCTATAAGTACTTTTGTTTCTGGGTTTTCTTTACCGTATTGCGTTAGAAAAGGAATGAGTTCTTCTTGTTCTATGGTTTCTATTGCGGCAATGTCTACCTTGCTTTTTCCCCCGGCAGGGATTTTTATACTATTTAAAATACTATCTGTACGTTTTTCTTGTTCAGCTTGTTTTTTTTCTTTTAAAATTTTCTTCTTTTCGGGAGCGGTATTTTTAGTATCTTCACAACTGCACATTCCCAAAAAAAATAAAATGCTAATTACCGGTATAATGAATTTTAGTGATGACATTTTCAGAATTTAAAAAATATATTCCAAAAATAGAAAAAATAGATCTTTTTGGAGAGAAAGCACATTTAGAATTGTCGCCAAAGTTTCGTGCCAACGAGTTAAAACAAGTAAATTTTGCCGAAAAAAATCCTAAGTATGCCGGGGTAATGGCACTTTTTTATCCAGATAAACAAGCCGAAACCCGTATTGTGCTAATTCTTAGAAAAACCTACAAAGGTGTTCACTCGGCACAAATTGGTTTTCCCGGAGGCAGGGCAGAGCACATAGATAAAGATTTACAAGAAACCGCTATACGCGAAACTTATGAAGAAGTTGGTGTCCAACCCTCTAATATTCAAGTGGTAAAAAAGCTGACTAAAATCTATATTCCACCATCTAATTTTTGGGTACAACCGTTCTTGGGGCATTGCAACCATACACCAAATTTTAAACGTCAAGAATCTGAAGTAGAACAAATTTTAGAAGTAAAACTTACTGATTTTTTAAAAAAAGAAAGTTTAACTTCTCAAAATGTTACTACATCTTATGCTAAAAATGTAGAAGTGCCGGGATTTTTACTTAATCAGCACGTAGTTTGGGGCGCCACCGGAATGATGTTAAATGAAGTACGACTTTTGCTTAAGACCGTACTTTAATGCGTAAATTTGTATATTTGGCGGCTTTTATAAAACAGGAATTAATGTATGGGGTTATTTAAGAAAAATCCTTTTGGACACATATTATTTTTAAAAAAATGGCTTATCCGTATTATGGGAAGTCTAACCCATAGTCGGTATCGTGGTTTTAACGATTTAAAAATAGAAGGCTCTGAGGTAATTAGAAACTTACCAGATAAAAATGTGCTTTTTGTTTCTAATCATCAAACCTATTTTGCAGATGTAGTGGCAATGTTTCACGTTTTTAATGCAAGTTTGAGCGGTAGAACAGATAGTATTAAAAATGTAGGTTATCTCTGGCACCCAAAACTTAATCTCTATTATATAGCTGCTAAAGAAACGATGCGGGCCGGTTTGTTGGCCAGAGTATTATCTTATGCCGGCGCTATAACGGTAGAACGTACGTGGCGTGAGAAAGGCAAAGACGTAAACCGGCAAGTAAAAATGAGTGATATAAGTAATATTGGTAAAGCTTTAGACGATGGTTGGGTAATTACCTTTCCGCAAGGTACTACCAAACCCTGGAAACCCATTAGAAAAGGC
Source organism: uncultured Mesonia sp. (assembly GCA_947494545.1). Classification (GTDB taxonomy): domain Bacteria; phylum Bacteroidota; class Bacteroidia; order Flavobacteriales; family Flavobacteriaceae; genus Mesonia. Next base: position 167,372 of record CANLVH010000003.1, on the reverse strand, counting down.
ACCGCGCACATTATTAAAAAATACAAACCTGTTGTAGTTCCTATAGTTATAGATGGGTTTAGACGTTCTTTCGATAAAAAAGGTATACGTATAAAAAAACGTAATATCTTACAATCTATGGTAATTAAAGAACCTTTAGAATTTGATTACGAAAACGAAGAAGTAAACAGCATTATAGAAAAACTAGAGTACGCAATAGAGCAACACCCATCTTTTCTAAAAGTAATTTCTGAAGAAGAGCTTAAAGCGGAAGAAGAACTAAATGAAAAAAGAAGGTGGAGTTACAAAGAATAAGCTCTTATTTTTAGGCTTTATTAAGGTCTAAAGTGTTAAAAGCTAAAATTTTAACACTAAATCTTCGTTATGGCATAAACATTGAAATTATCTTGCAGAACCATTAAACTAAAATTAATTATTAAATATTCTTTTTATTTTATGCAAAAAACACGTTTTGCCCTCCTAATTTTTAGTGCTTTATTTATCTCTTTATCTTTAAAAGCACAGCAAAGTTTACCCCTTTCTACCACCACACCTTCTCCCTTAATAGAAGTTGCCAATGACCCACTACAAATCTTGTTGGAAGATGAAATTAATCGTCACGCACATTGGAAAAATCTCGTAGACCGTAAAAAAATGTCTGTTGCTGTAGTAGATTTAAGCAACATAGATAACGCGCGTTATGCCGGTGTAAACAGCGACGAAATGATGTACGCTGCCAGTCTTCCTAAAATTGCTATTTTACTCGCATCTATGGATGCTATAGAAAAATGTGAACTGGAAGAAACAGAAGCCGTAAAAAATGATATTAGGGTAATGATTAGCCGATCTGATAACGCTGCTTCTACCAGAATGATAGATCGTTTAGGTTATGATAAGATTGCAAAAGTACTTACAGAAAAACGCTACAAATTATACGATAAATTACAAGGTGGCGGCCTTTGGGTAGGTAAGCGTTATGCAGCAGCCGGAGCAAGAAATCCAGATCCTTTAAAAGGTTTAAGCCACGCAGCAACCGTAAAACAAGTTGCCCGTTTTTATTATAAAATGATTACAGGAGAGTTGGTTAGCCCTGAGCGTTCTAAACAAATGTTAGAGGTAATGAGAGACTCTGATTTGCACCACAAATTTGTAAATACTTTAGATAGAATTGCGCCAAATGCCAAAGTTTTTAGAAAATCTGGTTCTTGGAGAAATTACCACGCAGACTCTGCTTTAGTTTGGGGTAAAGATGGTAGAAAGTACATAATTGTTGCTTTGATAGAAGATGCCAACGGAGAACAAATAATAAGAGATTTGGTAGAACCTATAGAAAAAATAATAAAAAAATCCCGTTCTTTGGAAACTACTTAATATGGGTAGTTTACCAAAATGCTGAAAAAATTTATACAAAATACATTTGATATAAGAAACCGGGAATTGCCGGTTTCTTTGTTCATGCAATTGTATATTTTCTTGGTTATTACAACGCTTTTAATTGTAAAACCTACTGTTAATGCGTTGTTTCTATCAGAATTAACTTCCAAAAGTTTACCTTATGCTTACTTAATGGTTGCATTAGTAGCCGTGGTAAGCTCTTTTTTTTATAATAAAGCGCTAAACTATTTTTCGCTTGAAAAGGTAACCGGTTTTACTTTGGTATTTTCTGCAGCGGTGTTCTTGTCGCTTTATTTGCTGCTTAATTTGCAGTATTTTAATATTGGTATTCTTTACTTTTATTATATTTGGGTAGCGCTATTTGCATTATTGGCTACTTCGCAATTTTGGGTTTTGGCCAATTATGTTTATAACATTCGGCAAGCAAAAAGATTGTTTGGTTTTATTGGCGCCGGCGGTATTTTAGGCGGTATTGTGGGCGGTTATCTTACCAATTTATTGGCACCAATAATAGGTAATGCCAATTTAATGATTATAGCAAGCATCTTACTTTTATGCTGTATTCCCATCTTACATTTTATTTGGAAAAAGCGTGTAAATACAACTAAGAATACTAGTAATACCGCTACCAAATCTACGGCGACACCAGCTTTTAAACTCATTTTAAAATATAAACACCTAAGTTATATTGCCGGTATAATTGGTATGGGGGTTTTGGTAGCCAAATTGGTAGATTACCAATTTAGCGATATGGCTTCGCAATATTATCCGGATTCTAATAATTTAGCTTCTTTTTTCGGGTTTTGGTTTTCTACTTTTAATTTGGTGTCTTTGCTGTTGCAATTGTTTTTAACCAGAAGAATTGTTGGCGTTTGGGGCGTGGCATCTACTTTATTAATTCTTCCGTTAAGCATTGGTTTGGCCGCAATGTTATTTTTGGTTTTCCCGGAATTATGGGTGGTGATTCTAATAAAAGGTTTAGACGGCAGCTTAAAACAATCGGTAAACAAAGCAGCTTCAGAATTATTGGTTTTGCCGGTTTCCGAAGAAATTAAAAACAAAACAAAATCTTTTATAGACGTAGTGATAGACAGCTTGGCGACTGGTCTTGCGGGAGTTTTACTTATTTTTGTAATTCAGACGTTTCAATTTTCTGCGCGAGAAGTTTCGGTGTTAATTATTCTACTTTTGGGCGTTTGGCTTTTCTTTATTTATAAAGTGCGCGGAACGTATTTTGAATCTTTTAGAGAAAATCTAATCAACTTTACTAAAACCCATAACTTGCATAATAAAAGCAAAAGTTCTAAACGGGTTTTAACTAAGAAAACAATTGTTGGGGTTTTAGAAAATGGGGATGCGCAAGAGTTGCTTTTTATTTTAAATCGTCTTGATAAAATTCAGGATAAACGTATTAAAAAACTGGTAATAGGTTTGCTTTCACACCCTTCCGATAAGGTAAAAGTAGCTGCAATTAAAAATCTATACTTTTTAAATAAAGGCACCGCGTTAAAAAAAGTGCAACAGTTAATCCATTTTAAAGAAGATGCGGTTGTGTTTGCTGCAATGGAGTATTTGTTAATGCATACCAACTTAAACGAGTTGCGTATTTTTGATGCTTATTTAAACCATAAAGACGAGTATATTTCTGGCGCTGCTTTACTTTGTTTGGCAAAAGAGGCGCAAGAAAATCAGGTTCTAGCAAAACGTTACAATTTAAAGTTACGGTTAGATATGCAAATAAAAGAATTGAGTTTACCGCAAGAGATGCATAGAGATGCTACTACTACGCAATTGTTGCTCAGCATTGGCTATGCGGGATATTTACAGTTTTATTCGTTTATTTCTGCTCATTTTAATAATCAAAATCCCGAGGTAGTAAAAGCAGCCATAAAAGCAGCGGGAATAAGTGCGCACCCAATGTTTTTTAAGGAGTTACTTAATTTTGTAAACCAAGTAGAATTTCGCTCGTATGCTATAAATGCTATTAAAGGATATCAAACTTCTGTTATTGCCTTGTTAGTAGATGCGATTAATAAACCTCAAAGTTCTTTTACCATAAAGGAAAATATTCCGGAAATTTTAGCCGGTCTTGAAAGTCCTAAGGCTAAAACGGCTTTAATTAAATTACTGAAAAATAAGAATTTGGCTATTCGCCTAAAGGCTGCTAAAGCTTTGTATCAATTAAAAGAGAAAAATCCGAAGCTTAAATTTCAAAAAAGAAAAATTGTTCGTTTAATTTTAACCGAATGTAATTTGTATTATCAAGCGCTTTCTGCAATGTATTTACAGAAGAAAATTGCAAAATCTTTTGATGTTAAAAAACTGGAAGATGAGGAAACCGAAGAGTTAATCGCCAGAAATAGTCTTATAGAAATTTTAGCAGAACATTTGGGTTATGCTTTAGAGCAAATTTTTACCTTATTAGGAATGCGTTATCCGCAAAAAGATATAGAAATTGCCTATAAAGGCATTAAAAGCGAACAAGAAGAAGTGCGTGCCAATGCTTTGGAGTTTTTGGATAATTTGTTACAAAAAGATCTTAGGCAAACTTTACTACCTTTGGTAGAACATGTAAATATTGGTCAGTTAGAACCTTTACAAAAAACAATCCCGTCTGAATACGAGTGTTTTAAAAACCTTTTAAGCGGACAAGATTTACAGGTAAAATTGGCAGTTTTAAATGTAATTCAGCATACGCAAGACAAAAAATTTAAACCTTTAGTAAAAGATTTAGATAAGCATGCCAACAAAAAAATAAGACGCTTTGCGCGGAATGCTATACAGGCAATTGAATAGTTAGAGGTTTGGCTCTTTTTCTGGTGCGGTAATTATCTTATCTAGTTGCGAAGCCAAAACCATGTGATCCCAAGCCGAATTTTTCCGTAAAACATTAGTCATTAACGCTACAATATATTTTTTACCCTGCGGATGTTCTACTATAGCAACAGAATTCATATAATTATATACATTACCGGCATACTCCCCACAAGTTTTTCCGTTAGAACGGTCACAAGAATATAAACTACCGGATTTAAAATAAACTGCGGCATCTTTTAATTCTTTAGAATAGGCGTAACGTATACGACGATCTGTTAAATAAAGCAAGCGTTTTATTTCTAAACTAGAAGCTTCATCTACAATATTTCCCTGTTCCAATTGCACCATATATTTCATAAGACCTAGAGGAGTTCCTATGCTTCCGCCGTAATCGTTAACATATTTATTGGCTCCCGATGTAAAAAAACTCCCCAAACGCCACTCATCGTGTCCAATATTTACTTTCCGTAAAGGCTCGTTTACAATTTTATTGGCAAGCAAAGTAATTTCTTTTTTCGGCGTGTTTTTAAAATAATTATCAGCTTCTTCTTGGGTTAAATTTCGATATTTATCGCCAAAAGCAGCCATCAACAAAGCTTCACGCCATACTATACTTGCAGCGCCATTATTACTTACAGACATCATATGGTCTGCCCATTCGTAGAGGCTAAATACATCATTAGGCACTACTTTTCGTTTAGTAAATTTATCCGCTTCCGGCTCATAATCCGGGATGGTATGGTGGTCATAAATTGCCCAATCGCCGGCTCGTACTTTTTTGTTTTTCAGTAAAGCAACACGCGCATCCCAAGATTCCGGACAGAGTTTGTTTAATTGGTCAAATAAAGCGGTAATAACAGATAATTTGCCTACGCTACCGGGTTGGTAGCCAATTTCTGCTTTGTGAGAAGCATATTTTAAATTGTTGGGATCGGTCATATCCATTACGGTTAACGAATAATTACCACGCGGAATGGCGGCTTTTATTTTTTCAGCAAATTCTTTATCTTCTTTCAGTAATTCGGATAAAGAATCGTTTTTACGTTCGGTTAAATTGAGTTCTATGCAATTAAGCGGTAAAAGTGCTCCGGCCGGCAAGTTTAATGTTTTACTGGTATCTGCAGCAATTCGCTCTAAGCGTAATAAACGTTTTATGCCCGTAGAACTGTAACCGTCTATCGGGTATGCGTCTTTATTGGCGTAGGCTAATAAAACCAAACAAAGAAGCGCAATCACAGAGATGCTTATTTTTTTATACATAGTTTAAATTTTTTTATTTAAGTTGATTTTTTTGGTGTAATCTACCGGCGGGTTCATGGCGGCCAAATAATTAGAAGATTTTGCTTTTTCGTTTTCTACAAATGGTCGTATTTGAAAAAGCCATAAATTATCATCTTTAAAGCCTAATTCTACATCGTAAGGTCCGGAATTTCCTTTTTTACTTTTCGGAATTTTCTCTCGGATAGTGGTTGCTAAATTTCTAATTTGATCTATATTTTTTTGCGATAAAATAGGCCGATTTAGATAAGTGCGTTTTTGTGCAAGTCCGCCTTGCGCCGGAAGCTGATTATAAGAAAACTCCCTAGCAGGAGCCAATAATTGTATACCTTGCGGATATTGCACTGTCCAAGATTCTGCAGATTGACCATCTACCGCGCCGCCTGCACCTTTACTAAAAGCAAGAGTAAGACCTTTTGGTTGGTTGTTTTCTAAATCTTTGGTTATTAAAACACCGGAATAATCTACATCTACAGACGGAATAATTAAAATACTGGGATAAACATTTTCTGGATTTTCAAGAAAACTTTGGCGCCATTTAAAACTACGTGCCGTATACGGCGAAGCCCATACGTCTTTTATACCTTGTAAAACTTTGTTTCTATCACGAACATTAAAAACGGTAAGATTTAAACCGGCTCCGGTAAAGTTTTCTAAATCTTCCATATTGGTATCGCTACGTAAAAAAACCGGCGTTTGCCCAATAGAACTATTAAAATTGTTCTGGAAACTTTTTTCCAACGCATTTACAAAATTTGGTAAAAACGCTATGTTTTCAATAGCATTTCGTAAAACAGCAAGACGGTCTAATTGGCAGGTTTTTATTTCTTCTTCCGTAAAGTTATGTGCGCGCAACTCTTCTGCTTCTGCAAAGGTAGCAGACAAGTAATCCCAATAACTACCGGGATAATTAGGCATTTTTTGTTCCATATGGGCTTGAAATATGCCAAATGGTAACACCACACCATTTACAACATTTTCAGGAAACATACTTTTTAACTCTCCCAGATTGGCTGCCTTAGGTCCACAAATTTTACCCGAATGTTTTGCGTTTATATTCCGTAAAGAGATTGGTTTTTTTACCGATAAGTCTAAATTTGTTAACGGCACTTTTATCCTTTCTTGGGTTTGTTCTTCTTTTGAAAACAGCTTTTTTTCATTGGCAGACAATTCTTTAGCAGGTTTCATTACCACATTACCTTTGTCTGAGACAGCGTAAAAAATTTCTTGGTTCTCGTATTTTTCTATTTCCTTTAAGTTTTTTTCGGAAATTACAGCGTTTGGAATACCTAAATTACGCGCTAATAATTGCACGTGCGAAACTAAATTTCCTTCTGCAACAGTTGCTATTCCGGCAACCGGTTCTAAATCTGCCGGAGGCTTTTGAAAGATGTAAATATTATTTTGTTTTACATCTACTTTTTTAGGATTACCTTTTACAATTACCAATTTTCCCTTGGTAAATCCCGGATTTAAACCTCTAATATTGGCTTGATTTTCTAAATTAAAAACGCGATTTTTTAGGTTGGCTTCTTTTTTGACCAAATTTCCTAAACTTTCTAAGCTGTTGCTTAATTGTAACACCAAAGAAGAGCGAATGCGATCGTCTATAAAGCTACTGGCTTTTGGCTCAAATTCGCTATACTGTTCTACCACTGGACCATAAACGGTTTTTACCATAGCAGAACCCCATTCTACGATAGCTTGCGAATTGACTAAGAAGTTTTGCAAATCTTTTAGACTAATATTTTCTAAATTTTCTACTTGCAAATGTGGTTCTACTTGATTCCATTCCCACCATTCTACATATCCCGAAGCTGCTGTAGCTAAACTCAGACTATAAATTTTATCTAATAATTCTAATAGATTTTGAGGTTTCCATTTATGGGCATTTTTAAAAATTATTTCTTCTAATTGTATAGAGATATCCAAAGCCCCTAATTTATCGGAGGTGCTGGGTATACTTTCTACAGAAGTTCGAATTTCGCACATTAGATTTGCGGCGTTTTGCACCAATTCGGCAGAAGAAAGTTCTTCTAAGTTCTGCTTTGAAAATTGTGCTAATTCTTGTCGTAAAAAACTATTTTTAGGAAAATGAGTCAACTTATTTTTAAAATAAGAAGCGGTTACCGGGGCATAAAAACTGGTTAAGGCTTGGTGAAGGGAATCCAGTTGTTTGTTTTGTTTTTCTGAAAGTTCTCTAGCGTGTCTTTCTTTAAAATCTTCTACCAATTCTATATCTGAAGCCGCCGGCGAGCCGTGTATTTTGGTACGAACATCCATAAAATCTTCGTTGTTGTCTGCTATTATTTTAGATAAGCTGCGTACTATTTCGGCTTCATTAGATTCATTATTGCCATGTGGAATGTCTTTTAACGACTGCCTAATTAAAAAGAAATTTTCTTCTAAGTGTTTGTCGTTTAAAAACAACCAATTATAAAAATCTCCTCCCCATTCTTCTTCGTCTTCGCTTTGCACAGAACCGCGATAATACTGTGCTTTTTCTAAAATCCATCCGTTATCTATACTTTTAAGATAGTTGTTTAACTGGTATTGCTTTAAACGCGAATGCAAATTAGCAGCATCCCAAAATGCATTCTTTTCTGAATAAGCTAGGATATCTGCAAAAAATAAATGGTTTTTTTCTCTTAAAGTTTTAACAAACGGTTTGTAACTCGCGTGTTGCACACCTTCAACATCATCCGGGCAAGGATCTTTAGAATCTCTTCTGGTGCCATCTTCGCAAAACCATTCTATTTTTAAATAAGGTCCGCGGTGTAGCTTTTTATAAGCTTCAATTTTTTCTTTAATTTCTTGGTTACTAATATTTTGGCTTTCGGCAAACTGAATGTTGCCAAGTAGAAAGAAACCAAATAAAAAGAAAAAGTATATATTTTTCATAAATCTTGAGGCTAATTCTTAATATGTTATAAGATTGTTTTCAAGATAAGCTTTATAATGTTAATTTGATGCTAATAGAATGTTCATGGCATCCTAAAATTTAAAGATTTTTAAGTATTGTTCGGTAAATTATAGAATTGCTTCGGTAGAGAAATAAAAAATAAGTTTTAACTATTTAATTTGGTAGAATTTGTTCGGTTTTTGAGAAGAAAAATTTTAAATATCTTCTATTTTCCTTTACGGAAAAACAATTTTAAGACCGGAAGTTTTTTAATTCCGTAAAGAACCAATACGGCAATACAAGCCGCCGTGCCCAAACCGCCGCCGTAACCTTGAAAAAACGCACTGGCGTGAAAATATAAAAAACAGAATAAAATGCCACTAACGGTTGTTTGCCAGTAACTAGGGAAAATAAATTTATTTACCATCAACAAAAGAAGCTCCGAAGAATATAAAAGCAACTTCTGTAGCTAAAGCTGTTTCTAACCCAAGAATCTTTACTAAAATGGCAACTATTAAACTAGGCAAAGCCGATGCTGTAACCGCATCCCAAAAAAATTCTCGCTGCAAGAAATATGGAATAACCGCACCTGCAATACTTGTTAAAACATATAAGACTACCATAACCAATAGTGTAAAAGGAGACTAAACAACATACCTACAAACGCAATGCTACCTAATTTTCCGCCAAAGCCTTGAAACCAAAATTGCGAAATGCTAAAAAACAAGCCGCTTATAATGCCTGCGAGGCTTATAACTAAGTAATAAGGTTCTATAAAAGCTTTTGTCATACCAATAAACGAGCCGCAGTAAATAGCCGGAGCTAATAATTGTGGTGCATTTTTAAATAGTTTTTTTAACAATACTCCCAAAAGACCAACCACGGCAGAAGCTATAACGCCACCTAAGCCTATTTCTATATTTAAAAAACCGGTTAGCAAAGCACCACCTAAAACGCCCAAGCTAAGCGACCAAGAAAATTTTGAAAGTTGATCTTTTGTACGAAATAAATATAAATAGGCTAGCAAAAGACTTAAGATAAAGAATGCATGCGCCAACCCGATGTACCAAGCATTTTTTTCTTCGAAAATTATAAAAAGTAAGAAAATACTGTGCGTGACAAAAAGTATAATCACCGGTAATGGTGTTAACAATTTTTGATAATTAGCGCGTGTTAAGCTATTGTTTTTCTGCAAGATTTGTGGTTTTCTACTATGCGGCTATCTAGGAGATAATAGTTTTATTTTTTTCAAAAATAACATAAAAAAAAGACTGCCAAAGTAGACAGTCTTTTATGCATTTTATAATTGTTTTGTTTATTCTTCTAAGGTAAAAGTTCTGGTTACCGGGTTGTAAGGACTTTCAACACGGTTATTATCTGCGTCTAATAATTCTAATTGTACAGTGTTTTCACCCATTGGTAAACCTTCCATAACATAAGGCGTCCACTCGGTAATCATAAATTCTTCTCCGTTTATGGTGGCCTTTACTTTGTTACCGGCATCGCTTAAATCTGTATTAAGCAAATAGAAATCTAGCATTACTTTTTGTGCGTCATTGCCAGAATACGTTCCTTTTGGTCTGCTGTAAAACATATGCGGCGCAGAGAAATCTACGTCTAGTTTGTTTTCTTCCGATACATCGCCTACAGATAATTTCTTAATTACATACGCATTTTTATTTTTTACGGCCTCATGGTAAGAGCGCGATAAAAAGGCTAAAATAGTATGGTCTCCTTCTTCTAGATTTTTGGTGAAACTATCTTCGTAATGTGCAGAATACGGATTGTTGTCTACAATAAAATGTACGTGTTGTCCTTTTTTAGATTCTGCAATTCCCAAGTCGCTATCGGTTTCTGTAGGAATTCCCAACTCGTAGTTTTCTACATCAAATTGAAATTCTACTTCTCCTGCTGCAACCATATCTTTGGTTGGTTTTGTCATACTAAGAGCTGCATCATCAAATTTGGGTGAGCCTTGCATTTTTGTCAAGGTTATTTTTGATTTTTCATCAGAAACATCTTGCTCTTGTTCCATTTGGTCTGCCGCATTAGTGTCTGCATCTTTTTTGTTCTCGGTTTTACAAGAAGAAGCAAAAATTAGCGCAAACATTGCTATTGTCAAACTTACTTTTTTCATAATATTTATATTATTTCATTTTTGGTAGAATAAAAGTACTAGGATAAGCGCTAACCGCAAAAAAATTAAAAAAAGCTTAACATTAAGTTATACAATAAATTTTATCGCAATTTCTATCGTATATCTTACATTTTGTTATTCCGTAAAGGAAAAAGTTAAAATTTGAACAGCTTTTTAGGGTACATAAACCTCTAGAATTTTAGGAACTATTTTGGCAGATACATTGGTAAGGTCTTCGCAATATTCGCCATCTATCTGAAAACTTACAGGTTTTGGCGTGCTTATTTTTACCTCTTTAAGCGGTATAATTTCTACAAAATCTTTAGACATTTCTGCTTCTTCGTTTAAGGTTTTTAAAATTTCTAAAACATCTAGTTTTTTAAAAATTAGCAATTCAAAAATACCATCGTCTATTTTGCCGTCTGGATTTACTATTGCTCCGGTGCCAAATTTTTTGCTGTTAGCAAGCGCAATCATAATGGCTTGGCGTGTAAACTTTTTTTCTTTTGTTTTGATGGTAAAAGGGTAGGGACCTTCGTTTTGAATTAAAGTAGGAATAGAATTTAGCGCATACCCCAATTTGCCACGTATTGTGCTATTTGCAAACTTTTTTATTAACTCTGCGTTTAAACCAAAATCGCTAATGTGCAGCCCCAATTCGTTATTGATTTTTATGGCGTCTATTGCGTTAGTTTTGTTACCTAATGCTACTTTTATAAAATCTTCTGGTGTTTGGGGTAAATTTAAATCGCTGGCCAAACCGTTGGCAGAGCCGGCCGGTAAAATTCCTATAGGTATTTCTTTTGTCCTAGCTTTTTGCAAACATTCGGCTAGCATTTTTATACTGCCATCGCCACCTGCAACCAAAATCCTATCAAAATTATTTTTCTGTAAGAGGTTTGCAATTTGCTCTTTATCATTTTGTCCGTTAGTTTTATAAAGCTCTAAAGTGTCTTTTGGCGCAAGAAAATGACGCAATTTTCTTACGAGAAATGCTTTATCTTGATTTCCGCTAACCGGATTTATGACCATCAAAATTTCCATAATTCTATAAAAATCGTATTTTGTAAAAATATTGGTTAATAGACAAAGACCGCGTTATATTTTTCTTAATTATATGAAATTAGATTTAAAGATTTACAGAGGTTATGCTAACGAACGTAAAGTTGTAGTTTATGGTCACGTTTTTGAAAAAGCCGCCCCGGATGTTTTTAGAATGGATTTGCCTTGGTATAAACACGCCATTCAAGTTTTGCGTATGTTTCGTATAAAAACCAGTAGCAATATTGCTATTTCTTTAAGAATTTTAGGTAAAACTATAGATACTAAAACATTAGACGATGGGCATTTTAAAGTAATGGTGCCGTATGATGGCGATTTAGAACCGGGCTGGCATACGTTTTCTGTTTCTGTAAAAAGCGGCGATAACGAAGTAGAAGAGTCCGGTGAATTTGTAAAACCTTTTCCCGGAGAATATGGTGTTATTTCTGATATAGATGATACCTTTTTAATTTCACATTCAGGAAACATTTTTAAAAAACTCTATGTTATGCTTACGCGGAATGTAAACCGCCGGAAAGTTTTTAAAGATGTAGTAAAACACTATCGTTTACTAAATAAACTAGGTAGAAAAGATAGGGATAAAAACAATGCTTTTTTTTATGTAAGCAGTAGCGAGTGGAACTTGTACAATTTTATTATTCAATTTACAGAATTACACGATTTCCCTAAAGCGGTTTTAAAATTACAAGATATTAAAACCGGTTTGCGCGATTTCTTTAAATCCGGAAAAGGTGACCACCAGCACAAGTTTCATAAAATACATCATATTGTAGAATTTTATCCGGAGTTGCATTTTATTTTGTTGGGAGACGACACGCAACGAGATGTTTTTATTTATAGGGATATTTGTAAGCAATTTCCTAAAAACATTAGCACGATTTACATTCGGCAAACGGGTAAAAAAAGAAAGAAAGAAGTGCAAACTATTTTACAGGATTTAGAAAGCATAGGTATAAAAACTTGTTACTTTAATAACAGTGCTGAGGCTATGGAGCACAGTAAAGAAAAATTGAGCTAATAAAAAAGACCGCTAAGAAAGCGGTCTTTTAATTTTTTCTAGGAGCTTACTGCCATTTAGCTTGCCGCATCATGTAAATCTGCTTTTGCCTTATTTGCAATTTCTTCTCCCTTAGAATCTGCCATAGCTGCATTTTTTCGTGCTTTTAACGATTCTATTTTATGTTCTAAAGAATTTTTTACTTCTCCAAATTTATCTTTAGCTCCGGCTACATAATCGTTACCGGTTTGAGAAATTTGCTTGCGCGTATCAGCACCTTTTTTTGGTGCAAATAAAATTCCTGCTAATACTCCAACGGCAGCGCCAGAAGTGATTCCGATTAAAATTTTTCCTAACTTCATTTTTTTCTTTTTTATGGTTATTGTTTTGCTGGGTTAAAATTACAATAAGAATCTCTCCCTTCCATACTTATAAAGTTAAGCTATGTATAAACTTTTTAATAGAATCTTAAAGATTTAACACTTGTTAATTGTCCTTGTTTTTAGAAGCTTTGTTTTCTATAAGAAACCGCTCTTTAGATAAGTGCGCTCCATCTTCTAATTCGCTTATAAATTTAACCAGTTCTTCGCGCAAAGCACAATGTAAATCCCAGGTGGTAGTTGCATCTTTGGCACTACATAAGGCTCTAATTTTTATAGCTTTTTCGGTAACATCTACAACTTGCAAAACCGGCGGATAATCTTGGTCCCAATTCTCTGAATTTTCTAGCAGTTCTTTAAATTTTTCACGTATTTTTTGTACATCTACTTTATAATCTGCATATAGAACTATAGGTCTAATTTGGTGAGCAGAATTCATAGACCAGTTTTCAAAAGTATTGGTAATTACGCTTTTCAGCGGAATTATAAGGCGGCGTAAATCCCAGGTTCTTACCACCATATAGGTAAACCTAATATCTTCTACATAACCCCAGTCATCGTCAAAAATTACTGTATCGCCAATACTGGCCGGTCTAGTAATGGCAATTTGAATACCGGCAATAATATTCCCTAAAGTACTTTGGGCGGCAATACCTAAAATAACAGTGGCAACACCAGCCGAAGCCATCAAAGAAATACCAATTTTTTCTAACGATCTAAACTGCGACAAAACAACGCTTACTCCAATAATAATAACTACAAAAGTGAGAATTCTTCGTGCTACAGATACGTAGGTTAGCAATTTTCTGGCTTCAGAATTTTCTTCTGCGTTAATATCGCCAATTCTGCCTTCTGCTAAATGACTTATAAAATAATCTACCATTCGCATAAAAAACCAAGTAATAGAGCCAATTACCATAATTATCAGAATTGCATACAAGGTGCTGGCATAATAGCCGGTAAACGAGATAAGTTTGTTTAAAACCAAGTAGAAAAATAAAACACCAATGGTTAGTCCTGCCGGTTTTGCAAGTTTGCTAGCTATGTTATGAATCCATATTTTATTGGAGTTTAAGAATATTTTTCTAAAAATATAGGCTGTGAGTTTTCCTACAAAATAAGATAGAAAAAAGAGTAGGAGGGTACTTACAAATTTCCATATAGGAATTTTCCAGATTTTTAACCTGGCCCAATTTGGCATCATTCTGTCTAATCTTCTAGGGCCGTAAACGCTATATAATGCATCTATATTTTCTACGGTATTAGCAGAAACTAACCAAATAGCGCCATAGTCTTTATATTTAATGCGTTGCAAGCGCAATATTACATCTCTGCCCTCTAAGTCTATTGCGCCAAACACGATACTTCTTCGTGGTTTTCCTGCTACGGCTTGGTTGGTAGTTGTGCTTATATCTATCTGTCCGTCTGGTCTGTCGGGTAAATCGTCCCAATTAATACGCACGCGTTGGTTTATTACAAAATAGAGTTTTTCTGCTAAGGTTGCTGCTTCTTTTTTGCTTAAATCGTCTGGCATTAAATTAAAATTTAATGCATAGAGTGCTTCTTTATAATTATTATTTCTAGCGTTTATTATAAAATGTTCTAAAGCCGCTTGTGGGGTTTGCAAATTAAACTCGTTTGGAGGTAAACCAACCGATTTGTTAAGTCTGCTTAGTTGGTAATATGCTTCATTATAAGCTTTTATAGAATTTGGTCTAAAATCTTCTTTATCTTTAGTAACAGGAGTTTTAGAAGGTAAATTGCTTTTTGTGGTATCTTGTTTTTGTTGTTGATAAAAACCAGTACCCGCAGTAGAATAACAAACAGAAAATAGCATAAATAAAGCTACTGTAACAACTAACTTATAATTTCTCATGCGGTTTGAATAAAAAATAGATTAACACTAGAACGTTGCAATTGTACTACAATAAGTTCAAAATACTGTTAAAAATAACAAAAGCTGCAATAAAATTGCAGCTTTTAAACTTTAACTTCCGTAAAAACTAGAAGCAATAATCGTTTTCTTCGGTAAGTTTTTCGGCAATTGTATTTCTTAAGGCTACCACGTTTGGCATATTTTCATACTTCGTAAAACGTTTTAGTCCCATAAGCAGCATTCGTTGCTCATCGCCTTCTGCAAAAGAAACAATACCTTCTTTTGCTTTATGGTTTATTGTATCTACCGCTTGGTAAAGGTATAATTTAGCCATTGCAATTTGTTCTTTTTGGGCGTCTTCTCCAAAACGTTTAGCATTCTTTTCGGCACGTAAAATACCGGATTCTGCCATATAAACCTCAATTAAAATATCGGCAGAAGCCAATAGCAATTGTTGGTGTTCTTCTAATTCTTGTCCAAATTTCTGAATAGCGCTACCGGCTACCATTAAAAATACTTTCTTTAATTTTTTAAGCATTTCTTTTTCTTCGGCAAACAACTCGTTATAATCCGGTTTGTCAAAAGATGGAATAGACGTCAACTCTTTTGCCACAGCTTGAGCCGGTCCTAATAAATCTACGTGACCTTTCATAGCTTTTTTAATAAGCATTCCTACGGCCAGCATTCTGTTTATCTCGTTGGTACCTTCGTATATTCTAGAAATTCTGGCGTCTCTCCAAGCCGCTTCCATTGGCGTATCTGCAGAGAAACCCATTCCGCCGAAAATCTGTATACCTTCATCACTACAGTTTTGAATATCTTCAGAACACGCTACTTTTAAAATAGAACATTCTATAGCATACTCTTCAATACCTTTTAATTCTGCTTCTGAGGCAGAATTACCGCTTTCTTTACGGATGTTGATGCGGTCTTCTATATCTTTTGCAGCGCGATAACTAGCCGCTTCGCCAACATAAGCAGATGTTGCCATTTCTGCTAGTTTCATTTTTATAGCACCAAATTTTGCAATTGGTGTATCAAACTGTACTCTGTCATTAGCATACTTTACGGAATGATCTATCACGCGTCTTTGTGCATCTAGACATGCAGCGGCTAATTTTACACGACCAAAGTTAAGGGCGTTCATAGCTATTTTAAAGCCGTTGCCGCGTTCTGAAAGCATGTTTTCTTTAGGAACCAAAGTATCGTTAAAGAAAACTTGACGAGTAGAGGAAGCGTGAATTCCTAACTTCTTTTCTTCTTCGCCAAAGCTAATGCCGTTAGGGTTCTCTTTATCGTATTCTACTATAAACCCGCTTATGTATTTGTCGTCTTCAATTCTGGCAAAAACAATAAAAATGTCGGCAAAACCTGCGTTTGAAATCCACATTTTTTGTCCGTTAATTTTATAATTTTTTCCGTCTTCTGTAAGTTCTGCTTTTGTTTTTCCTGAGTTGGCATCACTTCCTGCGCCGGGCTCTGTAAGGCAATATGCGCCAAACCACTCGCCAGTAGCTAATTTTGGAATGTATTTTTTACGTTGTTCTTCATTTCCGTAAAGTAAAATTGGTAAAGTGCCAATACCCGTATGTGCACCAAAAGCGGTTGCAATAGAGCCGGTTGCCCCGGAAATATAATCGCAAACCAACATTGTGGAAACAAAGCCCATTCCTAAACCCTCATATTCTTCAGGAATAGCAACGCTTAAAAAACCAAGTTCTCCGGCTTTTTCTAAAATTTCTTCGGTAACTGCGTAGTTCTTTTTTTCTATTTCTTCTTTTTTAGGAACTACCTCCCGGTCAACAAAATCTTTTACCGAATCGCGCATCATTTTTTGCTCTTCGCTAAAATCTTCCGGAGTAAACACATCTTCTGCTTTTGTTTCTTTTACCAAAAACTGCCCTCCGCGAAGGAGATTATCTTTTTTATTTTCGTTTTTTTCCATTTTTATTATCTTATGAATATTGTTGTTGTTTTATTAAGAGTCAAAGAGTCAAAGATTTTTTTTTAATTTATTACTGACCACTGACCACTGACCACTGACCATTCATCACTATAAACTACGACAAAAACTCGTAAACTCCCGCGGCTCCTTGTCCGGTTCCTACGCACATGGTTACCATAGCGTATTTATTTTGAAGGTTGCGCTTACGCATTTCATCAAAAATTTGAACCGATAATTTTGCACCTGTACATCCTAGTGGGTGTCCCATAGAAATTGCTCCTCCATTCGGATTTACTTTTTCCGGATCTAAATCTAAACCGCGTATTACTGCAAGCGATTGGGATGCAAATGCTTCGTTAAGCTCGATAAGTTCCATTTGGTTTTGCTTTAAACCGGCCTGTTCTAATGCTTTTGGTATGGCGTGTAATGGCCCAATACCCATTATTTTTGGCGGTACACCAACCGGGGCATAACTTACCAAACGCGCTATGGGTTCTAAATTATGTTCTTTTAAAAACTTCTCGCTCACCACCATTGCAAAAGCAGCGCCATCACTGGTTTGCGAAGAATTACCTGCCGTTACGCTACCACCTTCGGCAAATACCGGCCGTAATCGTGATAAAGCTTCTAAAGAGGTGTCTTTACGTGGACCTTCGTCTTTGGTTACAGTATAGGTTTTTGTTTGTTTTTTATTATTGTCGTCTACATAAGTTTCTTCCACTTCTATAGGGACAATTTGATCTTGAAAACGATCTTCTGTTTGCGCTTTTAAGGCTTTTTGATGCGATTTATACGCAAACTCGTCCTGGTCTTCTCTGGAAACTTCATATTTCTTTGCCACAGCTTCTGCTGTTAAACCCATTCCCCAATAATAGTCTTCGTGGCCTGCTTTAGCAGTTTTATAATTGGGTACGGGTTTGTATCCGCCCATAGGAATGTAGCTCATACTTTCTGTACCACCTGCAATAATGCAATCTGCCATACCGCTTTGAATTTTTGCACTGGCAGTAGCTATTGTTTCTAAACCAGAAGCACAATAACGGTTTACCGTCACCCCGGGAACTTTTTCGGTTTCTAAACCCATTAAAGAAATTAATCGTCCTACATTTAGACCTTGTTCTGCTTCGGGCATTGCATTTCCTACAATTACATCGTCTATTTTATTTTTGTCAAAATCTGGCAATTGGTCCATCATATATTTAATGGTTTCTGCCGCCAAATCGTCCGGTCGTTTAAATCGGAATACACCACGGGGAGCTTTGCCCACGGCTGTTCTATATGCTTTTACTATGTATGCTGTTTTTTTCATTGTATTTTGTATTTTGTAAAGTGTATATTGTTTATCGTAAATTGTTTTTTTGAAATGTAAATTGCATATGTTATAAGCTTGACTGTAATTTGATTATCATATTTTGAATATGGTTAATTTCGTTCTCTAGATTTTCAAATTCGTCATTTTTTAAAAAATTTAAGTTCTTACAAATTGTAAGTTGCGTTTCCAATTCAAAAGCTGATCCTAAAGCCATTCCTAAAAAATTAGAAAAATCTTTATTTGTCTTCCTGCCACAGCCTTCCGCAATATTCGAAGGCACTGAAATTGCTGACCGTCTAATTTGTGAAATCAATCCATAAGTTTCTTCTTTTGGGAAGTTTTGAGTGGATAAATAAATTTCGGTTACCAAATCCATTGCCTTTTGCCAAACCTTTAATTCCTTAAAATAATTCATTTTCACATAAGTTAACACTATACAATTTACATTATACAGTATACGATATGACTAATTTCTAAGCGGCTTCCCCTTTTGCAACATATGCTGTAAACGTTCTAAGGTTTTTCTTTCGCCGGTTAGCGATAAGAAAGCTTCGCGCTCTAAGTCTAGTAAATATTGCTCGCTTACTTCTTGTGCTTCCGATAAATCGCCACCTGCCATTACGTAGGCCAGTTTGTTGGCTATTTTTTTATCGTGATCACTTATGTAGTTACCTGCATTCATTTGATCGGTTCCAACCAAGAAAGCTCCTAATGCTTGTTTACCAAGAACTTTTATATTATTACGCATAATTGGTTTGGTATAACCGTTTTCTGCCATTAATAAGGCATGTTGCTTGGCAATAGTGAGTTGCCTGTCTTTATTAACCACTACAATGTCTTTTCCTCTTTGCAAAATATTGGTATCAAAAGCTTCTTCTGCAGAAGTAGACACTTTTGCCATTCCTATGGTTAAGAAATTTTCGCGCAAGCGGTTTAATTCTACATCGTCTTTTTGATAAGTATCTGCCGCTCTTAAGGTCATTTCTTTAGAACCGCCGCCGCCAGGAATTACACCTACGCCAAATTCTACCAAACCTATATAAGTTTCTGCGTGAGCCACAACTTTATCTGCGTGCAACGAAAGTTCGCAGCCGCCACCTAAAGTCATATTGTGTGGCGCAGAAACGGTTGGAATAGAGGAGTAGCGCATACGCATCATTGTATCCTGAAAATACTTGATTGCCATATGTAACTCGTCATATTCTTGTTCTGCCGCCATCATAAAAATCATCCCGATATTTGCGCCAACAGAGAAATTTTTACCTTCGTTATATACTACTAAACCGCGGTATTTTTCTTCGGCTAAGTCTATTGCTTTGTTAATTCCGTCAAGAACATCGCCGCCAATGGCATTCATTTTACTACGGAATTCTAAGTTTAAAATCCCGTCTCCTAGATCTTGAATGATTACCCCGCTATTGCTCCAGACTTCTTTAGTTTCTCTAATGTTATCTAAAACAATAAACTTATCTTGTCCGGGTATTTTTACGTGTTTTTTCTGCTGAAGGTTATAATAATAGGTGTTGCCCTCTTTTACGGAATAAAAACTATCAATACCGTTTTCTAGCATTTCGTTTACCCACGCGGCAGGTTCGTAACCTTCTTTTTTCATCATTTCGATGCCTTTCTTAACGCCAATGGCATCCCAAATTTGAAACGGACCGTGCTCCCAGCCAAAACCGGCGCGCATCCCGTCGTCTATCTTATATAGATCATCTGAAATTTCCGGAATACGGTTAGAAACATAAGCAAACAAAGCCGAAAAGTTTTTACGGTAAAATTCGCTCGCTTTGTCTTTTCCCTCAATCAATACTTCAAAACGATCTTCTACTTTATCAATAGATTTTGTTTTTTCTAAAGTTCCAAAAGAGGCTTTCTTTTTATCGCGATATTCCATTTTCTCCAAGTCTAAAGACTTGATAGTGCTGGAACCGTCTTTATTTTTTATCTTTTTGTAGAATCCTTGACCGCTTTTACTTCCGTACCATTCATTATCCATCATGGTTTGTATAAAATCAGGAAGCTTAAAAAGCTCGTGTTGCTCATCGTCTGGTGCGTTTTCATACAGACCGTTGGCCACGTGTACCAAAGTGTCTAAACCAACCACATCTACTGTGCGGAAGGTAGCCGATTTTTGTCTACCAATTACCGGACCGGTTAGTTTGTCTACTTCTTCTATGGTCATATCCATATCTTTTACCATATGGAAAAGGCTCATAATGCTAAAAATACCAATGCGGTTACCAATAAAGGCCGGCGTATCTTTTGCTACTACTGCATTTTTACCCAAATATTGCTCGCCGTAATCTTTTAAAAATTCTAAAACACTTTCTGAAGTATCAGGTCCCGGAATAATCTCGAATAAACGCAAATAACGTGGCGGATTAAAGAAATGTGTTCCGCAGAAATGCTTTTTAAAGTCTTCGCTGCGTCCTTCGCTCATTTTGGCAATTGGGATTCCCGATGTGTTAGAAGTAATTAAAGTACCTTTTTTACGGTGCTTTTCTAATTTTTCAAAAACATCTTTTTTGATATCTAAGCGCTCTACTACCACTTCTATAATCCAATCTGCATCAGACACTTTTTCTATATCGTCTTGTAAATTACCGGTGCTTATGCGGTTTGCAAATTTTTTATGATAAATAGGAGAGGGTTTAGATTTTAAAGCCTCTTGTAAAGAATTGTTTACTATACGGTTACGTACTTCTTTATCTTCTAAACTAAGACCTTTTTTCTTTTCTTTCTCATTAAGCTCTCGCGGAACGATATCTAACAGTAAAACCTCTACGCCAATATTGGCGAAATGACAGGCAATACCGCTTCCCATAATTCCGGAGCCGATTACTGCAACTTTGTTAATTCTTCTTTTCATATTATTTTAGCGAAGTTTCTGGTTTATAAATTCTTTTATTATTAATCATTTCCATTATTGTATTAGCTACCCGGTGAAAGGTTTTTAAATCTTCTTCAGGAATTTCTTTTTTTACCGCTTCATCAAAGGTTAAAACCACCCCTTTAGAAAATTCGCGCATTTCCCTACCAAAATCGGTAAGTTGTATAAGTACGCTTCTGCCATCTTCAGGATTTCTTTTTCTGGTTATTAAACCTTTGTCTTCCATAGCACGTAGCGTACGCGATAAACTAGTGGCTTCCATTCCCATTTTTGGTCCTAAAGATGTTGAAGGCGTGCCTTCTTCCGGGTCTATATTTAATAAGGTAAAACCGGTTGCCATTGTACTGCCTTTTTTTCCGGCTTCCTCATTATACATCTTAGATACGGCTATCCACGTAGATCTTAATGTATAATCTATTGTCTTTTCTCTCATTCGTAAGTTTTGGTTCTTCCAAATATACTAAAATATATTATGCGCGCATAATAAAAACTTTAAAAAAAGTTTAAAAATTTGGATAAAACTCGTTAAAAAAAGGCAATGGAATAAAATGCAAAACTATTTAAAAAAAAAGCGTGCATATTTTAAAACAAAATAGCACGCAAGTGGTGTTTTAGAAGTAATTTGTATAAGGCTTTAAGGCATAATTTTGCTAAAAACGATTATATAATTTGTTATACAAATCTTCATGTTTTGCTTTTACTACTTTTCTTTTCACCTTCATCGTAGGGGTAAGGTGGTCGTTGTCTACCGTCCATTCTACAGGAGTAAGTTCAAAGGTTTTTACTTGTTCCCAATGCCCGAAACGTTCATTATAAAAATCTATTTCTTCTTGAATTCTATCTCTTACCGAAGTATTTCTAACAATAGCTTCGTTAGATTCTTCTAGCTCTATGTTTTTGCGTTTTGCCCATTCTTTAATAAATTCAAAATTTGGCTGAATTAAAGCTGCCGGCATTTTTTCGCCTTCGCCAACCACCATTACTTGTTCTATAAATCGCGATTGTTTTATGGCGTTTTCAACTTTTTGTGGCGCCACGTATTTTCCGCCAGAAGTTTTAAACATTTCTTTTTTTCTGTCTTTTATAGATAAAAAGCCATCTTCGTCTATATCACCAATATCGCCTGTATGTAGGTATTTGTCTGTAAAGACTTCTTTGGTTTGTTCTTCATCTTTAAAATAACCTATCATTACTTGCGGTCCGGCAACTAGAATTTCGCCATCGTCTGCAATTTTTATTTCTGTCTCCGGTATAGGTTTTCCTACAGTTCCAATTTTTAAGCCGTTATTACGCATATCGTTTACAGATATAACCGGCGAAGTTTCGGTTAAACCATAACCTTCTACTACATTTAAGCCGGCTGCGTTAAAAATCCGCGCTAAGCGAGGCTGTAATGCCGCACTACCCGAAACAATGGCTTGAATGTTTCCGCCAAGGGCTTCTTGCCATTTAGAAAAGATTAATTTTCGTGCAATTTTTAGTTGAAACTCAAACCACCAGCCGTTTTTACCGTAAGGTTCGTACTCTTCCCCTAGTTCTACTGCCCAGTAAAATAGTTTCTTTTTTACGCCGGTAAGTTCACTGCCTTTGGCTACAATCTTATCGTAAACTTTTTCTAGAAGTCTTGGTACGGCAGACATTACATCTGGTTTTACTTCTTTTAAGTTATCGCTAATTTTATCTATAGATTCTGCATAATAAATTGTAACACCGTTATATTGGTATAAATAAATTAGCATACGCTCGTAAACGTGACAAACCGGTAAAAAACTTAAAGCCAAGTTATCTCCGGGCTCTAAAGGTAATCTGGTAGAACAATTTATCGCGTTGCTTACAATATTTTTATGCGATAACATAACGCCTTTTGGTTTTCCGGTGGTACCGGAAGTATAAATTAAAGTAGCTAAATCGTCTTCTTTAATAGAGTCTTTAATTTTTTCTACTTCTTCTTGGTTGTCATCGTCTTTACCTAATTCTAATAATTCAGACCAGTTTTTTACTCCTTTTATATCTTCAAAAGAATAAACATCTTTTAATGTCTCTACTTTATCTTTAATCTTGTTGACTTTATCTAAGACTTCTTTGTCAGACACAAAACAGTAACTAGATTCGCTGTGCGATAAGACATATTCGTATTCTTCTTCAGAAATAGTTGGATAAACCGGTACATTTTGCGCGCCAATTTGTAAAATACCAATATCCATAATATTCCACTCGGTTCGGTTACTGGTAGAAATTACAGCAATTTTATCGTTTGCTTTTACGCCCATTCGCAGTAAAGCACGGCTAATTTGGTTAGCTTTATCTATATATTCTTTTGAGGAAGTTCCAATCCATTCGCCATTATATTTTGTTACCAAGGCTTTTTTAAGGTTAAATTTTTCAAGTTGGTAATGCGGAAAGTCGAATAATCGTGTAGGCTCTTTCATAAGAAGATGGTATTTATTTCTATGCAAAATAGGAAATTTACGCTTCTTTTAAAATTAATTTTTACAAAACTCAATTTAAATATCTTAAACTATAAAGGGCTTACTAATTACTTGGCTTGTTTTGTGTTGAAAATGATAAAGATAGCAGCAGGAAATTGAGTTTTTACTATTTTTACTTTACGGAAAAATAAGTTTGTAGAAAATGTACTTGGAATGAACAATTGTTAATATTTACTCTATCCGCCTGTTTAATCTTAGCTTTCATAATAAAAAATCCCCGGTGTTTTATATTAACAACGGAGATTTTGTTTTTCAATTTTATTTGAAAGTTTCTTAATTCTCCAACCATTTTCTCGCATTTACAAAAGCCTCTAACCAAGGCGATACTTCGTCTTTTCTGTTTTTAGGGTAATACGGCCAGTTCCATGTAAATGTAGAGCGTTCTAAATGTGGCATCATAACCAAATGTCTTCCGGTATCGTCTGTTAGCATAGCGGTATTAAAATCGGAGCCGTTGGGGTTGGCGGGATAATCCGCATACCCGTACTTAGCCGGGATATTATATTTTTCTTCCTCGTAAGGGAAACTAAACTTGCCCTCGCCATGCGCTGCCCAAATTCCTAATCGACTTCCCGAAAGCGAAGAAAGCATAACCGAATGATTATCCTGAATCTCTACACTGGTAAAATTACACTCAAATTTATGCGAGTCGTTATGCAGCATTTTTGGTTTTTCTTGATGATCCGGATTTATCAAACCTAGTTCTATAAATAATTGACAACCGTTGCAAACACCTAAAGACAAAGTGTCTTCTCTATTAAAAAAGTTTTTAATGGCTTTGTTAGCTTTTTCGTTGTATAAAAATGCGCCGGCCCAACCTTTGGCGCTTCCTAAAACATCGGAATTAGAAAATCCGCCTACAGCTGCAATAAATTGAATGTCTTCTAAAGTTTCCCTACCGGTAATTAAATCGGTCATATGCACGTCTTTTACATCAAAACCTGCCAAATGCATAGCCCGCGCCATTTCGCGTTCTGAGTTAGAACCTTTTTCGCGTATTATAGCTGCTTTAATTTTGGGTTTGTCGGTATTTATTTGTGGCAATTTCCCGTTGAAATTCTCAGGAAATCTATAGGTTAATGGCTGCTTTTTATAGTTTTCAAAACGCTCTTTGGCTTTTTGCTCGCCGCTTTGTTCTTTGTCTAACAAATAAGAAGTTTTATACCAAACATCGCGATATTTAGCTACATCAAACTCCAAATTTGTTTCATAATTGCGTACTTGTAAAGTTCCGGAATTGTTAACCTTTCCTATTTTGTGGAAATTTATATTCTTTTTCTTTAAAAATTCTTCTACAGATGCATCTTTCGCTTGAAATATAATTCCGCAGTTTTCATTAAATAAAGCCTTTACGGAATCTTTTTCTTCTAAGCTAGATAAATCTATTTCGGCACCAATATTTGTATTGGCAAAACACATTTCGAGTAAGCTGGTAACTAATCCGCCGGAAGCGATATCATGTCCTGCAACAATTTGCTCTTGTTTAATAAGCTCTTGTATAGCCTCAAAACTATTTTTAAAATTTTCTACATCTTTAATTGTAGGCGTTTCTGTACCTATTTTATTTAAAATTTGCCCAAAAGAAGAGCCACCAAGTTTAAATTTATCTGCAGATAAATTAAGGTAATAAATTGCACCTTTAGAATTTTCCGATTGAAAAACCGGCTCTACCACTTGTTTAATATTGTTACACGTGGCTGCAGCCGAAACAATTACCGTTCCCGGCGCAATAACTTCTGTGTCTTTATATTTTTGCTTCATCGATAAAGAATCTTTACCGGTTGGCACGTTAATTCCTAAATCTATAGCAAAGTTAGATAAAGCTTCTACAGCTTCGTATAACCTGGCATCTTCGCCCGGATTGTTGCAAGGCCACATCCAGTTGGCAGATAAAGAAACAGACTGCAAGCCGTTTTCTAAAGGTGCCCAAATAATATTGCTCAAAGCTTCTGCAACCGAGTTGCGAGAACCGGCTGCTGCATCTATCAAAGCTGAAATAGGCGAGTGGCCAATGCTGGTTGCTATACCGTTTTTGCCGTTATAATCTAAAGCCATAACGCCAACATTATTAAGCGGCAATTGCAAGGCACCAAGAGATTGTTGCTTTGCAACACGACCACTTACACAACGATCTACTTTGTTGGTAAGCCAATCTTTACAAGCCACAGCTTCCAACTGTAAAACTTGTTCTACATAATCATAAATTTTAGCCGAATCGTATTCTAAATCTTTATAGGTACGCGACACTTTCGTATCGCTCATAATAGTGGTTGGCGAACTGCCAAACATATCTTCCAATGCAAAATTCATTGGGGTTTCGCCGGTTTTTTGGTGCTTAAAAATAAAATTATTGTCGTCTGTTACATGACCAACATCGTAGAGCGGCGAGCGTTCACGTTTTGCAATTTTTTCTAAGTTACTTAAATGTTTCGGAGCAATTAATAACCCCATACGTTCTTGCGACTCGTTCCCAATAATTTCCTTAGCGGAAAGGGTTGGGTCGCCAACCGGTAATTTATCTAAAGCAATATTACCGCCGGTATCTTCTACCAACTCACTTAAACAGTTTAAATGTCCTCCTGCGCCGTGGTCGTGTATAGAAATAATAGGATTATCATCGCTTTCTACCATTCCGCGAATAGCGTTGGCTGCGCGTTTTTGCATTTCCGGATTAGAACGCTGCACGGCGTTTAATTCTAAACCACTAGCAAATTCTCCGGTATCTGCAGAAGAAACTGCTGCGCCTCCCATTCCAATACGATAATTTTCTCCTCCTAGAACTATAATTCGGTCGTCCTTTTTGGGTACTTCTTTTATAGCGTCTTTGGCTTTTGCATAACCAATTCCGCCGGCGAGCATAATTGATTTATCATAACCTAATAAACGATTATCTTCGTCGTGCTCAAAAGTTAATACAGAACCGGTGATAAGTGGTTGCCCAAATTTGTTTCCAAAGTCAGAAGCGCCATTAGAGGCTTTTATTAAAATTTCCATAGGGGTTTGATACAACCATTCTCTTTCTTTAATGGCATTTTCCCAAGGATTTTTATTTAAACGCGAATAGCCGGTCATATAAACTGCGGTTCCGGCTAAGGGTAAAGAGCCTTTTCCGCCCGCAAGCCTGTCGCGTATTTCGCCACCACTACCGGTTGCAGCGCCATTAAAAGGTTCTACGGTTGTAGGGAAATTGTGTGTTTCTGCTTTTAAGGAAATTACAGACTCAAAATCTTTGTTTTGGTAATATGAAGGTTTGTCTGCATATTGCGGTGCAAATTGTTCTACTTTTGGTCCTTCTAAAAATGCAACGTTATCTTTATACGCCGAAACAATTCCGTTAGGGTTTTCTTTGGCCGTTTTTTTAATGAGCTGAAACAGGGAATCTCCTTTTTTTTCTCCGTCAATTATAAAAACGCCATTAAATATTTTATGGCGACAGTGTTCTGAATTGATTTGCGAAAATCCAAAAAGTTCAGAATCGGTTAATTTTCTATCTAATTTTTCAGAAAGCTTTTCTAAATAGGTTATTTCTTCCGCGTTTAACGCTAATCCGTATTTTTTATTATATGCTGCAATGTCTGCAGTATCTATTTCTTCAATAGTTTCCGGCGAATGGTTTACTTTAAAAATAGTCTGGTCTAAACCTTCGTATTTTTGCGATACCATTGGGTCATAACCGGCGTTTTGCGTGCTTTCTTGGTAAAATTCTTCTATTCTTAAAATACCTTCTATACCCATATTTTGCGTAATTTCTACCGCATTGGTGCTCCACGGACTTATCATGGTTTTACGCGGACCAACAAAATTTCCTGCTACGGTATTGCTTTCTATTTGCGGACTATTGCCAAAAAGCCAGGTTAATTTCTCTATTGAAGCTTGGGGTAATTTTTCTACTACTTGTACTGCAAAAACAGTTTGATGCGGATCGCCGAAAAAAAGGATCATAAAAGTAAGTTTGTGTGTTGTGTTAGGTTGCAAATTTAATTGTTTCCTTTTAATAATCTTCAGAAAAAGCGTTAATCAGTTTTTTTTGGTATAAATTATAGGTAGAACCACTTAAATTTTGTGTACCTACTTTTATAAAGCCTTGTTGTTCGTAATAATTGCAGAGTTTGCTGTTTTTTGCCTCGCAATCTAAACGTAAATATTCAAAACCTTGGTTTGTGGCTTCTTCTGCAAGACTTTGCAAAACTTTTTGCCCTATATTTTTTCCTTTAAATTTTTCTAAAACCACTAAAGAATGTACGTATTTAGCTTTAGCTGTTGTTTTACCCCAATAGCGCAAATCTTCTTCTAGAATCCGAAGCATCCCGATGGTTTCTTGTTGCAAACTTTCTATAAAGAAAAACTCTTCTTTTTCGAAACCTTCCTGCACCCATGTAATTTTTTCTTGTGGCGGATTTTTCCAATACTGCCAATGGTCTATATTTTTCTTTGCAATACTTTTCGCAGCAGCTTTAAATATGGCTAAAGCTTTATTTATTTCGTCTTTTTCTGCTTTTTTTAGTTTAAATTTCATATCCATTCTGTTTTAAATAAATTAGATAATTCTAAAAACTTCTTTTTCTTTTTTGCGTCGCCCAAAAAAGAAACAAAAAAGTCTAGACTTATTTTACTCTTCTTGAAAACCATAAAAAAAACCTTATCCTACGGATGGCAACCGCTGCGCTAGGCCATCCTCCGCTGCCAGTCGCTGCGGTTTTTATTGGTTTTACTACGAAAATTAAAAGTAGGCCGTTTTCAAAAATAAACTAATGTTAAATTACAGTATAAAATACAACTTAAGTTGCTAAATAATACTAGAAAATCAGTGAATATATTGCTTTCTAGAAAATATTAATTTGTTTTGTCGGATTTGTTTTTACGAATGAAAATAGTATTTATTTCAAACAAAAAAGACGAACTCGCGTCCGTCTTTTTAAGTTTCTTTAATTAGTAATTATTATTGAATTACTAATTTTTTGGTTGCAATTTTTCCTTCCGCAGAAACTTGCATTAAATACAAACCTGTTTGTAATTTCTGTACGGAAATAGATTGTCCGGTTTTCGCTTTCGCGGATTGTAACAAGCGCCCATTTATATCGAAAATCTTATAACTAAAATTCTTACTAGAAGGAAGCTTAACTTGAAGGTAACCGGAAGAAGGATTAGGATAAATTACTAAATCTTCTAACTTGTTTTGCGCAACCGAAAGGTTTTCTGCTCCTTCTATAATAAAATTATCTACCGTCCAGCGGGTTGCTTGCTCGCCATTAGAAGTGTCGTATTTAAAAGCAAAGTAAACCGAGCCTTGAATAGCGCTAATATCTATATCTTCAAAAAGATATACTTCTTCTTCGCTACCACCGGGAAATAATGGAATTGTAACGTTTGGAACCGGTAACCACGTAGCATCAGAAGGCATTTGATTGCTATCATAATCTGTAGAATACAAGAGTTGCAACTCGGTATTGCCAAAAGATGCGTCTGTATAAAAACTTAGTTGCTCTTCCGTAAAGGCATCAAAATTAATTGGATTGTTAGTTATTAACCAGTCTATACTTGGTACTTGCTGTCCGCTTTCAAAAGCATTCATTTGGTAAGCACCGGTGTCGTTTTGTCCGTATTGAATTGCACATTCCCAATCTATATCACTCATTTCGCTAACGGCGGTAAATTGTACGCTGTTACAATCGTTAAAGTCTTCTTCAAAAATAATTTCCGGGGCTTCTAATGTTGTAATTTCTATACTGTTGCTTGCCGCAGAAATATTATTTTGCGCATCTAAAGCATAAACCGCAAACGTGTACGAAGTTTCCGGGGTTAAATTGTTTAGATTAAAAGTGGTGTTTACAGAAGTTCCCACAACCGCGCCATCTTGTTCTATTTGGTAAGAAGTTACGGCAACATTATCTGTAGCGGCATCCCAAAATAAGTCTACGCCGGTATCTGTTATGTTGTCTGCCATTAAGTTGGTTGGTGCAGTTGGTGCTTCTGTATCTGGTTCTCCCCAAATTGCGGCAGCCCATTGCGGATTATCTATAAACGGATTGCGGTTTCCTTGAAAATCGTAAGAAGCGTTATTTCTATCTATTTCTTTTTGCGAAACCGGATCGCTAAAATGCCATTCTAAAAGCATAGCAAGCATCCAATCTTCAAAAACTTGGTCAGAACTTCCGTCTAAGGTATTTTGACTGCCATCGTTTTCGCTTTCCCAACTTCCTATTTGATCTTCATAGCGCGTAGCCATATAAAAGTATACGCGGGCAATGTCTCCTTTAAATTCGTCTATTGGTTCAAAAACTTCGCCGGTATAAGCGTTGGGATATACATTGTTTCCTTTTTTAGAACCGTTTTGCGACGTCCAGTTAGGATTGTTTACTTCGCCAAAAGGCAAATGTCCTCTTCTCCCGTTAACATAACCATCTGTTGGATAAACGTGGTGCACATCACTTTTCATAGGAGAAGCAGAATCAAACCAACTTTGCGGCATTAAATGTTCGCGGTTATAGCAAACTCCTTCGCCATTGTAGTTGCCGCATTGGTCGTTGCCTACAGAATAAGTGTAGGGATCTACGCCAGCGGGATTTTCAGAATAAATATCTAAAATAGTACCATCATCTTCGTAATAATAATCTCTATCTGTATCGTAGTAAGCACTCCATAAAGCATCGTAACCTTGTGATGTGTGCCCGTTAGAAATTATGGTGCTTAACGCAGATTTTAAAGTATATCCGCTCAAGTTTTGCGCATCGTCATAATACCCGGTTGGGGCTTGTGCAAAGATGCCAATACAGAATAAAAAAAATAGGGGTAAAGTAATTTGTTGTTTCATGTTATTCTTCTTTTTGTAATAATGCCATATAAAAACCATCGTAACCCGATTTGTGGGCCAAGACTTTTTTCTCTTTTATCAAGTTGAATTTTTTACCTTCTTCCGATTTTAAGAAATCTTGTACTTGTTTTTCGTTTTCGGAAGGAAGAATGGAGCAAGTGGCATATACCAATTGTCCGTTTGCTTTTAATATTTTAGAATAATCTTTTAAGATTTCTTGTTGGGTTTTTTTAATTCTTTCTAGAAATTCCGGTTGTAATTTCCATTTGGCATCCGGATTTCTACTTAAAACCCCCAAACCACTACACGGTGCGTCAATCAAAACGCGATCTGCCGTGTTGTGTAATTTTTTAATAACCTTAGTAGAGTCTATCGTACGCGTGTCTATATTATGTGCTCCCGCACGTTTTGCACGCCTTTTTAGTTCTCTTAATTTATTTTCATAAATATCTAAGGCAATAATTTGTCCTTTATTTTCCATCAACGAAGCCAAATGCAAGGTTTTACCGCCTGCACCGGCGCAAGTATCTACTACGCGCATTCCTGGTTTTACGTTTAAAAACGCTGCTACCAATTGCGAGGAAGCATCTTGCACCTCAAAAAAACCTTTTTTAAAGGCTTCTGTTTTAAAAACATTTTCGCGGTTTTCCAGTTGTAAAGCATCGGGATATTTACCTAAACTATTACTTTCTATATTTTCTGAAAATAAGCTGTCGCGGACTTCTTTTTTGGAGGCTTGCAATTTATTTACGCGTAATACTACGGGTGCTTGTTTGTTTAGCGCCGCAATTTCTTTGGCCCACGTATCTTCGCCTAAGCTTTCTACGCCTAAATCATCTAACCAATCCGGTATAGACTCTCGGAATTTTCTTGTTTTGCTAAGCTCGTCAAATCTGCCTTTTATTCGGCGGGTGGGAGTTTTTTCTAATTGCTTCCAGTCCGGTAATTTTATACCTTTTAAGGTTGCCCAAACGGCAAAAAGTCTAAATAAGTTAGCGCGCGAAAAAGGTTCTTTTACTTCTGCAATTTCTGCATAAAGTCTTTTCCAACGTACAATATCGTAGGTGGTTTCGGCAATAAAACTTCTATCGCGGGAGCCCCAGCGTTTATCACGTTTTAAAGTTTTGGCTATTTCTTTATCGGCATATTTATTATCGTTAAAAATAAGTTTTAACGTATCTATTACCGCAAAAACAAGGTTTCTGTGCAGTCGCATGGTATAAAAATTGAGGAGGCAAAGTTACATATTTTAGCAAGGAATAATCTTATATTTGAAATAAATTATAAACCAATGAGAAATCTATGGATACTGCCATTACTTTTTATACATTTTGCTTGCGTAAATGTAGCTAAAGATGAGCAAACCCAAAATGCCTTTTCGGAAGTTAGGGTAGAAACTATTTACGAAGACGATATTAGCATTAGGGCTTTAATGGTAAATGCAGACCATATTTTTTTTGCCGGAAACCACGGAAAATTTGGCTATCTAAACACGGCAGACCACTCGGTTGCTTATTTAGGAAAAATAAACGAAAAGGGCAAAAAACCGGAGTTTCGAGCAATTGGAACAAATGGTAAATCAGATTTCTTACTGAGTGTTGCTAATCCGGCTTTACTTTATAAAGTGAATTATTTTGGCAAGCGGCAATTGGTTTACACCGAAGAAAATAAAAATGTATTTTACGATGCTATGCAATTTTGGAATGCTAACGAAGGTATTGCCATAGGCGATCCGGTTGGTAATTGTATGTCGGTTTTAATAACCCGCGATGCCGGCGAAACTTGGCAGAAAATAGCTTGTGATAAATTACCGCCCAAAAAAGAAGGCGAAGCTGCTTTTGCGGCTAGCAACTCCAATATTGCGACGGTAGGCGAAAAAACCTGGTTTGTAAGCGGCGGAAAAACTTCGCGCGTATATTTTTCCCCTGACAAGGGAAAAAATTGGAAGGTTTATAACACGCCAATAGTGCAAGGCAGAGCTACTACGGGAGCTTATTCTATAGACTTTTACGACGAAAAAAATGGCGTTATTTTTGGCGGCGATTATACAAAGCCGGAAATGAAAACCAATAATAAAGCTATTAGTAAAGATGGCGGTAAAACCTGGCAAATAGTAGCTAACGGCGAGATGCCCGGATATAGAAGTTGTGTGAAATTTATTCCGCAAAGTAACGGAAAAGAATTGGTGGCAATTGGTTTTAAAGGCATTGCTTACTCTAACGATTTTGGACAAACTTGGCAAAGTTTAAGCAAAGAGCCTTTTTACACCTTAACTTTTATGAACGATTTTATAGCCTACGCAGCCGGAGATGGCCGAATAGCCAAACTTACCTTTATAGAAAATGGCCTAAAAAACTAAATTTTTAGACCATTTCCAACCATTAACACTAACCAAAAAAAAACTATTTATTTTCTATATTTTTTTAAAAGCATTTTATGAAAATCGTGTTCTGCTTTTTTTAAGCGCAATATTTTTTTTGCTGAAATTATTTCTTTTAACTCCTTAATAAATTCTTTTTTTAATGCTAAGCTTTCTTCCTTTAAACTAATGTATTCTTGCAATAATTCTTCTGAAGTTGGCTTATCTATTTCTTCTATTAACTCTAAACCGTTTTTTACATTACACCATTTATCGTCATATAATGCATCGGTGCGTTTATCAAAACTGTTATAAAGCGGCCAAAATTTTTCGGCTTCTTGGCTTGTTAGCGAAAGCGCATCTGTAATAAAAGCTGTTTTTAGATTCCGAATTTTTTCATCGTCCATTTTTTGTGCCGAAAGGCTAAAAATGCTTGTGCTAAAAAACAGTACAAATATTATTTTTCTCATTCTTAATTGCTTAGAAGCATTGAAACTTCTGATTTTTCATTTAAATATTCAAAAATTGCCTCTTGGGTAACTTCATTTAATTCTTCAGATATTTCTTCTTTTTTCAAATCAAAAGAATACTGTATATCTTGGGTGTTAAAATCTATCGTACGGTTGTCTAAATAGGTTTCTATTTCTAATTGTGATAGCGGCGTAACCGTATTTTCGGTAATGCTTTTTTCCGGCAGTAAGAACAAGCCTAGCATAAATACAGCTGCAATTGCCGCCGCGCGTACCAAGTTTTTACGACGGAAAATAGAAATAACCTTCGGTTTTTTACTTTCTTCTTTAGGAATTTCTACGTTAAAGTCTTCCAGATAGTTTTTTGGAGTTGTAAAACCAGCATTTGCTTTTTCGGGTAAACCGCTATTTTCTACAACCGGTAAAGTAACATTAAAATCTTCTAAGTAATTTTCCGGCATTTTAAAACCGGAATCTTTTTTAGAAAGTAAACTGCTTTTTTCCTTTTCGGAATTAATCAATGCCATATCTACCGAAAAATTTTCGAGATAGTTTTCAGGGGTTTTAAAACCTGAACTAAGATTATATGGCAACTTGCTCTTTTTCATCTACTTCTTAGACCGTATTATTTATCTATGGTTTGATTTTCTTTTAAAAATTTTTCAACTTTTTTTACCGCGTGATGGTAATTAGACTTTAAAGCGCCTTCGCTTACCTCCACAATCTCGGCTATTTCTTTATATTTTAAATCCTGAAAATATTTAAGATTAAACACCTGTTGCTGTTTTTCCGGTAAGCTAGCAACCGCCTTTTGTAAAAGTAATTGAATTTCTTCTCCTTCAAAATAAGGATCACTTTCTAAATTTTCAAGTAGCAGCTCGTTTAGCTCTAAGTTGTTAATGTTTAACTTTTTTGCTTTTTTATTTAAAAAGGTAATCGACTCATTGGTGGCAATTCTATACATCCAAGAGTATAATTTACTTTCTTTTTTGAAGTTTTTTATATACCTAAATACTTTTATAAACGTGTTTTGCAAGACATCGTGCGCATCTTCATGGTTTTTTACAATATGTCTAATATGCCAATATAAGCGTTCTTTGTATAGTTGCACTAACTGATTAAAGGCATATTCTACCTCTCGATCGTTTTGCAATTTATATACAATTTCTTCTTCGCTCAACTCGCTCATAGCTTATTCAAAAGATTGCATTTCTACCAAATTTTTATACGTGCCGTTTATACCCATAAGTTCTGCGTGCTTGCCTTGTTCTACAATTTTGCCGCGTTGCATTACAATAATTCTATCTGCATTTTGTATTGTACTCAAACGATGCGCAATTACAATAGAAGTTCTGTTTCTAGTCATATTTTCTAGAGCTTGTTGTACCAGCTTTTC
This sequence comes from uncultured Mesonia sp., assembly GCA_947494545.1. Taxonomy (GTDB): domain Bacteria; phylum Bacteroidota; class Bacteroidia; order Flavobacteriales; family Flavobacteriaceae; genus Mesonia. The sequence goes on along the minus strand of CANLVH010000003.1, from coordinate 132,874 downwards.
ACTTTCGGTATCTAGGGCAGAAGTGGCTTCGTCTAAAATCATAATAGGCGGATTTTTAAGTACGGCGCGTGCTATAGAAAGTCGCTGTTTTTGTCCGCCACTCAATTTATTTCCGCTATCGCCAATATTGGTATCCAAACCTTCGGGTAATTCTTGTACAAACTCCCAAGCATTCGCTATGCGCAAGGCTTCTTCTATTTCTTTATCTGTTGCGTTGTCTTTGCCCAAAGCAATGTTATTTCTAACGGTGTCATTAAACAGAATAGAGTCTTGGGTTACCAAGCCCATTAAATTCCGTAAAGATCTTTTGCTTATATTTCTTATATCGGTATGGTCTATTTCTATATTACCGTCGTTAACATCATAAAAACGCGTTACCAAATTTGCAATGGTAGATTTTCCGCTTCCGGATTGTCCTACTAAAGCAACGGTTTGCCCTTTTTTTACTTCCATAGAGAAATTATGCAAAACATTGTGTTTCTCGTACCGAAAGTTGATGTTGTTTATACGAATCTTATCTTGAAAAGCTGCTTTTTCCTCGGCATTTGGGGCGTCTTGTATGGTAGATTCTGTTTCTATAATTTCTAAAATACGTTCTGCACTCGCGTTTCCTTTTTGAATGCTGTAGGTAGCTTTAGAAATAGCTTTTGCCGGGGTTAAAATATTATATGCCAACACCAAAAATCCTATAAAAGTAGACGCGTCCATAGAGTTTTCTATCAATACCATTCTTCCACCAAACCAAAGAATTATGGTAATTACTACCACGCCTAAAAATTCGCTCATAGGCGATGCCAGATTTTGCCTATGCAATAAGGAGTTAAGCGTTTTATTTAAACGTAAAGTACTGTCGTAAAACTTTTGTTTAAATTTTGGTTCGGCATTAAAGCCTTTTATGATTTTTAAACTGGAAAGCGACTCTTCTACTATGCTTAAAAAGGTGGCGCTTTCTTCTTGTACTTCGGTAGATTTTGCTTTTAATTTTTTCCCTATGGAAGAAATTAACAAGCCCGATAGTGGTAAAAACACAAAAACAAACAGCGTAAGTTTAGGACTAAGCATTATCATTGCTATAAGCGTGAAAATAAGCGTTAGCGGCTCTTTTACAAACAATTCTAACATGCTTAAAAACGAGCTTTGTATTACCTGAACGTCGCTGGTTATTCTAGATATAAAGTCGCCTTTTTTCTTTTCGGAGAAAAAAGAAATTGGCAATTCTACAATCTTATCGTATATTTTATTGCGAATGTCTTTTAACATCCCGTTGCGCAAACTGGCAATAAAATATAATGCCATATAGTTAAAAAAGTTTTTTAAGAAAAACAGAATGATAACCGTAATACAAATGGTAACCAAAGCAGAAATTTGCCCGTATTCTTCTACGCGCTGATTAAGGAAATAGTTAGAATAATCGTTAGCAAAATCTTTTAAATTACCAAAGCTACCATCCCAAACAGGTTTGGTGGTTAAAGGCTCTTCTTCCTGAAATAGAACCCGAAGCATTGGTATAAAAGAGATAAAAGCCAAAGTGCTAAACAAGGCGTAAAAAACATTGCTAATAATGTTTAGAATTGCATAACGCTTATAAGGCTTGGCAAACTGCAGTATCTTTTTGAGGTATTTCATAAATGCTTTTTAAAAATCGAAATAGCTTACAAGCGCGTCTATCTTTTTGTTGAGTTCTTCTTGTTTTGTTTTAATATCTTCTATGTTTTCTAACTGGTCTTTTGCACTTATATAAAATTTAATTTTAGGCTCGGTACCGCTTGGTCTGGCAGCTATTTTTGTACCATCTTCCAAATAGAAAATCAAGACATTAGATTTTGGTACTTCTAAAACAGTTTTTTCTTGGTTAACCAGGTTTTGTGCTTCAGAGATTTGGTAATCTTCTACTTTTATAACTTTAATTTGATTAAAGTCACTTGGTGATTTTTCGCGCAAACCGCTCATTATTTTTTTGATTTCTTCTGCTCCGGAAACGCCTTTTTTTACCAGGGCTACCAATTTTTCTTGGTATAAACCGTGTTTTTGGTATAAATGCAGCAATTCTTCGTAAAAAGAACTGCCTTTTTCTTTTGCTTGTGCGGCAATTTCGCAAACCAATAGGGTAGAGGTAACCGCATCTTTATCGCGCACAAAATCGCCTACCATATAACCAAAACTTTCTTCGCCGCCGCCTATAAATTTCTGTTCAGGGAAATCTTTAATCATTTTGGCAATCCATTTAAAGCCGGTTAAACCCACTTTGCATTCTACGCCATAATGTTTTGCTAATTCTAGCATCATTGGCGTTGAAACAATGGTGCTGGCTACAAATTCGTTTCCTTCAAAACCGGGATTTTCTTGATAATTTTTCAGTAAAAAATCCGTCATCATTACCATGGTTTGGTTACCGTTTAACAACAGCATTTTGCCATCTAAATCGCGTACGGCAATCCCAATTCTATCGCTATCCGGGTCGGTACCAATTACAATATCGGCGTTTTTTTCTTCGGCTAAAGCCAAAGCCATTTTTAAAGCTTCTGGTTCTTCGGGGTTGGGAGATTCTACTGTAGGGAAATCGCCATCCGGTTCTGCTTGTTCTTGTACAATATGCAAATTCTCGTAGCCGGCTTCTTTTAGCATTTTCGGAATTAACGTTATAGAAGTACCGTGCAGCGACGTAAAAACAATGTTCAAGTTATTTTTGGCTTTCGCCGAAGTGCCAAAACTCCCGTTTTTGATAGACGCATCTATAAAAGCTTTATCCAACTTTTCGTCTATTGGCTCTATTAAATCTTCGTTAGCTTCAAAATTAATTTCCGAATAATCTAAGGCGTTAATTTGCTCGATTATCTCTTGGTCTTGTGGTGGTACCAATTGTCCGCCATCTTGCCAATACACTTTATATCCGTTATATTCTGGCGGATTGTGGCTTGCGGTTAGCACAATACCGCAATGACATTCTAAATATTTTAAGGTAAACGAAAGTTCCGGGGTAGGGCGCAGGTCTGAAAAAAGGTAAACTTTTATTCCGTTTGCCGAAAATACATCGGCTACCAATTTGGCCAGTTCTTTACTATTATGACGACAGTCAAATGCAATTGCCACTTTTAAATCTTCCTTAGGAAATTGCTTTTTAAGGTATTCTGAAATGCCTTGTGTATTTTTCCCTAAGGTATATTTATTAATTCTATTAGTGCCAACGCCCATTATACCGCGCATTCCGCCGGTTCCGAAAGCTAGGTTTTTATAAAAACTGTCTTCTAAAGTTTTTGGGTCGTTATCTATTAAATCTTGAACTTTATCTTGTGTTTTGGCATCAAATGTATTGCTAAGCCAATGTTTTGCTTTTTCTAAAATCTTTTCCATAGTAAAATTTGATTTACAAAATTACATATTAATTGCTGAAGACGCTTACGGATTTACGGTTTTGCTAATTTTATAGCGTTCAGGGTTTTTTTGTGTACGTAGGATTAACTCGCCTAAAAAACCTGCAATAAATAATAAGGTACCTAAAATCATGACCGTTAAAGCGATATAAAACCACGGATTATCAGTAACTAAAATATCCGGAATGTTGTGCCATAGTTTGTAAAGTTTAGAAGCACCAATCCATACGGTAACAACAAAACCAACCACAAACATTAAAACACCCCAAGCGCCAAATAAGTGCATTGGGCGTTTCCCGAATTTAGAAAAAAACCAAATGGTTATTAAATCTAACAAGCCATTAATAAAACGCTCTGCGCCAAACTTGGTCTTGCCATATTTACGGGCTTGGTGTTTTACCACCTTTTCTTGTATGTTGCCGTAGCCGGCATTTTTTGCCAAAACGGGAATATAACGGTGCATCTCGCCGTGTACATCTATGTTTTTTACCACCTTGTTTTGGTAAGCTTTAAGACCACAATTAAAATCGTGTAGCTTTACGCCGGAAGTTTTTCTGGCCGCGGCATTAAAAAGTTTGGAAGGCAGGTTTTTGGTTAAAACAGAATCGTACCGCTTTTTTTTCCAACCCGAAACCAAATGGTAATTTTCTTGGCTTATCATGCGGTATAATTCTGGTATTTCTTCCGGATTGTCTTGCAAATCTGCATCCATGGTAATCACTACATTGCCAAGAGCAGCTTTAAAACCGGCATGCAAAGCTTGCGATTTACCATAATTTTGCTGAAAATGTATACCTCTTACCGCTTGATTTTTTTCTGCCAGTTTTTCTATAATTTCCCAAGAATTATCTGTGCTGCCATCATCTATAAAAATTATTTCATACGAAAATGCGTGCGCTTGCATAACATCTACAAGCCACTTATATAGTTCTGGAAGCGATTTTTCCTCATTCAGTAAAGGAATTACGACAGATAATTGCATTAAAAAACTGTTTTATTTAAAGTGCGGCAGGATTGTCTTTTTTCATTACCAAACCTAAAATTAGAGACACTATAAAGCCCATAAATAAAGTGCCAATTAAGGTCATAGTAGCCATCCAGAAAGGAGTGGTAAACATTCGAGACATTTCTAAAGCTTGGTTCATTTGCTCATCGCTCATATTAGGTTGACTTTCCATCATTGCAGTTCGTGAAGTTTCTAAAGCAATTTCCTGAAATTCCGGATAGATAAAACTATAATGAACAAAAGCATAAATGGCACCAATTAATCCGCCAATGGCAGCAATGGCCAAACCTACTTTTAAGGCTTGTCCTAATTTTAAAAAGCCATTATTATCTTGTTTATAATTTTTTATTCCGTAAAAATAAATGAAAACAGTAATAAGAATACTAGCTATACTTAAGTATAAATTGTTTTCTTGTAAATTAAGTACGTAGGTTAAAATAAGCATTGCAATGCCAAAAACCCCTAAAATAACGCCATAGGTGCCGGCAGTAGATTGGATAGAAGCGGTATCTTTCATAATACTCGTGTTGGTTAAAAATGTTCTTTGCAGACAAATATAGAAAAAGCTTGCATAGTTGTTGAAGAAAAATTTTAAAAAGACATATATTTTTGTCTAAAATATTGTTTAATTATAAGAATTGTTTAAATTTGCACCTCGAAAAAATCATAAGATTTAAAGTTTAAGAAGATGAAACAAGGAATCCATCCAGAAAATTATAGACTTGTAGCTTTTAAAGATATGTCTAACAACGATATATTTTTAACCAAATCTACTGTAAATACTAAAGAAACAATAGACGTAGATGGGACAGAATACCCATTGGTGAAATTAGAAATTTCTAGATCTTCTCACCCGTTTTACACCGGAAAAACCAAATTGGTAGATTCTGCCGGTCGTATAGATAAGTTTAAAAATAAATATGCGAAGTTTAAGAAAAAATAAACTACAGCATTTATAAGATACAAAGCTCCTAGTAAAATAGGGGCTTTTTTTATTGTACTGAATTACTATTCCTTTAAAAAACTTTACGGAAGAAAGTGCTGCCGTAATAAATCTCTTCTTTCGCTTTACGGAAATTACTTTCCAATCGTAAATAAAGTTATTGAACTTAAAATGCTTCAATTCACGTCAAATTAAAAAGAAAACTTAAAATCACGGCCTTTTATCTAAGCTTACTTTAAAAATTCTTATCTTTGACCCAGCTAACTTAAAAAATAAATATAATGAAAATGTTAAGCAAATTCTTATTGGTATTAAGCGCCGTTGCTATGATAGCTTGCGGAGACACCAAAGAGAAAAAAGATCAAAACGATACGATGACTGTTGGTAACAATAGCAGTCAAAAAGCTACACCAGCAAAAAAATCAGAAGATACAAAAATGGATTCTTCTGATGAAGATGTGGTAGAATTAACTATTGAAGGAGACGACCAAATGCGTTTCAATAAAGATGAATTAAAAGTAAAAGCCGGTCAAACGGTACGTTTAACCCTTAAGCACGTTGGAGAAATGAAAAAAGACGTGATGGGGCATAACTGGGTACTTTTAACCAAAGGAACGGATATTTCTGAATTTGGTCAAAAAGCAGTAGAAGCTAAAGCAAACGATTATATTCCTAAAGGAACTAATCAAGTAATTGAGCACACAGACTTGATTGGTGGCGGACAAACAACTACCATAGAATTTAAAGCACCGGAAAAAGGTACTTACGATTTTATCTGTAGTTTCCCAGGGCATTACTCGTTAATGCAAGGTAAGTTTATCGTAGAGTAAACACACTGAAATACGCTAAAAAGCCTTTACAGCTAAAGTTGTAAAGGCTTTTTTTATATACCTACTTTTTTGTTTTATAGGAGTTGTGAAAGTATTTATAAGCAAAATCGAGAAGAGATTTTTATTTTAAGCCATTACTGTTTACTCATGAGCTACGGTTAAGTCCTGATTCTTGCTTCTAAAAGTCTAACAATCATTTTTCTTTATCACACAACAATGACGACAATTATACATTAATGTAATTCCAGTATAGCTTCCCTGTAGCTTCCCCATAGCTTCGGTATAGCTCAAGTATGGCTAATGTATTGCGAGTGTATTAAAACCATTTTTTAGAGGAAACTTTCAAAAGATACTATTTATAAAAAATGACGGTTTAAAATATCTTGGCAGAACCTAATCTTTTAGCGACATTTTTCTTTAAAACAGCTTATTAGATGCGCCATAGATACTCCATAGATACCTCATAGATACTCCATTAAAACTTGCTTCTTAAAAAAGAAAGACTTTTAGCGTTGTTTTTAAAAAATAACTTATAAAAGAATCTATTTCTTTTATAAGTAGGTGTAAATATAAAATGTAAAACTAATAGCGCAGTCGAAAACTCTTTACTGAAAGTGGACTTGGACTGCTTAATCTGACATACGGAATAAACATTCACTTAAAGTTAAGTAACTAGCTACAGACCTCTATAAAACACAATATTAAAAGAAGGAGAAGCCCTTTTAGAAAAGATTTCAAAGAGAGAATATTTGTGATAATCTCCCAAACTCCACACCTAGCCATAAAACGCGATATCGCTATTATGATCTCTGGGCTTTTTGCAGATTATTCTACATCCATTTACAGGAACTCTTACCCGTGACCTTCTGTAATGCAAAAATGTAGAATTTTTTCTAAACAGATTAATTACAATTCTTGCCTAAACACAACAATTGTTCTTGATCCCATCTTTCTTACGAAATTTTGCAAATGCCTAAGCTTTAAAAATAAAAAAACCACGCAAGAAAACTTGGTGGTTTTTTATTTTACAAGCCTTGCGCTTGTTTGCGGAGAAAGAGGGATTCGAACCCCCGGAGGTGTGACCCTCGCCGGTTTTCAAGACCGGTGCATTCGACCACTCTGCCATTTCTCCCAAAGTGTCTCATCAGGTATTGCCTGAATGCGGGTGCAAATATAGAAGCTTTTTTTAATTAGCAAAAGTTTTTATTGGCAAATTTTAAACCCGAAGCAAAGTTTTTATTTGCACAAAAAATGATATCTTGGCAACCAATTACTTAAGTTAAAAAATAATAAAAATTATGATGAGAAAATCTATTGCGTTGGTACTCTTTGTTTCCTTATTTATTTCTTGTAAAGTACAAAAGGAAAAATCGGTTACAAAAGCAAATCCTGAAATTTACGGAGCTACCATAACCCCGGCCGAGTTAAAAGATCATCTTTATACCTTTGCTTCCGATGAATTTGAAGGACGCGATACCGGAGAACCCGGACAAAAAAAAGCGGCGAATTACCTTAAAAAAGAATACCAAAAAATTAATGTTAGCGCGCCCCTCAATAAAAATCAATATTTTCAAGAAATTCCCTCTAGCTTTTTTGACTATAAATTTAAAGATTCAGAAAATGTTGTAGCATATATAGAAGGTAGCGAGTTTCCAGACGAAGTTTTGGTACTTTCAGCCCATTACGACCATTTGGGTGTAGATGATCAAGGCAATATTTACAACGGTGCAGACGATGATGGCTCCGGTAATGTGGCCTTATTAGAAATAGCCGAAGCCTTCAAAAAAGCTGCAAAAGACGGCTTTAGGCCGCGTAGATCTATTCTTTTTCTGCACGTAACCGGTGAAGAAAAAGGCTTGTTAGGCTCTAAATATTACACGCAAAATCCACTATTTCCGTTAAAAAATACCGTGGTTAACCTTAATACAGACATGATTGGTCGCATAGACCCAAAACACGAAGACAATCCCAATTATATTTATTTAATTGGTAGCGATCGTTTGAGTACCGAGCTGCACGAGCTTTCCGAAAATGTAAACGATACTTACACAAATTTTGAAATAGATTACACCTATAACGAACCCGGAGACCCGAATCGTTTTTATTACCGAAGCGACCACTACAACTTCGCAAAGCACAATATTCCTGTAATATTCTATTTTAACGGCACGCATGCAGATTACCATAAACCAACCGATACGCCAGACAAAATAGAATACGATTTGCTTGCCAAACGAGCCAAACTAATTTTTTACACCGCTTGGGAAATTGCCAACCGTGACAAACGTTTAGAAGTAGATAAAGCTAATTAATAATATAATTTGGCGTCCTTTTATAAAAAAAAGCAGGTTGAAAAAACCTGCTTTTTTTATAAAACCGGGCTATCCATTCCAATTCCTCAGCCCAAAAAAGGGCTTGCGGGATTTCCATTCCTATCCCTGACCGAAAAAGCTTTCAATACGCTATAATTCGTTTACGTAATTAATGGAAGGTAGTCTAATACGTAAGATCTATATCTTATTTCCTAAAAAAATATTTTTTACCTACCAAAAGATAGTGTTATTTTGAATAATTATAGTAGTTAGTTAAAATTAAGTCTTGATGCTCGACTCTAAAATCGCAGCGGTAATGGCTTCTTTAGACACACCACTGTTTTTTAAAACAAAAAATCCCCGTTTAAAAAATAAACGAGGATTTAAAAAAAGGGTGGAAGATCGGTCTCGAACCGACGACCTCCTGAACCACAATCAGGCGCTCTAACCAACTGAGCTACAACCACCATATTTCTTTTTAAGAACTTGCTTTTACACTATAGACTGTAAATGCGGATGCAAATTTAATCAAATCCTTCATTTTACAAAACTTTTTATTCATTAAATTAAATCGAAAACAGAATTTATTGCCGGGCAGCGCTCTGTGGTAAAACCTTCGGCATAATCTTTTCCTATTAATCTACCTAAATTGGCTGCGCGATAACGTACGCTTTCCAAGAAATTGCTACTAGAAATAGGGGTAGAGGGTTCTTTGCTATTCGCATTATAAAATTGCGACTTATAGGCTTTTACCGCCTCTAATTTGGCTTCCATAAAGTCCGAAATATCTATAATTATATCCGGTTCAATATCTTTCCATTGTATATAATGTAAAACCTGCTTGGGTCGCCAAGCTTCTTGTTTTTTTTCCTTATAAAAAGTGTCGATTTTTTGTAAACCGCTTAAAAAACAAGCATCACTTGTTAGTTTGCTGGCTTTTCCGTGGTCTATATGCCTGTCGGTTACCGCGTTGGTAAGCACAATTTCAGGTTGGTATTTTCGTATTATCTCAATTATTTTAAGCTGGTGCGCTCTATCGTTTATAAAAAAAGCATCCGCAAAGCCTAAATTTTCTCGCATTACAACTCCTAATAAATCAGCAGCGGCTTTGGCTTCTTGTTTTCTAATTTCGGCAGAACCTCTTGTGCCAAGTTCGCCTCGGGTTAAATCTAAAATTCCCACTTTTTTGCCGTTGGCAATCTCTTTGGCTAAGGTGCCCGCACAGCTTAATTCTATATCATCGGGATGTGCTCCTATTGCCAAAATATCTAATTTCATACACTTGCTTCTTTTTTCTGGGTGAGTTGTTTTATTTTAATATTAAAAGCGGCAAAAAGTAAAGTTGTAAATGGACTTAAATAATTAAAAAATGCATAACCAAAATAACTGGCTACCGGCACGCCCAAAACGCCGCTATGATAAGCACCGCAGGTGTTCCACGGAATCAAAACAGATGTTACCGTAGCAGAATCTTCTAAAGTCCGACTTAAATTTTCGGGTGCTAAACCTTTATCTTTATAAGCTTTAGCAAACATTTTGCCCGGCACGACAATAGATAGGTATTGATCAGATGCCGTTGCATTTAATGCTAAACAGCTAACCACCGTACTGGCAAATAAACCAAAAGTGGTGTGGAACAAATTTAGTAAAGCTTTGCTAATTCTAGCTAAAGCGCCAATGGCATCCATAATTCCGCCAAAAACCATAGCGCAAATTATCAACCAAATAGTACCCAGCATTCCTTGCATTCCGCCAGACGAAAATAAATCGTTTAAAGCAGGATTAGAAGTTTCTATAGCGGTATCTACAGTTATGGCATTCATCAAGCCTTTATAAGCCGTATAAAAACTCAATTGCTTGCCTCCCCCTATATTAGCAATTATTTCCGGCTGAAAAAATAAAGCTGCTGCGGCTGCCAAAAGTGTTCCGAGTAATAGTGCCACTAAAGGAGGGGTTTTTCTAACAATAAGGTAAATTACAATAATGGGAACGGCAAATAACCATGGCGATATGGTAAAAGCAGCCTCTATAGAGTTTAAGATTTTCTGTGTGTTGGCAGCCCCCGACGGATCAATATTTAACCCAATAATTACAAAAATAATTAGGGTAATACTAATAGTGGGTACGGTAGTAAGCATCATATATCGAATGTGCGTGAACAAATCTGTTCCTGCCATTGCCGGTGCTAAGTTTGTAGTATCGCTTAGCGGCGACATCTTATCGCCAAAATAAGCCCCAGATAAAATTGCCCCGGCCGTCATTCCCACAGAAATCCCTAAAGCGTTTGCAATACCAATTAATGCAATTCCTACAGTCGCAGAAGTGGTCCAACTACTACCGGTTGCCACCGAAATTACTGCGCAAATAACCACGCAAGCCGCCAAAAAGATAGTAGGATTCAATATTTGTAGTCCGTAATAAATCATAGTAGGAATAATACCGCTAACCAACCACGTTCCTGCTAAAGCACCTACCATTAATAGTATAAGAATAGCGCCGGCAGTAGCTTTGATGTTTTTAGCTACTTCCTCTACCATATTATCGAAAGAAATTTTATTAAATACACCAACTACAGCGGCGACCGCTCCACCCAATAAAAGTATAAATTGATTAGAACCTCCCAAGGCGGCATCGCCAAAAACAAATACATTATACGCCAGCATAATTACAAGGGCAAAAACGGGAATAAGGGCTTCCCAAATACCAAGTTCTTTATTTTGTTCTATAGTTTCTTCGTCTGGAGTTTGCGGTTGTTCGTTCATTAAGAAAAATAACGGTTTTTTTGAAAAGGTAATGTTACAATTTTTGCACTTTAAGCACAAATATTAAGATGAAATTATTTTAAACAGCTAAAAATATGTAAAAAATAGATTGTTTATACATAAGAGTAAGATATATTTTGTATTATTGTATACTTCGTAAAAAAGAATTTAAACTCGATTGATAATTATGAAAAAACACTATTTAACTTTTTTTTCTTTCGTATTTCTTATGTCTGCTTATGTGCAAGCACAAGTGGGTATAAACAATACAGATCCTAAGGCCAGCTTAGATGTTACTGTGGTAGACCCTTTACAGCCTTCTGCGCAAGATGGTTTACTAATACCGCGTTTAGATAGCTTTCCGGCTACTAACCCGGGAGCTGACCAACAGAGTATGATTATTTATTTAACTACCGCAGACGGTATCAACGATCCCGGTTTCTATTTTTGGGATAACAACGCCGGTACATCCGGCGCGTGGACCGCTTTGGGCGACAATAACGCCATTCCATTAAACGCTGACTTCTGGCAAACCGAAGGAAATGCCGGTACTACCGCAGCAAATTTCTTGGGTACTATAGATAATCAACCTTTAAATATCCGTACGAACGATGTTTTACGTATGCGCATTACTACTAAAGGTCAGTTAGAATTTTTGAATACGGGTAATTCTGTATTTGTGGGCTCTAGTGCCGGAACAAATGACGATTTATCTAACAATAGAAATGTTTTTATCGGAGGTGGTTCTGGATTTAATAATGTGAATGGGGCAGGTAATGTGGCTGTTGGTGTTACTGCATTATTTACCAATGAGTCTGGCGGTAATAATACTGCTGTTGGAGGTAGTGCTCTATACGCTAACCAAGCAGGTTTTAATACTGCTATTGGTTCTGCAGCTCTACAAAATAATATAACTGGTATTTTGAATGTGGGGGTAGGTCGAAGTAGCTTAAAAAATAATAATGGAGTAAAGAATACTGCATTAGGAGCTCGATCTTTAGAAATTAACACTAGTGGTAATAACAATACTGCTCTTGGAACAGACGCTTTTTATTTAAACGAAACCGGTTCCAATAACGTAGGTATAGGTTATGAAGCCGGCTTCTACGAAAAAGGGAATAATAAATTGTACATTAATAACTCTCGGGATTCTATTGCTTTGGTTACCGGTGATTTTGCAATAGACCGGGTAGGAATAAATAAAGATGTAGATTCTTTAACCCATACCCTAACCGTAGGTGGAGATATTAGCGCAAATGCTAATATTGAAATTAACGGAATTGGAGATTTTATTACACAACAAGGTAATTTTCAAACTATGGGCGGTGACTTTATAACAGAAGCAAATACATATCCCGATTATGTTTTTGAAAAATACTACACCAACAACTCAGATATTCTTTCTTCTTATACTTTTATGAATTTAGAAGAAGCAGAGGCTTTTGTAAAAGAAAACGGTCACTTACCTGGTGTAAAATCGTATGAAGAGATTAAAGCAAACGATTTTAAAATTGGTATAGGAGAAACTTCCGTTACTAACTTAGAAAAGATTGAAGAACTCTTTTTATACATTACAGAATTAAATGCTAAATTGAAAGAGCAAAAAGCGATTAATGTAGAAAAAGACCAGAAAATTCAGAGTTTAGAAAAACGCTTAGAAAAATTAGAAGCGCTTATTTTAGATAAATAACCAACTGGTTATTCTAACAAAATTAATAGGCACTCTTGCATAGCAAGAGTGCTTTTTTTTGTATTTTAATAGTAAGCACAAATACCAATTCAAGATCTAAGGTGAAATTTTAAAAAACGGCGGTAGTGATGAGACGTTTCAAAGAGACGCTTAAATATTTTCTATTGACTTGGTTTACCCTGAATAGTCGAAAACGCTGCAAAAAAAAATACTATCTTGACCCCTAACGCGAATCTAATCCCTCTGTCAGTCTGCTATCTCTGTCAGGCTTAGCGCAGTCGAAGACCTTTTTCAAAGATCAAAAAAAGATTATCCTGTTAACCCCCAATGCAAATCTAATCTTTCTGGCAGTCTACTTCTTCTTGTCAGTCTGAGCGCAGTCGAAGACCGTTCTAAAAACAAACAATTTTTATTTTGATTACAACCTAAAACTAATCGCTTAGCCCAGGGATTAAACATTGAATTGACACTGCTTTCTTACCTCAAATCCGAATTCTTGATTGCAGTAACGATAATTAAACAACACATAGTTTAATAAAAAATCCCTCAATTCCGTAAAGTAGAGATTGAGGGATTCATATTCGTTAGAATGTTGCCCACTAATAATAAGTAAACCTTCTTACTTTGGCAATATACTTCGCTAAACGAATAACTTGATGACTATACCCATACTCGTTATCGTACCAAATATACAAAACAGCATTCTTGCCATTTTCTGTTACAATTGTTGCTTTACTATCGTAGATAGATGGAGCAGAAGAGCCTACAATATCTGAAGAAACCAATTCGTTATCCATAGAGTATTTAATCTGCTCTACCAAACTACCTTCTAAAGCGTACTTTTTTAGGGTAGCATTCATATTTTCTACAGAGGTTTCTTTCTTTAGATTCAAATTTAAAATAGCCAAAGAGCCATTGGGTACCGGTACTCTAATAGCATTAGAGGTTAATTTACCTTCTAATTCCGGTAAGGCTTTTGCTACGGCCTTTCCTGCGCCGGTTTCGGTAATTACCATATTTAAAGCTGCTGCACGCCCGCGTCTGTACTTCTTGTGCATATTGTCTACCAAGTTTTGATCGTTGGTATAAGCGTGAATGGTTTCTAAATGGCCGTTTTCTAAACCAAAAGAATCTTCTACCGCTTTTAAAATTGGCGTAATAGCGTTGGTTGTACAAGAAGCTGCAGAAAAAATATCAGTGGTGTCTACATCATAATCATTCTGATTTACCCCGTGCACGATATTTGGAACGCCTTTTCCGGGAGCGGTAAGTAAAACCTTAGCAGCTCCTTTTGCTTTTAAATGTCTACCTAAAGCTTCTTTGTCTCTAAAAGCACCGGTATTGTCTATTATTAAAGCTTCGTTAATACCATATTGGGTATAATCTATATCTTCGGGTTGGTTGGCGCTAATTACATGAACAGTTGTCCCGTTAAAAATCAAGGTTTTCTTTTCTGTGTCAATAGAAACCGTGCCGTTAAAATCTCCGTGTACAGAATCGCTCATCAATAACGACGCACGTTTTTGTAAAACGGTTTCGCTAATATCGCCTCGTACTACAATGGCTCTAAGTCGCAACTGACTGCCTTTTCCGGTTCTAGCCATAAGTTCTCTAGCCAATAATCTTCCAATACGACCAAATCCGTAAAGCACTACATCTTTAGGTTGTATAGCGTCTTCTTCTTTAGCATCGGCTAGTTTTTCTGCAACAAAAGCTGCTGCACTCGAATAATTTTTGTTCTCTAAATGGTATTCATAGGTTAGTTTACCAATGTCTAATTTAGCCGGCGGTAATTCCATTTTCTCTATGGCTTGCGCTATTTCTACCGTATCAAAAATAGAAATTGGTTTTTCTACAAATTCTCCCGCGTATTTGTGCAGATTTAAAATTTCGCTTACATTTTTATCTATTAATTGGTTTCTAAACAATACCAATTCAATCGATTTATCGTACCATAAATCGCTTACAGTTTTTATAAATTCTACTGCTGCGCGTCTACGGTCTGCCTGAAAAGAAAGTTCTTTTTCGTAAACTTGATTTTGACTCATTTTTATTATGTTGTGTTTAAAATTTAAGTTGTTTGCAAAAATATAGATTATAAACGGTTTTAACTATTAAAAATAGAAAAGCTGCTTCAATACCTCTTTTTTCCGTAAAGGAAAGAAAACAATTTTGAAACAGCTTTTTGCTTTATACCGTAAATAACCGTCAATCTACAATTGCTTATGGTCTAAAAGTATAGCTTTCTATATTTCCGCGAAGGCTTTTAAAGGTAACTTTTGTTGGTTGGTCTTCGGCTTTATTCTTCATTATATTTTCTACATCTTTAATGCTTCGTATAGGCTGGTCGTCTATTCCTATAATGATAAACTGATTTTGCGGCACCTCAAAGTTCTGCGATAAAGATCCTAAAATTCGTACGCCATAACTAGCATCAAAATTTTCTAAATAGGCATCACTAGCATTGGTTATTTCTACCCCTGCTACGTGTAAAGCATAAGTTTCAAACTTAGAAAGTTCTACTTTGGTAATTTTTTCGCGCCCATCTCTAAAATAATTTATTTGCACTTTGTCGTTAGGTCTTTTGGTTCGGATATAAGAAGTTAAATCAGATAGTTTTCTAACCTTAACACCGTCTACTTTCGTAATTAAATCACCTCGTTTTAATCCGGCGTCTTTTGCTCCTTCGCTCACCGAAGCTACTCTAACTCCTTGTGCAATAGATAGGTTTTGCGATTTAGCTTCTTTCGGATTTAAAGTTTGTCCGGTTATACCAATTATTGCTTGTTGTACATCGCCGTATTCCAATAAGTCTTCTACAATTTTTCTGGCATTATTACTCGGTACGGCAAATCCGTAACCTATATAACTACCGGTTTGCGAAGTAATAGCGGTGTTTATCCCGATAAGTTCGCCATTGGTATTTACAAGTGCTCCACCGCTGTTTCCGGGGTTTATAGCCGCATCGGTTTGAATAAACGATTGCATTCTTGCGTCGCCTTCGTTTAAATCTCTACCTTTGGCGCTAATAATTCCGGCGGTAACCGTAGAAGTAAGGTTAAACGGATTTCCTACAGCCAAAGCCCAATCGCCTATTTTTACATTATCACTGTCGCCAAACGGAATGTAATCTAAATCTTTCGCATCTATTTTTAAAAGTGCAATATCTGCTTGCGGATCAACGCCAACCAATTCTGCTTTGTACGTAATGTTGTTATTTAGAGTTACCTGAATTTCATTCGCGTCTTTTATCACATGATTATTGGTTACAATATAGCCATCCGGAGTAATAATTACGCCCGAGCCGGCTCCACGTAAGGTTTTGCCTTTTTGTCTTTTTCCGTAATAATATTCCCAAATATTTCGGGCACCTTCGTAAACCGCCATATTTTTTACGTGTACCACAGCGTGTACGGTTTTATTGGCCGCTTCTCTAAAATTAGGAGCGTTTTCGGGTGCTGCAGAAGAAAATTTATTTGCAACTAACACCGGAGAGTTAGAAGAAAAAGATGCTTCTTGCTCGTTTTGATTAAATTCCTCTACGGAAGGCATCGTGTAGTCTTCTTCCAAAAATAATTTATAACTTCCTAAAGTTATAATGCCACCAAAAACCGAAACCAACAGTAATTTTCCGAAATTTTTCATAGTAATAATATTATGTTTTTACTTAAACGTTCTTTCCGATTGTTTTATTTTCAAAATTGTATATTTGCACGCCAAAAATTCTTTTTATGCAATTGCATTTTTACAAATATCAAGGTACCGGAAACGATTTTATTCTTATTGATAATCGTAAAGATTTTTTCAAAAATGATACCAAACTAATTTCTCATCTCTGCGACAGAAAATTTGGCATAGGCGCCGATGGCTTAATTTTATTACAAAAGCCGGAAAATAATTCAGACGACTTTAAAATGCTTTATTTTAACGCAGACGGAAACCAGAGTAGTATGTGTGGCAACGGCGGAAGATGTATTGTGCATTTTGCTAAATTCTTAAGTATAATAGAAGAGGAAGCGACTTTCACTGCTATAGATGGAAAGCATAAAGCCACAGTAACTCCGGAAACTGTAAAATTACAAATGCAAAATATAGAAGAGGTAAGCACGTTAGAAAATGCCTATTTTTTAGATTCCGGCTCTCCGCACCATATTATCTTTACGGAAAATGTTCGGGAAATAGATGTAAAGTCAAGCGGAAGCGAAATTCGTTATAGCAACCTTTACAAAAAAAATGGAGTAAATGTAAATTTTGTAGAACAAACCGGCGCTAATAGTTTTTACGTACGCACTTACGAAAGAGGCGTAGAAAACGAAACATTGTCTTGTGGCACCGGCGTGACAGCCGTGGCAATTGCTGCTTTTGAAGCTGGTTTAACCAGTAAATCTACAATTAATATTGATACCCTTGGCGGAAATTTACAGGTAAGTTTTGAAAAACAAGACAAGCAATACAAAAATATTTGGTTAAGCGGTCCGGCTGAACAGGTTTTTAAAGGCGAAATTACATGCTAACACTCACCGGAAATAAAGTGAAATTGCGTCCGTTAGAGCCTGAGGACTTAGATTTTATTCATCAAATAGAAAATAACGAAATTTTTTGGGAGCTCAGTTCTACCCAAACACCATACTCCCGTTTTTTAATTAGACAATATTTAGAAAATGCCCACCAAGATATTTATGAAGCCAAACAATTGCGTTTGCTTATTGAAGATTTACAAGAAAATAAAATAGGTCTTATAGATTTATTTGATTTTGATCCTGCCAATAAAAGAGCTGGAATTGGAATTCTTATTGCTACAGAAGAAAATAGAGGCAAAGGTCTGGGAAGTCAAGCCTTAGAATTACTTTGTAAATATGCTTTTACGCACTTAAAACTACACCAAGTTTACGCCAATATTGGTCAGGATAACCAAGGCAGTATTAAGCTTTTTGAGAAAATGGGTTTTGAAAAAATCGGACTTAAAAAAGACTGGAATTTGGTAAACGGGCACTACAAAAACGAATATTTATTTCAACTCATAAACCATGTATATTAAACGCATACTTGTTGCCATTGCTCTATTAGGGCTAGTAGCAATGGGAATTTTCAGTTATTTTGTTTATCAAGCACTTTTTGCACCAAATACAGATTTTGAAAGTCAAACAAAAGCAGTTTATATTAAAACCGACGCTTCCTATAACGATGTTTTAGAAGATTTGAAACCGGTTTTAGAAGATATAGAAAGTTTTCATCAAGTAGCTTTACGGAAAGGTTATGTTTCTTACGTAAAACCGGGAAAATATGTCTTAAGAAAAGGCATGAACAATAATGAGATAGTAAATACTTTACGGAGTAAAAACCAGCCGGTAAAACTTATCTTCAATAATCAAGAACGTTTAGAAAACCTTGCGGGAAGAGTTGCTGCACAAATTGAAGCAGATAGCAGTAGTTTGGTGGAGGTTATGAAAGATTCTACGTTTCTAAAAGAAAATAACTTTACTCCCCAAACCGCTTTGGCGATGTATATACCTAACCAATATGAATTTTATTGGAATACTTCCGCAAAGGAATTTAGAAAGCGTATGCTAGAAGAATATAAGCGTTTTTGGACCGAAAAACGTTTAGCGCAAGCAGAAAAGATAAACCTCAAACCACAGGAAGTGATTACTTTAGCTGCAATCGTACAAAAAGAAACTGCCAGAGTAGACGAGAGAAAAAAAGTTGCCGGTGTTTATATGAATAGGTATAAACGCGGAATAAAATTAGACGCAGATCCTACAGTAATCTACGCGCTTAAAAAGCAGGAAAATAAGTTTGATACTGTTATAAAAAGGGTTCTGTATAAAGATTTAACACTAGATTCTCCCTACAACACTTATAAATACGCAGGTTTGCCGCCGGGACCAATTAGTATGCCGGACATTTCTTCTATAGAAGCAGTTTTAAATTATGAAGACCATGATTATTTCTATTTTGTAGCAAATCCTGAAAATCCCGGTTATCATAAGTTTGCAAAAACCTTGCGCCAGCATAACAACAATAGCCGCGCGTATAAAAGATGGATAAATAAAATGGGAATTAATCGCTAGAAAAATTAGATAGAAAACTTTACGGAAGATTATTCTTTTTTCTCTTTCCAAACGCATTTTAAATCTAATAAATTAATAGGGTTTATTCCTAAACCCTGTACGTTTTTCTGCTTAAATCTAATTACTTGGTCGTAATAAAGCGGTACAACAGCCGCTTCTGTCATTACAATAGAGTCCATTTTCCTGTACAAATCTTGCCTCTCTTTTGCCGAAGCTGTTTTTAAAGCTTTTTCATAAAGTTTGTCAAATTCAGCATTTTTAAAATGGGTGTAATTTGGCCCGTGTGGCGCAAAATTTTTAGAATAAAATAAAGATAAATAATTCTGCGCATCCGGATAATCTGCAATCCAACTGGCGCGAAACAATTCTAACTTGCCCGCAGAACGTTGTTGGCGCAATGTAGAAGGCGGCATTACATCTATATTGACCGTTAAACCAATATTTTGCAATTCACGCTGCATATATTCTACCAAATCTAAATACGAAGAATTGGTGCTAATTGTAATTTGCGGATTAGCATTACCCGTCTTTTGAGTATAATCTGTAATTAATTGTTTAGCTTTTTTCGGCTTATAAGTATAATATTGCTTGGCAGAAAAACCGGGTAAACCTTTTGGAATAAAACCGTGTGTAGCTGGCGTTCCTATGCCGTTACGCATATATTCAATCATCTTTTTTCTATCAAAGCCGTAATTAATTGCTTGTCGGATGTTTTTAGATCCGGTTGGCGAAGTTTTCTTATCTAAGTAAATTCCTAAATATTCCGTATTAAGGTAAGAAGCAGAAAGCATATCTACCCGCGCGTTGTATTTCTTATTTAATTTGCCGTTTATACCCAATAACTCATCTTTGTAAGAAGGATCTAAACCGCTTAAAAAATCTATATTGCCTTGTGCAAATTGTAAAAATTCACTTTGTTTATCCGGTAAAAAAGTAATGGCTACCGCTTCTAAATAAGGCAATTGTCGACCGGTAGAATCTTTTTCGAAGTATAAGTTGTTTTTTCGTAAAACCAACTTTTCGTTTGCTTCCCAACGTTTAAAATAAAATGGTCCGGTGCCAATGGGACTTTTCCTAAAATCTAAATCTTTCATTTCCGTAGGAATAACCGAACAATATTGCATAGAAAGCAAACCCAAAAATCCGGGAAACGCATTTTTTAGTTCAATTTTTACAACAGAATCGCTTGGCGCGGAAATTTTTTTCACATTTTGCATAACCCAACTCCCGGGCGAAGCTAAATTTTTATCGGTTAATCTATTTAAACTAAAAACCACATCTTTCGAGCGGACTTGCCGAGTAGAATCTTTCCCGAAAATTTGGTGTTTATGAAAGCTGATATCTTTCCGTAAAGTAAACGTATATACTTTGGCATCATCAGAAATCTGCCAACTTTTGGCAATATCCGGTTGTATATTTAAACTATCGTCCAGTTGTACCAAACTGTTATAAAGTTGGTTGCACGGCCAAATATTACGTTGGTCTTTGGCAAAAGCAGGGTCTAAAGAAGTAATATTTGCATGCTCGTTATAACGAAAAACAAGATGATCTTTATTATCATTTTTAGTTTCGTGACAGCTACTTAAAAGTAGTAATAAACCAAAAAATAGTAGGTTTCTTATGTGGAAAATACGAGAAATAGCGAGCAAAATTCTGGGTTTATGTATTTTCCAAAAGTAATAATCTTAACGTTTATAAGAAAGAAATAAAAGTAAATGTGAAGCCGACTTTTATTGCCGTTTAGTTGTGTTGCTTCATTTTAGAGATTTTTTTGTCCAAGTTGTTTCTTAAGTACGTAACAATAATTTTTCGCAATAGAACGTGTACAACTAAAAGCGAAGCTATTAGAAATCGGTTATTATCTAGAAAAACTAAAGTAAACAAGATAAATAAGCCATTAAATATATAACTGCATTTATCAAGACGCAATAAGATAATTAAGGTTTTATATGTTTTAATTGTCATAACAAGTCAAACTTCTTAAAAAAAAGCCAAAAAACCAAATCATTAAGATGTTAGAAAATAGTGTAAGCGGTTTGTAGGTTTCCTAATTAAAATTTATGGAATTTTCTAAACAAATTTTAAGAGCGTATATTTGCACCCGTCATTCCGTGCTTGACACAAAACTGCAAGCTATTTAATTTTTAGAAGCTGAAATTAAGCATAGAATAACTGTTGATCCTGCTAATAGTTATTAGCACAAGATTAAAAAACAAGAAAGGAGCCGATTGCTTTATGGATAGAAATAAGAATAAAAACGTTGCATTTTATACCTTGGGGTGTAAATTAAACTTTTCGGAAACCTCTACAATTGCGAGGTCTTTTGAAAATGAAGGTTTTAACAGAGTAGACTTTTCGGAAGTTGCAGACATTTACGTAATAAACACGTGCAGCGTAACAGATAATGCAGATAAACGTTTTAAAACTATTGTTAAAAAAGCACAAAAGAAAAATGTAGACGCTTTTGTGATTGCTATTGGTTGTTATGCGCAATTAAAGCCGGAAGAATTGGCAGAAGTAGACGGCGTAGATCTTGTTTTGGGCGCGACAGAAAAGTTTAAAATCACAGATTATTTAAACGATTTAACCAAAAACGATTTTGGCGAGGTGCATTCTTGCGAAATTGAAGAAGCAGATTTTTACGTAGGTTCTTATTCCATTGGAGATAGAACACGCGCATTTTTAAAAGTACAAGATGGTTGCGATTATAAATGTACCTATTGTACAATTCCGCTGGCACGCGGAATTTCACGTAGCGATACCTTAGAAAATGTTTTAAGCAACGCCAAAGAAATTTCTGAACAAGGCATTAAAGAAATTGTCTTGACAGGCGTAAATATTGGCGATTACGGAAAAGGAGAATTTGGTAACAAAAAACACGAACACACATTTTTAGATCTAGTAAAATCTTTAGACAAAGTAGAAGGCATAGAGCGTTTACGAATTTCTTCTATAGAACCAAATCTTTTAAAAAACGAAACTATAGAGTTTGTGGCCCAATCTAATACTTTTGTACCGCATTTTCACATTCCGCTGCAAAGTGGCAGTAACGATTTATTAAAATTAATGCGCAGAAGATATATGCGCGAGTTGTATATAGATAGGGTAGAGGCAATAAAAAAAGCAATGCCAAATGCTTGTATTGGGGTAGATGTAATTGTCGGTTTTCCCGGCGAGACCGATGCGCGTTTTCTAGAAACCTATAATTTTCTGAACGAGTTAGACATTTCTTATCTACATGTTTTCACTTATTCTGAACGCCCAAATACACCTGCCGCAGAAATGGACGGCGTAGTTTCTAATAAAGTAAGAAAAAAACGCAGTAAAATGTTACGTGGCCTTTCGGCGAAAAAGAGAAGGGCTTTTTATGAAAGTCAGTTAGGCAATACTTTAGAAGTCTTGTTTGAAGGCGAAAATAAAGAAGGTTTTATACACGGCTTTACGGAAAATTACGTTAAAGTTAAAATGCCGTGGAACCCAAATTATGTAAACACATTACATAAAATAAAACTTACCAAAATAGACGAAGATGGTTTGGTACGCTTTGACTTTGCAGAAAATCCTGTAGCGGCAGTTTAAATATTAATGCCTATTGGCAGTAATTCTGAATATTTTTCTTTGTTTTTTCTAAAGAATTTACGCACTTCTTTAGAAGTAGGAACTACTTTTAATTTTTCTTTTCCGGCCAAATAATCAAATATTTTGGTCAGAAAAATTTCTTGATAACCTTTTTCTTGTAAATCTTCTGCTACCGTTAATTTAGATAAGAAAATTTTGCGTTCTTGTTCGGAGTATTCTAGCGTTACCAGATTATCTTCTATGGTAGCTTCAAATTGTCTTAAAAATGAATTGTCTTTAATTTCAAAATCCTTGGTTTTCATGGTTTTTAATTTAGAGGCACTTCAATAATTAAGAAATAAGCATTTTCCAAACTTTCGATGCTTACTTTTGTGGTATCCCAAATTCCTAAAGCGTCTCGTTTCTCTAATTTTTGTCCGTCTACTTGTATTTTTCCTTCAATAAGAAACAAATACACACCGTTATGGTCTTTGTGCAGGTTGTAATCTATTGTTTTTTCTTGCTCCAATTTCCCCAAATATAAAAATGCTTGCTGATTAACACTTAACACATTTTCTTTCTCTTTGTTTTTGGGTGTTACTATTAGCAGTAATTGGTTTTTTAAAGGCTTAGTGTCAATATTTTTTTGCCCATAACTAGGCTTAAGATCTTGTTCTTTTGGTAGTAACCATATTTGTAAAATATTGGTTTCTTGCCTGACGGAAGGATTACTTTCCCTGTGCTGAACCCCCGTTCCCGTACTCAATACTTGCACTTGACCGGTTTCTATAACTTCTGTATTACCCATAGAATCTTCGTGTTTTAAAGAACCTTTTATGGGAATAGTTATAATCTCCATATTCTCGTGCGTATGTTTTTCAGAGCCGCCTTCTGGCACTATAATATCATCGTTTAAAACACGTAATTTACCAAAACGCATTTGATCCGGTTTAAAGAAACTAGCAAAGCTAAAAGAATACTTTGCTTTTAACCAGCCATAATCTGCGACGCCCCGTTGGTTGGCGGGGAAAAATTTTTTCTCCATAATTCACTTTTCAACTTTAATTTTTAATTATCAAAATAAGTTTCTATAAATTTACCATTTAAACCCTATTTTATTGTTATATGCTTGTTAAAAAGGAGTTGGATAAAGACTTGGTGCACGTTTATTTTATGCCGGGAATGGCGGCTAAACCAAAAATATTCGAGCATATTAAATTGCCCAAAGACAAATTTAAAATACATTGGTTAAGTTGGAAGGTGCCAAAAGAAAACGAAAGTTTAAAAGCTTATGTAAGTAGAATGTTGCAAGAAATAAAGCACCAAAACCCAGTTTTGGTAGGAGTTTCTTTTGGCGGTATTATTGTGCAAGAAATGAGTAAACACATTGCCGTAAAAAGATTACTGATTATTTCTTCCGTAAAGTCTCACCACGAGTTACCGCAACGCATGAAGATTGCAAAAAAGAGCAAGTTATATAAAATATTTCCTACAAGTTTGGCAAAACATGTTGGGAAAGTTAGTAAGTTGCCGGTTAGCAACTTTATAAAAAAACGCGTAGCTTTATATAAAGAATATATGTGGTTTAGCAACGCATATTATTTAGATTGGGCCATAGAAAAAATGCTGCTGTGGGAGCAAGACGAGCCTAGAAAAGATATAATTCATATTCACGGCGATGCAGATTTGGTTTTTCCTATAAAGAATATTAAAAACTGTATAATAATTAAGGGTGGTACGCACGTTATGATTATAAATAGATATAGATGGTTTAATGAAAATTTACCAAATTTAATTAGAGAAGGAAAACTGTAATGCAATAAAAGATTTTTAGTATATTTCCTCAAAAAAGAAGAAGATGAAGAAGATAAAGAATATACTAAGCTTTGTGGGCTTAGTCGCAATTGTAGGATTGGGCATTCAGGCAGTGCAGAGTGGTTATGGTTATGCTACAGAAAACAAAGAAGACGAGCAGACTACACAAACAGCTCGCAAAACAGATCCAAACAGCGCGGTAAAAGATTATAATGTTTACGCAGTGCCATTACCGGAAAAAATGGAGTTTGCGGGAGAACGGGTTCCTTTAGAAAACCCGGATATTCGAGAACGTCTAGATCGTGAGTTGTTGGTGAATACGTATTGGCAATCTAACGGTTTGTTGCTTATAAAAAGAGCCAATAAATACTTTCCTATTATTGAACCTATATTGAAACAAAAAGGAATTCCGGAAGATTTTAAATATTTGGCAATTGCAGAAAGCGGCTTGCAGCAGGTAGTTTCGCCGGCCGGAGCTACAGGATTTTGGCAAATAATGGCTTCTACAGCGCGAGAAAACGGCTTAGAAGTAAATGATAATGTAGACGAGCGTTACCATATAGAAAAAGCAACGCTGGCAGCTTGCAATTATTTATTAGATGCCAAAGAGCAATTTGGTTCTTGGACTTTGGCTGCGGCGGCTTACAATGCGGGAAAGAGAGGCGTTTCTAGACAACAGGAAAGACAAGAAGTAAACGATTATTATGATTTGTTATTAAATATAGAAACTGGGAGATATGTATTTAGGATTTTAGCCTTAAAAGAAATCTTAAACCAACCTAAAAAATATGGCTTTAACTTTACGGAAAAAGACTTATACCAACCGGTAGAAACTCGACTGATAGAAGTAGATACCGCAGTTTCTGATTTTGCCCGCTTTTCTAAAAAAATGGGAATAAACTACAAGATTTTAAAAATACATAACCCGTGGTTACGCGAAAAGCACCTTAACAATAAGTCACGAAAGATGTATTTAATAAAAATACCAAGTTCGGGTACGTATACCTATAAGCCCTAATTATAAAATAAACAAGAAAAGAGTTTTTAAAGTAGGCTGGTGTTAACCAAACATCTATACTTTAAAAACTCTTTTTTAATTCTTTATGGGATTGCAGAATAACGTTACTCGTAAAAGTAATTTAATCGGTAATAGCAAACTCAACCGTGCTTAACAATTCTTTTTCGTGGGCTACAATATTAGAAACTCCAGAGGAAATAGTAGCGTAATTTAAATTAAAAGAATCTTCAAAACTTGCAGGAAAAGGCAATTTCTTCAGACGTTGTATATCAACAATTTGTTTATCTGAACCAATTTGATAAACCGTAGGAAACCCTAATGCGTGTTTAAGGTTTTTTACTACAAAATCATGTTTATTGCTAAGCTCGTTAACGTATAAAACATCTATATACCCACTGTATTTACTAGCGGCATCTAAAGCTTCAGAACGTTTATCCCAAAAAAGCACTACAAATTGCACATCTTCGCCATATTCACTTGCTAATTGATTAAGTGCCGGTACCTCACCTTTATCAGTAACGCACCAACTGGCGTAAGTAATTAAAAAAATAGGCTTTTGGTATTGGTATAGATTCTCTTTGTCTCGGCTAACGTCACGAACTTTAAAATTATCCATATACGTTCCTTTTAAGCAGTGATTTACTAAGCTATCAAAAAGAAAACGTGCTTTTTCATCTTGTTTTAAACGATAGGCCTCTTTAACATTAGATTTATATTTTGGCAAATACATATCTAAGGCCTGCGAGAATAATAATTTTTCTTGCTGGGCAAATGTAGAAAAACTGTAAAAAGTGATTAAAAATAGTAGTAGAAATCTTACCATAGAGCACTATTTTAAAATTACACAATAAAGTTACTAATAAAATAGCTTAATTGGTAGTTTTTAGTATAATTTAATAAAAATAATTAAATTTAGATACGTTTCATTTGTTGCTTCATTGTTCTAATTTGCTCTGCAAGCATACCGTGCTTATCCAGCTTTTTAGCTTCTTTAAGCAACATTTGCGCTTCTCGCTTACGACGTTTGGTCATTGCAATTCCTGCCAAATTAATTTTTGCCATTGCTAAGTCTTGCTTCATAGATAATCCAAGCCGAATAGCTTTTTTGAAGTATTTCTCTGCTTTGGTAATGTTTTTTTGAGAAAGCATTAGTCCGTGTAAATAGAAATAATAGCCCTGCTGCTTCTTAGTTAGAGCGGTTTCAGGATTTTTAATTTTATCTAGCCATTTTTTTGCACCCGGGAAATCTTGCTTCCGTAAACGGAGAAAAGCCAGTAAAATCAGTTCGTTTTTAAAGTATAAAAACACAAATATTCCTGCAAGCAGAATTAAAAGAATACCGTTTCCTATATAACTTTCTGTAAATTGATAAATAGCCAAAGCCAAAACCGCAACCGCCAGAACTAATTTTATATTTTTATTGTACATAATGCTTCTAATTTTCGGTTTGCAAAGGTATAAAAACAATTTCATTTTTTATCCAAACTGCAAAAAAAGCCTTTTGCATATAATAGTCTTTTGAGCATTAAATTTTTGTTTCTTTTTATGGATTAAAAAAGACCTGTTTATAGAAGTATTTTAACCAAGTAATAATCTTCCAGAATATTTTTCCGTAAAGTAAAACATCTTTATATATACGTATAGCTATAAATTATTCTAAAAAACCTGAATTGGCCCTCGGCAGAAACTATTTTTATTATAAATTTGCTTGATAATGAGGCAGTGCAAAATCTTAACAAGAAAAATATACTATTTCTGGCAATAATTTTCTTTCTTGATTTGTAAGACTAAAAAGATATTGTATATTTGCCCGCAGTTTTAAAAAAGATTTTAAAATCTTATAACATAAGTAGAAGAAGATACTAAGAAGATTTAAAGATATTATACAATGAAAAGAACGTTTCAGCCCTCAAAGAGAAAAAGAAAAAATAAGCACGGTTTTAGAGAACGCATGAGTAGCGTTAACGGTAGAAAAGTGCTTGCAAGAAGAAGAGCTAAAGGAAGAAAGAAACTTTCTGTATCTTCAGAAAACAGACATAAACACTAAATGGTTTTTTAGTTGATTGAAATAGTAAGGTGTTACATTTGGTTGTAACGCCTTTTTTTATATCCAATTTTACCCTAATTTATTCAAAAGAGAAGAAAGATGCCCAAAAACAATTCCCTTAAAAGTATATTAATAATAGGCTCCGGGCCTATTGTTATTGGCCAAGCTTGCGAATTTGATTATTCTGGAACCCAAGCTTTACGATCTTTGCGCGAAGATGGTGTAGAAACTATCTTGATTAACTCTAACCCGGCCACGATTATGACAGATCCCACAATGGCCGATCATGTTTACTTAAAACCACTCACCACAAAATCTATTGTAGAAATCTTGCGAGAACATCCGCAAATAGATGCTGTTTTACCAACAATGGGCGGACAAACCGCATTAAATCTCTGTATAGAAGCAGACGAAAAAGGCATTTGGGACGATTTTGATATTTCTCTAATTGGGGTAGATATAGACGCCATAAATATTACCGAAGACAGAGAGAAGTTTAAACAACTTATGACCAAAATTGGTATTCCGGTTGCTCCGGCAAAAACTGTAACTTCTTTTCTAGAAGGAAAAGAGGTGGCACAAGAATTTGGTTTTCCTTTGGTAATTAGAGCTTCTTTCACCCTTGGCGGAAGCGGCGCCTCTTTTGTACACACAGAAGACCAGTTTGACGAAATGCTTACGCGCGGATTAGAAGCTTCGCCGATTCATGAAGTTTTAATAGATAAAGCTTTGTTGGGTTGGAAAGAATATGAACTAGAACTCTTGCGTGATAAAAACGATAATGTGGTAATTATTTGTACCATAGAAAATATGGACCCAATGGGCATTCATACCGGAGACTCCATTACCGTTGCGCCGGCAATGACCTTAAGCGATTCTGCTTACCAGCGTATGCGCGATATGGCCATTAAAATGATGCGAAGCATTGGCGATTTTGCCGGAGGTTGTAACGTACAATTTGCCGTAAGCCCGGACGATAAAGAAGATATTATTGCCATAGAAATCAATCCGCGAGTTTCGCGTTCTTCTGCATTGGCATCTAAAGCTACCGGTTATCCTATTGCAAAGATTGCTGCAAAATTGGCATTAGGTTATCACCTAGACGAGTTGGAAAACCAGATAACCAAAACTACTTCGGCTTTGTTTGAGCCTACCTTAGATTATGTAATTGTTAAAATACCAAGGTGGAATTTTGATAAATTTGAAGGCTCTGACCGTACTTTAGGTTTGCAAATGAAATCTGTAGGAGAGGTAATGGGCATTGGCCGCTCTTTTCAAGAAGCTTTGCATAAAGCAACACAATCTTTAGAAATAAAGCGCAACGGACTTGGTGCAGACGGGAAAGGTTATAAAGATTATGACATTATTATAGAAAAACTCAAAAACCCAAGTTGGGATCGGTTTTTTGTTCTTTACGATGCAATTCAATTAGGTATTCCGTTAAGCAGAATTCACGAAATTACTAAAATAGATATGTGGTTCTTAAAGCAATATGAAGAACTGCATTTTCTGGAAAAAGAGATTAGCAATAACTACACAATAGACAGTATTCCTAAAGATTTGCTTTTAGAAGCTAAACAAAAAGGTTATGGCGACAGGCAAATTGCGCATATGCTTAAATGTTTGGAAAGTGAAGTCTATAAAAAACGCGAAGAACTACAAATTAACCGCGTGTATAAATTAGTAGACACTTGCGCTGCAGAATTTGAAGCCCAGACGCCTTATTATTATTCAACTTTCGAAAATCAGATTCAAACTGCAGACGGAAAAAAGTTTACAGATAATGAAAGTAAAGTTTCCGATAAGAAGAAAATAATTGTTTTAGGTTCCGGTCCAAACCGTATTGGCCAAGGTATTGAGTTTGATTATTGTTGCGTACATGGTGTTTTGGCTGCAGCCGAATGTGACTATGAAACTATTATGATAAATTGTAATCCCGAAACGGTTTCAACCGATTTTGATGTTGCAGATAAACTTTATTTTGAACCTGTTTTCTGGGAACATATTTACGATATTATTCGGCACGAAAAACCGGAAGGTGTTATTGTGCAACTTGGCGGACAAACAGCGCTAAAACTGGCCGAAAAGCTAAATCGTTACGGCATAAAAATTATGGGTACCAGTTATGAAGCTCTAGACCTTGCCGAAGATAGAGGAAGTTTTTCTAAACTTTTACAAGAAAACAACATTCCGTATCCGGAGTTTGGAACCGCAGAAACCGCCGATCAAGCTTTAGAACTGGCAGACGAATTAGATTTCCCTATTTTGGTTAGACCATCTTATGTTTTAGGCGGCCAAGGGATGAAAATTGTTATTAATAAACAAGAATTAGAAGAACACGTAGTAGATTTATTGCAAAAAATTCCTAACAATAAATTATTATTAGACCATTATCTAGACGGCGCAATAGAGGCAGAGGCAGATGCTATTTGCGATGGCGAAGATGTTTATATAATCGGTATAATGGAGCATATTGAACCTTGCGGCGTACATTCTGGAGATTCTAATGCACTTTTACCGGCGTTTAATTTAGGAAATTTGGTTTTGCAAAAAATTAAAGATCACACGCGCAAAATTGCTTTGGCTTTAGATACCGTTGGACTTATTAACGTACAATTTGCTATAAAAGATGATGAGGTTTTTATTATAGAAGCCAATCCGCGTGCCTCTAGAACTGTTCCTTTTATTGCCAAAGCTTACGGCGAACCTTACGTAAATTATGCTACCAAAATAATGCTTGGCCACAATAAATTGAAAGATTTTACTTTTGAGCCGCATTTAGAAGGCTATGCCATAAAACAACCGGTCTTTTCTTTTGATAAATTTCCTAAGGTAAACAAACAATTAGGACCGGAGATGAAAAGTACCGGAGAAAGTATTTTATTTATAAAAGACTTAAAAGACGACGATTTCTACGATTTATATGCAAGAAGAAGAATGTACTTAACGCGTTAAACTTTCGCATTTATCACAAATAAAAGAGAGGAGTCTATCAAATAGATTCCTCTTTTTTTTTGTAAAAGGGATGGTAGCGGCATCCTTTTTTTGCTTTTATAAGTGGCAAAAAAAGATATAGCGTACAGCCCGTCCCGTAGGGTTTACTCAACTAAATATACCTAAGAAAGAAAATACTTGCCAGCGCCACAAAAATGGCAAAGCTAAAGCTAACCAGAGTTCCAATTAAAATATATTCGGTTAGTTTACGGTCTTTAGATTGCGTTAGATTGCTAAAGCGGAAAATAGACTTGGCAGCGATTAAAAAACCCACGCCTTCCCAATGATTGGTTACTATAAAAACAAACACCAAAACACGTTCTAAAATACCAATATAACTACCGGCTTTATTTAAACTTTCGTCTTTTTTTATTTCGGTTTTGGGAGAGTAGACAGAAATAAGTGTTTTTATAGAAATAGAAGCGGGGAAAGTAACCAAAAATAAACCGGTTAAATATACCCAAATACTATTTGGTAACGCCGCTAAATTTTCCCAACCGAGTGTTGTAAAACTAATGGCAAGAATTACTAAAATATGCAAAACCTGGTCAGCAAAAAACCATAAACGCTTGGTTTTAGTAGTTTGTAAGTAGAGTTTGGCAAGATCTATTGCAAAGTGTGATAGAGCAATAATTAACGGAATGTACCACAAACTCAAATTCCATACAAATAGAAATACGAGCAAAAAATGAATTAAAATATGCAAGTAAAGTTTGCCGGAAGCTACCTTTTTTTGGTCTTTATCTTTTACCCAACTAAAAGGCTGCAAAAGGAAATCGCCTAGCAAATGTGCCAATAAAAGTTTAAGAAACAATAGCATGGTTATAGCATTTCGTTGGTTATTTTTTGACGAAAAATCTTATCAAATTGTTGCAATTCCTCAAAGTAGGCACGTTTTAATCGCTCGCTTACCGTATTCTGCTTTATGTTGATTAGTTTACCCAATTCACGTTGGCTTTTATCGGGATGCAATAAACTCAAATAGACAATTTCTGCGGCGCCGGGCGTCCACGCATTCATAGCTATTAAAGCCAAATTAATATAGGTGTTAATTTCTGTATCTATAGTTTCCTTACCACTTTTTATGGCTAAATTTTGTTTTATGCTATCTTCTAGCGTTTCAAACAACTCTCCTGAGCGTATAAATGCACTACCGTTAGATTGGCTTACTTTTTTGGCAGTATGCGTTTTTTCTCCAAAACCTATAGCAATACGAACATCTAAAGGTTTAATTTGCTTTAAAGCGGCTTTTATACACATTGCGCTATAAAAAGCCAAAGACGGATTTTCTATTTCTATTTGAAAACTATCACCGCGGTAAATCTCTCGGTATTTTGTTTCCGGACGCAAGTGTTTTAGAACTTTTTCTAAGACACGTAGGTAAGTTGTGGCATCTGCCACTTGTTTAGAATAAATAATATCGCCGGTGAGTACTGCAAGCATAATCAAATATCGTGATAAAATACGATATTTCAAAATATCGTTTAAAAATACGATATCATACAGTTATCGTGTTATTGTGCGATATATACTTGTTATCGTTTAAATGCACGATAAGAATAATTTTTATACTGATTTTAAAAAAGCTTTCCTTAACAGAAGAAGATAAAATCTTACTTTTACCTAAAAAGTATGCAAAATATAGTTTTAACAATAGGATTCTTCTTCGGTTTAACCGCGATTATCTTAGGTGCTTTTGGTGCGCACGCCTTAAAGAAAAATTTTACTACAGAACAATTAAATAGTTTTGAAACCGGCATAAAATACCAAATGTATCACGCTTTACTACTGGTGTTACTCGGACTTAACTTAAGTTTTATAAATGTTTTGCACCAATGGGCTGCGGTATTAATTATTATTGGCGTTTGTTTATTTTCGTTTAGCATTTATGGATTAACATTTTTTGGAAGCAAAGGAAAAAACGTGCGATTTTTGGGACCTGTTACGCCCATTGGCGGTTTGCTACTGGTAATAGGTTGGTTACTTTTATTAATCAGTTTTATGAATTTTATATAACTTAACTACTGGAAATTTAGTGAATACATTATCTAGATTTGAAAAATTTTACTTTAAAATAAAGAGTAACAGATGGTACTGGCTATTTTCTCTTTTTTGCAGGTTTAGTTTGGCCTATGCTTTTTTGTTTGCAGGATTTGTAAAAGTTATAAATGAAAGATTTGCCAGTGGTTTATCTGTAAAACATCCTATGGGAGCTTATTTGGAAGCTTTGCATCAAACCGGTTTCTATAATACATTTATAGGTGTTGCTCAAATTTTGACTGCGGTTTTACTTATAATTCCGCGTACGGTAACTTTAGGCGCTTTATTATATTTTCCGATTATTTTAAATATTTGGATTTTATCTTTTGCCTTACGCTTCGAAGGTTCTTTTGTAAGCGCCCCGCTAATGGTACTTGCTAATTTGTTTCTTTTGGTATGGAATTATGACCGATTAAAATATATTTTACCGATTAAAAACTTTGGGCAAACCAAATTATTTGTAAAGCCGAAATCGTATACTACTAAATTTCCGGTTTTATTTTTTAGTGCAGTGGTAAGTTGTGTGGTGTTGACTGTTATTTTGGCGCAATTTGGTTATGAAGTTATGCCAAGAAACTCTATTTCAGACTGTAAGGAACAATTTAAAAATACTCCGGATAAAACTGTCGGATTTGATTTTTGCGATTGCATTCATAATAAAGGAAAATCATTAACCACTTGTTTAGAAGCTTTTGAAAAAGATAAAGCAAAAAATAACAGCAATAATCTATAATAATTTAATTGCGGTTAACTTTCTGTTTTTGAGCGGTTTTCTTTCCGTAAAGGAATAAAAATATATTTTTTCTTATTTACTCAATTTTAAAATCTGTACGCTGTTTTTACCATCGGTAGATTTCCAAACTTGCGATTTGGCTTTGTTTTCTACTATAATCCAAGTTTTGTTTAGGTTAGATTTATCTTTTTTAGATTTTCCGCTTTCTTTTATAATGATATAATCGCCTTTATTGAGTTTCCAAGAAAACTCGTCTGTGTCGGTATAATTATTCTGAAAAAAGTTATAATTAAGGTTTTTATAGCCTTTTCCGTTCTTTTTAAACGTAATGCTACCAATGTTTTGCGATGTCATATTTTGACCATTTTCTTGTAATACTTCGTAGCTGTCTACATTCCAGGTATCTACAATTTTTGGCGAACAACTAAAAAGTAAACCAATTAGCGAGAGTAATAGTAATTTAGTTTTCATAAGATGTATTTTTGTGAATTATAAAACTTTTTTTCCGTAAAGTCAATTTTTTAAAAGCTTATTGGCAGCAATTTATTAATCATTTAACATAGGTTATAAAATAATTAGATATCTATGCGTACCCGATGTTGCCTGATTTTATCCATATATTTATCGGCAGAAAAATCTGTTTCCTTAAACTCCTTATGACGGTTACGCTTCATTTCTATACGCTTCATACTTTTTACAAAACGTTTTATTTCTTGCTCATTACTAAGGTATAAACCCGGTACTTGCAAAGATTTACCTTCTTTGGTTTTGGCAACCATTGTGATGTAAGAAGAGTTACAATGCTTCTTTTTGCCGGTATGAATATCTTCTGCTTCAACCCGTATACCTATTACCATAGAGGTGTTGCCCACATAATTTACCGAAGCTTTCATGGTAACCAATTCGCCAATTTCTATGGGTTTTAGAAAATCTACCGTATCTACGCTTGCCGTTACGCAATATTCTCTACAATGCTTGGAGGCGCAAGCAAAAGCAATTTGATCTAATAACGATAAAATGTAACCTCCGTGTATTTTTCCGTTAAAGTTAGAATGGGAGGGAAGCATTAATTCTGAGATGGTTACTTGCGATTCTCTTACGTACTTAAACTCGTTTTCTTTCATAAATTATCTTCTAAAATGTGGCGATTGCGAAAGTTCTACTTTGGTGACAAAATATTTGGTATCGCCCCAAAACACAAAGGTTCCAAAGCGTTCAATATAAGTTAGTTCTACATATTCGCCTTGGTGTTCGCGCAACATTTTTATAACCTTGTCGTGTTTGTCTAAAACAGAAAAACTAAATATTTGCGCTCCGCTTATACCTTGGCTTATTTCTCCTTCCCAAGTTTTTATCATCACGCCTTTATTGCTAAATTTTATCAATTCGCCGGCGCGTGTACCTTCACTATACGGAACAAAATATAGAAAACTATAAAAAGCGACGGCCAATAAAGTAATACCGACTAAAATATAAATCAAAATTTTTTTCATGCTTGCTGCTGTTTTTCAGAGTCAAAAACCGTTTTTTCAATAGCTTTTTTATCTATTTGTTTGCTGGCTTTTGCGCCCAATTTTTTTAATTTTTCCACTCTTTTTACCAAATTACCGCGGCCGGTTAGTTTTTTCATCGCGGCATTGTAAGTGGTTTGCACGGTTTGTATTTGTCTTCCTACTTTTAATAATTCGTCTGTCAGATTTGTAAAACTATCATATAAAGCCCCGGCTTGGGTTGCAATTTCTAATGCGTTTTGCTTTTGCTTTTCGTTTTGCCACATACTGTCTATTGTTTTTAAAACAGCCAGAAGTGTGGTAGGTGTTACTAAAATAATGTTTTTTTCAAAAGCATCGTTATATAATTGTGGGTAAGCATTAGAAGCAACTGCAAAAGCAGCTTCTATAGGAATAAAAAGCAAGACAAAATCCGGACTTTCCATCTCGTATAATTGGTGGTAATTTTTTTTATGCAATTCTTCTACCCGGTTTTTTACCGCTATCAGATGTTTTTTTAAATCTTTTTCTTTCTCAATTTCATCTGTTTGGTTTGCATAGCGCTCATAAGCGTTTAGCGAAACTTTAGCATCTATAACCATCTTTTTATCGCCCGGCAAACTAATTATTACATCGGGCATTAAACGTTTTCCGTCTGAAGTATAAAAGCTTTTTTGCACAAAATATTCTTGATTTTTTTGCAAACCGCTACGCTCCAAAACACTTTCTAAAAGCATTTCGCCCCAATTGCCTTGCATTTTTGTGTCACCCTTTAAAGCTTTGGTCAGATTGGTAGCTTCTTCGCTAATTTTTAAATTTTGTTTATTCAACTCTTCTAATTGCTTGTCTAGCCTGGCGTGACGTTTTATAGACTCATCACTATTTTTATCTACCTTACTCTCAAAAAGTTTAATTTTTTCTTGTAACGGATTCAAAATATTCTCAATATTCTGTTTGTTTTGCAAGGTAAATTTCTCCGATTTTTGTTCTAAAATCTTATTGGCAAGATTTTCAAACTCGGTACTAAATTTCTTTTGTAGTTCTTCTACTTCGGTTTTTTGTTCTTTATTTTTTTGCTGAAGGTTTTTAAACTCTACCGTAATTTGGGTTAATTCATCTTTATAATTATCTTTTTCTTTACGGATTTTATCGCGCTCGGTTTGCACATCGGTAAGTTGAGCAAACAACCTTGCTTCTGTATTCTGCAATTGTTTTTGTAAATCTGCTTTTTGATTTACAGCGTTTTCTTTTGCGTTGTCTAATTGGGTTTGCAACATAGAAATATTGGTTTCTTTTTCTTTTAAAACCTTTTCAGCTTGTAGTTTGGCTAAAATTTTTCCTACAAAAAAGCCAATTAACAACGCCGTCAATGCTGCTAACGCAAAAATAAGATAGTTATTCATAAACGCAATTTTCTCAAATGTACGTAAAATTCCGGCTCTTTATATTTTGAAAAGAAAGGCTTTGGTAATTTTCAGTAATCAAAAAAGAAAATTTAAGATTGTTTATTCTACAATTTTAAATGTGCTGCTTTGCGCATCAAACCGAATTAAGTTTTCAGGAAATAACCGCTCCAAATGCTTGTCTTTTATAAGTTCTTGTGGTGTGTTTTGAATTACTTTTTCTTGGTTTATCAAGATAATTTCATCACAAAGTTGCAAAGCCAAATTAATTTCGTGCGAAGCAAAAACGATGGTTTTCCCGGTTTTTTGGGTAAGGTCTTTTAGCATTTTTAAAACAAAAACCTTGTGATACATATCTAAATGTGTCGTGGGCTCGTCTAAAACTATAAGCGGCGTATCTTGCGCCAAAGCACGTGCGAGCATTACTTTTTGTAACTGCCCATCACTCAAATTACTGCACTTTCTTTCTGCTTTATCTTGCAAATCAATTAACTCTAAAGCTTCTGTAATAGCTTGTTTGTCTTTTACAGATAAAACGCCCAACCAATTGGTGTACGGATGTCGTCCTAAGGCTACAAATTCTTGTATGCTCAAGTTTTTAGAAAAATGTGTGTGCGTAAGTACAATGCTAATTTTCTCAGCTATTTGTTTTGCCGAAAGCTCTTGAATATTGTTGTTTTCTAAAAAGATTGTACCATTTTTTGGCTGTAATTGCCCAATTAAAGTCTTAAGTAGCGTAGATTTTCCAGAGCCGTTTATGCCTATTGTAGCGATTAATTTTCCTTTAGGAATATTTAAATCAATAGCCTTGGCAATACTTTTTTGCGCATAACCAATTTCCAGGTTTTTGGTTTCTAATAAAGGAACTTGTTTTGTCTCCATATTAAAAAACTAATTTTTTCTTTCGCACCAGCAACCAAATTACCACAGGTGCGCCAATTATAGAAGTTATGGCATTTATTGGTAAGGTAAATTCGCTACCCGGCAATTGCGCAATGCTATCGCAAATCAGCATCAAAATTGCCCCGCCAATGATAACTGCCGGAGCCAAAATTAAATGATTGCTATTGGGTATTATTTGTCTAATTAAATGCGGTACTGCCAAACCAATAAATGCAATGGGCCCGGCAAAAGCGGTAATACTTCCGGCAAGTAAACTGGTTGCTAAAATTACCAATAATCTATTTTGTTTTATGTTGGTGCCTAAACTTTTTGCATACTGTTCTCCTAACAATAAAGCATTCATGTTTTTTAAACTAAAAACGCTTAATAGCAATCCGCCAAACCAAAACAAACTTAATAAACCAACTTCTTGCCAAGCTAAATCTCCTAAACTCCCAAAACCCCAAAATATATATTGCTGCAATTTTTCTGACGGACTAAAATACGAGAGTACACTTACAACGGCAGAGGTAAGGCTTGCAAACATAAGTCCAATAATAAGCAATGCCATTGTATCTTTTATTCTATAAGAAGTAGCTAAGATTGCTAATAAAACTAAAAAACTACCAATGCTAGAGGCAACAATTAGTGCGTATTTAGAAAGTAATAGGGTAGAGAAAATTCCGCCAAAAAAAGCACTTCCCATAATTACCAAAGCAACGCCTAGACTAGCGCCACTGCTTAAACCCAAAACATAAGGTCCCGCCAACGGATTTCTAAATAAAGTCTGCATTAAAAGTCCGCTTAGCGCCAGACCACTGCCAACAAGCATAGCGGTAAATGCTTTTGGCAAACGGTATTCTAAAATAATAACTTGCCAACTTTCTTTTGCTGTGGGTTGTTGTAATAAGGCGTTTAAAACTTCTTTAAAAGGAATACTAACCGAACCTAAATTTATATTGACAAAAAAAGCTGCAAGCAACAGAAAGATGCCAAAAACCAAGTATGTTTTGTTCGGTTTCAACTTATTTTAAAGGTTTTAAAAATACAGTTTCATAATCTTGCAATAATTCCGGATGAAAGATTTTTACCAAATCTTTTAAAACCAAATCCGGTCGGTTGGGGGCTAATTCGTAAAATAAAACTCCGCCGGTTTCGCCTTTTACCCCGGCATAAGTAAACATTTTTTTATTTTCAAAAGCTTTAAACCTTTTATAATGTGCGCTGGCGTCTTCCAATTGTTGGTAGGTGGTAAAAGAACCCGGTGCCATCCAAAAATCGGCGTTTTTGGCTTTTTCTAAAACACTTTCAAAACTTAAAGATAAACTTCCTTTTTCGTTATTATCACTATATAAATAGTTGGTATTTGCATCTTTTAGCAATTTTGCTTGCCAAGAATTACCGCCCGGTAAATACCAAACATCTTTGTACATTGCACCACTTAAAATAGTAGGTTTATTTTGTGCTTTTTTTGCAATCTTTTTAGCCTTGTTATATTCGCTTTCAATAGTATCAAAGGTTTGTTTTGCCAATTTATCTTTTCCGTAAAGGGCTCCAAAAAATTTAATCCATTCTGCTTTTCCCAAAGGGTTTTCTTCTGTCCAATCTGCATTATACAAAACAGGAATTCCGCTTTTTTGAATGGTGTTAAAAGTTTTATTTCCACTTTTTATGGCAAAACCTATAACTACTTCAGGATCTAATTCTAGTAACACTTCGGTATTTATATCTTCGTTTTCTCCTAACTCTCGTATTTTGTTTTCATTGATTAATTTTCTGGTTTTTTTAGAAGAAATATAATCTAGGTTAGGAAATCCAATTAGACTGTTTTCTTCTTGCAAAGTCTCTAAAGACGGAATGTGCGTGGTAGAGGTAACCACGATATTTTTTATAGGAATCGTAACTTTTTCGTCATATTCTATATTTTCCGGGACTTTATTTTTGTCTTCTACCAAGAGATAAGTAAAACTTTTTTCGGCCTTTGGCCACGGTGTGTTTACTTCAATAATCTTAAAACCATCGTAGGCGGTAATGTTAAAACCGCTTGCATATTTTATCTCCAGCGGAGTTCCTTCCGAGTTAATCGTAGTTTTTTCTGATTGCTTTTTGCAAGCCAGTAAAATCAAAAAACAAAAAAATAGGCTAAAATTCTTCACGCTGTTTAATTTTTAGCAAAAGTAGGATTATTTCAAAATTTAAAGCCGTAACCAATAAAAATGTTTACTTTTGCCGCAAATTGGTTTGTTGCATGATCGCAACAATTAAAATGGGAATTCCGTTAAATTCGGAAGCTGTTCCCGCAACTGTAAGCTTAGTCCATTTTTTTTGATGCTTGTTTTACACTTCATTCCACTGTCTTTTTTTGAAGATGGGAAGGACCAAAACGAGACGCAAGCCAGGAGACCTGCCAGTTTTTAACTATAAATTGATTTGTTCGGGATAAACAAAGATAAAAACTATGCGGTTTCTATTTATTTTCTTGTTATTATTGGTTGGTAATGCTTTGTACGCGCAAGATAAAGCTGTGGAGCAATTGGACACCATTGTCTTAAAACCTTTGCGGTTAAAGGAAAAATCTGTAGGGCAAAAAGTTTTAGAAATTACTCAGGAAACAGCAAAAACCTACCGCCCACAACTTACCGATGTTTTAAATTTTGAATCGCCAATCTATTTCAAAGAAAACGGGTTGGGTATGGAGTCTTCGGCGAGTTTTAGAGGGACAACTGCACAACAAACCGCTGTTTTATGGAATGGCATTAATATAAATTCGCAGTTTTTAGGACAAGCAGATTTTAATACGCTGCCTACTTATAACTATTCTTCCATTCAAATTAGGTCCGGCGGCGGAAGCAGTCAGTTTGGAAGTGGCGCCATTGGTGGAACGGTTTTGTTGCAAAACAAATTAGATTTTAATCGCGGTAATACGTATTCCTTTTACGGAAGTTTAGGTAGTTTCAGTACACAAACCGCGTCTGCCAAAATAGAAGTTTCAAAAAAAAATGTGGTTGTAAATGCCGGTTTAACGTATTATAAATCAGACAACGATTACAGACATTTTACCAGCGGAAGAGAAAACGAAAACGGCCAGTTTAATAATTTAAGTGCCAGTTTTAATGCCGCTTATAAAATCAATACAAAAAACAAATTAAGACTCTTTACGGAATGGTTTTCTGGCGAGCGGCATTTCTCTATTTTAGAAGCCATACAAACCAAAACCAAATACCAAGACGAAAACCTTAAAACACAATTGGTTTGGGACTCTAATTTTAAAAAATTCACAACAACAGCAAGGTTAGCATACTTAAACGAAAAGTTTACGTATTTCCCGAAACTTTCTAAAAATCAAGAAACTAACTACGGAAGGGCGCAATCTTTAATAGCTAAATATAATTTTGGCTACAAACCTCAAAAAAATATTTTTTTAGAAGCAAGTTTAGACCATAAATACACTTGGGCTACAGGCAGCAGCATAGAAAATGCCAAACGAAATTTGAGTGTTTTTAAGCTTTTTGCCAAACATCAGATAACCAAAAATTGGGTATATCAAATTAACCTAAATACGCAATATAGTAAAGATTTCGAAAATCCGTTGTTGTACCAATTTGGCAGCAATTATACTTTTTCTGAAAAACACGAAATTAGAGGTAGTTTTTCTAAAAATTATAGAATTCCAACCTTTAATGATTTGTATTGGCCGGGCGCCGGAAATTTAGATTTAAAGCCCGAAACCTCACACCAGGCAGAAATTAGTTATTTATTTAGCCACAAAGCCTTTCAAGCCGAAGTTAGTTTATACCAAATCAATTTAAAAGATATGATTCGTTGGTTGCCTTCCGGCGGAAGCGTTTGGAAGCCGGTAAATACAGACAAAGTAACTTCCAAAGGCGTGGAAGCTACTTTAAATTATCATTTCTCTTTCGGTAAAAATGATTTTAAACTTAGCGGAATTTATGCGTATACAAATTCGGAAAACAAAAAAACCAATAAGCAATTAATTTATGTGCCATACCATAAAGCTACGGCGCGTATTGTGTACGATTACAAAGGTTTGCAACTGGAATTGGCAAATATGTTTAACGGAGAAGTCTATACACAATCTGACAATAATCCCGAAACTGCAATAGAAAACTACTGGCTAAGCAATCTTGCAGCGCGTTACAGTTTTGGCGAAAACGCAGCTTATACTTTTGGTGGCCGAATTAGAAATTTGGGCGATAAAGAATATTTTAACAAAGAATACAAACCGATGCCCGGCATTAATTATGAACTTTTTTTAACTATAAACCTTTAATATTATTCTTATGAAACAATTTATTTTCAAACCTTTATTTTTAGCGTTAAGCTTAACATTGGTACTTTCTTCGTGTAGCAGTGACGACGATTTTGTGGATACTGAAACTCCGCCAACTAACGAAGATGGCGATAACAATAACGACGATGATAACGATGATGACAACTCGCAAGGCATCTACGATTTAGGCTTTATTGTAGCCAACGAAGGTAATTTTGGAAGTCCAAATGCCTCGGTTTCTTATATTAGTGCCGATTTAGAAAATTTAGAAAATAATATTTTTACTAATGCAAATGCCGGCGAAACTGTGGGCGATGTTTTAAATAGCATTGCGTTTGATGGCGATTATGCTTTCTTGGTGGTAAACAACAGTAACAAAGTTTTGGTAGTAAACCGCTACAGTTTCGAGTTGGAAGCAACGCTTACCCAAGATATTGATTTGCCTAGGTTTGCTGCTGCAGAAAATGGTAAATTGTACATTTCCAACAGCGGAAGCCAGTCGATTGCAATCTACAACACCAACGATTTTTCTTTTGAGAGTTCTATTGCTTTAGATAAATCTGTAGAGCAACTCGAAATTGACAACGGTTATTTATACGTGCAAAATGCCGCTTTTAATACGGGTAACGAAATTACGGTTATTAACTTAAACAACAATCAAGTAGAAACAACACTAACAGTTGGCGACGGACTAAATTCAATAGACGCAGAAAATGGTGTTTTATATGCGCTTAGTGCGGAAGGAATTGCGACTATAAGCACGACAAGTAACAATTTGACCGGAACAATTAACTTTACGGAAGGTTTTACCGGCGGCACAAAATTAGATGTAGAGAACAATGAAATTTACTTCATTTCCGGTTCTAAAATTTATAATTACGCAATTTCTGCAACCGAACTAACCG
Source organism: uncultured Mesonia sp. (assembly GCA_947494545.1). Lineage (GTDB taxonomy): Bacteria > Bacteroidota > Bacteroidia > Flavobacteriales > Flavobacteriaceae > Mesonia. The sequence continues at coordinate 90,713 of CANLVH010000003.1, read as the reverse complement.
ATACGCCATTGATGGATACGCAGGTAAACGATGAATCGTGGTTTCTAGGTTACGGTTTTGCCGTAGAAAACGATAAAATTTTCTATTCTAACGTAAACGGTTTTACCGCAAATTCTGAGGTTTATGTTTACAATTTAGAAGGAAATTTAGAGAAAACACTAACCACCGGAATTGGCGCAAACAATTTTTATTTTAACGATTAAAATTTAAAGATTTTTTACCTTACCAACCTGCAGGGTTTCCTAAACCCTGTAGGTTTTTTTAATCTTGTAGTTTTTAGTAGCAAGTTCTTGTTAAAAATTCACTTTTATAAGTTTCACGGTTATGTTCTCGTACCTACGAGGTTTAGAAACCTCACAGGAAGATTATTTTTTTTAGTAATAAAAGTCTTTTATTCTAAATCCGTTAAGTACATTTCTTGATAAACCGGCGATTGCATTTTCGATTCTCCTATAAATTCTAAGCTTTTTGCAGGAGAAAAAGATTTTCCGCTTCCTGTAATTATAGAAATTGCTTTATTTAATAAAGGTTCGTCTAAAGAGCCTAATTCGCCAAGGTTGGTATAATCTTCTGGTTGTTGGTAAGTTGGTGTGATTCCTTCAAAATAATCAGTAAAACCATTGGCGTTAACCGTTTTTAAAACTAAAGGCTGCATCGCGTAGCGATGGCCTAAATTTCTGTTATTTCGGGAATAGTCAGGCGAATCGTAAAGCGTTACAGAAGCTTGAAATTTTCCGGTAGTAGTAGTGCCAATTTGTACAACATCAATATATGGTCGTAAAGAACTTAGCAGCAACTCACTGGCAGAGGCTGTTGCTTCTGTGGTTAACACATAAACCTTGTTTAAATTTAAACTGTTTATGGTGGCACCATTACTAATTTTAGAATTAAAAAGCCGTTGGCGGGTTTCAAAATTATTGTTGTAAACCTGATTGGTAAAGACTTCGCCTTCAAACTGCCCGGTAATCATACTGCATAAATCGTTACAGGTTTCTACGTTGCCGCCACTATTGTAGCGTAAATCAATAATTAATTCGTCTAGGTTTGCGGCTTTAAAATTTCCGAATGCATTATTCAATTCCGCGTCAAAGCGACTTGTAAAGCCGTTATACATTAAATAACCAATGTTTTTATTTTCTATTGAAAAGACTTCTGAAATAAAAACCGGGTTTTCTGTATATTGTATTTGGTTAAGCGAAATAGTAGTGGGTAAATCGCTTAGGATTCCACCTTGAAAAGTTGCTAAACCAATTGTATAATTGGTTTGATCTAATAAAGACCTATAATTATTTTGTGTTAAATAGGTTTCGTTTACCCGATTAAAAAGCATGCCGCGTTCTATACCTTTTTCGGCGGCAGGTGTGTTTGGTAAAACATAACGCACATAGCCAAACACCTCGTTGTTAGTAGTTCGGCGTAAGCCAAATTCCATTCCGCTAGTTTGGTTTGTGCCATTTAAAGCATTTTCCAGAACACGATAGTCGCTTACCAAAAAACTAAATCTGTCTTGGCTTACTTGTAAATGATTGAATAAACTAGCCGGACTTTCGTAAGAGTTTAGAAAATCACTATATGCTTGTTCGCTTTCAAAACGGTTGTTAGCAAGATCTGGTTGATTATCTTTATATAAATAATAGGTTTGTAAGCCTTTGTAAATAAAATCTTGTATGCTTTTGGTAGAAGCTTTAATAATAACATCATCGTTGTCTTCAAAGCAGCCAGACAAGCTAAATACTAAAGCTATGAGTATAATTTTTTTCATAATAAGAATTGCAAAATGCGTTTAAACCTAACGCATAAATTGTTTTTGATAACTAATGTAACAAAATAATCTCTTACACGTCGTACATATAAGAAGCAAAGAAAGTTGTTTTTAAAACAGATAAGATAATACGTACTAGAAAATTGATTTGAATAGGAATATCTTAAGAGAATGAACCAAAAAGCATTTTTAGAATATATAAATCCATTAAAAGACAAAATTTACAGATTGTCCTTACGGTATTTAGTATCTAAAGAAGCCGCGCAAGATGCAACGCAAGAAGTGTTGCTAAAACTTTGGAAGTTAAAAGACAAGCTCTCCGGTTATAACAATTCGGAAGCTTTTGCAATGACGATAACAAAAAATCATTGTTTAGACCAGTTAAAGCTGAAAACAAATAACAACTTAAGAATAGTTCATAACAATTTTGACGATGGTAACCCATCTTTACAAAAACAGTTAGAAGCTAAAAACGAGCTGGAAATTGTAGGGGAAATTATTGAAGGTTTGAGCGAAAATGAAAAGTTACTCATTCATTTGCGAGATATAGAACAACTGGATTATGAAGAAATTGCCGAAATAACCAAAATGAAAAATACGGCAATACGCGTGGCACTTTCTCGGGCACGTAAAAAAATAAGGGAAGAAATACTAAAAAAACACAGCTATGGAGCGAGTTGAAATAAATAAAATAATAGACCGGTATTTTGAAGGAGAAACCAGTTTGCAAGAAGAAAAACGCTTGCGCACATATTTTAATTCAGAAAAAGTTGCGCCGGAGTTAGAGCCTTATAAAGCAATGTTTGGTTTTTATGAAAACGAAAGTAAAAAATCTACCTCTGTAGAAATGCCTGTAGAGAAAACAGTGTCTAAAAAACACGCTTATAAATGGACGGCAATTGCCGGCATACTTATAATTTTGGCAGGTTACGGCATTTTTAAAACCAATACCACCGGCATAAAGCAAGAGAAAATTACAAACCACGATATGGCGGTGCAGCAAACCCAAGATTTGTTATATATGCTTACCGATGCTATTAGTACCGGGCAACAACAAATAGATTACCTAAATGAATTCAGTAAAACAAAAAATAAAATTTTAAAATAAAAGCAATGAGAAAGTTAATAGTTAGTTTAAGTCTTGTTTTGGTCGCAATGACTATGCAAGCGCAAGATTTTTCGAAGTACGAAAATATGCGCGAAGTAGATGCAATGGTAGTTACCAGCAATATGTTTAAGCTCTTGGCAGAAATAGATGTAGATAGTGACGATCCTGAAGTAAAACGTTATATGCAGCTAATAGAAAATCTAAAAAACATAAGGGTGATTTCTACTTCTAACCAAGAGGTTGGCGAAGAAATGCTTACCGATATGAATAAATATATTAGCAATAATGCCTTAGAAAAGCTAATGATGCTTAAAGAAGATAATAAAAACGTAAAATTTTATTCCAAACCCGGTAGCAAGAAAAATTACGTTAGTCAATTGGTGATGTTACTTTCTGGAAAAGAAGAGGGCAAACCCATAACGGTAGCTTTGTCTATTACGGGAGATATAGACATTAAAGAAGTTTCGCGATTAGCAAAAGATTTAGATGTACCGGGCGCAGAACAACTTAAAAAAGTAGAAAATAAATAAGAAAAAGATGAGAGCAATTCAAACTGTAATACTTGTGTTTTTGGCTGCGCTAAGTTTTTCTTGTAGCTCAGAACCCACTTTGCAAGAATATTTTGTAGACAATCAAGATAACGCGCACTTTTTGGCTATAGATGTGCCGGCAAGTATGTTTCTTTCGGCGGGACCAGAGCTTTCTCCAGAAAGTAAAAAGACTTTAAAATCTATTAAAAAAGCAAATGTTTTGGCATATCCGCTTACGGAAGAAACCCAGAAAAATTATCCGCACGAAAAAGCTGCAATTACTAAAATATTAAAAAACGACCGTTATAAACTTTTGCTCCGGATGGGCTCTGCCAATAAGCAAGTTAAGATTTCTTATTTAGGAGAAGAAGATAAAATAGACGAGTTGGTGGCTTTTGGTTTAGATGATGAAAAAGGCTTTATTATTGCCCGTATTTTAGGCGATGAAATGCAGCCAAAAGCAATTTTAAAATTAATGAAATCTGCTGGAGAAGGAGATTTAGACATCAATATAGAAAGTCTTGGTCAATTAGAAAAAGTCTTTGAAAAAGAAGAAGATTCCATTAAAACAAAAAAGGATACTTTACGGTAAATTAGAAAATAATTTGTACTATTAATCAAAAACCGACTTTAAGGGAGTCGGTTTTTTTGTTTTAAAATCTACTTTCTCTAATCAAAAACAGCTAAACATTTGCTTTACGGAATATTTAATTCAGATTTTCATTCCGTAAAGTTTAAATTTTTACAGGAATAGGATTAATATTCATAAAAAATCCTATTTTTAAACAAAATTCATTTCATGTTAGTAAAAGTTTTTGGCAGCGCCGTTTTCGGGGTAGAGGCAACGACGGTAGTGGTTGAGGTAAATGTGGTAAACGGGATTGGTTATCATTTAGTAGGTTTGCCGGATAACGCCATCCGCGAAAGCAGTTTTCGTATTGCCGCAGCTTTGCAAAACAATGCTTATAACCTTCCGGGGAAAAAAATAACCATAAATATGGCGCCTGCAGATTTGCGCAAAGAAGGTTCTGCTTATGATTTAACGTTAGCCTTGGGTATTTTGGCTGCTTCTTCGCAAATAAAAGCCGAAAATATAGAAGATTACCTCATAATGGGCGAGTTATCTTTAGACGGAAGTTTACAGCCTATAAAAGGTGCTTTGCCAATTGCTATAAAAGCTAAAGAAGAAGGTTTTAAAGGTTTTATTTTACCAAAACAAAATGCTGCAGAAGCCGCTATTGTAGACGGCTTAGACGTTTACGGAATAGAAAATATTACAGAAGTTATTCATTTTTTTGACAAAGGTGAAGCTTTAGAGAAAACTGTGGTAGACACCCGTAAACAATTTTATGAAAATTTAGAACATCCAGAATTTGATTTTGCCGATGTTAAAGGACAAGAATCTATTAAACGCTGTATGGAAATTGCCGCTGCCGGCGGACATAATATTATATTAATTGGTCCGCCGGGCTCCGGAAAAACAATGCTGGCCAAACGTTTGCCAAGCATTTTACCACCAATGACGTTGCACGAAGCTTTAGAAACCACCAAAATTCATTCGGTGGTGGGAAAGACTAAAAACAGTGTTGGTTTAATGGCGCAAAGACCGTTTAGAAGTCCTCACCATACTATTTCCGACGTCGCTCTTGTTGGCGGCGGCAGTTACCCGCAACCCGGCGAAATCTCTCTATCGCATAACGGCGTTTTATTTTTAGATGAGCTACCGGAATTTAAACGCACGGTTTTAGAAGTAATGCGGCAACCTTTAGAAGATAGAGAGGTTACAATTTCTCGCGCTCGCTTTACGGTAACTTATCCGTCTAGTTTTATGTTGGTTGCCAGTATGAATCCTAGTCCGGGTGGTTATTTTAACGATCCTGACGCGCCGGTAACTTCTTCGCCGGCAGAAATGCAGCGTTATTTAAGTAAAATTAGTGGTCCGTTGTTAGACAGAATAGATATTCATATAGAAGTGACGCCGGTTCCTTTTGAAAAACTAAGTGATGAGCGTAGAGGAGAAGAAAGCGTAACCATTAGAAAAAGAGTTACTGCCGCTCGCGAAAGACAAACCCAGCGTTTTAGAAATTATGAAAACATTCATTATAATGCGCAAATGGGCGTAAAACAAATTAGGGAGTTTTGTAAATTAGAAGAAAGTTCAAAAGAATTATTGAAAACTGCGATGGAACGCTTAAATTTATCGGCTAGGGCTTACGATCGTATTTTAAAAGTAGCCAGAACCATTGCAGATTTAGCTGCAGAACCACAAATAAAAGGAGAACACATCAGCGAAGCGATTCAGTATAGAAGTTTGGACCGCGACGGTTGGTTAGGATAAAAATTATGAAAAAGAGTATATTAATTTTGGCTGTTTTGAGCTTTTTTGCTTGCAAGGAAAAACAGAAAACAGAAACAGAAAACCAGCAATCTAAAGCCACAGAAGAGCAAGACAGTAGTATTGTGGAAGAAATTAGCAACACTTTTGATATGTCTAATCAAGTGATTTTAGATAAAGACCAAGCCTCAAAATTGGCAAAATTGCCGTTGGCTTGTATAGAAAAAGAATATCCCAATAAGCTAAACCAGGTTTTGGCAAATAAAGATGAGTTGCAAAATCCTAAAACTTTACATCCGGTTTTTTACGGTTGTTTTGACTGGCATTCTTCCGTGCACGGCTATTGGACAATGGTAAAATTAGTAAAACAATATCCGCAATTAAAGCAGTCTAAAAAAATTAAAGCTTTACTTCAGGAAAACATCACTAAAGACAATATTAACAAAGAGTTACAATATTTTAAAAAAGAACACAACAAAACTTATGAGCGTACTTATGGCTGGGCTTGGCTTTTAAAATTAAGCGAAGAATTGCAAACTTGGGACGATACTTTAGCGGTAGATTTAAACAAAAATTTACAACCTTTAACCAACAAAATTGTTGATAATTTTCAGAAATTCTTACCTAATTTAAGCTATCCTATTCGTGTAGGCGAACATCAAAATACCGCTTTTGCGCTTAGTCTAGCATACGATTATGCTAAAACTACCGAAAATGAAAAACTCAAAAAATTAATAGAAGCAAAAGCAAGAGAGTTTTATTTAACAGATAAAAACTGTCCAATTGCATACGAACCCAGCGGTTATGATTTTATTTCTCCTTGTTTGATGGAAATTAATCTAATGCAAAAAATACTAGAAGAAAGTACGTTTAAAATGTGGCTTAAAGAATTTATGCCCGGTATTATAAAAAAAAATTTTCAATTAGAACCGGTAGAAGTTACGGATAGAAGCGATGGTAAATTAGTACATTTAGACGGACTTAATTTTAGTAGGGCTGCGGTTTTATTCGCTTTAAGCGGAAAATATAAAGATTTTAAATATCTAGAGCCTATTGCAGAAAAACACCTGGCAGCCTCTTATGAAAATATTTTAAACGATTCTTACGAGGGCGGTCACTGGTTAGGAACCTTTGCTTTATATGCTTTAAACCAACGTGTAAACAAAAACTAATATGCTTACAATAAACCTTAATTGCGATTTGGCAGAAGGAGGTAAAAACGATGAGAGGCTTATGCCTCTCATTTCGTCTTGTAACATTGCGTGTGGTGGCCATTTTGGCAACGCAAAAACAGTAGAAACCGCGGTAAAACTGGCTTTACAACACGACGTAAAAATAGGCGCGCATCCTTCTTATCCGGATAAACGGAATTTTGGTCGCAAGTCTATGAAGATAGATATCGATACATTAGAAAAAATTTTAAAAGAGCAAATTTTATTGGTAAAGCAAACTGCTGAAAATTTAGGCGGAAACTTACACCACATTAAGCCGCACGGCGCTTTATATAATCAATTAAAACATGACAAAGAAAAAGCCGAAGCGGTGGTAAAACTTATTTTAGAAATAGGGAAGGAGTTGGTTTTATTTGTTCCGCCCAAATCTGTAATAAAAGAAATTGCAGCAAAAAATAATCTAAAAACCTTTACGGAAGGTTTTGCAGACCGCGCTTATCAAAGTGATTTAGGTTTGCTTCCCCGAACCAAAAGCGGTGCTGTTTTGCACGAAAAAGAAGCTATTTTTCAGCAAGTTTTAGCAATGGTAAAAGAACAAAAAGTGAGCTTAAAAAACGGAAGCAAAATACAAGCCGATTTTGATACTATTTGTGTTCATAGCGACACCCCAAATTCGGTAGAGATTTTACGTTATTTACACGATAATTTGAAACAAGAAAACATCAAAATAGAGTAGGGAAAATGAAGTTAGAAAACTTAAAATTCGAAGCATTCGGGCAACAAGCTATTTTGATTTCGTGGCCGGAAGAAATCAATAAAAATACCCTTGCTAAAATACTTTCTGTTACAAACTTAATTTATAAAAACCAACCTAAAGTAAAAGTTGAGGTAATTAATACATTTAACTCATTATTAATTAATTACGACTTATCAATAGAAAATATCTATAATGAAATTGAGTACATAAAAGAGGTGGTTTCAACTGCTAAAATAACCCAAAAAATTAAAGGAAGAAAATTTAAAATTCCAGTTTGTTATGAGGAGAAATTTGGGTTGGATTTACAAGAAATTAGTCAGCAAAAAAATATAGCTGTAGAAGAGATTATCCGGTTGCATACGGCTTCTGTTTATACGCTTTATTTTATCGGTTTTTTACCCGGATTTTTATACTTGGGCGGACTGGATAAAGCGCTTGAAATTCCGCGTAAAAAAACACCGCGTTTGGAGGTCGAAAAAGGAGCGGTTGGTATCGGGCAAAAGCAGACCGGAATTTATCCGCAAAAATCTGCCGGCGGTTGGCAAATTATCGGGAATTCTCCAATTGAACTTTTTGACGCAACAAAAGAAAATCCGTCGCCATTTTCTCCGGGAGATGAAATAATGTTTCAAGCCATTTCTTTAGAAGAGCACGAGGCAATTCGGCAAAAAATAAAAGGAAACAGATATGAATTGGAAAAAGTAAACCAATGGGCTTAAAAATTCTGAAAGAAGGACTTTTTACAAGTATTCAAGATCGTGGCAGATTTGGTTATGCGGGAATAGGAGTGCCGCAAAGTGGTGCGATGGATCGTTATTCTGCAAAAATTGCCAATATGTTAGTGGGCAACGATGCTTCGGAAGCAGTAATGGAATGCACGCTAATTGGTCCTAAAATACTTTTTGAAAAAGATGCTTTAATAGTTCTGGTGGCATTAGATGCAGAAGTCGTGCTAAACAAAGAAATAATACCGCTTTTAAAAGCAATTAAAGTAAAAAAAGGAGATAAACTACATATAAAACAAGTAACGCAAGGAGCGCGACTTTATATGGCGATTAACGGCGGTTTTCAAACTAAAGAAGTCCTAAACAGTAAAAGTTTCTACGCGCCCTTAACCAAAAATAAAAAAGTAGGAAAGCAAGAAAGTTTAGCCTTTTCAACTTTTACAGACCGGAAGCAAAAAGATTTTGCCAAAGTAAATTATGAAAAAGAAGGTTTGGCTACCTCCAAAATAAAAGTTTTTAAAGGACCGGAGTGGCATTTATTGCCAGAAAATTTACAGCAAGAAATAGTAAAAAACGACTTGCATTTTTCTAAAAATACCAGCCGAATGGCCTATCAAATTGAAGAAAAATTTCCAAACGATTTAGATGGAATGTTGTCGCAACCGGTTTTATCGGGAACAGTACAACTTACACCAGACGGAAATTTAATAATTCTTATGCGAGATGCGCAAACCACAGGCGGTTATCCGCGTGTGTTGCAATTAAGCGAGGAAAGTATAAATACCGTGGCGCAAAAAAAACAAGGCGATTTGATAGAATTAGAGTTGGTAGATTTGGAATAATATTTAAGTGTAAATATATAATTATCAATTATTTGTCTATCTTTAAAATTGCTTATTTCTCTAATAATTCATTTATAGTCGCTTATTCCTTATGAGAAAAAGACTTCTTTTAATATTCTGCGCTTTTTTATTCGCGATAGCTACGCAAGCGACAGAAAAAAACACCTATTTGGTAGAATTAGATTATCCAAATCTTGGTAAAATAGATTTTTATATGACTTTTGAAATGGATAAAGACGATCATAGTTTTTTGGCTTACTCTAATAAAAAAACTTTGTACCGTTTGCTTCCGTTTTACCAAAAAATGTATTTAAAGCTATTTGGGAAAGACAAAAAGAACGGCGCGGTTTTACGGATTCTTGACGGGAAAATAAAAAGCGATAGTTTGCACGGCAAGCTCATTTCTACTATAGGCAGCTTTAATTTTGCCGCTTCTAAAAACATAGACGAACTTCGAGGGAAATTGTATAACAAAAATATAGAATTAGATTTTACAGCTAAGAAAGTAGTAGAAAAAACAAAGATTAGCAATTACAACAAGCTATTCCAAAACTTACAACATACTTTACGGAATAATATTTATAATCCTAAAATCTTAAATAGGGAAGATTGGGACGATTTTATGGAAAATCTGCAAGCTTCGCTTTCCAATGCCACAGACGATTTAGATGTTCTCTTCGCCTTTTTATACCATAAACGAAATTTAAAAACTTCGCATGTTTTTTTAAGCAAAACAGATTATCTAAAAAGCGCAACTACCGAAAATGCTACTATTAAGCCAAATTACGATTTTAGAAAAATTGATAATTCTGCATCTTTATTAGAAATTACTGCTTTTTCTCTTAACGATAAAAAAGCAATTTCCAAACTTGTAAAAAATTGTAAAACGCCCAACTTGATAATAGATCTTAGAGATTGTTCTGGCGGCGATTTTTCTTCTCTTTTGTTGGCTTCACATTTTATTGAAGAAGAAAAAATGGTTGGTTATTTTTTGGGTAATAAATATTATAAAAACTATGGCGATCAATTGCCTTCCGAAAAGAAAATCAAAAATATCACACCTTTTACAGACGGTACTTTAAATGATTTCTTTACGGAATTGCACGATAACGGAATATTGGTAGGAAAAGTAGAACCGGCAGCTACTTCTTATAACGGAAAAGTTTTTTTGTTAACCAGTAATAAAACCGCTAGTGCGGCAGAACCACTTGCCTTTTTTATGAAAGAAAACAACTTGGCAACCTTGGTAGGAGAAAATACCGCCGGAGCAATGCTTTCTGCAGAAAGTTTTAAATTAGAAAATTCGTGGTTTTTAACCTTGCCGGTTGCCAATTATTTTACCATAGATAACCGCGAATTGGAACAAATAGGAGTAAAGCCGGATATAGAAACAAAAGCCGAAAATGCCTTGGAAAAAGTAAAATATTTAATCAAATAAAACCTTTCAGTTTTTTAATCCATTTTAATTTGTTACCAAACGGAGCGTATCTAAAAGCTACATCCAGCCAAGTTTTTCTGTGTACGATGCTTTGTTGGTGGGTAAAGCAATAAAAACTATGTTTGCCGTGGTATGCGCCAATACCGCTGTTACCAACGCCGCCAAAAGGCAGTTTGTCGTTTACAAAATGTACTACCACATCGTTAATAACGCCGCCACCAAATGGGAATTTCTTAAATAAATTTTCTGCAAAATTTTTATTTTCCGTAAAGATAAAAGCTGCCAATGGTGCGGGATAAGAATTTATAATAGAAAGCATCTCAGCTTCTTTTTCGTAGGAAATTATGGGTAGCAACGGACCAAAAATTTCCCCTTGCATTATTTCGCTTTCCAAATCGGGTTCGTTTATTAACGTGGGCGCAATAAAATTGGTACCAGCATCTGTTTGTCCGCCAAAAATTACTTTCTTTTCAATAATCATCGCGGTTAAACGCTCAAAATTTTTAGAATTTATAATTCGCGCGTAATCTGCAGAAGCTTCGGTGTCTTTGCCGTATGCGGCGATTATTTCCTGTTTTAAAGCTTTTACAAATTGGGATTTAATACTTTTTTCTACTAAAACATAATCTGGGGCAATACAGGTTTGCCCTGCGTTTAAGAATTTGCCCCAAACAATGCGTTTGGCACTCAAAGCAATTTTTGCCGAACTATCTACAACACACGGATTTTTACCGCCCAATTCTAAAGTCACCGGGGTTAAGTGCTTTGCCGCAGCTTGGTGCACAATTTTTCCTACGGGGACGCTACCGGTAAAAAAGATATAATTCCATTTTAAATCTAAAAGTTCTTGCGCCACATTTTTGTCGCCTTCTATCACCGCAATTTGCTCTTCAGTAAACACTTTATGTAAAATATTTACCAATACTTTGGAAGTAGCTGGAGTTAATTCAGAAGGTTTTAAAACCACGGTGTTTCCGGTTGCAAAAGCAGCGATTACCGGATTAATTGCCAATTGAAAAGGATAATTCCACGGGGCAATTACCAAAATAGTTCCATACGGTCTATGATAAATATAATCGGAGGAAGGAAAGTTTAAAAAACTGGAACTTACTTTTTGCGGCTTGCTCCATTTTTTTAAGTTTTTGATGAATAAATCTAACTCTTTATAAACCACAATAACTTCGGAAAGCATGGTTTCAAAAGCAGGTTTTTGAAAATCTGCTTTTAAAGCTTCAATAATCGTGTTTTCTTGCGCTTCAATTTCTTTTTTTAATTTTTTCAATAAAGAAATTCGCTCTTCTACCGAAATAACAGCTTGCGCGTTTTTGCGTTTTATTTGGGCTTGGTAGATTTTCTTTATTTCGGATGGCATAGCTGTTTTTTAAGAATGACTACTAAGAAAATGAAAATCAGCGAAATGAATAGTAAAAGCTTAATTTTTTAACGTATATTTTATCTATTTTTAGCAGCTGCATTCCATAAATTATCATTGGGCACGGGCGCAACAAAAGTCATTTCTTCTTTTTTTACGGGATGTACGAGTTGTAAACTTCTGGCGTGTAAATGTATGCGGCCATCGGGATTGCTTCGGTTAAAACCATATTTTAAATCGCCTTTTATCGGGCTGCCAATTGCCGCTAATTGACTTCTAATTTGGTGGTGTCTTCCGGTTTCTAAATCTATTTTTAAAAGCGTGTAGCGGTCTAATTTTTTAAGGGTTTTATAATGCAAAATTCCTTTTTTACTATTGGGAATTTCGTTTTTATGGGCGTAAGATTTGTTTTGTTTTTGGTTGCGTTTTAGGTAATGTACCAAAGTTCCGTTTTCCGGATTTGGCGTATTTTGTACCATTGCCCAATAGGTTTTTTTATTCTTCTTGTCTGCAAATAATTTATTTAAGCGCGGTAGGGCTTTAGAAGTTTTTGCAAACAAAACTACGCCACTCGTAGGCCTATCTAAACGGTGAACTACTCCCAAATAAACATTGCCGGGTTTGTTGTATTTTTCTTTTAAAAAGGCTTTTACAACCTCGCTTAAAGGTGCATCGCCGGTTTTGTCGCCTTGCACCAAATCTCCGGCGCGTTTGTTAACAACAATTAAATGATTGTCTTCATATAAAACTTGTAGGTTTTGCGGATTGGAATGCGTTGTTTTCAAATTGTTTGCTTTTGCTCCAAAAATACTAAAACCAAATTACTAAAGTAAGTTTAGATTTAATCTACTTTCTTTTTAATATAAACCGAAGGCGTCAAACCGGTTTCTTCTTTAAAAGCGGCAGTAAAACTACTTTGCGAAGCTAAACCGCTTTCTTTGGCCAAGTAACTTATTTTGTAATTGGCATATTTGGGCTCCGATTCTAATTTTGAAAGTATATAATTAATCCGTAAAGAATTTATATAAGCATTAAAACTTTTGTTTTTTGCAGCATTGATGATTGTAGAAAGATAACGCGTATTGGTATCTAAATGTTTAGCCAAAGTCCCTAAACGCATTTTTTTATCTAAAAACAAGCGCGAATTTTCAAATTGCTTCAATTTTTCTAAAATCTCTTTTTCTGTTTTAGGCGGAATTACAATTTTTTTGCTGCCTTCAGCTTCGGTGGTTTTGTGTTTCTTTTTATTTTTTCCGTAAAGTAAATAAGCAAAATACAACACTATAAACAAAAAAGACAAGCCTATACCCGTCCATAACCAGCGTTTTTATTTTGTGGTTTGCTTTTCTTGTGCCTCTTGTTGGACGTAGTAAGTATTTTCTAAAAGCAATACTTTTGCTTGTCTTTTTCTAAAATGCGCTTGGTTTTGCAATTGCGCAAGTTGCTTGGTGTATTTTACTAAACTATCTGTTTTTTGTTGATTTTCCCAATGGTTTATTTGTTGGTTTAACCATAAACTTTGCAATTTTGCAGTAGCATTTTCTGTAAAATTATTGGCAATTTGTAAACTGTCCGGAAGCTTTTTGTGCGCTATAATTGCTATAAAAAATTGGGCTTTTTTTGTAAGATTAGAAGCTTTACTGTTTGCAATTTGTTGTAAATACGCTTTCGCGGAATCTTGGTTTGCCGGGTAATATAATTTGGCAATTTGGTAACGTAAATAGTGCTGTAAATTCCGGTTTTTTTTTGGTTTTTTCTAAAAGCTGTTTTAAATCTTCTGCTTTTTTAAGAAAGGTTTTTCGCTTTCTTGTTCTACCCGAACGAGCTCTAATTGTGGTAATATAACTTGCTTTTGTTCTTTTTTAAGCTTTGCAAAATACTTTTCTGCTTGCTCTAAAGCTTGCTTACTTTCTTGGTGTAAATCTAATTCTTTATATAGGTTGGCAACTTGTATCCAATAGTGGCAGTAAAGTTTTGGGTTAGAGAAAGCTTTTAAATTTTGTTGCGCACTTTGGGCGTTTTTTACGGCTTCTTGGAAGTTTTCTAAAAGTAAGTTAGCTTGAATTTGCTTAATTTCTATAGTGTAGAAAAAGCTGCATCTGTGGTGTTTTTAATAGGTAATTGTAAAGTTTTAAAGATTTTTGCGGATTGGTATATCTGCTTTCTTCGGCTTCTTTTAATAATCTGTTGGCTTCGGTTTCTTGCGCTATTCCAGGTCGGGAAATGCCAATTAAAACCAAATATAAAAATAAAAAAAACGAAAATTTCATGGCGGCTCCCTTTATCGGCAAGCACAAAACTACATTTTTTTAGTTTTATTTTCTCTTTAAATTTTAGAAATAAAAAAACGCCCGGAAGTAAAACTTGTTGTTTTTATAGTGCAATTTGGGGCAAAAAAGTCTGCAACTCTATAAAACGTTTACTTCGGGCGCTTTTATTCTACTAAATGTTTTTCTTTTTATCGCAATTACGATAAATGGAAACTAGTTTTTAATAAATTTTACTTTTTCAGATTTCCCATCGCCTAGGCTAATATTTGCAAAATAAATACCGGGTGCCAAAGCAGAAAGGTTAATTGTACTTTGCTGACCGTTTAATTTGTCAGTTCTAACCATTTTGCCGGTTATAGAATAGATTTTAATAGCTTTTAGTGCTACATCAGATTTTATATTTAGCAAATTTTGAGTAGGATTTGGGTATAAAAAAACTTTGTTTCGGTTTGGTTGTCAATTCCTAAATTATCATCAAATGGTAAGCGGTAAAAGTCAACAAGCATTCCGCTGGCAGATGGTTCATATTGAATGGTCATTTTGTCGTAATTACCATTACCATCTCTTAAGAAAGTAGAACCGGTAATGTTTCCGTTAGGTGTATCTCCTCTAAATTCTACCACAACATCTGTAGAATCTTTTGCTATTAGTACGTTATTAAAAATAGAATTATCTTGACTTTGTTGCTTATACAAATACATATAGTGCAAAGCATCGTCTCGCTGGCTAAATAAATTAGGCATTAAAGCATAACGCGTCAAAATTGGGTCAAAAAGAATAGCATCATTTGGCAATAAAAAACGCTGTCTGTTTAGTAGAGTGCCGTCTTCATCAAACTCGTCTATTACTCCGTATAAGTTGCCGTTTTCTTCGTCTGGTTGGCCAACACCAATTAAATATTTGTACCCGTTGCTTGTTGCAACCCGGTTAAACTTGTTAGATAATTGATCGTTTTGGGTTACTGCATCAAAAATAGTTTGAAAAGACCAACTTTCTATATTAAAAAAGCCAATGTTGGTAGCATTACCGCCTTCTCCCATTAAGAAACCAAGTTGATTATCGTGCACATCTATAGAAAAGTTTTCTACTACTTCCAAATCGTTATCGTAGGTTTTTACCGTAAACGTGTTGCCGATTCTTTCGGCGTTATAAAACAATTCGCCGTTGGTATCCATATCGGTTAAAACGCCCCATCTATTTAAGGTGAGTTGTGCAAAAGCTTCAATATCCGGATTGGTGCTTAGATTGCTTGTGGTATTGTTTTGACTTCTAGAAGCTGTTACAGGAGATTCTTCCGTAAAGGGAGAACTAATGTATTTTGGTCGGTTATGTTGGGTCATATCATAACCATCTTTGTTTAAAGAAGCATTTTTTTCTACCGAAATTGTGTAGCTTTTTTCGTTTTGAGAAAAGGCTGTTAGAAAACTAAACAGCAATAATGTTAGGGTAAATTTCAATTTCATATTTAGAGTTTTTGGGTTTTTTCGCTTTTATCAAAAGAAAACAATTTAAGCCTTATATAAAAGGATTAAAATACCGAAATTGGCGAAAATTACGTAAATTGCATAGACTAAAATACGTTTTAATTTACTGATATACAGATTGTTAAATTTATTTTAGCAAAAAATAAAAAATTTGCCTGTAGAAGTTGATTTTTGGTGTAAAACCGAAAATATAAAATCAAAATATGCCGGTTATTCTAAATTGTTTTTGCGTTTTAAGCTTTTGGTGATTTCAAAAATTATTAGTCCGGCGCAAATAATAAGAAGGCTGTAAAGCAGGATTTTTTCTTTACGGAAAGATTTGCTTTCCGTAAAAGAATAGTTACGAATAAATTTTAAAACCTGCCGAAAATTCTGATTTTCTAACTGCTGAATTTCTTGAGAGGCTTGTTGGTGCTTTTTTTCGAAAAAGTGAAATGTTTCTGTATGGCCAAGTGCTAAATGATTTTCTTTCAATAAAAAATATAATTCTTTTTCAGTTTGTGCTTGCAAATCAAAATCTTCTGTATTTTTTAAAGCTTGCAGATGCGCTATAGAAGTTTGGTAATTGCAGGTGGCATAATCTATTTTGGCAAGACCTAAATTGGCATATTGTTCATATTCTTCTAAATTGTTTTTGGTAGAAATTTGCAATGATTTTTTAAAATTTTCTTCTGCTTGCCCTAACTGTTCCAATTCTAGAAGACAATTTCCTTTTTCTAAACAAACCAAGGCCAAATTGTTTTGCGCACTAGAATGGTCAGGAAGTTTTTGGTAGGCCGCTATAGCCAAATCATAATTTTCTATGGCGTAAGCACAATCTATTTCGTCTTTATAGCCGTTTCCTTTTACGGCAAAAATATTGCCTTTAGAGAGCGCTACCATTTCTTCTGGTAGGTTAGAGGTGTTTATTAAGTTTTCTGCGCGGTTTAAATAATCTCTAGATATTTTATTAAATGATAAAGTTGGTATTGCTCTCCCAACAAACCCAAAGTACGAATTTGTTGCCGTAGGCTTCCTGTTTTTTAGCTACTTCTAAAGCTTTGGTGGCGAAGATAAGTGCATTCTCGTTTTGATTTATTGCGGTGTAGCCATTTACCAAGGTGATTAAGGCAGTAATTTTGGTATCTGTTTCTTTAGCTTCTTGGTAAATTATAGTGGCTAGCTTTATAGCTTTCTCCGGATTTTGATAAATGTGCAATTTGGCTTCTTGCAGTTTTTCCTCAATTTTTTGCCCATTTGTTTGTGCCGTTAGTGCAACCGGAGAGAGTAAAAACCACACCAATAAGAGGTTAATGTTAAAACGTAATTTATAACTAGGCATACCAAGCTTTATTTACAAAACTAACAAAAAACCAATTATAAAATTTAGCTTATTTTAAACAGACTCGTAAAACCGAACAATAACATCTCCAATTGCAGTATGGTTAAGATATCTTGTATGAATTTAGCACGAAACTAAACTTGACGTATGGCTTATTTATTCCTTTCCGTAAATATTTAAAGCTCTAGCTTAATATTGCTCATTTTCGTTAGGAAAATCACCAGATTTTACATCCTCGTTATAATTTTTGAATGCCTTGGTCATTTCTGTGTGCATATCTAAATAACGGCGCAAAAATCGCGGATTAAATTCATGCGTCATTCCCAGCATATCGTGCACTACCAAAACTTGTCCGTCTACGCCATTACCGGCGCCAATACCAATTACAGGAATAGAAACACTCTCTGCCACTTCTTTGGCTAGTTTTGCGGGCACTTTTTCTAAAACAATAGAAAAACAACCAATTTTTTCTAACATTTTGGCGTCTTCTTTTAATTTTGCCGCTTCTTCTTCTTGTTTTGCTCGTACCGTGTAAGTACCAAATTTATAAATAGATTGCGGGGTTAAACCTAAATGTCCCATTACCGGAATACCGGCTTTTAAAATACGTTTTATAGATTCTTTTACTTCTTTACCGCCTTCTAATTTTACTGCATGTCCGCCGCTTTCTTTCATAATTCTTATGGCAGAGCGCAAGGCCTCTTTTGGGTCGCTTTGGTAACTTCCAAAAGGCAAATCTACCACCACCAAAGATCGGTCTATTGCACGTACTACAGAAGAAGCATGATAAATCATTTGGTCTAAAGTTATGGGCAAAGTGGTTTCGTGCCCGGCCATAACATTAGAGGCAGAGTCTCCCACCAAAATTACATCTATACCCGCGCCGTCTACAATTTGAGCCATTGTATAATCGTATGAAGTGAGCATAGAAATTTTTTCGCCGCGTTTTTTCATATCTACTAAAGATTTTACAGTAACGCGTTTATATTCTTTTTTTGCGGTTGACATAGCTGAAATTTATTGTTTTGTTGCTGTAAAAGTAGTAATTTACCGCGTCAATAACAATTCGGTTTTAAGAATGAAATACTTGGTTTTTATTTTATTTATTGGCTTTAGCAGTTTTATTCGTGCACAAAAAACGCCAAAAGATGCTGTAAAACAATTTTTTAGTGCTTTTCATAAGCAAGATACCGTACAGTTAAAAAAGATGCTTATTCCCGAAGCCAAGTTTCAATCTATTTCTAAAGACGAAAAAAACAAGACCATTTTGCATATAGAAAGCAGGGCAGAGTTTTTAAACGGTCTTAGCAGTATTCCTAAACAAATGCAGTTTAAGGAAGAGCTTGGGGAGTTTACTATTCAAAAAGATCATAAAATGGCGGCAGCTTGGATACCTTATACGTTTTATTTAGATAATGAATTTAGTCATTGCGGGATAAATTTATTTACGCTAATGCAAGTAGAAAATAAATGGAAAATTATTCATATTAGCGATACCCGGCAAACCAAAAATTGCCAATAGATTATTTTTTTTACCTTCGTTTTTTAAAATAAATTCAGATGAACTATATCTTATTTGATGGGGCAGTTAGAAATCAACTACTTCCGTTTACCTTTACAAAACCGGTAGCAGAGTTGCGCTTTGGTATTTTAACCATTCGCGAAAAATGGGAAAAGTATCTACAAAGTACCACAACCACCGTAACCGAAGATTATTTGACAGAAAAATGGCCAATGGTAGAAATGGATGAAAACATTATGCTTAATGCCGCCTTTTGTCCGTCTGAAACCTTGATAAAACAAATCAATAACTTAAAAAATCAAGAGGTTTTAATGCACGAAGAGCATTATGTAGCTTTTAAATCTAAAAAAAACGAAGAAATAGATTTAGAAGATTTTAAAGCTGTAGAGTTAGACACCAAACCATTATTTATAGAACATAGTTGGGATATTTTTTCTAAGAACGCTGCGGCAATTCAAGCAGATTTTGATTTGCTGACTAAAGATCGGGTTTCGGCAGAAATTCCTAAAAGCGTGTTTTGCATCCGTAAAGATCAAATTTTTATAGAAGAGGGCGCAAAATTAACCAATGGCAGTTTAAATGCTAGCAACGGACCAATTTACATAGGAAAAGATACAGAAGTTATGGAAAATTGTGCCATTCGCGGACCTTTTGCTTTATGCGATAACGCCACGCTAAAAATGGGCGCCAAAATTTACGGTCCTACTACTGTTGGTCCGCATTCTAAGGTTGGGGGAGAAGTGAATAATTCTGTTATTAGCGGTTATTCTAACAAAGGTCACGATGGCTTTTTAGGCAATTCTGTGTTGGGAGAATGGTGTAATATTGGGGCAGATTCTAATAATTCTAATCTAAAAAACAATTATGCAGAAGTACGACTTTGGGATTACGAAACCGAAGGTTTTGCTCGTACCGGTTTGCAATTTTGTGGTTTAATGATGGGAGACCATTCTAAATGCGGAATTAACACCATGTTTAATACGGGAACGGTAGTTGGCGTGAGTGCAAATATTTTTGGAGCAGGATTTCCGCGCAACTTTATACCAAGTTTTAGCTGGGGCGGAAGCAGTGGCACTACAACTTATAAAACCAATAAAGCCTTTGAAGTTGCCGAAAAAGTAATGCAACGCCGTGATATTACCTTTACGGAAGAAGATAAAGCTATTCTAGACGCAGTTTTTGAGCAAACCCAAAAGTATAGAAGAAAATAGTTTTTTTAATTTCAATTTTGGGCAACTTTTAAATTTTCCGTAAAGTTGAAAACAGCTATTATCATAAAAAGATTTTTAGCAATATTAATTTTATTTACTCAATTTTTATCTGTATACTCCATCGCATTTAAAAATGTTTGTAATGAATTATACTTTATATAATTTTTTTATAAAACCGAATGCGGCCAAATATTTTTTCTACTGGTCGTTGGCACAACTTATTATTAGCTTGGGTTTTTACGAAAAATCTCCTCCCGCGAGTATTGTTTAAACTTTTTTACTTTTAAATTTTTTGATATTTCTAAAGATTATTTTAGAAATATCTTATCTCATTTTTTCCAAAAAAATAGTTATGTCTATAAAAGTTACTAGAAAGGACAATACGTCCAAATTTCTTGGTTTGGTAGTAAATAAAACTGTGTTTTTTGCTGCTATTGCGGTAATTATAAGCAGTGTAACCTTAACCCTTATTTTTGAAGCGGAAGCAGAACGCTATTTCGGTATAGCGCAAGATTATGTTTCTGCACACGGCGGGTGGATTTATACCTTGGCCGTAAACATTTTTATTGTGTTTTGTCTTTACATTGCGCTCAGTAAATTTGGTAAAATTAGAATTGGCGGGAAAGATGCCAAACCAGATTTTAGTTTATGGTCGTGGTTTGCAATGTTGTTTAGTGCAGGTATTGGTAACGGTCTGGTTTTATTTAGTATTGCAGATCCGGTACGAGATTTTTTAAATCCGCCGCGCTTGGCAGGAGAAGAACCCGCTTTAATTGCGCAAGAAGCTATTAATTTTTCATTTTTACATCACGGTATTCACGGTTGGGCAATTTACTCGGTAGTAGGTTTATCTTTAGCTTATTTTACCTTTAATCGTAAAATGCCTCTTACTTTACGCTCTGTTTTTTATCCTATTTTGGGAAACAGGATTTACGGCTGGATGGGAGATGTAATAGATGTAATGGCGGTAATAACTACAATGTTTGGCTTGGCAACTACAATTGGTTTTGGTGTTGGGCAAATTAATTCCGGGTTTACACACGTTTTTGGTTTACCCAGCTCATTATTTTACCAAGTTTTAATTATTGCTGCTGTAACGCTTGCTGCTACAATTTCGGCATTTACGGGGGTAAATAAAGGTGTTAAAATATTAAGTCAGTTAAATGTTAGAGTAGCATTAATAATATTTTTATTGGTGGTGGTTTTAGGGCCAACCACTTTTGTTTTTCAGTCATACATACAAAATATTGGTAGTTATCTAACCAATTTTATAGATATGTCTACGTGGACAGAATCTTTACAGGGAACAGATTGGCAAAAAACCAGAACCATAATGTATTGGGGCTGGTGGATTTCCTGGAGCCCATTTGTAGGTATTTTTATTGCGCGTATTTCTAAAGGAAGAACCATTAAAGAATTTATTTTATGCGTTCTCATTTTACCCGCTTTGGTTACTTTTTTATGGTTTAGTGCCTTTGGCGGAATAACGATGCGCGATATTTTGGGAGGCGATACTTTGATGATAGCTGCGGTAAACGATAATATTTCTACTGCTTTATACGTATTTTTTGATAAGTTTCCGTTGGCTATGCTCTTAAAAATATTGGGAGTTATACTAATTTGTAGTTTTATAATTACCTCAGCAGACTCCGGCGCTTTGGTAATAAACAGTATCACTTCTGGCGGTAAATTAAAAACGCCCGGTTTTCAGCGGGTTATTTGGGCAGCTGCAACCGGAACCGTAGCTGCAGTCTTGATGTATGGTGGCGGTTTAAATGCTTTGCAAACCGCGGTAACTGTTTCAGGTTTGCCCTTTGCTATCTTTTTAATAATGATGTGTTTTTCGCTCTTAACCGGCGTAAAAGAAGATTACGAAAAGGCAGAGCGAAAAGAGAAGCTAATCGAAAAAGAAGATTATCGTAAAAATATTTTACAACTGGTAGAAAAAGCCCGAATTAAGAAAAATAAAGAACAAAATAACCAACCCAAAAAAGAACCAAACAAAACGGAAGAAAAATAGTATGAAAACGAAAGATAAAAAGGCAGAAGGTCAGCACGTAATGTTGGCCTTAGACCTAACGCAGATGGATAGTACTTTGTTACAATACGCAAGTCATTTAAGCGAGGTTCTAAACATTAAACATTTTTATTTTACGCACAATGTAAAGCAGTCTAAATTATATAATCTCTACGAAGATTTGTTAGAAGAAGATATAGACTTAGAAGCCGTTGTAGAAGAAGCTTTAGAAAAATCTATCGCCAAAAATTATAACGGTTCTGCCAGTTATACCTTGGCAATGACAGCAGACGAATATACCGAGAGTATTTTAAGTCACCTTTCTAAAGAATACAAGATAGATTTGGTAATTGTAGGGCATAAAAGCGAATTGCAAGGCACCGGCGCACTCACGCAAAAATTAGTGCGAATGCTAGAAGCAGATATGCTTTTAATTCCTGAAGAAACCAAAATGCAGCTAAATAAGATTTTAATAGCAACAGATTTTAGTGCAGACTCTGCCAAATCTTTTTATGCAGTAAAAAATTCAATAGAAAAAAACACGACAGAGATAGAGGCTTTGCACGTTTATAACATTCCCTCTTTTTTCTTTCCGTACATCAATACGCAAAAAGCCGTAGATAAAACCAAGGCGCACTTACAAGAAAAGATCAAAAACTTCCGTAAAAAGAATCGTATACCGGAGTCTGTAAATTTTCAGCAAATAGACAAAGAAGAAAATTCTGTGGCAGAGGTTATAGAAAATTACGCACTAGAAAAAGATTTTGATCTCATTAGCGTTTCGGCCAAGGGCGCCAACAACATCACGTCTCTTTTTGTAGGAAGCGTTACAAACGATTTGATTATAAGAACAGTAAAAATTCCTTTACTAATTGTGAAGTAAAATTTATTTTTTCCTTTACGGAATAAAGGGTTGAGGATAAATATTTTAAGTGTTTTAAACTTTACGGAATAAGGCTAAAAGTAAGGGCGTAAACGCTAAAGTAAAATTGTCTTCAGAAATATTTTAATGTTTAAAAAACTTGTTAATTCGGACGGGTTTGCAAATAATTTTCTTTAATTTTGAATCATTCTAAATAAGATAAGGTAAACGAAAGAATTTTAGCTTTCTTCCAACAATCTTAAACGTCAAAAAATAAAGAAAATGCTACCTCTCGAACACATAAAAAAACTCACTCAAAAATCGCCTATTTTAAAAGAAATAATAGCTTTAAAACCGGTTACCTGGCTAAACCCGAATAAAAAAACTATAACTTCTACACCAAATTTTGCAATTGATAAACACGATATGTTAGAAGCTGCAAAATTATGGGAGCGTTTTGCGCCATTTTTTCAAAAAGCTTTTCCTGAAACAAAAGCTACAAACGGAAAATTAGAATCTCCTTTACGGAAAATTCCTGCAATGCAAAATTTGTTAAAACGGGAAGGCGGAGAGTTTCAAGGAGAGTTATTTTTAAAATGCGACAATGCTTTACCAATTGCAGGTTCTATAAAAGCGCGTGGCGGATTTTATGAAGTCTTGCACCACGCAGAAGAGTTGGCTTTAAAAGAAGGTTTATTAAACCGAAGCGACAATTATAGTGTTTTTTCTGAACAAAAATTTAAAGACTTTTTTAACCAATACGAAATTGGCGTTGGTTCTACCGGAAATTTAGGTTTAAGCATTGGTATTATTAGTGCTAAATTGGGTTTTAAAGTGAATGTTTACGTTTCGGCAGATGCCAAAAAATGGAAAAAAGATTTGTTGCGTAGCAAAGGCGTAAACGTAATTGAATTTGCAGGAGATTTTAGCGAAGCCATTAACTCTGGAAGAGAACAAACAAAAACCAATTCTAAAGCCTATTTTGTAGACGACGAAAATTCTAAACATTTATTTTTAGGCTATACGGTTGGCGCTTTGCGTTTGGCGCAACAATTAGAAAAAGCTAAAATAAAAGTAGATGCAGAGCATCCTTTATTTGTCTATTCTCCTTGTGGAGTTGGTGGCTCTCCGGGCGGAATTGCTTATGGATTAAAGCAAATTTACGGAGATAATGTACATTGCTTTTTTGTAGAACCAACAAATTCTCCAGCAGTTTTAACCGGATTAATAACCGAGAAAAAAAGCGAGATAAGCGTACAAGATTTAGGTATAGATAACAAAACAGAAGCAGATGGTTTGGCCGTTGGTAGACCGTCTAAATTTGCAACCGCAATTAGCAAACATCTTATAAGCGGAATATATACAATAGAAGATGAGCATCTTTACACGCTATTAACAAAATTGTTAGACACAGAAGATATTTTTTTAGAACCTTCCGCAACAGCCGGATTAATTGGTTCGCAAAAAATTGCAGCCACTAATTATGCAAAAGAGAACAATTTAAATATGCAAAAAGCCACCCATATTGCTTGGGCAACCGGCGGCGATTTAGTGCCAGAAAGTCAACGTAAAGCTTTTTATGAAAGAGGTTTGCAGATAAAGAAATAAAAGGTGAATTCAGCTTTAAGCTTTAAGCAATAGATAAGGTTTAAATGAAAAAAATGGTACTGATTGTCATGAAGATCTTCAGTACCATTTGACTTTTTTATTTCCTACAAGTATCTAAAAACCAAAACTTAAATACCCGTATAGTTTTGCGGCGTAATGGCTTTTAGTTCTGTTTTAACTTCTTCAGAAACATCTAAGGTTTCAATAAAATCTGCTATGCTTTTGGCGTTTATTTTTTCGTTGGTACGCGTTAAACCTTTTAAAGCTTCGTATGGGTTTTTATAGTTTTCTCTTCTTAAGATAGTCTGGATAGCTTCGGCCACGACCGCCCAATTATTTTCTAAATCTTCGTTCAGTTTGTTTTCGTTTAATAACAATTTATTTAAACCTTTTAAAGTAGATTTAAAAGCGATAAGCGTGTGCCCCAAAGGCATTCCTATGGTTCGTAAAACCGTGCTGTCTGTTAAATCACGTTGCAAGCGGCTAATGGGGAGTTTTGCTGCCAAATGTTCAAAAAGGGCATTGGCTACGCCTAAATTCCCTTCGCTGTTTTCAAAATCTATCGGATTTACTTTGTGTGGCATCGCCGAAGAACCTACTTCACCTTTTTTGATTTTTTGTTTAAAATAATCCATAGAAATATACGTCCATATATCTCTATCTAAATCTATTAAAATGGTATTTATTCTTTTTAAGGCATCAAAAGTTGCCGCCATATAATCATAATGTTCTATTTGGGTAGTAGGATAAGAATGCTTCATTCCTAAACCTTCTACAAACTGCGTCCCAAAATCTTTCCAATCTATTTGCGGATAAGCCACGTGATGCGCATTAAAATTTCCGGTGGCGCCACCAAATTTTGCTGCAGTTGGCGTGTTTTTTAAGTTTTCTAATTGTTCTTCTATTCTGGTAACAAAAACTGCAATTTCTTTACCTAACCGGGTAGGGGAAGCCGGTTGCCCATGCGTTTTGGCAAGTAACGGAATGTCTTTCCAGTTATTTGCTAAGCTTTTTAGTTTTTCTAAAAGGTTTTCAATTTCCGGTAGATATACTTGGTCTAAAGCATCTTTTAAACTTAACGGAACCGCAGTGTTGTTAATGTCTTGCGAGGTAAGGCCAAAATGAATAAATTCTTTGGTTGTGTCTAATCCTAAACCTTCAAACTTATCTTTTAAAAAATATTCAACCGCTTTTACATCGTGGTTGGTTGTTTTTTCTATTTCCTTTACTGCTTGCGCATCTATGCTCGTAAAATTTTGATAAATAGCGCGTAATTTCGGGAAGATAGAAGATGAAATTTCTTGCAGCTGCGGTAGCGGAATTTCGCATAAAGCGATAAAATATTCTACTTCTATTTTTACGCGGTATTTAATAAGCGCTTCCTCGCTAAAAAACGGAATTAAGTCTTTGGTTTTAGAAGCGTATCTTCCGTCTATGGGGCTAATGGCTTGCAATGCATTCATAAGTTTTGTTGTGTGTGTAGTTTAAAAAACAAAGATAACTTCTTTTTAGTGTTGTTAAAATTTTGCTGGTTTAAATTCGTGATTTCAGTTTTTCACAAAAAAAAAGACTGTCTTAAAAAAGACAGCCTTTTTCGACAAACAAAACGAACCAAACTTAGTTAGAACCTATGTTTCCTTGTGCAAGTAAAACATCTAGTTCGTTTGCACTTTTATGTACGTTTATATATCCGTTAAAATTTAACGCATCTTCGTATCCAAACATATTGCCATTGTCTTGCATAGCAATATTTGTTTTAGACATTCCGTTTTCTCCATCTACCGGCTTTAAACTTACTGCAATTGCTCCGGGATTGTTAATGTCTCCCATATGAATATGCGACGGGTGGCTATCTCCGGCCATAGTTCCCATAACATCAATTACTATAAGTGCCTCGCCATTTACTCTTTGGTAAAAAACAGCTTCACCGCTTACGCCAGAATTAGCAACAGTTCCTAAATTATATGCCATAGACTCTCCTGTTAATTCATTTTGGCCAATATCGCCTTGCGCAATTAGAGTCCCTAAATCGTCGGCACTTTTATGAATATTTATATAACCATTAAACTCTAAAAGCTCGTCATAGGTAATTGGCGTGCCATCGTCTAACATTGCAACTTGCGTTCTGCTCATTCCGGTTTCTCCATTTACGGGCGTAAAAGTCACTTTAATATCGCCACCTTCTGCAGCGGTATTCATATGTATATGCGCAGGATGCATTCCGGAAGTAGTTCCGTTAAGGTCAATTTTTACCGTAGTGCTGTTGTTGTCGTTCTTTTCAAAAGTAACCATTCCGGATATTGCCGGGTTAGAAACAGACATTAACGAATACGATTTACTTTCTCCCATTGTAGGAGGAGTAATCGCGTCGTCATCGTCGCTACAACTCGTAAATATCAAAAAGGTTAATAGTAAAGAAGCTAAAATTCTTGTTTTCATGATTTGTGTTTTTTTGGTTAAACAATTTTGCTTTCTACTTTACTTACGAGAATAAAAGGAGTGCGGTTTTAAAAAATATCTACTTTTTTTTAGATTTCTTTCTTTATTTAATTCAAATAACTGAATATCAGTAAATTAAAAAGTATAAAAATTTTTATTTTTTTAGGGAATTGACCAGTGCTATTGAGATAATTACAAATTTTTTTGTCGGATAAGCCTATTCATTAACCTTGAAACTTCTTTATTAATCGATTAGAGTTTTAATTGTAGAATGACTGCTTAATCTACATTGTATATATTTCTTTACGGAATTGAATTGCTTAGCAGTACATTTCTAATTTCGCAGTATATTTTGCTTTACGGAACGTATAATTTTTAGTAAGTTAATTGTCTAAATTTTAAAATACACCTATGAAAAATGTAGTGGTTTTAACCGGCGCCGGAGTAAGTGCCGAAAGTGGTATAAAAACTTTTAGAGATGCAGATGGTCTATGGGAAGGCCACGATGTAATGCAAGTTGCATCGCCGCAAGGCTGGGAAGCTAATAGAGAATTGGTGTTAGACTTTTACAATAAACGCCGGCAACAATTAAAAACCGTGCAACCTAACGATGCGCATAAAGCTTTGGCAAAATTAGAAAATGCTTTTCAAGTAGAAATAATTACACAAAATGTAGACGATTTGCACGAACGGGCAGGTAGTACAAACGTAATTCATTTACACGGCGAGCTTTTTAAAGTGCGAAGCACCTTTGATGAAAACTTGATAATGGACTGGAAAGAAGATTTGAATATAGGCGATTTTTGCGAACACAATCATCAACTACGTCCGCATATTGTTTGGTTTGGTGAAGCGGTGCCAATGCTAGAAATTGCTGCAGATAAAGTTAGTAAAGCAGATATTCTTATAATTATTGGTACCTCTATGCAAGTTTATCCGGCTGCCGGGTTGATAGATTTTGCATCAGATGGTATTCCTATTTATTTTATAGACCCAAAACCGGCTGTTAACTCAAATGAAAACTTAGAAGTCCGTGCAGAAAAAGCAGCGATAGGCGTTCCTAAATTGGTTGAAGAATTATTAGATAAAGCGTAACTTTTTTTAAAGTTTTTACTGAAATTACCGGGATATAGAATATAAACTAAAAAATTGCTATTTACACTTTCCCTAAAGTATATAGCTTATCCATTGTTGGAGTTTCACTTCCGCCCGCTGGTTCTAAAGTAATTCCAAAAGCTTCTGCAGATGGTGCTTCTGCTACACGAAATAACTTAGAGTCGTTGGTTTTAAATTCTTCCAACAAACCAACGCTGGTTGGCGTTAACGGATCAAATTGTAAAGACCAGACCTGATAAACCATTCCTTTTGGTGGTTCCGGTAAACCTTGTGCATCTATTATAACTTCTTTAGATTCTTTGTTATAATAAGCTTGTGCATAAGCGTTGCTGTAATTTTTTTGTCCTTCTAAAGGAACAACACTAGTGTTTTTATCGCGAAGAATATTTAAAGTAATGGCGTATTCTTCCTGAACATTTTCTAATTGTTTCTTATCTTTTTGTAATTCTTCTTTTTCGGTAGTAACTACTTTTAAAACTTCTTCGTTGCTTTGATATTGATTATAAAAAACTGCCGAAGCTATAAGTAAGAGTAGGGCTGCAGCCCATCCGGTATAAGTAGCCCAAGAAGTTTTCCGTAAAGTTTTAACTTTTGCAGAATTGGTAAATAGTTCCTCTTTAATGCGCTGGTAATTTACAGCCGGCAAATAGGGTGCGGCGCTACTAGAAAGTCTAATTACCGCTTCTTCTATAGCTTCTACTTCCTTTTTTATTTCCGGATGTTTGGCTATCATTTCTTGTACTTCTCTTGCTTCATCTTTAGATAAAGAGCCGTAAACATACAGTTCTAAAATACCGGAATCTATGTATTCTTGTGTACTCATTTTACGTTCAATAAAGTTCTTAAATCATTTATGCAAGCTCGGTTTCTAGTTTTTAAAGTCCCTAACGGAATGCTTAAATCTTCGGCAGCTTCTTTTTGTGTGAAGCCTTTATAAAACAATAAATCTATTATTTTAATGCACTTGGGTTTTAGTTTTTTTACAAAAGCTTCAATACCTATGGCATTGGTTAATCTCCCTAAATTATACGAGCCCTCTAATATACTTACGAAATTATCTGTACTTAGGTTTTGTCTTTGCTTTTTATAGGCTTTAGATCTATACTTATCTATAGCTGCGTTGCGGGCTATATTTACAATCCAGGTATAAAAACGTCCTTTTTCTTTTTTGTAAGAATCTAGGTTTTCCCAGATTTTAACCATTACTTCTTGCAAAACATCTTCTGCCTGAGCCTTGTTTTTTACTACAGCGTTAATTACACCAAAAAGGCTTTGGGCATACATATCGTAGAGGTAGTCAAAAGATTTTTCATCTTTCTGCTCTATAAGTTCTAGAAGCTGGTCTTGTTGCATAAATGTAAATATTGGTCTTGCCAATACAAAAATTGCATTAAATTTGATATTTCCTACTTTATTTTTAAAAAATTAATGATAGATATAAAATTACTAGCTCATTTAGAAACTTTTCTTACCGAAAATAGAAAACAACGTTTTCAAAAAGTTTTAGCGCAACGTACCAATCATTTTACCGTTGCCACGGAAGATGTTTATCAATTACATAATACCAGTGCAGTTATTAGAAGTTGCGATGTTTTTGGCATTCAAAACATTCATATTATAGAAGAACGCAACCGTAAACGTATAGATCGTGAAATTGCTATGGGAGCGCAAAAATGGGTAAGCGTAAACCGGTATAACCACGTAAGTGAAAGTATAGAAAATTTACGCGAAAAAGGCTACCAAATTATTGCTACTACACCACATAACAATGCCTGCATGCTTGATGATTTTGACATAAGTAAACCGGCTGCTTTATTTTTTGGCACCGAAAAAGAAGGACTCTCCAAAGAAGTTTTAGAAAACGCCGATGGTTTTTTAAAAATACCAATGGTAGGTTTTACTGAAAGTTTAAATATCTCTGTCTCTGCCGCGATTATTTTGCAAGCGCTTACCAATAAACTTAAAAAAAGTAGTATTTCTTGGCAACTCTCTAAAGAAGACGAATTGGCTACCAGGTATTTTTGGGCCAAAAACAGCATTCAGAGTAGTGAGAAAATTATAAAAAGATTTAAAGAGAAAGTAGACTAGTTATTTCTTTTCTTTTAAAACGCGGTATTCTTCGTAACATCCGCTTATGGCGTCTAAAATTTGCAAGTCGTTGGCATTTTTTATAAAACTTTTAGAGTAATTACAACGTTGCAAAATTTGATCTATATCTACGCGGGTAACTTGCAAAAGCGCCATTAGCGTTTCTCTGTTAAATTTTTGCTGCAGTAAATTTCTAATCTCATCATCCTCTTTCATTTTTCGCAATTTACGCATTTGGCGTGGCTTATCGCCGAAAATATTATAGAGAAAATCTGCAGGATTAAAAATAGATTCTAAGGTTTTAGAAAAAGCGCCGGGTTGTTGGTCGCCGGCTTCATATCCGGAACTTAAACCGGAAATGCTATAACGGTAGTTTTCGTAAATAGGAATGTTTTTAGCATCAATTTCTAAATAACCGGTAAGTTTTAAAGGTTTTAGCGTTACTTCTTCCAAAGCAATACCAATTTCGGTCATTTTAACTTTAACATCGCCGTATTTTGTCCAGTCGTTGGTTACCCGAACTTCTATAGACTTAAAGCCTAAATACGAAAAATAAAGTGTATCGTTTACCGCAGCTTTTATTTCAAACTCACCTTTTACTCCAGAGGTTGTACCTTTTACCGTATTAAGGTTTATAATATTTACGTTATCTAAGGCCAAATCATTGGCAGCATTAAGAACACGCCCTTTTATAATTTCAGTTTTAAGGCTATCGCTTTCTTGGGCAATAGCCGTAAAACTAAAAACTGTTATCAATAAAAGGCTTAAAAAAAATCTCATAATCAATAAAGTAGAATAGGCGTGAAATTAAAATTTTTTATCTTAAATCAAGCACATTTTCTTCAAAAACCAAACCAAGTATTTAGCGTTTTTTCTTTCTGCGATTTATAGAGCTTTTAATATTGGCTTGCCTATCTGTTTTCTTAGGTTGTGACCTTCGCGGAGAACGTTTAGAGTTTTGCTTAGAAAAATTATCCGGTTTTCTGTTGCGAGACTTAGGTTTTCTTCTACTTTTTCCGGCACTTTTGTTATTGGTCATTTCTACGTTAATAGAACGGCCTTGGTGCTCAAAATTTTCAAATACCTTAAAAACTTTATCTTTTTGATCTGCATCGGTATTAAAAAACGAAAACGCATCTTTTACATCTACGCGAGAAACGCCGTCTCTTCCTAAATCTAATTGTTCTTTTAGAAAGTCTTTTAAAGACATCCAATCAAAACCATCTTTACTACCAACGTTTATAAAGTAACGTATGCTGTCTCCGCTATCTTCTCCTTCGCGGTAATCTCTGTCTGCTTTTTTGTTGAGGTCTGTGGCACCTTTATAGTAATTATAAAAACGTGTAAACTCTACAGAAAAGAATTTTTTAATTAATTCTTCCTTACTGAAATCTTCTAGAATTTCTTCCAGTTGCGGTAAAAACTGATTAATTTCCTGGTTTATTTCTGTTTTTTTAATAGAGTTGGCCAGGTGAAATAACTGTACTTGGCAAATTTCTTCGCCACTTGGTATTTGGTTTTCTTCAAATTTTTGGTTGATTATTTTTTCAATGCTTTTTATTTTTCTTCTTTCGCTTTTGGTAATAATCACCATAGAAACACCACTTTTACCTGCGCGTCCTGTACGTCCGCTTCGGTGCGTGTAAGTTTCAATTTCGTCGGGAAGTTGGTAATGTATAACGTGTGTAATATCGTCTACATCAATTCCGCGGGCAGCGACATCTGTAGCCACCAACATTTGTATTTGTTTGTTACGAAAACTTTTCATCACTAAATCACGCTGATTTTGACTTAAATCGCCGTGTAAAGCGCCGGCATTGTAACCGTCTTCAATCAGTTTTTCTGCAACTCTTTGGGTATCTCGTTTTGTCCTGCAAAAAATCACCGAAAATATATCGGGATTTGCATCTGCCAAACGTTTTAAAGCCGAATAACGATCTCTGCCCGATACCGTATAATATTCGTGCGATACATTTTTGGTAGATTCATTTTTGGCGCCAACGGTAACTTCTTGTGGCGACTTCATAAATTTCTTAGCTATTTTTGCTACTTCTTTTGGCATAGTAGCGCTAAATAACCAGGTTTTTTTGGTGTTTGGCGTATGCGATAAAATATCTGTAATATCTTCGTAGAAGCCCATATTTAGCATTTCGTCTGCTTCATCTAGCACACAATAGCCAATATTAGAAATATCTATCATTTTACGGCCAACCATATCTTTCATTCTGCCGGGAGTAGCCACAATAATTTGTGCTCCGCGTTTTACTTGACGCTCTTGGTCAGAAATACTGGCGCCACCGTAAACTGCAACCGTAGAAAGTTGCGGAATATACTTAGCGTAATTTTTTAACTCGTTGGTAATTTGCAAACACAATTCGCGTGTTGGCGATAAAATTAAACCTTGGGTTTGTTTGCTGTTCGGATTTAATTTCTGAATTAAAGGAAATCCAAAAGCAGCGGTTTTTCCGGTTCCGGTTTGGGCTAAAGCTACCAAATCGGTTTCGTTTTGCAATAAAATTGGAATTGCTTTTTCCTGAACTTCGCTCGGACTCTCAAAGCCCATATCCCTAACGGCACTAATAATTTCGGCATTAAGCCCTAAATCTTCAAATTTTTTCATATAAAATAAATAAGTTGCAAAAGTACGTAAACTTTAAACGCAAACAGACTTAATTGTTACAAAGTTTTTAAATCTAAGTGTTTAACCCTCAGCATTTTATTTTTAAACCGCTAAATATGGGTGGTTTTTTACTGCTTTAAATAGTCTACTAATTGTTTTACAGCCTTACCGCGATGGCTTATTGTAGCTTTTTCTGTCAAAGTCATTTCGGCAAAAGTTTTGGTATAACCAGTGGGTTTAAAAATCGGGTCGTACCCAAAACCGCCGGAGCCGCATTTTTGTTTGGTGATTTGCCCTGTACAAATACCGGTAAAAAGATTGTTTTGCTCGTTAATAGTTAAAGCAATAACGGTTTTAAATCTTGCTGTACGGTTGTCTTTATCTTTTAATTCTTCTAGTAATTTTTCTACATTTTTATTATCGCTTTTCTCCTCACCGGCATAGCGGGCAGAATATACGCCGGGAGCGTTGTTTAAGCTTTCTACTTCGAGACCGGTATCGTCTGCAAAACAATCGTAATCATACGTTTCTTTTACATATTGGGCTTTTAAAGCCGCATTTTGCTCTATGGTTTCGCCGGTTTCTTCAATCTCTTCGGTGCAACCAATATCGTTTAAAGATAATAATTGAATGTGCTCTGGCAGCATTGCTTTTATTTCTTCAAACTTGTTTTGATTATGCGTGGCAAATACTAATTTCATTTTTTTTTGAAAATTTTAATCGTGGTGATAAGGTTGGTTATGCAAGATACTAAAAGCCCGGTAAAGTTGTTCGGTAAAAAATAAACGCACCATTTGGTGCGAAAACGTCATTTGCGATAATGCTATTTTGTAATTAGCGCGCTGGTATACTTCTTCCGAAAAGCCATACGGGCCGCCAATTATAAAAATTAACTGCTTTTTTCCGGTATTTAATTGTTTTTGTAAAAAGTTTGCGAATTTTTTAGAAGTGAAATGTTTGCCGTTTTCGTCTAATAAAATTACTATATCAGACGGCTGAAGACGTTTTAACAGCAACTCTCCTTCTTTTATTTTCTGGATGTTTTGCTCTAACTTTTTACTTTTTTTAATGTCGGGGATTTCCTCTGTGGTAAATTTACAAAAGTGGCCTAAACGCTTGGTATATTCTGCCGTTAAGCTCTTTAAATGCTTACTGTCTGTTTTTCCTACGCTAAGTAATTTTATCGTCATCTTTATTGTTAAGAATTACTTTGTTACTTTAGCAAAAATAACTTGATAATATGATTAGCCAAGAACAATTTGAAAAAGAAATAAATCTCATCATTGCCAACGCCATTAGAGAAGATGTTGGCGATGGAGATCACAGTGCTTTGGCATGTATTCCTAAAAATGCAGTAGGCAAAGCCCAATTATTGGTAAAAGATAACGGTATTTTAGCAGGTGTGGCTTTCGCCGAAAAAGTATTTGCTTATGTAGATACCAATTTAAAAATAGAAACTTTGTTAAACGATGGCGATATTATTAAAAAGGGTGATATTGCTTTCTACGTTTCAGGCAGCAGTCAATCTATTTTAAAAGCAGAGCGGTTTGTACTTAATGCAATGCAGCGTATGAGCGCAATTGCAACCAAAACCCACAAATTTGCTAGCTTATTGTCTGGTACTTCTACCAGGGTTTTAGACACCAGAAAAACTACACCCGGAATTAGAGCCTTAGAAAAATGGGCTGTAAAAATTGGAGGCGGAGAAAACCATAGGTTTGCTTTGTACGATATGATTATGCTAAAAGATAACCATATAGATTTTGCCGGCGGAATTAGTAATGCTATCAATAAAACCAAAACCTATTTAAAAGAGAATAATTTAAATTTAAAGATTATAGTAGAAGCTAGAAACTTAGAAGAAATTAAAGAAATTTTACAGCACGAAGGTGTTCACCGTATTTTGATTGATAATTTTAATTATGAAGATACTAAAAAAGCTGTATCTTTAATTGGTAAGCAATGTCAAACAGAGTCTAGTGGCGGTATAACTTTAGAAACTGCCAGAAAATATGCAGAATGTGGAGTAGATTATATTTCTAGCGGAGCGTTAACACACTCGGTTTATAATTTAGACCTTAGTTTGAAAGCGGTATAATTTTATATGCTTAAAAAAGTAGAGAAACAAGTAGAGGGTATTCCTGTAATTGGTTTTTTAGCCAAAAAAGCCCAAAAGGTTATTTTGCCGGGTTTAGAAGGCTTGAGCTTGTATGATTTGCTAGAGATTTACGTTTTTGGTATTATACAAGGTACATTTTCTACAAGAGCCAGTTCTATTGCTTTTAGCTTTTTTATGGCTATTTTTCCTTTTTTACTTTTTATATTAAACTTGATTCCGTTTGTTTGGTTTATAGACGATTTTCAATTAAAGCTTCTAGCTTTTATCGATACACTATTACCGCCGCAAACCGCTTTTTTTAGTGATGTTTTTGCAGATATTGCCAGTACCCCGCGTGGCGGATTATTATCTTTTGCCTTTTTACTTTCTATCTTTTTAACTACCAATGGCATAAACGCGATTTTTACCGGTTTTGAGTTTTCTTATCATACCAAAATTAACCGTACAATTATCCGGCAATATTTTGTGGCTATGGGCGTGGCAATTATAGTAGCTTTATTAATGTTGGTTTCGGTAATTGTATTTGTTTACCTTACCTATATTATAGAAGATTTAGAAGCCATAGGCGTTTTTACAGACAATATTATTTGGGCGCAAATTGGTAGATATTTGGTTTTTATTTTAATGGTTTATAGTATAACCGCTACTTTATATTTTTTTGGCACCAAAGAAGGAAGAAAATCAAAATTTTTCTCGGTTGGTGCTTTATTTACAACACTTTTAATCTTATTAACAACTTTTCTTTTTGCCATTTATATAGAAAAATTCAGTACCTATAATGAGCTTTACGGCTCTATTGGCGCATTGCTGATTTTGATGTTGTATATTTGGTTAAATAGTAATATTTTACTTTTAGGTTTTGAATTAAACGCTTCTATTAACCGTTTAAAGAAAAAAAAGTAATAAATTAACACCATATAAACTTTACGGAAATGAAAAAACTTTTTACAATTTTTATCGGTCTTGCAATGGTTTGTATTACACAAGCCCAAACTAAAGTGGGTAGTGTAACCTTGCCTAATACTGAAACTTTTGGCAATTATGAATTGGTGCTCAACGGCGCCGGCGTTAGAGAAAAACTCTGGATAGACTTATACGCAGCCGGTTTGTATTTGCAAGAAAAATCTTCTAATGCAAAAGCTATTTTAGAGGCAGATAAACCAATGTCTGTAAAATTACACATTGTATCTTCGTTAATAAATAGTAAAAAAATGATTTCTGCTATAGAAGATGGTTTTGAAAACTCTACCAACGGTAATGTAAAACCCTATCGCGAAAAAATTGATCAATTTATCGCTTTCTTTAAGGAAGAAATAAAAAAAGGAGATATTTACGATATTACTTATCAACCGGGAAAAGGCGTAGTTTCCTATAAAAATGGCCAAGAAAAAGGTACGGTAAAAGGCAAAGACTTTAAAGAGGCTTTATTTGGCATCTGGCTTTCCAATAGACCGGCAGACGATGATTTAAAAGAAGGTATGTTAGGAAAATAAGCTACCAAACGCTATTTCATTTTATCTACCCCAATCTAAATATAAAGCCTAGCTTCGTTAGGTTTTAAATTTATAATTATATGACACAGTTTGTAAATGTAGTTTTACCGCTTCCGTTAGAAAAACATTTTACCTATCGTCTTACAGAAGAACAAACAGAAGAGATAGAAATTGGTATGCGCGTGGCGGTTCCTTTTGGTAAATCTAAAGTTTATACCGGCATTGTTAGTAAAATACATCAGCAAGAACCAACGCTTTACGAAGCTAAATTGGTAGAAGATATTTTAGATAAAGAAGCTTTGGTAACCGCCAACCAATTAGAGTTTTGGCAATGGCTTGCCAGTTATTATTTATGTGCAGAAGGAGAAGTTTTAAAAGCAGCTTTACCAAGCGCGTTTTTGTTACAAAGCGAAACCGTAATAGAACTAAATAAAAACACGACTATAGATGAGGAGCAATTAAACGATGAAGAATTGCTAATTTATGAAGCTTTACAAAATCAGTCGTTACTCAAAATACATGAAGTAATGCAGATTTTGGAAAAAAAGACCGTCTTACCGGTTATAAATAAGTTGGTTGCCAAGAATGCAATTTTGGTAAACCAAGAAATGTACAAGCAGTACAAACCCAAACTAATTAACTACATAAAACTACACGAGAATTACACTTCCGAAAAGAATTTAAATCAGCTTTTAGACCAATTAAACAATGCGCCAAAACAACGGGAAATTGTTTTAACGCTGTTTTCGTTGCAAGCTAAGCTCAAAAAACCGGTAAGTGTAAAACAGTTAACAAAAGAAAGTAAAGCCTCCGCTGCTAGTGTAAAAAGTTTAATAGATAAAGGCGTTTTAAAAAAATATGTCTTAAAAAAAGATCGTGTTGCGTCTGTAGAAAAAACCAAAGGTTTAAACCTAGAATTAAATACTGAGCAAGAAAGAGCTTTAGCAGATATAAAGGTTAGTTTTCAAGAGCAAAAAGTTGCTTTGTTGCACGGAGTTACTTCGTCCGGGAAAACCGAAATTTATATTAAACTTATTGAAGAAGCAATCAAGCAAAACCAGCAAGTTTTATATTTATTGCCCGAAATTGCTTTAACCACACAATTAATTCAGCGTTTACAGAAACATTTTGGCAAACAAGTTTTGGTGTATCACAGTAAATATTCCGTAAATGAAAGAGTAGAGGTTTACCGCCATGTTTTGCACCAAAGTAAAGGTAAAATTGTAATTGGGGCGCGATCTTCTATTTTCTTACCTTTTCAAAATTTAGGCTTAATTATCGTAGACGAATCGCACGAAACCACTTTTAAGCAATTTGATCCCGCTCCCAGATACCAAGCCCGCGATGCCGCTGTTGTTTTGGCCAAAAATTTTGACGCCAAAATTGTGTTGGGTTCTGCT
The DNA here is from genome assembly GCA_947494545.1 of uncultured Mesonia sp. Taxonomy (GTDB): domain Bacteria; phylum Bacteroidota; class Bacteroidia; order Flavobacteriales; family Flavobacteriaceae; genus Mesonia. Next base: position 53,102 of record CANLVH010000003.1, on the reverse strand, counting down.
ACCCCAAGTATTGAGAGCTATTATAACGCCAAGCAACATAAATACGGAAAAATTACTATAAAAAAACGTTTTGGTAATGTACTGCCACCCAAAATGGAATTGGTAGATATTAAAGAAAAGCATAGAAAAAAACGAATGACCGGCCATTTTTCCGATACGTTAATTAAAGCTATGCAAGAAACCTTGGAAGAAGGTAAACAGGTTATTTTATTTCAAAACCGGCGTGGTTTTTCTCCTATTTTAGAATGTCATACTTGTGGTCACGCGCCGCAATGTCCCAACTGCGATGTGAGTTTAACTTACCATAAACACAACAATTCTTTACGTTGCCATTATTGCGGTTACCATATAGCAATGCAACAAAAATGCATGGCTTGCGGTAGTAAAGAAATTTCTACCAAAGGTTTTGGCACAGAACAAATAGAAACCGAAGTAAATGCTATTTTTCCGGAGAAAAAAACCGGCAGAATGGACTTAGATTCTACGCGTGGTAAATATGGTTTTGAAAAAGTAATTACAGCATTTGAGCAGCAAAGCATAGATATTTTGGTAGGTACCCAAATGCTTACAAAAGGTCTAGATTTTAGAAATGTAGATCTGGTGGGAGTAATGAATGCAGATAGTTTGCTCAATTTTCCGGACTTTAGAGCACACGAGAGAAGTTTTCAATTGCTGTTGCAGGTTGCGGGTAGGGCAGGGAGAACAAAAAAACAAGGCAAGGTTTTAATTCAAACCTACAATCCGTATCATCAAATTTTGCAACAAGTTTCTATGCAAAAATATGAGGAGATGTTTGAAGAGCAGTTGCACGAACGTCTTAACTTTAAATATCCGCCTTTTTACAGATTGATTAAATTTACTTTTAAAGGAAGAGATTATAATACGTTAAACGAGGCTTCGGCTTGGTTTTCTAAAGCTTTACGGAATGTTTTTAAGGAAATGGTTTTAGGACCGGAATTTCCGCCGGTTGCAAGAATAAGAAATGAATATTATAAAAATGTAATTCTAAAAATTCCGCAAAAGCAATCCTTAGCCAAAACGAAACAATTTGTACAAAAGATTTTGTCTTCGTACGATGCGGTTGGGCAGTTTCGAAAAATAAGAGTAATTATAAATGTAGATCCGTACTAAATTTTAAACCGAACTAGTTTGCATTACCGCTTCATCTAGATCTTTTTTTCTATTTCTGCTAATAGGTATTTTTTGATCGCCCAAAGTAATTAGCTTACTGGTGTAATGTTCTACTTTTTGCAAATTTACAATATACGATTTATGCACGCGTAAAAATTGCTCTGATGGCAGGCGCTGATCAAAACCTTTCATAGTAGATAAAACCGTATACATTTTATTTTCGGTATGCACCTTTACATAATCGCCAAAAGCTTCAACATAATTAACCGAATTTAAAAACAACTTGTGTTTTTTAAGGTTACTTTTTATAAAAATAAAATTATCATCTTCGCTATACATTTGCTCATTTTTAAGCGTATGCAGCTCGATGGCTTTATCTACAGCAAGCGAAAAGCGCTTCTTATCTACCGGTTTTTGTAAATAATCTACAGCTTGATAGTCAAAAGCTTGAAAAGCGTATTGTGTTTTTCCGGTTATAAAAATAATTTGTGGTTTATGCTCTAAACTATCCAAAAGATCAAAACCGGATAAAATAGGCATTTCAATATCTAAAAACAGTAAATCTGTTTTTGTTTTCTGAAGAGCATTTTTAGTTTTTAAAGCATTATTAAACTCTCCAATAAGTTCTAAGTTGGGATGGTCTTTAACTAATTTTATTATAGATAATCTTTGTAAACTAGAATCGTCCACCACCATGCACGTTAATTTCACTTCCTTCACGATAAATAGTATTTGGTTACCTCAATAGTACTGCTTTTTTCGCTAAAATCAAAAAAAAATTAACATAAAAAAGACATTTTTAATACACTTTGCCGATTTTTTATTACAAATAACAGCTTTTTATAGTTGCTGCTTCTTAAGCTTTCAATACATAAAAACAAGTTTTAAATAATTGTCATACAAATATTTACGGCGTCATAAACTATAATTAAAATAACCTTACGGGGAGAAAATTGAAGTTACTTTTTTATAAAGTTAAGATTGCTGATTTTTAAACTCTAAGATCTGGAATTCTAATAAAACGTTTTTAGTTGATTTTCTTCTGATTCTGGTAAGTACTTTACGGAAAAAAATTATGCGAGCTTGAAAAATCACTCTTTTAAACCATTAGTTTATAAGGTAACTATTACTATTATTTAATAGCAAATTAAACTTTCTTTAAACAATAGAAGAAAAACGGCTAATAAAATAGCACATACGTTGTAATAAACCAAAAAAAAGTATACTTTTGCAACCGATTTTTAAACAAATAAATTAGTAATTATGAATCATTATGAAACTGTTTTCATCTTGAATCCCGTTTTATCTGAAGACCAGGTAAAGGAAACAGTGAAGAAATATGAGGATTACCTCTCTTCTAAAGGAGCCAAGATGATCAACAAAGAAAACTGGGGGCTAAAAAAATTAGCATACCCGGTTCAAAGTAAAAAAAGTGGTTTTTACCATTTAATGGAGTTCCAAGTAGGCGGTGAGGTTATTGATCCTTTAGAGTTAATGTTTAGACGTGACGAGCGTATGATGCGCTATTTGACGGTTAAACTGGACAAGCACGCTGTAGCTTGGGCAGAAAAAAGAGTGCAACGTAACAAAGAAAAAGCCTAAGACATGTCAACAACATCTATTGAACAACAAGCAAAAGGAAAAAAAGACGGAGAAATTAGATATTTAACTCCGTTAAATATAGAAACTAGCAAGAAGAAAAGATATTGCCGTTTTAAAAGATCGGGGATTAAGTATATAGACTATAAAGATCCAGATTTTTTAATGTCTTTTGTAAACGAGCAAGGTAAAATTTTACCACGCCGTTTAACCGGTACTTCTTTAAAATACCAAAGAAAAGTTGCCGTTGCTGTAAAAAGAGCACGCCATTTAGCATTAATGCCTTACGTTGGTGATTTACTAAAATAAAACGAAACGATATTATGGAATTGATTTTAAAACAAGACGTAGATAATTTAGGCTTTGCAGATGATATTGTAACGGTAAAAAATGGTTATGGTAGAAACTATCTAATCCCACAAGGATTTGCAGAGTTGGCAACGCCTTCCGCAAAGAAAATGTTGGAAGAGACGTTAAAACAACGCGCCTATAAAGAGAAAAAACATATAGACGAAGCAAGAACACAAGCTGATAAAATAAAAGGTTTGAGTTTAACTATGTCTGCAAAAGCAGGTGCCGGAGATAAGCTTTTTGGAAGCATTACCGCTGCAGATTTAAGTGAAGCTTTAAGTAAAGAAGGTGTAGACATCGATAAAAAATATATCTCAATTTTTGGAGGAAACATTAAGCGTTTAGGTCAATATGATGCTAAATTGCGTTTTCATAGAGAAGTTATCGAAACCCTTACTTTTGATGTAGTAAAAGAAGAAGCTTAAGCAAGCTTAGAATAAAATATAAGCCTGCCCATTTGGGTGGGCTTTTTTATGTAGTTTTTTAAAATATATTGTTATGAAATATGCCAGGTTAACCAAAGAACAATTAGAAGAATTACACCAAGAATTCATTAATTTTTTAGCCAGCCAATCTATAACGGCAGAAGAATGGCAGCAACTAAAAAAAGAAAAACCCCAAGTAGCCGAAGATGAATTAGATGTTTTTAGCGATTTGGTTTGGGAAGGCGTTTTAAACCAAGCTAAATTTTTAGAACACCTTTCTAAAAATCAACTTTTTCTTTTTAAAGTAGAAGAAGAAAAAATGCACCTTATTGGCTTAAAGGTAAAAAACGACGCTGTAGATATTAGAACCAAAGAAGGTTACCGCTGGTTACAAGATAACTTATTAAGCGATCAAGTTACCATTTACACATCTACCAAAGCCATTACAGAAGACAGAAACAAAGATATTTTTATTCTTATACAACAAGGTGCAAATATTACAAAAGGCGAGCTTTTTGCTTATTTTCAAAAGTTGATACAAGCTTAATTTATTGCGGGCTTTATTCGTAGCGCAAAGATTCTATAGGGTCTTGTTTAGCAGCTTTTGTAGCCGGGTAACTGCCCGAAATTACCGCAATAATAAAACTGATTAGCGTTGCCCAAATTATTGCCAACCATGGGATGGCAAACTCAAAATCTGCAATAGATGCAACAATATAGCCAAAAAGCATTCCTATTAAGATTCCTAATATTCCGCCAAACTGACCAATTATAAGCGTTTCTATAAAAAACTGAAACGCTATTGTGTTCTTTTTAGCGCCCATTGCTTTTCTTATACCAATTTCGCGTGTTCTTTCTGTTACAGAAACCAACATAATATTCATAAGAGCAATAGAAGATCCTAAAATGGTAATTATAGAAATTATCCAAGCAGCGGCATCTAGATAGCCCATTAAGTCTGCAATTTGGTTTAGAAGGCTATCGCTACGTGCAATCCCAAAATTGTTTTCTTCTTTTGGTTGCAACTTTCTTATATTCCTAAAGGTAATTATGGCTTCGTCTTGCGCGCCTTCCATCATTTCTTTATTGTCTACACGTACACTTATAGAATAATTAATTTTGGGTAGCGTAAACATAGAGCGAGCCACTTGTATAGGCAATAAAACGCGTAAATCTTTGTTGTTGCCAAAGGTAGAACCTTGGCCTTTTAAAACACCAATCACTTTAAATTTTGCGCCGCGAACGCTTATGGTTTTATTTATAGGGTATAAACCTTTAAATAAACCCTTCTTAAAATCTGCTCCAACAATGCATACATTTGCGTTGTTTTTTATATCAAATACAGAAAAATTTCTGCCGGCTGTAAGCTCTAATCCAGAATTTTCTAAGTAGTTTTCGTTTACGCCTAAAACATTAACCTCAGGATCTGTTTTTTCTTTTTGGTATTTTACTTCGGCGCCATTAGTTCCTGTAAAAGCAATAGAGGTATGCGTATTGGGAAAAACAAAATTCTCTTTAAACTTTTTTGCTTCCCGATAGCTAATTATAGGATTAATCACCTCTCTTTCTCCGCGGCCACGGGTTTGCACCGTAAAATCATACCGTTGTAAATTAAAAGTATTGGCGCCCATAGAAGCAAAGTTAGAAGAGATAGTATTTTCTAAAGCATTTACAGCGCTCAAAATTCCTACCAAGGCAGAAATGCCAATGGCAATAATTAAAACCGTTAAAATTGTTCTAAGTAATTGGCCTTTAATACTATCTAAGGCAATTTTGATATTCTCTCCAACTAATGCAAACATAAAAAGAAATTGTTCTAAGCATTCAACGATTACGCGGGGCAAAAGTTACTCAAAAAATGTATTTTGTTTGCATATATTTGCATTTTAAAATAAACTATGGCACAAAAACCTTCAATACCCAAAGGCACGCGAGATTTTTCTCCGGAAGAAGTTAGCAAACGCGATTATATTGTTCAAACTATAAAAAAGCAATTTCAACATTTTGGTTTTCAACCTATAGAAACACCAAGTTTTGAAAATTCTGATACCCTTATGGGGAAATATGGGGAAGAAGGAGACCGACTTATTTTTAAAATATTAAATAGCGGCGATTTTTTACGGAAGGTAAAAGACGATTTATATACCGAAAAAGATAGCTTAAAACTTACTCCAAAAATTTCAGAAAAGGCTTTGCGTTACGATCTTACCGTGCCGTTTGCCCGCTATGTAGTGCAACACCAAAACGAAATAGACTTTCCGTTTAAACGCTATCAAATTCAGCCGGTTTGGCGAGCAGATAGACCGCAAAAAGGCAGGTTTAGAGAGTTTTTTCAGTGCGATGCAGACGTTGTTGGTAGCGATAGCTTATGGCAAGAAGTAGAATTTGTACAATTGTATGACGCTGTTTTTACGCAATTAAAATTAGATGGCGTAAGCATAAAAATGAACAACCGCAAAATCTTATCCGGTTTTGCCGAAGTAATTGGTGAAAGCGACAAATTAATAGATTTTACCGTAGCTTTAGACAAGTTAGACAAAATAGGAGAGGAAGGCGTTACCAAAGAAATGCAAGAAAAAGGCATTTCCGCGGAAGCGATAAAAACCATAAGTCCTATTTTTTCGCTTAGCGGAAGCTTTTTGGATAAAATAGCAAGTTTAAAAGAAATTTTAGCTTCTTCCGAAACCGGCAAAAAAGGAATAGAAGAATTAGAGTTTGTGCAAAAAGCAATAGAAAAAATGCCGTTGCAGACCGCAAATTTAGATTTAGATGTAACCCTAGCACGAGGATTAAATTATTATACCGGCGCAATTTTTGAAGTTGCCGCGCCAGCCAACGTTAAAATGGGTTCTATTGGCGGCGGAGGCCGTTACGACGACTTAACCGGAATTTTTGGATTAAAAAACATTAGCGGAATAGGAATTTCTTTTGGTTTAGACCGCATTTATCTAGTTTTAGAAGAATTGAATTTATTCCCAACTTCGGCAAAAAATAATACTAAAGTAATTTTTATAAATTTTGGGCAAAAAGAAGCTTTGTATGCAATGCAAGCCGTACAGAAGTTACGAGAAAATGGTATTAATGCAGAGTTATATCCGGATGCTGCCAAAATGAAAAAACAAATGAACTACGCCAACAAGCGCGATATTCCGTTTGTGGTTTTGGCAGGAAGCAAAGAGATAGAAAATAAAGAGTTTACCTTAAAAAACATGAAAACCGGAGAGCAGGATAATTTAAACTTTAGTGTTCTTGTACAAACTTTGAAGTAAAAAATAAATTTTTAAAAAACTAATTTACAATAAAGTAATGGTTAAATTTTTAAAAGGAAATGAATTAAACGCAGAATTAGAAAGAATTTTTGAAACTGCTGAATATAATATTATTCTTATATCACCTTATATAAAATTACATGACAGATATAAATCTTCAATATTAACAAAACTTAGGAATGATAAACTAAAAATAACCGTTTTGTTTGGAAAAAACGAAGACGATATGTCTAAAAGTATGAAACAGGAAGATTTCGATTTTTTCAAACAATTTCCAAATGTTGAGATCTTATATGAAAAACGACTGCATGCTAAATATTATGCAAGTGAAAATCAGGCAATATTATCTTCAATGAATCTTTATGGTTTCTCTCAAAATAACAATATTGAAGCAGGAGTTTTAATGGAGGATAAATTTTCTAGGAGTAATAATTTAGAAAACGATACATGGGAGTATTTTAGAGTGGTTTTAGAACAAGCCGAACTACTTTTTGACAAAAAACCTGTTTATGAAAAGAAAGGTTTATTAAGTTCAAAACAGTATATAAAATCTGAAATAATAGTAGATAAACTTTCAGAATTTTTTGAGAAGAAAAAATATAGAAAATCATCTAAAACTAATCACAAAAAAACTTTTGAAAAGAATAAAGCATTAGAAAGACATGAGAGCGGATTTTGCATAAGAACTGGCAAAAAGATTGCCTTTAATTTAGAGAAACCGATGTGTTACGATTCTTTTAGAGAATGGAATAAATATAAAAACTCAGATTTTTCCGAAAAATACTGCCATTTTTCTGGTGAGTTATCAAATGGCGAAACTAGTGTGAATAAACCAATTTTAAGCAAGAATTGGAAAAAAGCTAAAGCAAAATATGATTTTTAAAAATGTTCATACTTTTAAAAGTCTTTTTACTTTTACTAAAACAAAAAAATTGGCAAAAGAACCTTTCTTCTGCTGATTTTCTTTTTAAAAACATTTTTCTTAATCACCAATCACCAATCAAAAATCAACAATCACCAATCAACCAATCTTCAATCTCTATTCCTTCGGTTTAGTCAATTCCATATAAATGGTAACTGCAACTTTATCGCCAATTACGGCATCAGAAGCCCAATCGCCCACGCCAACATTAAAATCACTTCGGCTTAAATCTTTATGAAATTCTAAGCCCATAAGCGTGGTGTTTTTTTGCATCGGGTGGTTCATTATTCCTTTTAATTCAAACGGAATTTCTACTTTTTTGCTTACGTTTTTAATCCGTAAAGTACCTTCTGCAATAAAATTATTTTCACTTTCTTTTCTAATCTTGTTAGAAGAAAATTGAATTTCAGGGTAAGTTTTTGCTTCAAAAAACTCATCAGATAAGAGGTGCTGATTACGTTTTCGGTTTTGCGTTTCAATACTTTTTACCGGAATTGTAAATTGAAGTTTGCTTTCATTTAAATTTTTGGGATCAAAATTAAAATCGCCCTCAAAATCGGTAAACTTTCCGTTTACCGTAGAAAAGAAATGTCCAACATCAAAAATAACCGCCGTGTGGGGTTTGTCAATTTTCCACGAAGTTGCAGTTTGTGCTTGCAAAACAAACCCTGTAAAAATTATAAGTATAATTAGTAATTTTTTCATAAATTATAGTTTAAGATGCGTTTTAATCCAATAATATTTCAATTAGTTTAGTAAGCTACAGAAATTTATAGCGTAAAATCAAAAATATTTCTTAAAGTGTTCAGAAATGCTCGACGTGCTTTTCTTCCGTAAAGTTTTAAACGCGTTAAAAAGTAGGTACGCTTTCGCAGAAAACATAACTCTTATTAAATAACAATTTTAATCACAGATTAATTAAGCGCTGTTAACAGTTTAAACGCAAAAAAAATTGCATTTTTGAGGAAGAGGCGTTTGATTAATAAGTCTACCCTTATCTTTTGCACCATAAATACACGATTTTATTTTGGAACACATTGTTATAATAGGAAACGGAATTGCTGGTATTACCTGTGCTAGACACATTAGGAAAAATTCTAACAAGAAAATTACCGTGATTTCTGCAGAAAGCGATTATTTTTTCTCTCGCACAGCTTTAATGTACGTTTATATGGGACATATGCAATGGCGGCATTTAAAACCCTATGAAGATTGGTTCTGGAAAAAAAATAAGATTGCTTTAAAAAACGCCTATGTAGAGCAGATAGATTTTGAGCAAAAGACACTACATTTTTCTTCTAAAGAAACGATGATTTATGATAAACTGGTTCTTGCTACCGGTAGTGTTTACAATAAATTTGGTTGGGACGGCGAAGATTTAGATGGCGTGCAAGGTTTGGTAAGTAAACAAGATTTAGAACTTTTAGAAAAAAACACCAAAAAATGCCAGCAAGCAGTAATTATTGGCGGCGGATTAATAGGCGTAGAGCTTGCAGAAATGCTGAGCACCAGGAATATAAATGTAAAATTTTTAATTAGAGAAGAAGCTTTTTGGCATAATATTTTGCCTTTGCAGGACGCAAAGTTTATTTCTGCACATATAAAATCACACGGTATAGATTTGCAGGAAAATACGGAGATACAAAAAATAAAAGCCGGTAAAAATAATAGGGTAGAAGCAGTAGAAACCAAAGAGAGAGAAGAAATTAAATGTGATTTGGTTGGTTTATGCGCTGGTGTAAAACCTAATATTGCATTTTTAAAAAACACTTCTCTAGAATTAGATCGCGGTATTTTGGTAGATGAATTTCTCGCAACCAATATTCCAGCTGTTTATGCCATTGGAGATTGCGCGCAGGTAAAAAATCCGTTACCGCATAGAAAATCTATTGAAGCTGTTTGGTATGTAGGCAGAATGATGGGAGAAACTTTGGCGCAAACCTTAACCGGTAATAAAATGCCGTATAAACCAGGAAACTGGTTTAATTCTGCCAAGTTTTTTGATATTGAATACCAAACGTATGGCAAAGTTTCGCCTACAGAAAATTCTGAAGAAAAACATTTACATTGGGAACATGCCAATAAAACCAAAGCAATTACAATAGCTTTTAATCCGGAAAACGAAGAGTTTCTTGGCATTAACACTTTTGGTATACGTATGCGACACGCGGTTTTTGACGCGTGGTTAAATCAAAAAGCAAGTTTGAATATGGTTTTACGGAATTTGGAGAGCGCAAATTTTGATCCTGAATTTTATAAAACGTACGAAAAAGAAATTTTTAGGAACTTTCAGCAGGATTTAACTGCTAAAACTTTTTAAATAAAAGGTATGAGCAAAACAGAAAATAATATGTCTTTGGCGGGAGAACCACCTGCAAAATTAAATGTTGGTCAAAAGATAGCTTCGGCAATTGGATTGCTAGGCTTATTTATTTTGGTGTTGGCAATTGTAAACGTCAACTTTCCGCATAAAACGCTTTGGTTAAGTCTTTCTTTCGGCTTAATTACACTAGGCACTATTTTGTTTGCCTATAAAACCTACGCACATAAAACACCCGGAATAAAAAACGATGGAGTATGGTTTAAATCTATGACTAACCGTGGATTTTGGGCTTGGGTTACAGGAATTGGTCTTACTTTTTTTTATGTAATTCTGTATTGGTATCCGCAATATTTAGGCTTGCACGAAAATGCAGACAATACGGGTATTATTGCACTTTTTGATCCTTTAAGTTATTTAATAAACGGCGGAGCTGCCAGTCAATGGTTTGTTTACGGAACTTTATACACGTTGGCAATTTTTATATTTGGTTATAAATTTATTTTAAAATACAAGCATAATAAATACGAAGTTTTACGCACCTTTTCGGTTATGTTTTTTCAATTGGCATTTGCTTTTCTTTTACCGGAAATCTTGGTGCGTTTAAACCAGCCCTATTTTAATCCGGCTAATATTTGGCCCCTTAATTACGATTTTTTTGCCGGCTATAAATTAAATTCTTTCTTTTCTGCCGGTACTTTAGGTACTATAATGTTTGCAATTGGTGTGCTTTCTGTTTTTGTTATTTCGCCAATATTAACCTACAAATACGGAAAACGCTGGTATTGTAGTTGGGTTTGCGGTTGCGGTGGTATGGCAGAAACGGCGGGAGATCCGTACAGGCATTTATCAGATAAATCTCTTTTTGCCTGGAAGGTAGAGCGCTGGGTTATTCACTCGGTTTTGGTTTTTGCAACTGTAATGACTATTGCAGTAGTTTATTCTTTTTTAGGAGAAAATTCAGCAAAATTCTGGTTAACAAAAGATGTTTTTTTATGGATGTCAACAGGATTTTTAACGCTTTTATTTGCTGGTTTAATGCTTTTTAAACGACAAGAATTAGCTAAAGATGCAAAATATGGAGCAATAGGTTATTTGGTGGTAATTCTTTTTATTATAGCTTTAAATTACTTTAGCGGAAATTCTAAAATTTTCTTTTTTCCCGGTTACAAATTACGCGAATGGTATGGCTTTTTAATTGGCGCAGCATTTTCTGGCGTTATTGGTGTTGGTTTTTATCCTATTTTCGGAAACAGGGTTTGGTGCCGTTTTGGTTGTCCAATGGCTGCTATTTTGGGAATGCAACAACGTTTGTTTTCAAAATTTAGAATTACTACCAATGGCGGGCAATGTATTTCTTGTGGTAATTGCTCTACCTATTGCGAAATGGGAATAGATGTTAGAGCTTATGCGCAAAAAGGAGAAAACATTGTGCGTTCTAGTTGTGTTGGTTGCGGAATATGCGCTGCCGTGTGTCCGCGTGGGGTTTTAAAACTAGAAAACGACTCGTTAGACGGCCGTATAAACTCACAAGAAGTTTTATTGGGTAACGATGTAGATTTAATGGATTTAGTGAATCAGAAAAGTAAATAGAACTTCATTTTTACTATAAAACAAAAAAAGCTTTCGATTTCTCGAAAGCTTTTTTTAGTAGCGAGACCGAGATTTGAACTCGGGACCTCCGGGTTATGAATCCGACGCTCTAACCAACTGAGCTACCTCGCCAATTTCCGGGTGCAAATATAAAATTATTTTATGCTTAAGCAAACAACTTTTAAAAAATAAAATAAGTAAATACGTTTACAGATTGGTAAAGCCTAAATATTTCTTTTTTAGTATTAAAATTTATTCTCGTATTTATAAAAACCAATTTTCCGTAAAGCAATTAAAATGTATCTTAATTTTAAAGTTGTGAGAAATGCTGTTTTCTGTTTTCAGTAAAAACCAATTCGAGCCTATTTTTAACTATTGCGAGGAATAAAATTTTTAATTTTTCTTTTTATGTTAGTAAAGAATATCTATATTGCCTTTCAACAAATAGCCTATTTTTATGACTACAAAAACAAAATATGAATTGGAGTTTCCCATACAAGCATCTCCATCTTTATTATACCAATATATTTCTACTCCGTCTGGTTTAAGCGAGTGGTTTGCAGATAATGTAAACTCTCGTGGAGAGGTTTTTACCTTTATCTGGGAAGGAAGCGAAGAACAAGCAAAATTAGTAAGCAAGAAAAGCGGAGAGCGTATTAAATTACGATGGATGGAAGCTGAAGAAGAAGGCGATTCCAGCTATTTTGAAATGCGTATTCAGGTAGATGAAATCACTAAAGATGTATCGCTAATGATTACAGATTTTGCCGATGACGACGACGATGTAAACGAAGGGAAAATGTTGTGGGAAAACATGATTTCAGATTTAAAACAAGTCTTAGGTTCAGCATAAAAAACTTTTAAAAATAGTATATTCGCCCCGGTTTAAAATTTAAAATCGGGGTTTTTTTATGTTCAATTTTAACGGAGAAATTTTAAGTAATTCAGAAAAAGCGCTGAGCTTAGATAATAGAGGTTTTAATTATGGCGACGGTTTGTTTGAAAGCTTGCGCGTGGTGCATAATAAAATCATGTTTTGGGAAGATCATTATTTTAGGTTAATGGCGTCTATGCGCATTATGCGTATGGAAATCCCAAAAGAGTTTTCTCCAGAATTTTTAGAAAATAAAATCTTAGAAGTAATTGCCGCCAATAATCAAGAAAAAGAACCGGCGCGGATAAAGATAAACGTGTTTAGAAAGGCGGGCGGTTTGTATACGCCCAAAACCAGAGATATTGGTTATTGTATACGCAGCAGTAGTTTAGAAAATGCTTTTTATCAATTGCCACAAGAAAAGTGCACGGTCGAGCTTTTTAAAGATCATTATGTAAATGCGGGCTTGTTATCTACTTTAAAAAGTACTAATAAGGCAATAAATGTCTTGGCAGGAATTTACGCTTCCGAAAATAAATACGAGAACCTTTTATTATTAAATCATAACAAAATGGTGGTAGAGGCCATTAATGGAAACCTCTTCTTGGTTCGTGATAACCATATAAAAACGCCCCCGTTAACCGATGGTTGTTTAAACGGTATTTTTAGAAAAAAGTTGATTGAAAGTCTTAAAAAAAGTGAAGAATACGAATTTATAGAAGAAAGTATATCGCCGTTTGAATTGCAAAAAGCCGATGAGCTTTTAATTACCAATTCTATTCAAGGAATAATTCCGATAAGTAAGTACAGGAAAAAAGAATATACTAATACGGTAGCAGCAGATTTGCTAAAAAAGATAAATACGCTGGCTAGATTAGGTTAGTTATAACTGGGGTTTTCCGGGGCGTTAGACCAAATTAAAAATTCTCCGCCTTGCTCTTCCAGCTTTTCTTTCCAAAAAGTGGTGAATTCTCTGCTAAGAATATTTTTTTGGTCGCTGTTATCTGTAATTATCCAAGTGTCTGCTTTTACTTCTTCCTCTAGTTGCTTTGGTTCCCAGCCAGAGTAGCCCAAGAAAAATTTAATTTCTTCGGAAGTGATTAAGTCTTGCTCGATTAATTTTTTAACTGCCTCAAAATTGCCTCCCCAAAAAATACCGTTAGAAATTTCTATGCTTTGCGGAATTAAATCTGGAACTTGATGAATAAAATAAAGATTATCTTGCTCTACCGGACCGCCATTAAAAATTTTAAAATCTTTATTTAACTCGGGCAAAAAATCAGATAAACTAAAATCTAAGACTTTATTCATTATAAACCCAACAGAGCCGTTTTTATTACAATCTGCTAAAAGTATTACCGCTCTATTAAAAGACATATCGCCAATTATAGAGGGTTTTGCCACTAATAAGCTTCCTTTTTTAGGTTGTTGTAGAGTCAAATTTTTTCCGTTTTATATATAAAATTAACAATTTTAAAATAAATAACTTAAAAAAAAACATAAAAAACAAAAAAGACCTTTCATAAATTGTAGAAAGGTCCTCTCAGATAATTATAAAATGTGCTAAAATTAGTTTACAGCTTTCTGTAAATCAGAACCTGCTTTAAACTTCACTACATTTTTAGCAGCAATTTTAATAGTTTTCCCTGTTTGAGGATTTCTACCTTCGCGAGCAGCTCTTTTAGATACAGACCAAGATCCGAATCCTACTAAAGAAACTCTGTCTCCTTTTTTAAGCGAACCTTCTACGTTTTCTAAAAAAGATTCTAAAGCTTTTTTTGCTGCAGCTTTTGAGATTCCGGCATCTTCTGCCATTGCGTCAATTAAATTCGTTTTGTTCATAATTTTTAATTTAAACTATTTGTTGGTTAAACATTTATTGATTTGCTCTACAAATTTATACGGAATTCTTTTCTATGCAAGGCTCAGCAAAGGAAAAGCCGCAAATTGTTAATAACTTTTGCCAATTGTTAATAAAGAATACTTGTTTTTATCAAAATGGTTGCTTTTTCAGTGTCCATAAGGGTTTACAACATTTTTGCATTCGGTTTTATTTCAAAACCATTTAAAAGGTCTTTTACAGACATTTTTCTTTTTCCGGGTAGTTGTATTACTTGTAATTTTAAAAAACCACCATTTACCGCAACTTCCAGGGTTTTACCTTCTTGTAATACTGTAGCATTTTCAAAAGAATGTTCTTTTTTTAAGAATGTACTTTTATAAATTTTACATTTTAATTTATTATCCCCGTTCTGTAAGATTGTCCAAGCAACAGGATAAGGCGATAGACCACGAATAAGATTTTGAATTTTTTCTCCTGGTTTGCTCCAGTCAATTTTCGTGTTGTTTTTGTCTAGCTTATAAGCTGTTTTAAGGTTTTCTGCATTGCTTTGTGGTATGGTTTTTACCTCTTTTTCTTCTGCAATTAGCTCTAAAGTTTCTATAATTAAATTTGCACCGGTTTCCATTAATTTATCGTGAAGACTGCCGGCATTATCTTCTTTACTTATCTTTACTTCTTTTTGTAACAATATAAGTCCTGTATCTATTTTTTCGTCTATAAAAAAAGTAGTCACTCCCGTTTTTTCTTCGCCGTGAATTATAGCCCAATTTATTGGGGCTGCTCCGCGATATTGGGGCAGGAGCGAAGCGTGCAAATTAAATGTACCATACTCAGGAAATTGCCAAACCTTTTTTGGTAACATTCTAAAAGCTACAACAACTTGTATATTTGGGTTTAAGTTTTTTAATTCTTGCTCAAATTCTTCGGCTTTTAAATTAGTGGGTTGTAGCACGGGTAAATTCCGCGAAAGCGCAAATTCTTTTACTGCAGATTGTTGTAATTTTCTGCCGCGACCTGCTGGTTTATCTGGCGCCGTAACAACACCAACCACATTAAAACCTTCTTCTAAAATTTTTTCTAAACTGTGTACGGCAAAAGCCGGCGTACCCATAAAAAGTATGCGCAAATTTTTCATAAAGTAAGTGTGAAATAATTATTAGGACTCACCTCTACGAGGTTTTTATCTAGCATTAAGCGTAAAATACGAATTATATCTTCTTCCGGAAAGTCTAACTTTTTAACCAGCTCTTTAGAATTTAAAGAGTCTTTTTCTAATACCATAACAATATTGCGGTATATAGTTTTATCGTCTACCGGTTTTTTTCTTTTCTTTTTTAAACAAACCGAGCAGTTATTGCAATCTTTTGTTTTGGTCTCGCCAAAGTAGCTGAGTAATTGCTTGGTTTTACAAACTTCTTTGTTTTGTACAAACTTTAAAACCGCGCCTATCTTGTTCTTTTTGTTTTCATATTGTTGATTTATGTACGGAATTAAAGGATTGATAGTGCGCTCGTCTTCTCGCGGTACCAAAAACATTATGCTGGTATCTTGGTCTGTTATGTTTAATTCTAAAACTTGTTTTTGCTCTAACTGTTTTAGCAAATGTTCTATTTGCTGTTTTTTTAAGCCGGTTTGGGTAGCGAGTTTTTGCAAATCTAATTTTATAGGATAATCTAATAAGCCACCTTTTGTTCTTAAAATACTGTCTATTACGCTTTGAAAAATTGTATTTTGTTCTGCAAAATAATGCAGCTTCCCTGCACTCACTAAAAATTTTACGCTATAGCCGGTATGGTATTCTTGTTTTAAAACAAGCACGCCGGTACGGTCTAAGAGTTGTAAGATGTTATAGGTTGCCGTAGTTGGTAAATCGTATTTGGTGCAAAAATTTAAAAAATTAAAATTAAACTGGGTTTGATCTCCTTCGCCGTAAGCTATACGTAAAAAAGTATTTAGTTTTTTATAAACGTATTTTACACTTTTGGGTTGGGGTAAAACCTTTAAAAATTGGTTTTCTACCCTAATAATATCGGCGTTATTATAAAGCAACAAAGCCTTAGATGCCTTACCATCCCGTCCGGCTCTCCCGGCTTCTTGAAAATAACTTTCTAAACTTTCGGGTAAGTGATAATGTATTACATTACGCACGTTGGCTTTGTCTATACCCATACCAAAAGCTGTGGTGGCAACTATTACCCTAAATTTTTCATCTATCCAATCTTGTAAAAGCTTATTCTTTACGGAAGTATTTAAACCACCGTGAAATGCTTCGGCGCTAATGTTTTCGTATTTTAATATTTGCTTTAGCTCTTCTGTGGCTTTTCTACTACGCACGTAAACAATGCTTACACCAGAGTTTTTTTCTAAAAAATTGCTAAGAGCAAAATTTTTATCTTCATAAAACTGCGTTAACAAAGCAATATTAGTACGTTTAAAACTATAACGTACAATTTTAGCTTCGTTTAAGGCTAAGGTTTCCTGAATATCGTTTACTACTTCTTTGGTTGCCGTAGCGGTTAGCGCCACCATAGTGGCGGTTGGTTGCAAATCTTTTAAAATCTGAATGTTACGGTAAGCCGGTCTAAAATCGTGGCCCCATTCAGATATGCAATGTGTTTCGTCTATAGCAATAAGATTTACATTCATTTGCAGAATACGCTGTTGCACGATTTCTTGCTGTAAACGCTCGGGAGAGAGATATAGAAATTTATAATTTCCGTAAATACAATTATCTAATAATTTGTCTAATTCGTCATAACCTAACTTTCCGCTTATTCTTACTGCCTTAATTCCTTTTTTTTGTAAGCTTTCTACTTGGTCTTGCATTAAAGCAATTAACGGAGAAATTACAATGCAAATACCTTCTTGCACCAGCGCCGGTACTTGAAAAGTGATAGATTTTCCGCCCCCGGTTGGCAACAATCCAATTACGTCTTGTTTTTGCAATAAGGTTTGAATAATTTCTTCTTGGGCTGGTTTAAACTCGGTAAAACCCCAGAATTTTTGCAGTATGTCTAACGGGCTTTCCAACTAGGAGTTTTTAAGTTTATTTAAAATAAAATTTATACGTTTCTCAACACTTGCCTTTGGTACCTTAATCAATTTGTAGCCCAAATTTTCGTAAGTTTTAATTAGATGATTTTGAATAATTTTGGCTTCTTCCAAAGATTCGTAACGTTCATTGTCAGATGCATATATTTCTTCCCATATGGGGAATAAAAAAACCTTGTCATATTGGTATTTCTTATTAGCTTCGGTAAAAAAATTAGGATAATCATCTTGGTGATAATCCATATAAGCCGTTACATCTGGAATACCTCTATCTATAAAAACCACATCTTGGTTGGATTCTGCAGCAGCTTTAAATTGTTTGATTCTGCCTTCCAACAGTTTTTCGCTAAACAATATAGGTTTGTCTAAAAACAATTGTTTTACGCCTTTTTTTTGCGCTTCTTTGGTAACTTCCCGAGAAATTTCAGAAAAACAAAGGTAGCCTTTTGCTTTTAAGTAATCTAAAGCGGTAGATTTTCCGGTGCCGGGACCACCAATTATGAGTATTTTTTGTGTTTGCACGCTTTTCGTGTTCTTAATTTTAGGGCAATTTAAAAAAATGATTGAATAACAGTATCTTTGTAACCAAAAGAAATACGATTTTATGAGCAATTCTGATAAACGGGAGAAGTTTTACAACAAATTAAAAGAAAAACTAGCAGATACCAGCACTTGGCCAAGCGAATATTTATATAAATTTATCGTGCCCACCATTGATGAACGAATAAAAGTTCTGGAAGATATTTTTAATAATATGGGCGCGGTTATTAAAACTAAACAATCTAGTAAAGGCAATTATACCAGCGTTTCTGTAAATGTGAAAATGAAAAATCCGCAACATGTTGTAGATAAATACAAAGAAGTTGGGCAAAAAGTAGAAGGTGTAATCTCTTTATAGTATATTTTTTGTAATTTTTAGAAGTAATTTGTTTTGCCTTAAAAAATATTTATTAATTTGCCGCCTATACGGTAGCTTGGCGGCTACACAAATAATTACCTTATTAAATTTCAATTTTGATATACGATTTAGAATACAATTCAGAACGGAGTAAACTCATTATTCCCGAATATGGCAGACATATTCAAAAAATGGTAGAGCATGCCGTAAGTATAGAAGACGATAAAGAACGCAACGAAGTAGCAAAATCTATAATTGCCGTAATGGGTAATTTAAACCCACATTTGCGCGACGTGCCAGACTTTCAACATAAATTATGGGATCAGCTTTTTATAATAAGCGATTTTAAACTAGATGTAGAGTCGCCTTTTCCTAAACCTTCTAAAGAAAAACTGCAAGAATCGCCTTCGCCGTTAGAATATCCGCAAAATCATCCTAAATACCGTTTTTACGGAAACAATATTAAGCGAATGATAGATCAGGCAAAAAAATGGGAAGAGGGAGACTTAAAAGAAGCACTTATTTTTACCATTGCCAACCATATGAAAAAATGTTACCTTAATTGGAACAAAGATTCTGTAGAAGACGAAGTAATTTTTGACCATTTATACGAGTTGAGCGATGGCGCAATTAACTTACGAAAAAAAGACGAAGACTTAACCCAAGCGTCTGATTTGGTTCGTAACCATAAAAAACGAAAATCTAATAAAAAGAACAACCGCAGTCGCGGTCGTAAACGTTATTAACTCACCCAAATAAATGGCAATTTTTCAAATAGAAGGTGGCCGTTCCTTAAAAGGGGAAATAACGCCACAAGGTGCAAAAAATGAAGCACTGCAAGTTTTATGTGCAGTTCTTTTAACTCCAGAAGAAGTTAGAATAGACAACATTCCAGATATTAGAGATGTAAATAAATTAATGGGCATCTTAGAGAATTTGGGCGTAAAAATCAATAAAGTAAAAAAAGGTAGCTATACTTTTAAAAGTGATGCGCTAAATTTAGATTACCTAACTTCAGATTTATTTAAGCAAGAAGGCAGCGGCTTACGCGGTTCTATAATGATTGTTGGTCCGTTATTAGCCAGATTTGGAAAAGGTTATATACCAAGACCGGGCGGAGACAAAATAGGAAGAAGAAGATTAGATACGCATTTTGAAGGTTTTATAAAATTAGGCGCAACTTTTAACTACAATAAAGAAGAACGCTTTTATGGTGTAGAAGCGCCAAACGGACTTACCGGCAAATACATGCTTTTAGAAGAAGCATCTGTTACCGGAACCGCCAATATTATTATGGCAGCCGTATTGGCAGAAGGCACTACCACAATTTATAATGCAGCTTGCGAGCCTTACATTCAGCAATTGTGTAAAATGCTTAACGCAATGGGCGCAAAAATAAGCGGCATTGGCTCTAATTTATTATATATAGATGGAGTAGAAGAGCTTTACGGATGTTTACACAGGGTTTTACCCGATATGATAGAAATTGGTTCGTGGATTGGTTTGGCGGCAATGACGCGAAGCGAAATTACCATTAAAAACGTAAGCTGGGATAATTTAGGGTTAATACCAACAACTTTCAGAAAATTAGGTATAAGCTTAGAAAGAAAAGGAGACGATATTTATATTCCTGCGCATACCAACGGTTATGAAGTGCAAAGTTTTATAGACGGTTCTATTATGAATATTAGCGATTCTCCGTGGCCGGGCTTCACACCAGATTTATTGAGTATTGTTTTGGTTGTAGCCACGCAAGCTCGCGGTAGTGTACTCATTCATCAAAAAATGTTTGAAAGCAGACTGTTTTTTGTAGATAAACTTATAGATATGGGCGCAAAAATTATTTTATGCGACCCGCACCGCGCTACTATAATTGGTCACGATTTTAAATCTAGTTTAAAAGCAACCACAATGAGCAGCCCAGATATTAGGGCTGGAGTTTCTTTGTTAATTGCAGCACTTTCTGCCAAAGGAACTTCGGTAATTCATAATATTGAGCAAATAGACCGTGGTTACGAAAATATAGAAGAACGCTTACAAGCCATTGGCGCAAAAATAAAACGCGTAGAGTAAAAATACCTTTACGGAAAAAACAAAAAACCGTCTTTTTTTAAAAAAGACGGTTTTTTTATACCATTAAATTAGATTTTATTGAAGTGTTTTGGCAAACGAAGCAATCTTGTTGGCTTAAACTTATTTCACTTCTACTGAATGATCTTCTTCCGGGGTTTCTAACTCGCACGAATCTTCGTCATAGCCAAAAAGGTTTTGCTCTTTAATCATTGCCGCAGTATGTGCCGGCAAGGCATCTTCCCAACCTTCTTCTTTTAAATGAATTTTATCTAAAATCTCTCTAGAATAAATATCCAGAATATTTGGGTCGTAATCTTTAATATCTACTACTTTTCCGTTGTATTTAAAGAACTTGTAAAGCTCTTTCATCCGCGGATGCACGCGTAAATTCTCGCTAGTAGTAATTTCGCCGGTTCTTCTGTCTTTTAACGGATATAAATAAACTTTTAAATCTTTAAAAAAGAGCTTACCAAAAGCTTCTAATATTCCGCCGCTTAAATGACGGTAATATTTCTCGTCAAAAATATCTATCAAATTGCTTACGCCCATTGCCAAGCCCATGCGTTGCTTAGTGTAATTGGAGAAATATTCTACAACTTTATAATATTGCTGAAAGTTAGAAATCATTACCGTTTGGCCCAACGAGCAAAGCAGTTTGGCACGGTCCATAAAATCTTTTTCGTTTATTTCTCCTTCAGAACGTAGGTTAGATAAAGTAATTTCAAAAACGCTAATAGTATTGTCTTTTTCTACCCGGTTTTCTTCCAAAAATAACTCTAACGAGTTTTTATAAATATCCATATTTACTTTGGTAACCGGTCTAAAACTTCCGCGTAAAGCTAAAACATTTTTCTTGTAAAGCACTTTTGCCGGTAAAACATTATTACCGTCCGGTGCAAACATCACGGCTTCTGTCATCCCGTTTTTTACCAATTGTAAACTCATAAGGCGGTTGTCTACATTTTCAAATCGCGGACCGCTAAAGTTTATGGTATCTATTTCTATTTGGTCTTTATCTATATGGTCGTAAAGATATTGTAGTAATTTTTTAGGCGTATCGTATTTATAATACGCGCCGTAAATTAAATTTACGCCCAAAATACCTAAAGTATTTTGTTGTAAACGTGCATCGTTTTCGTGAAAACGCACATGCAAAATAATATCGTTATATTCTTCTTCCGGTCTTACCTGGTAGCGTATGCCAACCCAACCGTGGCCTTTATATTTCTTAGAAAAATCTATGGTTGCTACGGTATTGGCGTAGCTAAAAAATAATTTATTAGGGTGTTTTTTTCTTTCTATGCGCTCTTCTATAAGTTGCATTTCGTGCGAGAGCATTTTTTTTAAACGCGCTTCTGTAACATAGCGTTTATCTTCTTCTTCGCCGTAGATAGCATCGCTAAAATCTTTATCGTAAGCGCTCATAGTTTTAGCAATGGTGCCGGACGCGCCACCGGCCCTAAAAAAATTTCTCACGGTTTCTTGTCCCGCGCCAATTTCAGAAAAAGTTCCGTATATATTTTTATTCAAATTTATACGAAGCGTTTTACTTTTTATGGAGGGAACGTTTTCAAACTCCCGATCGCCCATTATGGTTATTGGCATAATTTATTGAAATTTAGTAAACTTGTTTTATTCCCTTCAAAGGTACGGATTTGCATACCTAAACAAAAAAATATAATTACTTTTGTAGCAAAAAAATTAGTGAAAGTAACATTTTTAGGTACGGGCACTTCGCAAGGAATTCCTATTATAGGAAGCAAACATCCGGTTTGTTTAAGCAACAATCCAAAAGATAAACGTTTACGGGTTTCTGTAATGATAGAGTGGGGAAATTACACGTATGTAATAGACTGCGGGCCGGATTTTAGACAGCAAATGTTGGCTAATAATGTAGAAAAAATAGACGGTATTTTATTTACGCACGAGCATAACGACCATATAATTGGTTTAGACGATGTACGTTCTTTTTATTTTAAGCAAGGAGATATAGAAGTTTATGCGCACCAACGTGTTATTGAAGCTCTAAAACAACGTTTTTCTTACGTTTTTGAAACCAAAAATAAATATCCGGGCGCGCCAACTTTGGCTATTAATGAGATAGATGAAAATGGTTTTTACCTTGGTGGAAAAAAGGTTATACCTATAAATGTATGGCATAATAAATTACAAGTTTACGGTTTTAGAATAGACGATTTTGCTTATATAACAGATGCTAAAACAGTACCGGAAAAAGAAATGGAAAAATTGCGCGGGGTAAAAGTGCTTACCGTAAATGCTTTGCGCATAAAACCACATCATTCGCATTTTAATTTGGAAGAAGCCTTGGCTTTTATTGAAAAAATAAATCCAGAAAAAGCCTATCTTACTCACATTAGTCATTTGTTGGGCTTTCATGACGAAGTAGAAAAAAACCTGCCGGCAAACGTGTCTTTGGCATACGATAATCTTAAAATAGAACTTTAATGAAAAACAAAGCATTTCTTTACCTATTCCTTTTTGCAGTTTTATATATCATTTTTCAATATACCAATGCGCAAAAAACGTTTGCGTTGCAAATGGAGAAAATAGAAGAGTTAGAAACAGAAAATACCAAATTAGAAAATAAATTAAACACTTTAAATTCCGAAAAGGAAGAATTAACCAGTTTTGATTTGTTGCACAACGCAAAAGCCAGTTCTTATTTTGAAGACAGAAACTTACCGGCAAAAGAGGTAGCACAAAAAGTAGAAGCGGCAATTATTAGCAAAAACAAACCGGACGCTGATAATGCGTTGGTGCCTTACCAAGGTTTGGAAGGCAATTTTAATATAAATTCCGTTCGTATTTTAAACCACAAATGGGCCATAGCAGAATTTACCGATGGCACCTATTGGGGGGAAGTACTCATAAAATATTTTGTAGAAGAAAATGGACAAATAAGTTTTGAAACCGGCGATGCATTTTTATATGCAAATCCGGAGTATTGATTGGGGTTTTGTATCAAAAAAACTCTCCTCCCTAAGACTCCAACCAAGCTTTAAATTCTTTAAAATTTTCCGGTGTAACGCCGTGACCTGCTGGAAACTCGCTGTAGGTGTTTTCTATTTTTAAATTATCTAAAAAACCTTGAATATTTCTAGCCCAAGCAACAGGAATAACCGGATCTTGCGAGCCGTGAGAAGCGTAAATTTTTAAATTAGAAAAATCTTTGGTTTCATAGTCGTTTTTAATAATTTCTTCGTGAATGTAACCGCTTAAAGCTACTACACGCTGTACTTTTTCTGGATAGGAAAGCGCTACGGCATAACTTAAAATAGAACCTTGACTAAAACCTAATAAACAAATGTTATTAGGGTCTGCGTTGTAACTTTCTATAACTTCATCAATAAAATTTACAATTAATTCGCGAGATTTTACGGCTTGCGCATCGTTGGTAAATTTGTTTTGGTTAGCGTCAAAATTTATTTCGTACCAAGCATTTCCGTAAGGCATCATTTGCATTGGCGCTTTGGCAGAAACAATTAAATACTTATCGTCTAACTCCGGCGCAAAAGAAAACAAATCGTTTTCGTCACTGCCGTAACCGTGCAACAAAATAATTGTCGGCGCTTTTTTATCGGTTAAGTTAGAAGGTTTTATAAGGTGTTTTAAACTAAGATTTTTTGTTGTCATTATGCTAATTGTTTAAACCATTTCTGAAAATATTTTCCTAATAGTGGTACCAAATTGGGTTTGCCTTGCAATGCTCCAGAAAAACCATAAATCCATAAGGTTAAAAAGAAAACCCAAAACGGAATGGAAATTAATAAGCTATCAAAACCGGTTATTAGTGGCGCTATTATAAAAGAGGTTAAATGTATACCTAAAGCTTGACGCGTATGAAAAGACGCAAATTTACTTTTGTTTTCGCCATTCATAAATATTGCAATTACAGAGCCTACTATGGTAATATAGGCCGTTATTGCCGCGCTTTTACCTTGATTAATATCGTTGTTTTGCATTTTCCTAAAATAAAGAAAGTTTTTGGTTTGCAAATATACCTACAGTTTTTCCTTTTAAAACCGTATCTGTAAAAATACTGTTTTTAGAAGTAGATAAAAGTGCATCTGTTTGGTAGTTGTATTCTGCATTGGGCAAGAAAAAACTTAATTCTGCCGGTTGGTTTTCCGCAATTGCGTAAGTGGGTATTTTAAAACGGGCTTTGCCTGCGGTTAAAAACTGAATGCTGGTTTCTATATCAAAAATTTTCCGTAAAGCTGCAAAAGCACTTTCTAAACCAATACTGCCAAAAGCTGCATTTTCAAATTCTACTTTTTTCTCATCTATTGTTCGTGGCATATGGTCGCAGGTTAACATATCTATCACGCCAGATTTTAATCCTTCTCGTAAAGCCAGCATATCTTCTTTTTCCCGTAAGGGTGGTAAAACTTTAAATTTACTGTCAAAATCACGCAGTTCTTTATCTGTAAACAGTAAATTGGCAATAGCAACGCTGCAACTTACATCTAAGCCTTTTACTTTAGCTTCTTTGATTAATTGCACAGATTTTTTGCTGGAAATTGTAGGTATGTGCAACTTGCCGCCGGTATATTCTAAAATAAATAAATCTCTGGCAATTTGTAATTCTTCGGCCAAAGCGGGAATTCCTTTTAAACCAAGATGCGTACTCATCGTATCTTCGTGCACCAAACCGTTTGTGGCAATGGCATTTTCTTGCGGGTAGGAGGCAACCAAAGCATCAAAACCTTGTGCATATTGTAAAGCAATTTTAAGCAAATTAGGGTTGCTAACCGGCTTTTTATAATCGCTAAAAGCTACGGCTCCGGCTTTGCTCATATCAAATAATTCTGCCAAATCTTTTCCTTTTGCGTCTAAGCTTAACGCGCCTTTTGGGTAAAGGCCAACGCCGTGTAAACCGGATTTATTCCTAAAAAAAGAAATTGCGCTGCTGTTGTCTGGCACCGGTTTGGTATTGGCATTTAACGCAATAGCGGTAAAACCACTTTTTGCGGCAACCCGTAAACCGTTATCTAAAGTTTCGCGCTCTTCAAAACCGGGCTCGCCAAAACTTATACTGCTATCAAACCAGCCTTTAGAAACGTGCAAATTTTCTATAGAAACGGTTTTGTCTGCATTAAAATTAAGCTTGTCGCCAATTTTTACAATTTTACCTTTTTCTATAAAAATATCTTTGGTTTGTTTATGCAGCTTGCCGCCCGGGTCTATAATGTGTACCGCTTTAAGGAGTAGTTTCATAATGGCTGGATTATTTTAAGAATTTTAAAAGTAAAACTTCTAGTAACAAAAAGCCTATAGCAAAAATAACAAACCATTTCCAAAGAGCGTTAATTTGATTTTGCTTTATACTTTCAGAAAAATAATTTTCTATAGAATTACCAATAACAGCATTTTTATAAACACTTAAATCTCCCGGTTTTAAATTGCTTTCTTCCCGACTGTAATTAAAGCTCAGGTTTTCTATAGTTTGTTCGTTGTTTTTTACCGCATAATGACCATCTGTATCCGGAAAATCTTCTAATTCTATGGTAACTTGCTCGTTAAATTTTTGCTGCCGCGGAATAAAATTTGCTTCTCCTTTGCCAATTTTTAAAACTTCATCTTGCCCAAGACTTACCGGAATACTTATTTTGTTTAAAGTGTTTAGCGTGTAATATAATTGCGGTAAAGCCAAACTTTGTTTTGCCATATTATAAAAGGTCGGCACGATTAAAGGCGATTGTTTAAAGTTAGAATTAGACGCGCTAATTGGCGCGGTAAAAACATAAATGTTTTCTCTATTGCTTAAAAATGCTTGTTGGTTATTGTAGCTTAATATGGTATTTCCGTAACCGGAATAGTTAAAATGCTTTTTTACCTCGGGATATTCAAAATTGCGCACTTCTTTATTAAAAACTCCTTTGTATAACGGATGCGAAAATTTTATGTCGGTAATTTTTAAACCTTCAGCACTAGCTTCTGTAAATCTTCCTGCTCCCAATTTTTGTAGCAGCTCATTATAAGCGTTTAAATCTGCCTTTACGGAAGGAATAATTGCTAAAGAACCATTTTGTTTTATGTGGTTTTGTAGTAAATTCCGTAAAGAGGCGGGAAGGTTTTCCAGCTCGTTTAAAACGATAAAATCTGCCTTTTCTAAAACACTGTAATTAGCCGAATTTAAACTGAATAAATCTAATTGAAAAGCGTCTTTCTTCCCGAAAATCTTCTTTAAATAAGCATCGTTTTTGTTAGAAATAACCCCAACTTTTATAGCTCGGTTTTTGGGTAAGCTCAAATAAAAATTGTTATCATAAGTAAGACCTTTATCTTCTATGCTAATTTTTGCGTTTATAAATTCTGTCTTTGGCAAACTAAAATGCACAGAAGCTGTATCGGTTTTGGTGAAAGCGGCACTGGTTTTTGCAAATAGTCCGTTTTTGGTATAAACACCTACGGGAACGGTGTTTTCGGTTTTTTTGTTAGCCTCTAAATTTACTTTTAGCGTATAAGTAGAAGGATTTTCGGTGGAAATTTTAGCGTCTTTTACCAAGAAATTCAGCTGTTCTTCTGAAGAAAGCCGGATAAGATTTACCTCGTGCTGCGGACTAAAACGCACATCTTCTTGCAAATTGATTTCCTGAAAATCAGAAATGGCTATAAAGTTCTTTTTACTTGCAGAATTTTCAGAAAAGAGTTGCGCGGCTTTTAAATAAGCTGTTTTTAAGTTTAAGCCTTTCGGCGAATAATTTATTTGTAATAGCTCGTTTTTTATTTCGTTAAGCTTAACATTTTTAAATACCGCATTGTTGGTAAGTAAACTAAACTCTTCTTCTTTAGGAATGTTTTTTAGCAACTCTTGTATAGCTTGTTTTAGTAAAACACCTTTTGCATTTTTTTGTTGCATGCTAAACGAATTATCTAAATAAATGACACGTTCTTGTTCTCTTAAAGCTTCTTGACTGGCCGGAATATAAGGTTGCGCAAAGGCGATAATTACCGCGGTAAATAAAAGCATTCTGGTAAATAGTACCAGCCATTTTTTTATTTTAGAGCTCTTGCGGGTTTGAAGTTTTACTTTCTTTAAAAAAGCAACATTGGTAAAAGCTTGGGTTTTAAATTTACGAAGCTGAAAAAAGTGAATAATAATCGGAATTATCAATAAAAATAAAGCGTATAAAAATTCCGGATGTTTAAACAGCATTAGTTCGTGTAAAGTTTTTTCAAATATAGAAAATACCCAATTGAAAGCGGTATTTGACAGCTAGTATTTTTACGTATCGGTTTTTTGCTAAAATTCGTCGAAAACGCCTAAACCAAATAAAGCAAAATCATATTTTACAGGATCTTTTGCATCTAACTTTCTAAGACTTTTATCCAACTCGTTTACCGCTTTGGCATCGTTTTGTTTACGTTTTAATAAGCCTAATTTTCTGGCAATAGTTCCGCTATGCACGTCTAATGGACAGGATAAAGCTGCTGGCGAAATGGCTTTCCATAAACCAAAATCTACGCCTTTTTTATCTTGTCTTACCATCCAGCGTAAATACATATTAATACGTTTGGCGGCAGATTTTTTTAGCGGATCGCTTACGTGTTTTTCTGTTCGTTTTAAATGCGGCAATTCAAAAAAATGTTTTTTAAAATGATGAATGGCAAGCTGCGTAGAATCGTTGGTGCTGTAATTGGTAAAAATAGCTTCTAAACCTTGATGTTCTTTATAAATGTGTTGCAAAGCTTCTATAAAATAAGCAAAATCTGTCGCGTTAAACGTGCGATGAACAAATCCGCGTAAAGCGTCTACATCATTTTTTTGATGTTGCATAACAAAATCATACGGACTATCGTCTAGCAAATGCATCATTTGCTTGGCGTTTTTTAAGATGCTTTTTCTGTTTCCCCAAGCAATGGTAGCTGTTAAAAAACCGGCAATTTCTATGTCTTCTTTTTTAGAAAAGAGATGCGGAATTTGAATTGGGTCTGAAACTATAAACTCTGGTTGGTTGTATTTCTCTACTTGAAAATCTAAAAATTCTTTTAATTCTTGTTGGGTCATATAGAATTACCAATTTCTTTAAACAAAAGTACCATCAACCATACTTAATTTGCGGTCGGCCATATTGGCCAATTCTTCGTTGTGGGTAACAATAATAAATGTTTGACCAAATTCTTCGCGAAGCCTGAAAAATAAAGCGTGCAAATTTTCGGCAGATTCAGAATCTAAATTTCCCGATGGTTCGTCTGCCAAAATAATTTCAGGATTGTTAATTAAAGCTCTTGCTACTGCCACGCGTTGTTGTTCGCCGCCGCTTAATTCTGCAGGTTTATGGTCTTTACGGTGTTTTAGGTTAAGAAAATCTAACAATTCTAAAGCGCGTTTTTCTGCTTTTTCTTTAGGCGTTTTGTTAATAAAAGCCGGAATACAAATATTCTCTAAAGCTGTAAACTCCGGTAAAAGTTGGTGAAACTGAAAAATAAAACCAATATGCCTATTCCTAAATTGCGCGAGCTCTTTTTTAGAAAGTTTAAAAATACTAGAACCGTTAATTTTCAACTCTCCCGGTTGCGATTTTTCGGGATAATCTAAAGTGCCAAGAATTTGTAGTAAGGTAGTTTTTCCGGCACCGGAAGCACCAACAATAGAAACTACTTCACCTTTTTTTATAGATAGATTTACATTGTTTAAAACGTGTAAATCGTCATAATATTTATGAATGTTCTTGGCAATTATCATAGAAAAATTTTTCTGTTTACTTAAAAATAAGGCGCGTTAAAATAGCATTTTACTTATTAAAATTCTTGACAGCAAATATAATTTAATAAATTTAGGCGTGGTAGCTTTTACAAAAGTTTGCAAACTGTGAAATTCTACTTAATAAGCGTTAATTTTTGGGATACTGCTTTTTATTTTTTTAGCTTTAAATAAAAAATGGAAAAGAGAATGGAAACCGCTACTTTGGCAGCAGGTTGTTTTTGGTGTATAGAAGCTGTTTTTCAGCGTTTAGAAGGTGTAGAAGATATAATTTCCGGCTTTACCGGTGGTGTGATAAAAAATCCGCCTTACCGCGAAGTAGTGCAGGGCAGAACCGGTCATGCAGAGGCAATTCAATTTAAATTTGATCCGGTTATTACCAGTTACGAAGAGATTTTAAAAGTATTTTTTGCTACACACGATCCTACTACCTTAAACAGACAGCAAAACGATGTTGGCCCACAATACCGCAGCGCGATTTTTTATCATACTGAAGAACAACAAAAAACAGCCGAACGCGTAAAAGAAAAATTAAACCAAGAAATTTACGATAATAAAATTGTTACCGAAATAAGCCCGGCAAAAGCATTTTATGCTGCCGAAGAAATACATAGAAATTTTTATAATAGAAATCCGCAGCAACCTTATTGTCAGGTTATTATAAATCCAAAATTAGAAAAATTAAAAGAATCTTTTTCGCATAAATTAAAACCGGCGTTTTAGTTTTATAATTTTCGGAATGATTTTTGGAGTTTTAAGAAAAAACAAACCTATGAAAAATATAAAACGGAAACTTTTAATAAGGGGTTTAGCCTATGATACAGTAGGTATGCTTAGTTCTTTTATTCCGGTGGTTGGGCCTTTTTTAGATATTATTTGGGCGCCTTATGCTGTAAAAAAGATGCGCGAAATGTACCCGAATAGAAAGGGAAAAATGGCTTCTGTAATTCTTTTTATAGAAGAGATTTTACCGGTTACAGATGTAATTCCAACCTTTACTTTAATGTGGTTATACACTTTTGTTTGGAAAAAAGAAGAAAACTCTATTATTATAGATGCAGAAGTAGTTTCTTAGAATAAACAGATTTTTATATATAAAATTTTAAAAAGAGGGTGGCGGTAATTAATCGTCATCCTCTTCTTCGTCTTCTTCCTCTATATCTTCTTCTAAGTTTTTTGGCGGTATTTCTACAATAGGAGCGTTTAAATCTTCTTCTTCATAATCTTCTTCATCATATTGCGCCATTGTATCTTCTAGGCGCGTACTTACTTTTACCAAATAAACCGTATCATCTGTTTTAACTTCTACAGCTTCTACCGTTTGGTTTTTGGCGTTTTTAAAGGTAATAATATGGTCATCGTCATAACCATCAGGATATTTTTCAACCAGCATTCCTAAAATTTCGGGGGTCAATTTTTTATAATCTACTATAACTCGTTTCATAATTAAAAATCAAATCTAGGTTAAGGTTTACAACCACAATAATAAAAAAAGATTGGCAGAATAAAATTGGTAGGCCTTTTTATTTTTCAATAAAATCTGCCTTTTCTATGGTTGCCAAACTATCGCAATTTAAAACCCTTACTCTTATTTCTTTTTTATTTTTTATTTGGTGCTCTATTCTAAACGTATTGCAAGTATCTATTCCGTTTGTTTCGCTGTTGCTGAAATCTACATCACCATCGGTAAAAATAATTTCTACGTCTGTAGAATCTAACTGGTTTTCCTTAAAAAACAGAGCAGCACCGCTAGAGTATTCTATTGGTTTGGTACGAATATTTTTTAAAACTCTTGCATTTGGACCATAGGCACAAGATGTTTTTTTTCCGCCAAGGAAAAAGAAAAGAATAATTATTCCTAAAAAAAATCCGCCAAGGTAATAAGCGAGTCTGTAAATAAATTTCATATTAAAATATAAGCAAATTAATATCGCGGTATTGCAAATCAAACCAATCTGCTACCGATTTATTGGTTAAAATTCCGTGGTAAAAATACAATCCATTTCGTAAACCACGGTCAAAACGCAAGGTGTTTTCTAAGCCGCCTTCTTCCCCAATATGCAAAAGATAAGGTGTAAAAATATTACTGATTGATAATGAGGAAGTTCTTGGATATTTTGACGGAATGTTAGGAACCCCATAATGAATCACGCCGTACTTATTTTTGGTTGGTGTATCGTGTGTAGTAATTTCGGTAGTTTCTATACAACCGCCCATATCTATACTTACATCTATAATTACCGCGCCTTTTTTCATATTTTCTACCATAGTTTGCGAAACAATTATGGGAGCTCTATTATTGCCGCGTACGGCTCCAATTACTACATCTGCCCGTTTTAAAGCTTTTAATAAAGTTTTGGGTTGCAGGGTAGACGTGTATAAAGGTTTGGCCAAATTGCTTTGAATATTACGCAGTTTGGTTAACGAATTGTCAAAAAACTTTACGCTTGCCCCAAGTCCTAAAGCGGCGCGCCCGGCAAATTCTCCTACCGTACCGGCGCCTAAAATAACCACTTCTAACGGCGGCACGCCGCTTATATTGCCAAACATTAGTCCGCTACCTTTTTCGCTCGATAAAATTTCTGAAGCTATTAAAATAGAGGCTGTTCCGGCAATTTCGCTTAGTGCGCGTACCGCAGGATAAGTGCCGTCTTCGTCTTTAATAAATTCAAATGCTAGAGCGGTAATACGCTTTTCTGCCAATTGTTGAAAGTAACTTTTGTCTTGTGTTTTGAGTTGCAAAGCAGAGATAAGCGTAGTTTGCGGATTCATAAGATCTAACTCCTTTTTAGAAGGCGGCTCTACTTTTAAAATAATAGGACAAGCAAAAACTTTGGCTGTTTCTTTAGTGATTTCTGCGCCGGCCTCGCTATAATCGTGATCTGTAAAATTGGCGTCTTTTCCGGCTTTGCTTTCTATCAAAACTCTATGCCCGTGAGCCGTGATTGCTGCAACTGCATCTGGCGTTAAGCAAACTCTTTTTTCTTGGTAAGAAGTTTCTCTGGGTAAACCTATAAATAACTTTCCTTTAGATTTTTGTATTTCTAAGGTTTCTTCCTGCGGAAGCAATTCGGCGTGGCTAAATGGTGTAGAAGGTTTGCTCATAATCTATGAATTGAACAATAAAGTAACTAAAAAAAATACTTGCAACAAACCTTTTTAAAAACTTAATTGAACAAGTCTTTTATTTGCTGAAAAAAACCTTTTTTCTGCCCGAGTTCTTTTTCAAATTCTTTTAAATCGTTCCCCGAAAGGCTGGTAGATAGTCGGGCGCGAATAAGATATACCAAAGGAACAATAATGGCCATCAATGGAATGAGATACCAAATTTCTACAACGTCAAAGTACGAAAAATCATCGTTTAATACGCTTATTAACTGAAACAAATACATTCCAATTGGTATAAGAAGTACGTGATACCACCAATGTTTGCAAGTAAGAAACCAGATGGTTAAAAGATATAAGGGTATAAATTTACCCATAAAAGTCCACGCTAGAATATATATTCTTTTATAATAAGTTGTTTGGTATGTAAATAAAAAAGTTTCCCAGGTGTCTGTTTCCGGGAAACTTTTGTATAAATAATATATATAAGGGGTAATCGCAATTAAAAAGGCGATAATACTACCCGTTAGTAGGTACGATGATTTCGTCTTTTCTGATGTCGACTTTTGCGATATTTTGTTCGTCTTGTGTGTTTTCATCTAGTTGGGGTAGGCAAGATGCTGAAAAAATTCCGATTAAACCAATAATTGCGAAAACGAATATAAGATTTTTTGCGTTCATAATAATAAAATTTTGTGTTTGTAAAATTGTTTTTTTGATTAAATGTTGATACAAACCTATAAAGAAATTTGTTAAAAAAATTAATTTTCTTTGCCGTACATTTGCAAACTTTTATTTTGTAAAATGCAGGTTTTCAAAATTTTATATATGCTTACTTTTAGTGAAATGTTAAATTTAACTAATGTGTTTACCGCAGTAATTTAAGAGTTCTCTTGTTTTCTGTGGTTTTTGTTATTTCTATTTCGGTACAATTTTCGGGTAATAAATTTTTAATTTTTTCCGGCCACTCTATCAATTTATAGGCGTTGGTGTCTAAATATTCTTCAAAACCTATATCGTAAGCTTCTTCTTCGTCTTCAATTCGGTAAAAATCAAAATGAAAAATTGTGTTTTCTTTAGCTTCGTATTGGTTTACCAAAGAAAAAGTAGGACTAGAAACCCGGTCTGTACTGCCTAGCTGTTTTACAATTTCTTTTATTAACGTGGTCTTGCCTGCGCCTAAATCGCCATAAAATAGCAAACAATTGCTTTTATCTGCGTTTAAGATTTCTTTAGCCACTTTGGGTAATTCTTCTATTGTATAGGTAATAGAGTTCATTTTAACGCGGATTTAAAACAGTAAAAGGAATAATCATTTCTTCTAAAGAAACGCCGCCGTGTTGGTAGGTGTTTCTGTAGTAACCCACGTAATGGTTATAATTGTTCGGGTAAGCAAAAAACAAATCGCCTTTAGCAAAAATAAAAGAACTGCTCATATTTATACTTGGTAAATGAAAGTCTTTAGGATTTTTTGCTGCTACCACATCTTTATTTTCGTAGGTAAGACTTTTACCGGTTTTATAGCGTAAATTTAAACTGGTGTTTTTGTCGCCAATTACTTTAGAAGGGTTTTTAGCATTTATCGTGCCGTGGTCTGTCGTTATAATTACTTTAAAACCTAATTGCTGTGCTTGCTGTAGCATTTCTAACAAAGGCGAGTTTTTAAACCAGCTTTCTGTTAATGAGCGGTAGGATTTATCTGTAGAGGCCAACTCTTTTATAACCTCCATTTCTGTTTTGGAGTGCGAAAGCATATCTACAAAATTATATACCACAACATTCAGGTCGTTTTCTTTTAAGGTTTTAAAATTGTCTACCAGTTTTTTACCGTTTTTTAAGCTGGTAATTTTGTGGTATTCAACTTTATAATCTAGTCCTAAACGTTTCATTTGGGCTCGAAGAAATTCTTCCTCGTGCATATTTTTGCCGCCTTCGTCGGTATCGTTTAACCATAAATTGGGGTGTAGTTTTTCCATATCTGCCGGCATCAATCCGGAGAAAATAGCATTTCTTGCATATTGGGTTGCGGTAGGTAAAATGCTATAAAAAGCTTCTTCCTTTTCTTTTTTAAAATAATTGTTTACAATTGGCTCAAATGCACGCCATTGGTCATAACGCAAATTGTCTATCACTACCAAAAGTGTAGGTTGTTCTTTGCTGAGTTGCGGTACAACTTTATCTTTAAATAAGGTATGCGACATAGTAGGAGCATCGGCATCTTTTTCAAACCAAGAGGCATAATTCTTTTCAATAAATTTACAAAACTCTGTATTGGCTTCGGTTTTTTGCGATTCTAAAATTTCAAACATCCCGCTATCTTCAATATTTTCTAGCTGAATTTCCCAATAAACCAATTTTTGGTACAACTCTGCCCAAGCTTTCCAAGAGTTAACGGAAGCTAAATCCATAGCAATTTTTCTAAATTCTTGTTGGTAGCTCGATGTTGTCTTTTCGGAAACTAAACGAGAATGGTCTAAATTCTTTTTTAAGCTCAGCAAAATTTGGTTAGGGTTTACCGGTTTAATCAGATAATCGGCAATTTTAGAACCAATTGCTTCCTCCATAATGTACTCTTCCTCACTCTTCGTTATCATTACCACCGGCAAATTAGCTTGTTTGGCTTTTAATTCGGCCAAAGTTTCCAGACCTGTGAGTCCAGGCATATTTTCATCTAAGAAAACAATATCAAAATTTTGCTTTTCTATTTCTTCTATGGCTTCAGAACCGCTTCGGCACGTAGTGACCGTGTAGCCTTTTTTTTCTAAAAATAGAATATGTGGCTTTAATAAATCTATTTCGTCATCTACCCAAAGTACTTTGATGTTATTCATATATGTATATTTGTTTTTCTAATTAAATTAATGATTTGAATAAACCTAACAAACTTAAAATATTAAACGATCCAATTTACGGATTTATTACCATTCCTAACGAGCGGATCTTTGATATTTTAGAGCATCCATACTTTCAAAGATTACGCAGAATCTCACAAATGGGAATGTCTTTTCTGGTCTATCCTGGAGCGCAACACACCCGTTTTCATCACGCCTTGGGTTGCATGCATTTAATGCGAAAAGCTTTGGGAGTGCTTCGTTTTAAAGGGGTTAAGATTTCTAAGGAAGAAGAAGAAGCTTTGCTTATTGCTATTTTATTACATGATATTGGGCACGGTCCTTTTTCTCATGCTATGGAGCATAGTATTGTAAGCGGAGTGAGTCATGAGCACATTTCGTTAAAATTTATGGAAAAACTCAACCATGAATTTAACCAAAGTTTAACGTTGGCAATCCAGATTTTTAAAGGAGAATATCCGCGATTGTTTTTTCAGCAGCTAATAGCAAGTCAATTAGATATAGATCGTTTAGATTATTTAAAACGTGATAGTTTTTATACCGGTGTAGCCGAAGGAAATATAAACAGCGAACGCCTAATTACCATGCTTAACGTAGTGAATGATAAGTTGGTAGTAGAACAAAAAGGAATTTATTCCGTAGAAAAATTTTTGGTAGCGCGCCGCTTGATGTATTGGCAAGTTTATTTGCACAAAACCGGGCTTGGGGCAGAGCAATTGCTTATTCGTGTGTTGCAACGCGCCAAAGAACTTACTGATGACGGCGTAAAATTAAAAGCTAGTAGAGCGCTTTCTTTCTTTTTAAACAATAAAATAACTTTAGAAAAGTTTTCCGATAAGGTATTAGATACTTTCAGCAAATTAGATGATTATGACATTGTTTCTGCCATGAAAGAATGGGTGTATTGCGATGATTTTGTCTTGAGCGAGCTTTGCAGTATGGTAATTAATAGAAATTTACTGAAGGTAAAACTCAAAAAAAGACCAATAGACCCTAAAACAATAGCTCAAAAAACAGAAGAAGTAAAAGAGAAGTATAATTTAACCAATTACGAAGCCTCCTATTTTGTTTTTCAGGGCGAGGTTAGTAACTTGGCATACGATAATAAGATTCAGAATATCAATATTTTACACAAAAACGGAAAGTTGACAGATGTAATAAAAGCATCTGACCAATTAAACCTGGAAGCATTATCCAATCCGGTATTAAAATATTATATCTGCTATCCGAAAGCAAAATATTAACAAATTTTTCTATTTTTGTCAGAATGAAATTTACAGCAAAACAAATAGCAGATATCTTAGACGGAAAAATTGAAGGAAATCAAGACGCCGAAGTTTCTACTTTGTCTAAAATTGAAGAAGGCACCAAAGGTAGCCTTACCTTCTTATCCAATCCTAAATACACAGACTATATATACCAGACCCAAGCTTCTATTTGCATAATAGATGAAGATTTTAAATTAAGTCAGGATGTAGACACTACTTTAATAAGGGTAAAAGATGCTTATAAAGCTTTTACAACCTTATTAGAGTATTACAACCAAATTAAATTAGATAAAAAAGGAGTAGAGCAACCTAGCTTTGTTTCGGCATCTGCCAGCATTGGAGAAAACGCTTACATTGGCGCTTTTGCTTATATAGGAGAAAATGTAAAAATTGGTCATAACGTAAAAATTTATCCGCATACCTATATAGGAGATAATGTGGTCATAGGCGACAATACCCTAATTTTTAACGGAGCAAAAATATATTCAGAATCAGAAGTTGGCAATTATTGTATCATTCATAGTGGTGTAATTGTTGGCGCAGACGGTTTTGGCTTTACGCCGAATGAAAAAGGAGAATACCAAAAAGTGCCGCAAATAGGTAATGTGGTTATAGAAGATTTTGTAGATATTGGCGCAGGAACCACTATAGACAGGGCAACTCTAGGCTCTACCCGAATTAAAAAAGGTGTAAAATTAGATAACCAAATACAAATAGCCCATAATGTAGAAATTGGCGAACATACAGCAATTGCTGCCCAAACCGGTATTGCCGGTTCTACAAAGATTGGCAAAAATTGTGTTATTGGTGGGCAAGTTGGTATTGCGGGACATATTACTATTGGTAATCGTGTAAAAATACAAGCGCAATCCGGCATTGGTAAAAATGTAAAAGACGATGAAAAGCTGCAAGGTTCTCCTTCCTTTTCGTACACCGCTTTTAATAAATCTTATGTTCACTTTAGAAATTTACCTAAAATTGTTAGTAAACTTAACAAACTTGATAAAGCTAAATAAAAATGGCTAAAAATAGTCCAAAGCAAAAAACCATTAAAAGAGAAATCTCCTTAAAAGGAGTTGGTTTGCACAGTGGCAAGCAGGTTACGCTTACCTTTAAACCTGCAGAAGAAAATCACGGTTATGCTTTTAAACGTACAGATTTAGAAGGTTCTCCTGTTATACCGGCAGATGCAAATTATGTTGTGGATACCCAACGTGGTACTACCTTAGAAAAAAATGGCGTTTACATTCAAACCTGTGAGCACGTTTTGGCTGCTTGTGTAGGTATGGAAGTAGACAATGTTCTTATAGAATTAGACCAAGCAGAACCGCCAATAATGGATGGTTCTTCTAAGTTTTTTGTAGAAGCTTTAGAAGAAGCAGGTTATGAAGAACAAGAGAGCGAAAGAGAAGAATATGAGGTTACCGAAGTTATTTCTTTTGCAGACGAAGAAACAGGAAGCGAATTAATTTTAATGCCCGCAGAGAATTATCAAGTTACCACAATGGTAGACTTTGGTACAAAAGTTTTGGGTACACAAAACGCTTCTATCAAAAACTTGTCGCAGTTTAAAGAAGAAATTGCAGACTCGCGCACATTTAGCTTTTTGCACGAACTGGAAATGTTGTTAGAAAATGGTTTGATACGCGGTGGAGATTTAAATAATGCCATAGTGTATGTAGACAAAGAATTGTCTGAAGATACGATGGAAAAACTCCGTAAAGCCTTTAACAAAGATCATATTGCGGTAAAACCAAATGGTATTTTAGACAATCTTACCTTGCATTACCCTAACGAAGCTGCGCGCCATAAACTTCTAGATGTAATAGGAGACTTAGCTTTAATTGGTACTAGAATTAAAGGGAAGGTAATAGCTAATAAACCCGGGCATAGTATAAATACACAATTTGCCAAAAAAATGGCAAAACGCATTAAGATAGAAAAGCGTAATAAAGTGCCTAAAGTAGATTTGGAGCAAAATCCGATTATGGATGTTAACCAAATTATGAAAATGCTTCCGCATAGATCGCCTTTTTTATTAATAGATAAAATTTTCGAACTTACAGATAGTCACGTTATAGGAAGCAAAAACGTGACAATGAACGAAGATTTTTTTCGCGGTCATTTTCCCGGAGCTCCGGTAATGCCGGGCGTTTTAATTGTAGAAGCAATGGCACAAACCGGTGGTATTCTTATATTAAGTACCGTTCCCGATCCCGAAAATTACCTAACCTATTTTATGAAAATAGATAAGGTAAAATTCAAACAAAAAGTAGTGCCGGGAGATACCTTGGTTTTTAAATGTGATTTAATTTCACCAATTAGGCGTGGTATTTGCCATATGCAAGGCCAAGCATTTGTAAACGGAAAACTATGTGCCGAAGCAGAATTGATGGCACAAATTGTAAAATCTAAAGAATCCTAAATATGAATCAACCTTTAGCCTACGTCCACCCGGGCGCAAAAATAGCTAAAAATGTGGTTATAGAACCCTTTACTACTATTCACAACGATGTGGAAATAGGCGAGGGAAGTTGGATTGGTTCTAACGTCACCATTATGGAAGGCGCTCGAATTGGTAAAAACGTAAACATTTTTCCCGGAGCAGTAATTTCTGCAATTCCACAAGATAAAAAATTTAAAGACGAAGAAACCGTAACCATTATTGGCGATAACACCACTATAAGAGAATGTGTAACCATTAATCGCGGTACAACCGATAGAATGAAAACCGTTATCGGGAAAAACTGTTGGATTATGGCTTATTGCCACGTTGCACACGATTGTATAGTGGGCGATAACTGTATTTTTTCTAATAACAGCACACTTGCCGGTCATATCACTTTGGGAGAGAGCGTTATCCTTGCAGGGATGACGGCCGTACAACAATTTTGTAAAATTGGCAGTCACGCTTTTATAACCGGTGGTTCTTTGGTAAGAAAAGATGTACCTCCTTTTGTTAAAGCAGGAAGAGAACCACTTTCTTATGTAGGAATAAACTCTATTGGTCTTCGCCGAAGAGGTTTTTCTACCGAAAAGATTAGGGAAATTCAAGACATTTACAGAATTTTATACCAAAAAAATTATAATAATTCCCAAGCAATTACCATTATAGAAGCAGAGATGGAAGCTACGCCGGAGCGAGATGATATTCTTCAGTTTATCAAAGACTCCAGACGTGGTATAATGAAGGGATATTTTTCAAATTAATTAAACTTATGGCAACAACTAGCGATATTAGAAAAGGCTTGTGCATTCGGTACAACCACGATATTTATAAAATTATAGAATTTTTACACGTAAAACCGGGAAAAGGACCTGCCTTTGTGCGTACAAAATTAAAGAGTGTTACCACTGGTAAAACTTTAGAAAACACCTTTTCGGCAGGGCATAAAATTGACGAAGTGCGGGTAGAAACGCACAAATTTCAGTTTTTATATCAAGACGGAGACTTCTATCATTTTATGAATACAGAAGATTACTCACAAATTAGACTGGTAGAAGCAGCTTTAGATACGCCGGGTTTACTGAAAGAAGGTGAAATTGTAACGGTTTTAATAAACACAGAAGACGACTCGCCATTATCTGTAGAAATGCCCGCTAATGTAGATTTAGAAGTAACCCATACAGAACCGGGGGTTAAAGGCAATACAGCAACCAATGCAACCAAGCCTGCAACGGTAGAAACGGGAGCAGAAGTAAACGTGCCTTTATTTATTAATGAAGGAGATAAAATTAGAGTAGAAACAGAAAAAGGCACCTACAAAGAACGCTTAAAAGAATAGTTTGCATGCAATTTCCCCAAAAGCATACTTTAAAGCAAATTGCAACAATTCTCGATATCGAATATGTAGGAGAAGATGATTTTCCTATTTACGGTATGAACGAAATTCATGTTGTGCAAAATGGCGATATTGTTTTTGTAGACCACCCTAAGTATTACGACAAAGCATTAAATTCGGCTGCGACCGTAATACTAATCAATAAAAAAGTAGAAAAACCGGAAGGTAAAGCTTTATTGATAAGTGAAGATCCGTTTACAGATTTTAATAAACTTACCACTTATTTCAAACCTTTTGAAAAAGCAGATAAAGCTATTGCTTCTTCGGCAGAAAT
Source organism: uncultured Mesonia sp. (assembly GCA_947494545.1). Classification (GTDB taxonomy): domain Bacteria; phylum Bacteroidota; class Bacteroidia; order Flavobacteriales; family Flavobacteriaceae; genus Mesonia. The sequence continues at coordinate 12,684 of CANLVH010000003.1, read as the reverse complement.
TGGAGAGAACACGCATTTGCAACCCAATGTTTTTATTGGTAATAACGTAAAAATTGGTAAAAACTGCCGTATTCATTCTAACGTAAGTATATACGACAATTCTATTATTGGCGATAATGTGATTATTCACGCCAATACCGTTATTGGGGCAGATGCTTTTTATTATAAAAATAGACCTAGCGAGTTTGATAAGTTAAAGTCCGGCGGACGCGTAGTTATAGAAAACGATGTAGAATTGGGCGCTGCGTGCACAATAGATAAAGGCGTAAGTGGCGATACTACAATTAAAGCCGGTACCAAAATAGACAACCAAGTACAAGTTGGTCACGATACTGTTATAGGTGAAAAATGCCTTATTGCCTCGCAAACGGGAATTGCCGGTTGCGTTGTTATAGAAAATGAGGTAACTATTTGGGGTCAAGTTGGCATAAGAAGCGATGTAGTTATTGGCAAGAAAGCTATTATTTTGGCACAATCCGGCATTAGTAAAAATTTAGTAGGAGACACAACCTATTATGGTTCTCCTGCGCAAGAAGCAAGGAAAATGTTTAAAGAAGCAGCAATGCTAAAACGTATTCCCGCATTGCTTAAAAAACATAATATTGTATGAGCATAGAAGAAAAAAACCTGGTCAAAAATTTTTTTGAATCTGATTTTTATAAAGATACAACGCAATTAGAAACCTATTTACACCCAAAGGTAATTGTAAATTGGAGTAGCAGCGCTGGTCACAACGTGCTAAACTATAACGAGTTTGCTGCAATGGCTACAGAGATGGGAAAATCTTTTGAAGCCTTAAATTGCGAAGTTACTCACCTGTTGCAGGAAAATAATTTTGTAACCATACGGTTTAGTTACACTGCAAATACTATAGAAGAACCAGATGAAGATATTCCTATTGCTCATTTTATTGCAATTTGGGAAATTAAAGATCAAAAATTATACAAAGGTTTTGTAATGAGCCAGCCGGGCGAAGAGGACGTGACCAACCTGTTTTAATTTAATAAAAAAATAAGAAAATAATTTAGCCAACCTATTTAAAAAATTTACCTTTGTAAGGCAATAAATCAAGAGAAAATTATGAGTGTTTTAGTCGATAAAAATTCAAAAATAATTGTACAAGGTTTTACCGGTAGTGAAGGTACTTTTCACGCCGAACAAATGATAGACTACGGAACAAATGTAGTTGGTGGCGTAACTCCGGGAAAAGGAGGTCAAAAGCATTTGGGTAAACCTGTTTTTAATACGGTAGAAGAAGCGGTAAAAGAAGTTAACGCAGATACCTCTATTATTTTTGTACCACCGGCTTTTGCCGCAGATGCAATTATGGAAGCTGCAAACGCAGGAATAAAAGTAATTATTACTATTACTGAAGGTATTCCTGTTGCAGATATGATAAAAACTGCAGATTATATAAAAGATAAAGATTGTAGATTAATTGGCCCTAACTGTCCTGGCGTTATTACACCGGAAGAGGCTAAAGTAGGTATTATGCCTGGCTTTGTATTCAAAAAAGGAAAAGTAGGAATCGTATCAAAATCCGGTACCTTAACCTATGAAGCTGCAGACCAAGTAGTAAAAGAAGGTTTAGGAATTACCACAGCTATTGGTATTGGTGGCGACCCAATTATCGGGACAACCACAAAAGAAGCTGTAGAGTTATTAATTAACGACGAAGAAACAGAATGTGTAGTTATGATTGGCGAAATTGGCGGTCAATTAGAAGCAGACGCTGCAAAATGGTATAAAGAAAGCGGTTCTAAAAAACCGGTTGTAGCATTTATTGCGGGAGAAACTGCACCGGCAGGAAGAACAATGGGTCACGCCGGCGCAATTGTAGGCGGTAGCGAAGATACTGCGCAAGCAAAGAAAAAAATCTTAAAAGAGAACGGAATTCATGTAGTAGATTCTCCGGCAGAAATCGGTAAAAAAGTTGCCGAAATTTGTGCATAATCTCTTTTTCGTAATAAAACAAAAAACCTTCTGAGCTTTTCAGAAGGTTTTTTTATGGTTTAGCTAAAGCTATATGCTTATATTTGAACAAAAGAATGCAAAAATAACCCAATAAATTATGAAACTCTTAGAAGGAAAAAACGCAATAATAACCGGCGCTAGTCGCGGCATCGGAAAAGGCATAGCAGAAGTTTTTGCCAACCACGGTGCAAATGTAGCTTTTACTTATAGCTCCTCTGTAGAGGCAGCAGAAAGTTTAGAAAAAGAGCTAACCCAAAAAGGAATAAAAGCTAAAGCGTATAAAAGCAACGCCGCAAGTTTTGAAGAAGCCCAGAAACTTATTGAAGATGTTACGAAAGACTTTTCTAGCATAGATATTTTGGTAAACAATGCAGGTATTACCAAAGATAATTTGTTGATGCGTATGTCTGAAGAAGATTTTGATAAAGTTATAGAGGTAAACCTAAAATCTATTTTTAATATGACCAAAGCAGTGCAGCGCACGATGCTAAAACAGCGTAAAGGTAGCATTGTAAATATGAGCTCTGTAGTTGGTGTAAAAGGAAATGCAGGCCAAGCAAATTATGCTGCTTCCAAGGCTGGTATGATTGGTTTTTCAAAATCTGTTGCCTTAGAATTGGGCTCTAGAAATATTAGATGCAACGTAATTGCTCCCGGATTTATAGAAACAGAAATGACAGACAAATTAGACGAAAAAACCGTAGAAGGTTGGCGCAAAGCTATTCCGTTAAAACGTGGTGGCAATCCAGAAGACGTTGCCAATGCATGTGCGTTTTTAGGAAGTGATTTGAGCGCATACATTACCGGTCAAGTCTTAAACGTAGATGGCGGTATGCTAACTTAAAATAGTAATTTCTTTACGGAAAAATATATACGTTAAATTATCGTTTTATTTTTCTGTAATTAGCTTGCCAAAAATTAATTTCGTTTTAATTGTTTAAAGCTATTATCTATTGGTTGCAAGTGCAAGAATATTGTATCTTGCAACCAATATGATTGTGGGTCGTTTACAATCTTTTCCTAGTTTTCTATATGAGCATAAATCTTGTTCTACTATTAATTACCGCTTTTGTAGTTGCCATTCTTTTGGCAGGATTGCAATATTTTTCCGTAAAGAATACCAAACAAAAAAAGAATTGGGTGGTTTTATTAGGTTTAAGAACACTCACTTATTTTGCTGTTTTTTTACTGCTTATAAATCCGCAGTTTAACCAAAAAAGTTATACTATAGAAAAGCCAAATTTGGCAGTAGTGGTAGACAATTCTTCTTCTATAAGTGCTTTTAAGAAAACAGAAACAGCTGAAAATATTTTTCAACAAATACGTTCTAACAAAAATCTAAAAGAAAAATTTTCTTTACAGAGTTTTCAATTTGACGCTAATTTTAAACAATATAATAGTTTAAGCTTCCGCGGAAGCCAAACGAATCTACACGCTCTTTTTAAAAATTTAAATGCCCTTTACGGAAAAGAAAACGCTCCGGCAATCATAATTTCAGATGGTAACCCCACTTATGGTAGTGATTTTATTTTTGAAGCCAAAAAATATAAATCTACTATTTTTCCAATAGTTTTAGGCGATACAACAAGCTATCAAGATTTGCAGATAAAACGCATTAATGCCAATAAATTTGCTTTTCTGGATAATAAATTTCCGGTAGAAGTATTTATAAATTATAACGGAGAGAAATCTGTAAATTCTAATTTTCGTATAAAATTAGGTCAAACTACCGTTTTTCAGCAGAAACTTAATCTGGGACCAAATAAACGCGCAGAAGTTATTCAAACGCATTTACCGGCAAAAAGCGTTGGTTTAAAAACCTATACAGCTGAAATAGAGACTTTACCAAACGAAAAAAACACAGAGAACAATCAACAACCTTTTGTTATAGAAGTAGTTGATGAAAGCACACAAATTCTATTGTTAAGCGCTTTTCCGCATCCGGATGTTGGCGCAATTAAGAAAAGTATATTACAAAATAAGCAGCGCCAAGTAGACCTTAAAACCCCAACAGATGCAATAGATTATAGCAACTATCAGTTGGTAATTTTATACCAACCCGGTGCAGATTTTAAAGAAGTTTATAAAAAAATAGAAGCTTTTAATTTGCCAACTTTTACCATTACCGGTCCTAAAACAGATTATTCTTTTTTAAATAAAATACAAGACGATTTTCAAAAAGAAATAAGCACACAAACAGAAAATTATTTACCAATCTATAACAACAGCTTTTCAAGCTTTCAGTTTGATAATATTGGGTTTGATGATTTTCCGCCATTGAGCGATAATTTTGGGGAAGTGACTTTTAAAAAAGCACACCAAGATTTGCTATACCAAAAGGTCAATAGTATAGAAACTCAAAATGCATTTTTAAGTGTTGTAGAAGATAATAATGTTAGACGTGCTTATTTATTTGGCGAAAATATCTGGCAGTGGCGTGCAAAAAATTTTAGAGATAACGATAGTTTTGAAACTTTTGATGGCTTTACGGGAAAACTTTTTCAATTTTTAGCTTCTAATACCAAACGCTCCCGATTACAGCTAGCTTACGAAAACTTTTATAACTCTGGCGAGCCAATACTTCTACAAGCAGATTACTTTGATAAAAATTACGTTTTTGACCCACGCGCCACTTTGCAAATAGAGCTTAAAAATAAAAATACTTCGCAAGAAACGAACGTACCTTTTATTTTACAAAACAAGACTTATTTAGTAGATTTGAGCAATTTGCAACCGGGAGAATATAACTTTACAGTTTCGATAAAAAATAAACCAATTAGTAAAAAAGGAAGTTTTAGTATTGTAGATTTTGATGTAGAAAAACAGTTTTTTTCTGCTAATACACAAGGTTTTAGAAAAATTGCAGATTCGCTTTACTATCCCAATTCAGTAGACAATTTAATAAAACATCTAATAAACGATAAAAAATACCAAGCTGTACAAAAAGAAGAAATTAAAAAAGCATCTTTAATAGATTGGTATTATCTTTTAGCCATAATTATAGCCTGCTTAAGTACCGAATGGTTTATAAGAAAATATAACGGATTAATTTAAAATAACCACTATGAATAATTTACCTAAAATTGCTTTACCTGCTATTTTTGCAGGTATTATAATCATAATAATAATTTTTAAATCTACGGTCACTATTGGTTCCGGAGAAGCAGGAGTTTTATACAAAACTTTTGGCGGCGGAGTAGTTACAGATCAACCTCCAATGAATGAAGGTTTTCATTTTGTTGCACCTTGGAACGATGTTTTTGTTTATGAAGTAAGACAGCAAACCATAGATGATAGAATGCAAGTTTTAAGCTCTAATGGTCTGGAAATTAAATTAGACGCTTCTACCTGGTTTCAACCTACTTATGAGAGTTTAGGGAAATTGCATCGCGAAAAAGGAGAAAAGTATATTCAAAGATTACTTAAACCAGCTGTACTTTCTGCGGCAAGAGCGGTAGTGGGGCGTTATAGTCCGGAGCAGTTATATGCCAGTAAACGAGAAGCAATTCAGCAAGAAATGTTAGAAGAAACACAAGATTTGCTTGACAGTCAATATGTGCAAGTAAACGAAATTTTGGTACGTGATATTTCTTTACCGCCAACCATTAAAGATGCAATAGAGCGTAAGTTAAAACAAGAACAAGAGTCTTTAGAGTACGAATTTAGACTTACAAAAGCGCAAAAGGAAGCAGAAAGACAAAGAATTGAAGCAGAAGGAAAAGCGCGTGCAAACACGATTTTAAGCAAATCGTTAACCGATAAAGTTTTGCAGGAAAAAGGTATTCAGGCTACCATAGAACTTTCTAAATCTAACAACGCCAAAACAGTAATTATTGGTACCGGAAAAGAGGGTATGCCAATTATCTTAGGAAATCAATAGCATAAAAAAGTCACAAAAAAGTTGTAAGATTTATTTTCTTACTTTAGTTTTGTCTGCATTATGAGAAAAAACTCTGTACATCATCATCATTCTTCTTGCACTCGAGCGAGCAGGCGATGATATGTGGTACAAAAACCTAATATAAAACCTAAACCCGTTTGAGTAATTTAAGCGGGTTTTTTGATGGATTCTTGCCGGGTTACTCAAACACAATTTTAAAATCAAATGTCAAAAAGATTAAAAATTGCTGTACAAAAGTCCGGTAGATTACACGAAGATTCTTTACAAATTTTGCAAGATGCCGGTATTGTTTTAGAGAAATCTAAAGACCAATTAAAGGCTAGCGCAAAAAATTTTCCGTTAGAAATTTTATACCTACGCAACGGAGATATTCCGCAATACGTGAACGATGGCGTTGTAGATATAGGAATTTTTGGAGAGAATCTATTGGTAGAAAATAGACTGCAACTCCCCGTATTATTGCAATTGGGTTTTTCTAAATGCAGTTTATGTGTTGCTATTCCTAAAGAGCAAAACTTTACGGAATTACAAGATCTCAACACTAAAAAAATTGCTACTTCTTATCCTAATACCGTAAAAGATTTCTTAGAAAAAGAAAATATAAAAGCAGATTTGCACACTATTAGTGGTTCTGTAGAAATTGCACCTAATATTGGGTTGGCAGATGCAGTTGTAGATATTGTGTCTAGTGGAAACACGCTATTTAAAAACAATTTAAAACCCTTTATACTATTCTCAAAAGCGAAGCCGTTTTAGTGGCTTCTCCAACTATTCCTGCAAAACTTCAACCCATTCTTACGCAACTGGTTTTTAGAATAGAATCGGTTTTAAATGCGCGTAATTACAAATACATTTTGCTCAATGTTCCAAACCAAAAAATAGATCAAATAATAAAGCTTCTACCGGGTATAAAAAGTCCAACCTTGCTTCCTTTGGCGCAAGAAGGCTGGAGTTCTTTGCATTCTGTAGTGGCAGAAGAAGATTTCTGGAATGTAATAAACGATCTAAAAAAAGCCGGTGCAGAGGGCATTTTGGTAAGTTCAATAGAAAAAATGGTACGCTAAATGAAAATTTATAACAATCCTAGTACAGAAAGCTTTACGGAATTAATCCAACGTCCAGAGCAAGATTTAAGTAAATTGATACCTTTGGTAACAACTATTTTTAACGAAGTAAAAGCCAAGGGAGACAAAGCCGTTGTAAAATATACAGAACTTTTTGACGGCGTGCGTTTAGAAGGTTTTTCCGTTAATACGGAAGTAATTCAAGAAAGCGAAAAATACCTTAGCAAAGAATTTAAAAACGCCATAGAAGTTGCTTATAAAAATATTGAAACCTTTCACAAAGCACAAAAAACAAATAAAGTAGAAGTAGAGACAATGCCTGGCGTAGTTTGTTGGCAAGAGAAAAAACCAATTCAAAAAGTTGGTTTATATATTCCTGGTGGTAGTGCAGCTTTATTTAGTAGTGTTTTAATGTTGGGAATTCCTGCGCAAATTGCCGGTTGCAAAGAAATTATTTTGGTTAGTCCGCCCAATAAAAAAGGAAAATTAGCGCCAGAAATTACTTACGCAGCAAAACTTTGTGGCATCACAAAAATCTATAAAGTCGGCGGTATTCAAGCTATCGCAGCTTTAACTTTTGGAACAAAAAGCATCCCGAAAGTCTATAAAATTCTTGGTCCGGGTAATCAATACGTAACTGCTGCCAAACAACTTGCAACCAACTATAATATTGTAATAGATATGCCGGCCGGACCGTCAGAATTATTGGTAGTAGCAGATAAAACTGCCAATCCTGCTTTTATTGCGGCAGATTTATTGTCACAAGCAGAGCACGGAGAAGACAGTCAGATGGTGTTGGTAAGCACTTCTAAATCTCCTTTAAGAGAAGTAGAAAATGCTTTAAAAGAACAAGTAAAAACACTTTCTAGAAGAGAAATTGCCAACAAAGCTTTAGAAAATGCAATGGGAATATATTTCGATACAAAAGAGCAAGCTTTAGATTTTATAAATGCTTATGCGCCAGAGCATTTTAGCATTCAAAGTAAAGAAACTTCCTTTTTTATAAATGGCGTGCAAAATGCCGGCTCTGTTTTTATAGGATCTTTTACACCTGAAAGTGCAGGAGATTATGCCTCTGGCACAAACCACACTTTACCTACCAATGCGTTTGCGAAGCAATATAGCGGCGTAAATTTAGATAGTTTTTTAAAAAGTATCACCTATCAAGAAATCAGTAAAAAGGGTCTGCAAAACATCGGTAAAAGTGTAGAAATTTTAGCAGAAGCAGAAGGTTTACAAGCCCATAAAAATGCCGTAAGCCTACGTTTAGAAACTATAAAAAACTTAAACGATGAAAAGTAATAGTTTTTTTTCGGTAGAAAAATTGGTGCGTAAAAATATCCTAGAAATGGCGGCTTACAGTTCGGCACGAGATGAGTTTTCGGCTGCTAAAAAAAGCACTATGTTTTTAGATGCTAACGAAAATCCTTTTCCTAACAATTTTAATCGCTATCCAGATCCGCAACAAAAAAAGCTCAAAGAAGTTTTAGCCAAAAAGCAAGGACTACAACCCACACAAATCTTGTTAGGAAATGGCAGTGATGAAGTTTTAGATTTGCTGTTTCGGGCGTTTTGTGAGCCAAATTGCGATAACGTCATCACTTTAGAGCCTACTTACGGAATGTATGCGGTTTTGGCTCAAATAAACGCGATAGAAAACCGAAAAGTCAGTTTAGAAAAAGATTTTCAACCGGACTTAAGTAGGGTTTTAAAAAATGTAGATAAGCAAACCAAAATTATAGTTGTATGCTCGCCCAATAATCCCACAGGCAATATAATTTCCGTAAAGTTTATAGAAAATTTATTACAAGAATTTTCTGGTTTGGTGGTGATAGATGAAGCTTATATTCAGTTTAGTGACCAGGCTTCTTGGCTAAATCGTTTAACTGAATTTCCAAATTTGGTGGTCGTGCAAACTTTTTCTAAAGCTTACGGTTTAGCGGGAATTCGTTTGGGTGTTCTTTACGCTTCCGCGGAAGCGATAGCACTGCTGCACAAAATAAAACCGCCGTATAACATTAATAGTTTTACCCAGCAAAAAGCGGTAGAAGTTTTGGCAAATCCCGAGGTTTTAGAAGAACAATTAGCCGTGTTGAAAGAAGAAAAGAATCGGTTAACCGAAGCATTGTCAAAAATTAAAATTGTAGAGAAAATTTATGCTTCAGACGCCAATTTTATTTTGATAAGAGTAGATAATGCTACAAAACGCTACCAAGAATTAATTGATGCGGGAATTGTAATTAGAAACCGAACAAACCAGGTTTTACTGCAAAATTGCTTACGAATAAGTGTGGGTTTACCGGAAGAAAACAAAAAGTTAATAGCTTGTTTAAAAAAATTAGAAATATGAAAAAAGTATTGTTTATAGATCGCGATGGCACTTTGGTATGAGAACCAAAAGATTACCAATTAGACGCTTTTGCGAAATTGGTTTTTTATCCAAATATGATAAGCTATTTAGCAAAAATTGCGAAAGAATTAGATTTTGAATTGGTTATGATAACTAATCAAGACGGTTTGGGAACTTCGGCATTTCCTGAAGAAGATTTTTGGCCGGTGCAAGATTTTATTTTATCTACTTTAAAAGAGAAGAAATTGTTTTTTCTGAGATTCTTATCGATAAAACTTTTGCGAAAGACAATGCAAAAACACGCAAGCCCAAGACCGGACTGCTTACCAAATACAAAAACAAAAATGCTTACGATTTAGAAAATTCTTTTGTAATAGGAGATCGTTTAACCGATATGGAGCTAGCCAAAAATTTAGGCTGCAAAGGTATTTTGATTGGAAATAATAAAGATTTATCGGTTAACGAAATTTCTGTTTCGCAAAAAGAAATAGAAACCAGCATTGTGTTAGAAACCGATTCTTGGAAGGATATTTATAAGTTTTTAAAATTGAAAAATCGTCAAGCAAGTTTGGTCAGAAATACAAAAGAAACGCAAATTTCTATTCAGTTAAACTTAGACGGAAACGGAAAAAGTGACATTGATACCGGAATTGCTTTTTTTGATCATATGCTAGACCAATTGGCGCGCCACGGACAAATGGATGTAACTATTGATGTAGAAGGCGACTTGGATGTAGATGAACACCACACAATAGAAGATACCGGCATTGCGCTGGGAGAGGTTTTTGCAGAAGCTCTCGGCAATAAAATAGGAATTGAACGCTACGGATTTTTATTGCCTATGGACGATAGTTTGGCGCAAGTTGCCATAGATTTTGGTGGTAGATCTTGGTTAATTTGGGAAGCCGATTTTAAGCGTGAAATGATAGGCAAAATGCCCACCGAAATGTTTAAGCACTTTTTCAAATCTTTTTGCGATGGGGCAAAAGCGAATCTAAACATCAAGGCAAGCGGAGAAAACGAGCACCATAAAATAGAAAGTATTTTTAAAGCTTTTGCTAAAGCTATTAAAGTAGCGGTAAAACGCGATCCAGAAAAAATGATTTTACCCACTACAAAAGGACTTTTATAAAAGATGAAAATAGTTATTATAGATTATGGCGCCGGTAATATTCAAAGCATTCAATATGCTTTAAATAGACTTGGTTTTCAAGCGGTTTTGAGTAAAGATTGGGAAGTGATTCGCCAGGCAGATCGGGTGATTTTTCCGGGAGTGGGAGAGGCATCTTCGGCAATGCAGAAATTGAAGGAAACCAATTTAGACCAATTTATTCCGCAGCTTACCCAGCCGGTTTTGGACATTTGTTTAGGAATGCAACTTATGGGAAATTACACCGAAGAAGGCGAGACCGAAGGCTTGGGCATTTTTGATGTTTCTTTTAAAGCATTTCCGCCACAAGTAAAGTCGCCGCAAATTGGTTGGAATGGTATTTTTAATCTTCAGTCGGTTTTGTTTCAAAACATTTCGGAAAACGCGTTTGCCTATCTCGTTCATAGTTATTACGCGTCCGTAAATCCGCAAAGTATCGCGCAAACCACTTACGGAGAAACTTATACAACCGCTTTCAAAAACAAAAACTTTTATGGCGTACAATTTCACCCCGAGAAAAGCGGAAAAGTGGGCGAGCAAATTTTGTCTAATTTTTTAAACTTAAAACAATAATGCGAATAATTCCGGCTATTGACATAATAAACGACAAATGCGTCCGACTAACAAAAGGCGATTATAAAACATAAAAAATTTATAACGAAAACCCGTTAGAAGTCGCTAAACAATTTGAAGATTTTGGCGTCAATTATTTACATGTAGTAGATTTAGATGGCGCTAAAAGCGGAAAAATTAAAAACTATAAGACCTTAGAAACGCTAGCTTCTAAAACCAATTTAAAAATAGATTTTGGCGGCGGAATAAAAATAGAAAAAGATGCTAAAATTGCTTTTGAAAGCGGCGTAGAGCAAATTACTTGAGGTAGTTTGGCAGTTAAAAATCCTGTTTTATTTAAGCGTTTAATTTCTATTTACGGAAAAGATAAAATTATTTTAGGTGCAGATATAAAAGAAGAAAAAATAGCTATAGATTCCTGAGAAAAAACTTATGAAGGTGATTTTATGGCTTTTATAAAAGAATATTTAGCGCACGGAATAGAATACGTAGTTTGTACAGATGTAAGTAAAGACGGTATGTTGCAAGGTCCTTCTATTAATTTGTATCAAAAAATACTTTCACAAATAAAAAACATAAAACTTGTAGCCAGTGGCGGAATAAGCAACATAAATGATCTAGATAATTTGAAAAATTTAGGTTGCAATGCTGCAATTTTAGGCAAAGCTATTTATGAAGATAAAATCACTTTACCCGAATTAGAACAATACATTTTAAACCAATAAATATGTTGACAAAACGAATAATACCTTGTTTAGATATAAAAGATGGAAGAACGGTAAAAGGCATTAATTTCGTAAGCTTGCGAGACGCCGGAGATCCCGTAGAATTAGCAGCACTTTATGCCGAAGAAGGCGCCGACGAATTGGTGTTTTTAGACATTTCGGCAACGCAAGAAAAGCGAAAAACCTTGGTGGAACTAGTGCATAAAATTGCACAAAAAATAAATATTCCGTTTACCGTTGGCGGGGGTATGAGCACTGTAGAAGATGTAAGCAGACTGCTAAATGCAGGCGCAGACAGAGTGGCAATAAATTCGGCTGTCGTTTATAATCCCGATATTATTGATGCGTTGGCCAAAAAATTTGGTAGACAATGTATTGTGCTGGCTATAGATGCAAAAATAATGCAAGATAAAAGCTGGAAAGTTCACGTAATGGGCGGTAAAAAAGCAACGCAATTAGATTTATATGATTGGGCAAAAGAAGTAGAAAGTAGAACAACGTGGCGCTGGAGAAATTCTCTTTACTTCTATGAACCACGATGGTACCAAAAATGGTTTTGCTAACCAGGCTTTACAAAAAATGAATTCGTTGATAAATATTCCCATTATTGCTTCGGGTGGAGCCGGGAAACCACAAGATTTTTTAGAAGCTTTTACAGAAGGAAAAGCAGACGCAGCTTTGGCAACAAGCGTTTTTCACTTTAAGGAAATACAAATACCTGTTTTAAAAAACTATTTAAATAATAACGGCATAACCGTAAGAATATAAAAATACACCTATGAAAATAGATTTTAATAAAAACCAAGATGGCTTGGTGCCGGCAATTATTCAAGATGCAGCAACCCAAAAAGTGCTTATGCTTGGGTATATGACTAAACAACTCTGCACTGAAAGTGCAGAGGTTTATTAATACTGGGGACTGAAAGTCCCCCTTTACTATTCCAATA
>CANLVH010000002.1 GCA_947494545.1 uncultured Mesonia sp. | reverse complement strand
ATATTGGAATAGTAAAGGGGGACTTTCAGTCCCCAGTATTAATAAACCTCTGCACTTTCAGTGCAGAGTTGTTTAGTCTAAAAAAAAATCTTTTGATACTTTCATAATGAGTTGAAAAAATACTTAAAGCAAATTTTTTATCCTAAATGTTTTTTAAAAAATCTACTCCTTAATGCAAGAATAAAATATAACATAAAGATGATACAGAAATCACAATCCATAAAGCGCTACCTAAAACAATAGGTTGTGCGCCGCTTTCTTTAATAGATTGTATGGTTAAGCCAGAACCTACCAAAAATAAAGTAAGTACTAAAAGTTGTTTGGCTACCGTTGGAATTCCTACGCTTATTATGTTTGGTAAATCTACATAGGAGTTAAAAATTACGGCCGCTATAAATATAAAAATAAACCAAGGTATTTTTATGCTATCGGTTTTGCTTTTAAACAAAAACATAGATACGATGGTTAAAGGAATTATCCATAAAGCCCGGGCAAGCTTTACGGTTACAGCAATATCCAAGGCTTCTTCGCCATAAGCTAAAGCTGCACCAACAACAGAGCTGGTGTCGTGAATGGCCACAGCGCTCCATAAGCCAAAATCTGCTTGCGATAGGTTTAATAAATGGCCAACAGGCGGAAAAACAAACAGCGCCACAGCATTCAAAAAGAAAACCACGCCCAACGCAATAGAGATTTGTTTTTCTTTGGCTTTTACCACGGCAGATACTGCGGCAATTGCGCTTCCGCCGCAAATAGCGGTTCCTGAAGAAATCAAATAAGCAATACCTTTGTCAATTTTTAATAACTTTCCTAAAAAATAGCCTAAGATTAAAACGGTGATAATAGTAAAAATGGTTAATCCCAAACCTTCTTTTCCTACTTCTAAAGTTTTGTTGAGGTTCATACCAAATCCCAAACCAATCACAGATATTTTTAATAACCATTTTACAATTTTACCCGTGTATTGTTTAAACGGATTATAAACCACATTGGTTACAATAAAACCCATTAATAAAGCTATGGGCGAAGAAACAAATGGCGTTAAGCACAAAACGGCCAAGAGTAAAAAAAGTGCTTTAGCTACGACTGGTGATAAATTTAAACGCATATTGTTCTTATTTACCAACAAAGTTCGTCTATTTACTCCGTTATCTAGCAACGTAAATTTTTATGCCCTATAACTTATGGTTATAGTCTCTTTGAAAAAACTTTTTAAGCAATTTTAAAAAAGAAGATTGATAGCCTTGTTTGGAAACAAAATATAGCGGTCGTTTTATCTCAAAATCTTCGATGTCTATAATCTGAAGTTTATTAGATTTTAATTCTTCTAAAACCGAAAAAATAGAAACAAAAGCGTAGCTGTTACCATAATATAAATAAGATTTTATGCTTTCTGTGCTGCCCAGAACCATTTCTATTTGTAACTGATTTTTATCTATTCCTGCCGTTTTTAATTGTTTTTCTAAAATATTTCGGGTGCCGGAACCTTCTTCGCGTAACACTAAAGGCAGCGTGGGTAAATTGTTTAACTTTATGGAAGTAACCGATTTTTTTGCGTTGCTTACCAAAACCAATTCGTCGTCTAAAAACTTTTCGTATTGCAATAACGGGTTGTGGTTACTGCCTTCTATCAATGCAAAAGATAAAGCATTGTTTTCTATCTTCTTTTCTATGGTGGCAGAATTGTCGTTAATAAGTGTAAAGGTAGTTTCCGGAAAACGCAGTTTTATTTCGGCCAAAGATTTAGGAAAAATATATTGCGCAATAGTAGTGCTGGCGCCTAATTTTAGATGCTTTGGTAGTTTTTTCTGCAAGCTGAGGAAATGATCTTCCATCGCGTCATAAAGCGCTAAAATTTTATGGGTATAAGTCAGAAAATCTCCCCCGGCAGGGGTAAGCGCAATTTTGTTGCCTTGGCGGTCAAACAATTTTATGCCGTATTTATTTTCAATTTCCCTAATGTGTTTAGAAACCGCCGGTTGCGAAAGGTGCAAACTTTTAGATGCTTTAGAAAAGCTTAAATTCTGCGCTACTTCTGCAAAAACCCGTAACCTAAATTCCATAATATAAAGTTATAACTCAAAATTAACTATTTAGCCGGAAATAAGATTTGGGTATCTGGGTAAATTCTATTTATTTTAGCCGAAAAATAATTCTATGGGCAAAATCTTAGCTTTTGCAGGCTCTAACAGCAAGACTTCTATTAATTATGCGTTAGTAAAATTTGTTAGCGCACAGTTGGTTAACGAAGAAGTAAAGTTAATTAAACTAACCAATTATGATTTGCCTATCTACAATACTAATACAGAAGAAGACGCTGGTTTTCCACCTGTTTTAGATTTGTTGTACCGCGAAATTAAAGAGGCAAAAGCACTTATTGTTTCGGTAAACGAACATAACGGCATGATTTCCAGCTTTTTTAAAAACGTATTGGATTGGCTCTCTCGCGTAGATCGTAATTTTTTAGAAGGTAAAAAAGTTTTGCTAATGAGCACTTCTACCGGTCCCGGCGCGGCTTCGTTGGCGCGAACTTACGTAGAAGCTGCCATAGAACGTTATAAAGGCGAGGTGGTGAGTAGTTTTGGTTTTCCTTCTTTTACTGATAATTTTGACCTAGAAAAACAAGAAATAACCAATGAAACTTTGCTCTTGGGCGTAAAAGACACCTTATCAAATTTTCAGCAAGAAATAGCTGAATAATTTTGCGGGTTCAACGTACATTTCCAATAATTAATTCTGGCGCTTTAAAAGCGAAACTCTTAGAATGGTCGCAAGCTTTTGAAGAAATTGTATTTTTAGATTCCAATTCGTATTCTGAGCAACATCCGTATGAAGCTATTTTGGCGGTAGAAGCCTTTACCGCTTTAAAAACCGATTATAAAAATGCGTTTGAACAATTGGACGAATACCAAAAAACCACAAAAGATTGGATTTTTGGTTACCTGAGTTACGATTTAAAAAACGACACCGAAAAGCTTACTTCTACCAATCACGACGGGCTCGCTTTCCCCGATTTATATTTCTTTCAACCACAGCGACTTATTTTTTTACGAAAAAATGAGATTTGTTTTGACTATTTAAATTTGGTGGGAGAGGAGATAGAAGAAGATTTTCAAGCCATTAAAAATAGTAGGGTCACGAGTTACGCTTCCGCGGAAGCGAAAGAAGACGCTGTGCAATCAAGAATTTCTAAAGATAAATACTTAGAAAAAATAGAAAAATTGTTGGCACATTTGCAACGCGGCGACATTTATGAAGCCAATTTCTGTCAAGAATTTTTTATAGAAAACACTCAACTAAACCCAAAAAAAACCTTTCAAAATCTCAATCTGCTAAGTAAAGCGCCGTTTGCCGCATTTTTAAAGTTAGAAGAATTTTTCTTGCTTTCCGGTAGTCCGGAGCGTTATTTAAAGAAAGATGGAGAGAAAATAATTTCGCAACCCATAAAAGGAACCGCCGCCAGAAGTAAAAACCCGGCCAAAGACCAAGCTTTAAAAGAAGCTTTACCAAACGACCCAAAAGAGCGTGCAGAAAATATTATGATTGTAGATTTGGTACGCAACGATTTGTCTAAAACGGCAGCAAAAGGAAGCGTAAAAGTAGAAGAATTGTGCCAAGTTTACACCTTTGAAACTGTACACCAGTTAATTTCTACCATTTCTTCTTCCGTAAAGGAAAATATAGCACCGGTAGAAATTATAAAAAGCACCTTCCCGATGGGAAGTATGACGGGCGCGCCAAAATTATCTGCAATGCAAATTATTGAAGAACTAGAAGAAAGCAAAAGAGGTTTGTATTCTGGAGCTGTCGGTTATATTAGTCCAACCGGTGATTTTGATTTTAATGTTGTGATAAGGAGTATTTTATATAATAAAGAGAAAAACTATTGCAGTTTTTCGGTTGGTGGCGCAATTACTGCTAGATCTATTCCCGAAAAAGAATACGAAGAATGTATGTTAAAGGCCGCAGCCATGCAAAAAGCCTTAAAATTGTAACCCAAGTTACATGTAAGGGCAAAATAATAATGTATATTTGGGCGGTAAATTTGCTTTCATGTTGCAGCCTTTTAAAAATCACCTCACAGAAAATTTATCTTATTTAAAATCTGCTAAACTTTTATTGGCGGTAAGTGGTGGTTTAGATAGCGTGGTTATGGCGCATTTGTGCAAAAAAGCAGAATTAAATTTTGTCATTGCGCATTGCAATTTTAAGTTACGTGGGGAAGCCAGCGACCAAGACGAAGATTTTGTAAAACAACTGGCCGCTTCTTTAAACGTAGAAATTTACACCCAAGCTTTTGCCACAAAAGATTTTGCAAAAGAGCAAAAATTATCTACACAAGTGGCAGCGCGCGATTTGCGCTATGCTTGGTTTTATGAACTCTTGGCAGAACATGAGTTAGATTATGTTTTAACCGCACACCACGCCAACGACAGTTTGGAAACAATGTTAATAAATTTATCGCGTGGCACCGGATTAAAAGGTTTTACGGGAATACCGGAAAACAACAATAAAATAGTGCGACCGTTGTTGCCCTTTAGCCGAGAGCAATTGGAAGATTTTGCAAAAGAAAAGCAAATAGAGTGGCGGCACGATAAAACCAATGATTCAGACGATTATTTGCGGAATAAAATTAGGCATCAAGTAGTGCCGGTTTTGGTAGCGGAAAACCCGCAATTGTTTCAGACAGTGCAAAAAACACAAGCCAACTTAAAACAAGCCGAAGATTTATTAGAAGATTATACCGCAATTTTGTTTTCAAAATTGGTGCAAAACATAAAAGGCGAATATTATATAAATGTAGAGCAATTATTAGAAACCCCGCACACCAAAGCAGTAATGTACCAGTTGCTTAATCCGTTTGGCTTTACGGAATGGAACGATATTTATAATTTATTGCACGCGCAAACGGGAAAACAGGTTTTCTCTGCAACGCATAGATTGGTGAGGGATAGAGCAGTTTTAATTTTGGCTAAAAAACCAAAAGAGAAAGAAGAAACTACTTTTCTTTTTAAAAAGGAAGACCGCCAATTAAACTTTATGGGTAAGCTGCTAGTCAAAGAGATTGTAGATAAACTTGGCAAGCCCCAAAACAACCTTGCATTTTTAGATTATGATAAATTAGATTTTCCGCTTAAGCTTAGAAAATGGCAAGCGGGAGATGCTTTTTGTCCGTTTGGAATGAAAGGTACCAAAAAGCTAAGCGACTTTTTGAAAGATGAAAAAATATCGCCAACAGAAAAAGAAAAAGTATGGCTTTTAATGTCTGGAGAAAAAATAGTTTGGGTAATAAATCATCGTATAGATAATCGTTTTAAAGTAGAAAAAGACACCAAAAAAATAGTAAAATTTAGTTTAGTATAATGAAAAAACACCTCTTTTTAATTGTTAGCTTTTTTAGTATCGTTTTTGCTCAGGCGCAATTTGGAGGCCTTCAGTCTTCACAAATGCTAGATCCGGTAGATTGGAGTGGTTCTATAGAAAAAGCTTCCGACACAAATTACACACTTATTTTTAAAGCAGAAATAGAACCCGAATGGCACGTGTATTCGCAGCACACGCCAGATGGAGGTTCGCTTCCTTTAGAAATTGACTTCTTAAATGCAGAAACTAATTTTTCCCTTGAAGGGGAAACAACCGAAAGCGAAACAGATTCGTTATACAATGAAATTTTTGGGGTAGAAGAAATATTTTTTGCCAATAATGCAACCTTAAAGCAAAAAATTGTCTTAAACGATGCAAGCATCAATTTTATAAAAGCAGAACTAAGTTACCAAGTTTGTAAGGAAAGCTGTATCAACCAAGAGTTTTATTTTGTTTTTGATTTAAAAAACAATGAAGTAAAGGTATTTAGCAATTACGATAAATTCGAAAACTACGGCGGCGCGATTGCTTCGGCAGATGTTGATAACAAAGAAGCTAAAACAGACGCTTCTTCTTCTGAACCTAAAAAAATAGAAGCTTCTAACGATGAAGAAGACCGCGGTATTTTTACGATATTTTGGTTGGCATTTTTATATGGTTTTGTTGCTTTGTTAACGCCTTGTGTCTTTCCAATGATACCAATGACGGTTGGTTTCTTTACTAAACAAAGTAAGACCAAAGCAAAAGGTATTCGCAACGCTTTGCTTTACGGATTTTTTATTGTTGTAATCTATCTTTTTTTAGGAACTATTATAACTGCCGTTTTTGGAGCAGATTCTCTAAATGCGCTATCTACCAATGTTACTTTTAATATTGTTTTCTTCTTAGTATTGTTGATTTTTGCAGCTTCATTTTTGGGAGCATTTGAGATTATGCTTCCCAACTCTTGGGCAAATAAGGTAGATAAACAAGCCGGAAGAGGCGGCTTGATAGGTATTTTCTTTATGGCTTTAGCGCTGGCAATTGTTAGTTTTAGTTGCACCGGACCAATTGTAGGTACGTTGTTGGTGCAAGCGGCATCTAAAGGCGGCTTGGCGCCAATTGTAGGAATGTTAGGTTTCTCATTAGCTATTGCCATTCCGTTTGTCTTGTTTGCCATGTTCCCGGCTTGGATGAATACCTTACCACGTTCGGGCGGTTGGCTAAATTCCGTTAAGGTGGTTTTAGGTTTCTTAGAATTGGCTTTAGCGCTTAAATTTTTATCTAACGCAGATTTGGTTTTGCAAGGCCATTGGTTAGAAAGAGAAGTTTTCTTAGCTATATGGATTGCAATTTTTGGTACCTTAACCTTGTATTTATTCGGTAAATTAAAATTACCACACGATTCGCCAATCACGCATATTTCCGTAGGTCGTTTAGGTTTTGGTTTAATTATTTTAAGTTTTACCATTTATCTAATTCCCGGTTTGTGGGGCGCGCCGTTAAAATTGATTAGTGGTTTTCCGCCACCAATGAATTATAGCGAATCTCCATACGGAGTTGGAAACACAAAATCTACCGGTTTTGGAAACACGATGCCAAAAGGAGATTTCCCGGAACACGCAGAATTAGGACCGCATGATATTTTGGCTTTTACAGATTACGAAGCAGGAATGGATTATGCCAAAGAAAACGATTTGCCGGTATTGTTAGATTTTACCGGAAAAGCTTGTATTAATTGTCGTAAAATGGAAGAACGGGTTTGGAGTGAACCACAGGTTTTAACCAAACTAAAAAACGATATGGTTTTAATTTCACTTTATGTAGATATTAGAGAAGAATTACCAAACGATGAGCAATATACCAGCAAAACTACCGGAAAACGCATACGTACCGTTGGTGATAAATGGAGCGATTTTCAAATAGAACATTATAGTACCAATGCGCAACCTTATTATATTATGTTAGACCATAGCGGTAATCCGCTTAACTCGCATGTTGGCTACACGCCAGATGTAGAAGAATATGATAGTTGGTTGCAAGAAGGTTTAGACAATTTTAAAGAAACAAAAAATTAAACTTGTTTAGATAATTAAACAAAGCCGTCTCAAAAGAAAAGTTTGTCAAAGAAGCAGACAGGACTTTTAAAATTTTGAGACGGCTTTTTAGTTCCGTAAAGTAAAAGCAATTCTTACCTTTATAGAACTTATTTTAAATTCATATTTTTATTTCCTTTTTTTTAACTGAAAAAATCATCTTTATGAAATCATCTTTCTCCTATTTATTAGTGTTTTTTATGTTTTTGGGCAGTGTTATGCTTTACGGACAAAATCCGGAAACTTATACTGTAAAAGAACATTATACCAAACAAGAAGTAACTATAGCAATGCGCGATGGCGTAAAATTACATACCACAATTTATTCGCCAAAAGATACTTCTAAGAAATACCCTATCGTGATGCAACGCACACCATATAGTTCACGACCTTATGGCGAAAATGAATTCCGTTCTAAAATTGGTCCCAATGAGTTTATGATGAAAGAAGGTTATATCATTGTTTACCAAGATGTGCGCGGCCGTTGGATGAGTGAAGGAGATTATGAAAATATGCGAGCTTTTATCCCCAATAAAACTGCAAAGCAAACAGACGAAGCTAGCGATACTTACGACACGATAGAATGGTTGGTAAATAATGTAGAAAATAATAATGGGAGAGTAGGAACTTGGGGAATTTCGTATCCCGGTTTTTATGCTACTTATTCGTTATTGTCTGAACATCCGGCTTTAAAAGCAGCTTCGCCCCAAGCCAGTATTGGCGATTTCTTTTTTGATGATTTTCACCATAACGGAGCTTATTTCTTGAGTTATTGGATTGCCACCGCTCTTTTTGGCGAGCAACACGACGGTCCCACAGATAAAGCTTGGTATAGTTTTCCCAAATTAGGAACAAAAGACCAGTATCAATTCTTTTTAGACAACACACCGCTTAGCAAATTAGACGAGCATTATAAAGACAACTTTTTTTGGCAACAACTTAAAGAGCATCCTAATTATGATGAGTTTTGGCAGTCGCGCGGAATAATTCAGCATTTAGAAAATACAGAAATTAAACCTGCAGTAATGACGGTTGGCGGTTTGTTTGATGCCGAAGATTTGTATGGTCCGTTTAACACATACAAAACTATAGAAAAAAATAACGATACTTATAATACTTTGGTTTTTGGTCCATGGAGCCACGGCGATTGGGCGCGAACCAAAAAACGCCAAGCTGTAGGAAATGTTTATTTTGGTGATAATATTTCTTTAAACTACCAGAAAAATGTAGAAGCTAAATTTTTCCGCCATTTTTTAAAAGAAAATGCAAATCCAAAAAATATAGATTTACCCGAAGCTTTGGTTTTTGATACCGGAGCGCACAAGTGGAATTCCTACAAAAACTGGCCACCAAAAAACACGCAAAAAAAGACTTTTTATTTAGGGAAAGAACAAAAGCTAAAAAGTTTACCAAACGCAAGTTTTAAAAACAATTTTGTTAGCGATCCGCAAAAACCCGTTCCTTATTCCGAAGATATAAAGGTTGGTTTTACGCCGCGCAAATATATGACAGACGATCAGCGTTTTGCTGCCAGAAGACCGGACGTTTTAGTTTACGAAACAGATGTTTTAGAAAAAGATATGAAATTCTCGGGAGATATTCTAGCCAAATTAAAGGTTGCCACAACAGGAACGGCAGCAGATTGGGTGGTAAAAGTTATAGATGTTTATCCGCCAGATGCAGAAAACACAGAAGAAACCCAAGACCATTTGCAAATGAGCAATTACCATATGATGGTACGTAGCGAAGTTATGCGCGGCAGGTTTAGAAACAGTTTTACAAATCCCGAAGCTTTTACGCCCAATAAAAAGACCGATGTAAATATAACTCTGCAAGACATAAACCACACCTTTAAAAAAGGGCATAAGTTGCAAATTCAAGTGCAAAGCACGTGGTTTCCGTTAATTGATATTAATCCGCAAACCTATGTAGATAATATTTTTAAGGCAGAAGAAGATGATTTTAAAAAGCAAACACACACGGTTTACGGAGATTCTGCCATTGAGTTTTTATGGTTTAAAAAATAGAGCATTTATCGCAAAGATTTTCTAAAGTTGGTAACAAAAAATAGACAGTTGGTCTTTGAGACTGATTTTTGTCAATTTTTAAGCCTGCATACCCGATTACATTAGGATTTCAAAATAAAATCGAATAACTTTGAAGGGTATGAAGAAACAATTGAATCACATTGGCGTGCTTACTTCCGGAGGCGATTCTCCCGGAATGAATGCGGCAATAAGAGCGGTAACCAGAGCATGTGCTTACCATAAAATAAATTGCAGCGGCGTTTATCGTGGTTACCAAGGTTTGATAGATGGCGACTTTAAAGAACTTACCGCGCGGTCTGTTAAAAACCTGATTAATCGTGGCGGTACATTCTTAAAATCTGCACGATCAGAAGAATTTAAATCGCCCCAAGGCCAACAAAAAGCTTATGATAACCTTAAAAAACAAGGTATAGATGCCTTGGTGGTAATTGGCGGCGATGGTACTTTTAGAGGAGCAGAATATTTTGGTGAAAGTTTTAATTTTCCAATTGTTGGCATTCCCGGTACCATAGACAACGATATTCGCGGCACAGATTTTACAATTGGCTACGATACCGCATTAAATACCGTAGTAGAAGCCATAGATAAAATTAGAGATACAGCAAACTCGCACAACAGACTGTTTTTAGTAGAAGTAATGGGGCGCGATGCCGGAGACATTGCTTTAAATGCCGGTATTGGCGCTGGGGCGGAAGAAATTTTGATTCCCGAAGAAAATTTAGGAAAAGACCGCTTGTTAGAATCTCTACAACGCAGTAGAAAATCCGGAAAAACATCTAGTATTATCGTCGTGGCGGAAGGAGATCAAATTGGCAAAAACATTTTTGAACTCGCTAATTATATAGAAAGCAGTCTAGAAAATTATGAAGTTCGCGTAACGGTTTTAGGGCATATTCAACGCGGTGGCTCTCCAAGTTGTTACGATAGGGTTTTGGCCAGCAGATTAGGTATTGGCGCCGTAGAAGCTTTACGGAATAATCAGCGCGGTATAATGGTTGGCATACAACATAAAAAAATTACTGCAGTACCTTTTAAAGAAGCTATATCTGGTCATAACGAAATAGATTTAGACCTTTTAAGAGTTTCAGATATTACATCGATATAAAAAAATATACTATGAAAAAAATAAATTTAGGAATAAACGGTTTTGGTCGCATTGGACGCTTAGCGTTTAGAATTGCACATAAAAATGAAAATATTCGCATTGTAGGAATTAACGATTTGGTAGAGGTAGAACAATTGGCTTATCTCTTAAAACATGATTCCGTGCACGGAAAATTTGATGCACAAATTTCTACAAAAAACGGTAATTTGGTAGTAGACGGCGAAGAAATCCGCGTAAGCGCAGAAAAAAATCCCGAAGATTTAAAGTGGGATGCCGTAGAAGCAGATTATATTATAGATTGTACAGGAATGTTTAAAACCAAAGAAAGCGCGGGCAAACACTTACAAGCCGGTGCTAAAAAAGTACTTATTTCTGCACCATCTAAAGATTCGCCAATGTATGTTATGGGCGTAAATCATGAAGAGTTAACCGCAGAAGAAAAAGTAATTAGCAACGCTTCTTGTACAACCAATTGTTTGGCGCCCTTGGCAAAAGTTATGCACGAAGCATTTGGAATAAAAGAAGCTTTAATGACTACGGTACACGCGTCTACTTCGTCTCAATTTGTAGTAGACTCTCCTTCTAAAAAGAATTACAGAATTGGCAGAAGCGCAATGAACAATATTATACCTACAACTACCGGAGCTGCAATAGCGGTAACCAAAGTAATACCGGAGTTAAAAGGAAAACTTACAGGAATGGCTATGCGCGTGCCAACACCAAATGTGTCTGTTGTAGATTTAACCGTGAGTACAGAAAAAGCTACCAGCTTAGAAGAAATAAAAAAAGTATTTAAAGAACAGGCAGAAGGCAATTTAAAAGGAATTTTAGGTTATACAGAAGTAGAAGTAGTTTCGCAAGATTTTATTTCAGAACCACAAAGCTGTGTTTTTGATGCCGGTGCAAGTATGGAACTAAACGAGAGTTTCTTTAAATTAATTGCGTGGTACGATAACGAGTATGGCTACGCCAGTAAATTGGTAGACCTGCTTATTTATGCGGCAAAATTATAATGATTTTATTGGCAGAAAGCGGTTCGACTAAATGTGATTGGGTAGTTTTAGATGATGGGGGCAAAGTGGTTTTGCAAACAAAAACCAAAGGTTTAAATCCTTCGGTTTTTTCGGTTGCTTCTATGCAAAAACATTTAAGCGAAAATACGCAACTTCTAAAGTTGGGTAACAAAATAAAGAAGCTTTATTTTTATGGGGCAGGATGCGGTACGCCAAAACCTGCCAAAACTATAGAGGCTATTTTAAAAAATTACTTTCCTACTGCCAGCGTGCATATTCACGAAGATATTTTAGCTGCATGTCGCGCGGTCACTACACAACCGGGCATAGTTTGTATTTTAGGTACCGGCTCTAATGCTTGTTATTTTGACGGAGAAAAAGCGCATTTGCCTATGCCGTCTTTGGGTTATATTATTATGGATGAAGGCAGCGGAAATTATTTTGGTAAGCAGCTTATTCGAGATTATTATTATACAAAAATGCCTGCAGAGTTGGCAAGTATTTTTCAAGAAAACTATGAGCTTGACGCAGATATTATAAAAGAAAATTTATACCACGAGCCAAACCCTAATACTTATTTGGCAAACTTTGCAAAGTTTATTTTTCAGTACAAAACAGATTATCCAAATTACTTTAATCCGCTTTTAAAAGCCGGAATAAATAAATTTATAGAAAACCGAATTTTGACCTTAGAAAAAGATAAAAACCTACCTATTCATTTTGTAGGTTCTATCGCAAAATTTTCCGAAGAAATTATTGAAAATTGTTTAAAAAGTAAGAATTTAGCCCTAGGTAAAATTCAACGCAGACCAATTGACGGACTGATAACTTATCATAAAAAAAATAATTAATAAATGGCATTAATTGCTAAAAATCCTACAACTACCAAAGCCTGGAAAGAGTTAGAAAAGCACTTTACGGAAATTAAAGATGCTAGAATGCAAGATTTCTTTACGGAAGATGCTCAACGGGCAGAAAAATTTAGCATTAAAGCAGATAATTTTTTTGTAGACTATTCTAAAAATAGAATCTCTCAAAAAACCATAGATCTTTTGGTTCAACTTTCCGAAGAAATGCAATTAAAAGAAGCGATAGAAGCACAATTTAATTCCGAAAAGATAAATTATACAGAAAATAGGGCAGTAGGTCATACCGCTTTACGAAGTTTGGATAAACCAGAAGAGGTGCAAAAAAACCTTCAAAAAATAAAAGGTTTTTCACGAGAAGTTATAAGTGGTGTAAAAAAAGGTTATACCGGAAAAGCCTTTACAGATGTTGTAAACATAGGTATTGGCGGCAGCGATTTAGGTCCTAAAATGGTAGTAGAGGCTTTGGGTTTTTATAAAAACCATTTAAATACCCATTTTATATCTAATATAGATGGCGACCACCCCGCGGAAATACTGAAAAAACTAAATCCTGAAACTACTTTGTTTATTGTTGTTTCTAAAAGTTTTACCACGCAAGAAACCTTAACCAATGCGAAAACCGTAAAAGAATGGTTTTTGCATACTGCAGAAGAAGATGCTATTAAAAAACATTTTGTGGCAGTATCTGCAAATTTAGATGGTGTGAAAGATTTTGGTATTGCTGAAGAAAACACTTTTCCTATGTGGGATTGGGTAGGAGGCAGATTTTCTTTATGGAGTTCGGTTGGTTTATCTATTGCTTGCGCTTTGGGTTTTTCTAAATTTCAAGAACTATTAGATGGCGCCGAAGAAATGGATAGGCATTTCCGTAAAGCAAATTTTAAAGAAAACATACCTGTAATTTTAGGCTTATTAAGTGTTTGGTACAATAATTTTTTTAAAACAGAAACAGAAGCGGTAATTCCGTACACGCATTATTTAGAAAAATTAGTTCCTTATTTGCAACAAGCGGTTATGGAAAGTAATGGAAAACAAATAGACCGTTCCGGAGAAAAAATAAATTATGAAACCGGAACTATTGTTTGGGGCGCCGCAGGAAGCAATGCGCAACATGCATTTTTTCAGTTGTTACACCAAGGCACAAAATTAGTACCCACAGAGTTTATTGGTTTTAAAAAAGCTTTGCACCACAATAAAGTACATCACGATATTTTAATGGCTAATTTTTTTGCGCAAACTCAGGCATTGTTAACGGGAAAAACGCAAAAAGAGGTTGAAAAAGAAATAAAAGATTTACCAAAAGAACAACGAAAACGACAAAAAGCTTATAAAGTTTTTGAAGGCAACAAACCCAGCACCAGTATTCTGATAAATAAATTAAATCCGAAGAATTTGGGTGGTTTATTAGCAATGTATGAACATAAAATTTTTGTACAAGGTGTGATTTGGAATATATTTAGTTACGACCAGTGGGGAGTAGAACTCGGAAAAGAATTGGCTAAAAAAATACTTCCGCAACTGGACACCAAAAAAATAAATGCGGAGCAAGATAATTCTACAAAGCAACTCTTAAAGGAATATTTAAAGCAATAATTTTCCATAAAAAAAGGCTTGTTTATATTATATACAAGCCTTTTACAATTCAACTATTTCTAATTTAACAATCGCTTAAATTTACGCGTACAGCCAAACCACCTTCAGAGGTTTCTTTGTATTTAGAACTCATATCACGCGCGGTATCCCACATAGTTTCTATTACTTTATCTAAAGGTACTTTCGCTTTACTGGCATCGCTATCTAAAGCAATTTCTGCCGCATTTATAGCTTTAATTGCGCCCATAGCATTACGTTCTATACAAGGTACTTGTACTAAACCGGCAATAGGATCACAAGTTAGACCCAAGTGATGTTCCATCGCAATTTCGCTCGCCATTAAAACCTGTTCGGGTGTGCCACCCATTAATTCTGTTAAAGCGCCGGCCGCCATACTGGAAGAAACACCAATTTCTGCCTGGCATCCGCCCATTGCTGCAGAGATAGTAGCGCCTTTTTTAAATAAACTACCAATTTCGCCCGCGACAAGCATAAATTGTTTAATATCTTTAAAAGTAGCTTGGTGATTTTCTATGGTTAAATAATACATTAAAACAGCCGGTAAAGTTCCTGCGCTTCCGTTGGTAGGAGAAGTAACCACACGTCCTAAAGCGGCATTTACTTCGTTTACGCTAATAGCAAAACAGCTTACCCATTTTAATATTTGTCTAAAAGCAACTTTAGTTTCTCTAATTGCCTCTAACCATTCTTGCGGATTATCGTAAGTAGCATCGCCCATTAAGCGTTTATGCATAGCGTGAGAACGGCGTTGCACTTTTAATCCACCAGGTAAAATACCGTCTGTATGGCAACCTATGTACATAGATTCTAACATAACATCCCAAATTGCATGCAGGTTTTTATCTATTTCTTCATCACTGCGTAAAGAGCGTTCATTCTCTAAAACAATTTCAGAAATACTTTTGTTTTCCTCTTTGCAAAACGCTAAAAGATCGGTTGCTTTTTCTATAGAAAACGGGAACTGCCGAAAAATTTCTTGTTTCTTTTTGGTGTTTTTACGTTCTTTTTTTACAACAAATCCGCCACCTATAGAAAAGAAGGTAGAAGATGTCTTTTTACCGTTTTCTAGATGGGCAGTGAATTTTATTCCGTTAGGGTGAAAATCTAAAAATTTTTTATTGAATATTATCTGGTTTTCGGGATCAAAATTTATCTTTTTCTCGCCATTAACGAGCATTGTCTTTTCTTCCTGTATTTTTTTTATCGTCCCATCTAGTATGGTCAAATCCATTGTAACCGGGTCATAGCCACACAAACCTAAAATAGAAGCCACATCACTGGCGTGGCCTTTTCCGGTTAACGATAAAGAACCGTATAAATCTACATTTACGGTTTTTATTTGCTCAAAATGCTTGCTTTCTTTTAATTCGGCTATCCAGCGTTGTGCAGCACGCCAGGGGCCTAAGGTGTGGGAGCTGGACGGACCAACTCCTATTTTTAACATATCAAAAATACTGATACACTCTATCTTTCTCATAAACGCTTATGTTATTTTATCTCTAGTCTTACAAAGATGACAGATTTTTTTGAACTTTTATAGAAGTTAGCATTTAAAAATAGATTAACCAACAGAATACGGCTTTATGTCAAAATACGCAGCGTTTTAGATTTAAAAATGACAGTCTGTCATAAAAAATTTGGTGGCATAGGGTTTGACTTAGTCTAAGCGAATTAAAAATTGAAAAAACTAAACAATAATAATTATGAGTAAGATAATAGGTATAGACTTAGGTACTACCAACTCCTGTGTTTCTGTTATGGAAGGTAACGAGCCTACGGTTATTCCAAACGCCGAAGGAAAACGTACTACCCCATCAGTTATCGCATTTGTTGAAGATGGCGAAATTAAAGTTGGAGATCCTGCAAAAAGACAAGCAGTTACAAATCCTGAAAAAACCATTTCTTCTATAAAAAGATTTATGGGAAATAAATTCTCTGAGTCATCAAGAGAAGCAGGAAGAGTAGCTTATAAAGTAAAAAAAGGAGATAACGATACGCCACGTGTAGATGTAGACGGGCGTTTATATACTCCGCAAGAATTATCGGCAATGATTCTTCAGAAAATGAAAAAAACTGCCGAAGATTATTTAGGACAAGATGTGAGCGAAGCGGTAATTACCGTTCCTGCATATTTTAACGACTCGCAACGTCAAGCAACTAAAGAAGCCGGAGAAATTGCCGGATTAAAAGTTAGACGTATCATAAACGAACCAACCGCAGCAGCTTTAGCTTATGGTTTAGATAAAAAAGGTCAAGACCAAAAAGTTGCCGTATTTGACTTTGGTGGTGGTACGCATGATGTTTCTATCTTAGAATTGGGAGACGGTGTTTTTGAAGTACTTGCTACTGACGGAGACACGCACTTAGGTGGTGATGATGTAGACGAAGTAGTAATAGATTGGTTGGCAGAAGAGTTTATTAAAGATGAAGATATAGACTTACGCAAAGACCCAATGGCTTTACAACGTCTAAAAGAAGCTGCAGAAAAAGCCAAAATAGAATTGTCTTCTGCATCACAAACAGAAATTAACTTGCCGTATGTTACCGCAACTTCTAGCGGACCAAAACACTTGGTAAGAAAACTTTCTCGTTCTAAATTTGAGCAATTGATAGAAGATTTGGTAAGAAGAACCATCGTTCCTTGCGAAAAAGCATTAAAAGATGCAGATCTTAACAAAAACGATATAGACGAAGTTATTTTGGTAGGAGGTTCTACTAGAATTCCTGCAGTACAAAAAGCAGTAGAAGATTTCTTCGGAAAAAAACCTAGTAAAGGTGTAAACCCAGATGAGGTTGTAGCCGTTGGTGCAGCCATTCAAGGTGGTGTTTTAACCGGAGATGTTAAAGATGTATTGTTGTTAGATGTTACCCCACTTTCTTTAGGTATTGAAACTATGGGTGGTGTAAACACGAAGCTTATTGAAGCAAACACTACAATTCCTACCAAAAAATCACAAACTTTCTCTACCGCAGCAGATAACCAGCCTTCTGTAGAAATTCACGTACTACAAGGTGAGCGTTCTATGGCGGCAGATAATAAAACAATTGGTAGATTCCACTTAGATGGTATACCACCAGCGCCTAGAGGAACTCCGCAAATTGAAGTAACTTTTGATATAGATGCCAATGGTATTATAAACGTTAGCGCTACAGATAAAGCTACAGGAAAATCACAAGACATTCGTATCGAGGCTTCTTCCGGTTTAACCGAAGAGGAAATTGAGAAAATGAAGAAAGAAGCAGAAGCTAATGCAGATGCAGACGAAAAAGCGAAGAAAAAAGTTGATAAGCTTAACGAAGCAGATGCAATGATTTTCCAAACCGAAAAGCAATTGAAAGAGTTTGGCGATAAACTTTCTGACGATAAGAAAAAACCGGTAGAAGATGCTTTAGAAGAATTGAAAAAAGCATACGAAACTAAAGAGTTAGAAAAAGTAGAACCAGCTTTAGACAAATTGAACGAAACCTGGAAAAGCGTTTCTGAAGAAATGTATAAAGCGCAAGCCGAAGCACAACAACAAGGCGGCGCGCAAGGAGCACAAGGTGGTCCGCAACAAGGAGCAACTGGAGCTCAAGGAGGATCTAACGATCAAGCCGACGACGTAGAAGACGTAGACTTTGAAGAAGTAAAATAATATAGTCTTCTCTTATATATAAAAAGCGCAACAGTAATGTTGCGCTTTTTTTATTATTCTTTACGGAATAAAAACAAGCCAAAGAAAAGCTTCCTGTACATTTTTAAAAGCAAAGAAGCTTTACTAGTTAAACTAATTATTTTACCTATTTTTGTAGTAAATGCCAAAAAACTTATTCTTAGATGAGCCGGAGAATACTCTTAAATGCCACCGAAATTGATATTATTTTGCATCGTTTGGCTTGTCAGCTAATAGAAAATTATGACGATTTTTCGGATGCGGTTTTAATTGGTATTCAGCCAAGAGGCATTTATCTGGCAAACCGCGTACATAAAATTTTAACCGAAGAATATGCTATTCAAAACGTACATTTAGGAAAATTAGATATTACCTTTTATCGAGATGATTTTAGACGCAGCGAAAAACCTTTGGAAGCCAACAAAACCAAAATAGATTTTCTGGTAGAAGATAAACGTGTGGTTTTTATAGACGATGTTTTATACACCGGAAGAAGCATTCGGGCAGCTTTAACAGCAATACAATCTTTTGGGCGCCCCAAAGAAATAGAATTATTAAGTTTAATAGATAGACGTTTTAGCAGACATTTACCAATACAACCAGATTATAACGGTAGGCAAGTAGATGCAATAAATGAAGAACGCGTAATTGTAAACTGGAAAGAAAATACCGGCGAAGATTGCGTTTATTTAATAAATAAATAGAGCAATGAGCGAGTTGAGTGTAAATCACTTATTAGGAATTAAATACCTCTGTAAAGAAGATTTGCAGTTAATTTTTGAGACTGCAGATCATTTTAAAGAAGTCATCAATAGATCTATTAAAAAAGTTCCGTCGCTTAGAGATATTACAATTGCCAACCTTTTCTTTGAAAACAGTACGCGCACCAAACTTTCTTTTGAGCTTGCAGAAAAACGTTTAAGTGCAGATGTTGTTAATTTTTCGGCGGCATCTTCTTCCGTAAAGAAAGGAGAAACACTTATAGATACGGTAAACAATATCTTGTCTATGAAAGTAGATATGGTAATTATGCGGCATCCCAATCCCGGAGCAAGTGTATTTTTATCGCAACACGTAGATTCTGCAATTATTAATGCCGGAGATGGCGCGCACGAGCACCCAACACAAGCTTTATTAGACTCCTATAGTATTAGGGAAAAATTGGGCGAGGTAGCAGGAAAAAAAATAGTAATTGTTGGCGATATTTTGCATAGTAGGGTAGCGCTAAGCAATATTTTTGCCCTAAAATTACAAGGGGCAGAAGTAAAGGTTTGCGGGCCAAAAACTTTGCTGCCAAAACATATAGAAAGCCTGGGGATAAAAGTAGAAACCAACTTGCAAAAAGCGCTAGAATGGTGTGATGTTGCCAATATGTTACGCGTACAAAACGAGCGGATGGAGATAAGTTATTTTCCCAGTACACGCGAGTATGTGCAACAATTTGGCGTTAATAAAAAATTATTAGATTCTTTATCTAAAGAGATTGTAATTATGCACCCGGGCCCAATAAACCGTGGTGTAGAAATTACTAGTGATGTGGCAGATTCGCAACATTCTATCATTTTAAACCAGGTAGAAAATGGGGTGGCAGTAAGAATGGCCGTAATTTATTTATTGGCTTCTAAAATTAAAAACTGAGAATATGAAAGTTACCGAAAAAGATAATTATATAATTGTCGAAGACGAAAAAAACAATATAAAAGGTTTTGCTAATTATTTAGAAAAGCACGCAGATCATGTAATTGCCAATAAAAATATTGTAGTAGATATTTTAAAGTATGGCGAATTAAAGTTAGAAGAGTTGCTCTTGTTTTTGCCAATTTCTAATAGACAACGCGCAGCAAAAAACTCTTTTGTAATTGCTAACGACACTATAAATATAGATGAAGTACCTGCGGAATTAATGGTTGTTCCTACATTAAGAGAAGCTGCAGATGTTATACAAATGGAAGAAATAGAGCGCGACTTGGGCGCTTTTTAAAACAAATTTATGCAACTGGATATTTTGGGTTGTTATTCTGCCACGCCGCGCACATTTAACAATCCTACAGCCCAAGTTTTAAGCCTAAACCATCGGCAGTTTTTAATAGATTGTGGAGAGGGGACGCAGGTTGCTATTAGAAAACAGAAGATAAAATTCAATAAAATAAAACATGTTTTTATCTCGCATTTGCACGGCGATCATTTTTTTGGTTTGGTTGGCTTAATTTCTACATTTAGTTTGCTTAACAGGCAAACAGAATTGCATATTTACGGACCAAAAGGCATTAAGAAAATTATTTTATTACAACTCAAACTCTCCAAAAGCTACACGAGTTATCCGCTTTATTTTCACGAGTTAGAAAGTAATGAATCCGAGCTTATTTTTGAAGATGATAAAGTTAGCGTAGAGACAATTCCTTTAGAACATAGAGTTTACGCAAATGGTTTTCTCTTTACGGAAAAACCGGGCGATCGTAAATTATTGATAGAAGAAGTACAAAAATACAATATAGATGTGGCTTACTACCGCAGCATAAAAAAAGGTAAAGACATACGTCTAGATGATGGCAGTATCGTTAAAAATGAATTACTTACTGCTGCGCCGCCACCGCCTAAAAGTTATGCTTTTTGCAGCGATACGGTTTATAAACCTTCAATAACCAGACAAATAGAAAATGTTACGGTTTTGTACCACGAGTCTACTTTTTTAGAAGAGCACGAAGATTTAGCCAAGCACACAAAGCATTCTACCGCAAAACAAGCGGCTTTAATTGCAAAAGAGGCTAATGCAAAAAATTTAATTTTGGGCCATTATTCTACCAGATACAAAAGTATAGAAGTTTTTAAAGAAGAAGCAAGTAAGGTTTTTAATCCGGTTTACTTGGCGCAAGATGCAAAGGTTTTTGAGTTTTAAATCTTATGCAAACTTTGCTAAATCACTTTTTCCTTAAAGCGAATTCTTGTAAATTGCAGTATGGAAAAAAACTTAGAAAATTACCGTAAAAGCTATCAAAAATATGCTTTAGAGCGCGAAGATTTGACGGCAAAACCTATAGATTTATTTAAAAAGTGGTTTGACGAAGTAGAAAAACATGGCAGTGTAGAAGAAGCTAATGCTATGCATTTAAGCACTTTTGGTAAAGACGGTTTTCCTAAAAACCGGGTGGTTTTACTAAAAAAAGTAAAAGAAGAAGGCTTTGTTTTTTACACCAATTATAACAGCGAAAAAGCCAAAGCCATTTCGTACAATAATAAAGTATGCTTATCTTTTTTCTGGCCAGGTCTAGAGCGCCAAGTAATTATAAAGGGCATAGCTTCTAAAGTTGCAGAAGAAGAATCTGATGCTTATTTTAATTCTAGACCAAAAGGAAGTCAACTGGGAGCATTGGCTTCTCCGCAAAGTGATCCTATAAAAAACAGAGAAGTTTTAGAAGAAAATTTAAAAACGCTCGAAAATAAATATGCCAATAAATCTATAAAACGGCCGGCAAGTTGGGGGGGCTATTTAGTAAAACCGGAAAGTATAGAGTTTTGGCAGGGCAGACCAAACCGTTTACACGATAGATTTTTATATAGCCAAAACCAGGATGGCGAATGGACAACAACTAGACTGGCTCCTTAAACCAATTATATTATGAAAAAACTAATTATTGTTAGACACGGCAAATCGTCTTGGAAAGAAGATTTGCCCGATAATAAACGTCCGTTAAAAAAGCGCGGTTTTAATGATGCAGAGCTTATAATCAAAGCTTTTAAATTATACTTACAAAAGCCTATTCAAGCTTATTCAAGTCACGCCGTACGGGCCTTAACAACGGCAGAATTGTTTAAAGAAGGCTTATCTATTAAAGACAAAAATTTTATAGTTACCGAGGCGCTTTATACGTTTGATGCAGAAAATTTAATTAAATTCATCAAAAACTTAGACGACAATTTAGATAAAGTAATTTTGTTTGGGCATAATCCGGCTATAACAGAAACGGTTAACCAATTAGGTACAGAACATTTTGATAATGTGCCAACTACCGGTTTGGTGGTTATAGATTTTGATACCAATAGTTGGAGCCAAATTAAACACGGTAAAACTCTGTTAAGTCTATTTCCGCGAAATTTTAAATAATGCTAAAAAACAAATATATAAACCGGGAGTTAAGTTGGTTGCAGTTTAACGGGAGAGTCTTGCAAGAAGCAGCAGATAAAAGCGTACCACTAATAGAACGCTTACGATTTCTCGGAATTTTCTCTAACAACTTAGATGAGTTTTTTAAAGTACGTTACGCTACCGTAAAACGTATAAAACAAGCTGGCAAAGGCGGCAAAAAAGTATTGGGCGGCAAAACAGCCAATAAACTTCTTACCGAGATTACACAAATTGTAATAGACCAGCAAAGTGAAAGCTTAGAGATTTTAAAAAATATTCAAGAAGAGTTAACCAAACACGACATTCACATTATCCGGGAAACCGAAATTAACGATGAACAAGCTCGTTTTATACAAGATTATTTCTTGCAAAAAGTTAGTCCCGCTTTGGTAACTATTATTTTAAACGATCTAAAAGAAATTCCGCATCTAAAAGATAGCGCGGCCTATTTGGCCGTAAAAATGATTTTAAATTCCAAAGAAAATCAGCTTAATGAAAAGCGCTACATTCTAATAGAAATTCCGTTCGAAATAGATCGTTTTGTCGAGCTTCCTTCTAAAGACGGCAAAAAATATATAATGATTGTAGACGATTTAATTCGGTACAACCTAAAAAGTTTATTTAGCATTTTTGATTTTAAGAGCATCTCTGCGCATATGATAAAAATTACTAGAGATGCAGAGTTAGATATGGCCGGAGACATAGATAAAAGCTATATAGAAAAGCTTTTGTCTAGCATAAAAGATAGGTTAGAAGGCGATCCGGTGCGTTTTGTTTTTGATAAAACCATAGACGAAGACACCCTGCAATTTTTGCTCTTAAAAATGGGCATAGACCGAAGTGATAGTGTTATCCCCGGCGGTCGGTATCACAACAGGAGAGATTATATGAAGTTTCCCAGCTTGGGTGCCAAAGACTTATTATATAAGAAATTCTCACCATTACCAATAAAAGATTTACCGTTAAACGGAAGTTTACTGCAAAAAATAGCCGAAAAAGATTTTCTACAATTTACGCCTTATCATACCTTTTCGTACACGGTTAAATTTTTGCGCGAAGCTGCGATAGACCCCAAAGTAAAATATATAAAAATCACTATTTACCGGCTTGCCGAATTTTCGCACATTGCCAGTTCACTTATAAATGCGGTAAAAAACGATAAAAAAGTTACCGTGGCCATAGAGTTAAAAGCAAGGTTTGATGAGGTTAATAATATTAAATATGCCGAGCAAATGCAACGCGAAGGCGTAAAATTAATTTTTGGCGTTCGGGGTTTAAAGGTGCATTCTAAAGCCTGTGTTATAGACAGATTAGAAGGCAAAAAAGTAAAACGTTACGGATTTATAAGCACGGGTAATTTTAACGAAAGTACGGCAAAAATTTATACAGATTATACCTTATTTA
Organism: uncultured Mesonia sp.; assembly: GCA_947494545.1. Lineage (GTDB taxonomy): Bacteria > Bacteroidota > Bacteroidia > Flavobacteriales > Flavobacteriaceae > Mesonia. The sequence goes on along the minus strand of CANLVH010000002.1, from coordinate 267,419 downwards.
CCGCCAGTCAGGCTATTTTAAAAGATGTAGATAAAGTGTTTTCTTTTTTTGAAACCAATTATAAAGTTAATAAATATAAACACCTTATTGTCTCCCCACATTACAGCAGAGAACGTTTTGAAGAACTAATTCAAACCGAAATTGATAATGCCAAAAACGGCAAAAAATCTGGTATTAAAATAAAGCTTAACAGTTTATCAGATTATCAAATGATAGATAAATTGTACGAAGCCAGTAGAGCAGGAGTAAAAATACAATTGATAGTTAGAGGTATTTGTTGTCTAATTCCCGGTGTACCCGGAATGAGCGAAAATATTGAAGCTATTAGTATAGTAGATAAACATTTGGAACACCCGCGATTGTTTATTTTTGAAAATGCCGGTTATCCTAAAACTTTTATTTCTTCGGCAGATTGGATGCGTAGAAATTTAGATTATCGGGTAGAAATTACCTGCCCTATTTACCAAAAAGACATTCAAAAAGAATTGTTAGATACGTTTAACATTTCGTGGAATGATAATGTGAAAGCCAGAGAATTTTCAGCAGAAAAAGAAAATGTATATCGGCGTAATGATGCTCCAAAATTACGCAGTCAGTTTGCCATGTACGATTATTATTTAAACCAATTAAACGCTTAAAATAAATAGTTTGTTACGTATAAAAAAATATGCAGCCATAGATATAGGCTCCAACGCAGTTCGACTTTTAATTTCTACCATTACCGAACCAGAAAACAAAGGACCTACTTTTAAAAAAACTAGTTTGGTGCGCGTGCCTATTCGCTTAGGAGAAGATGTTTTTGTTAACGGCAGTATTTCAGAAGAAAATATGCAACGTATGGAAGACACGATGCAAGCTTTTGATTTACTTATGAAAAGCCATAAAATAGAACGCTATCAAGCTTGTGCAACCTCGGCTATGCGCGACGCAGAAAATGGTTCTCTTTTGGCAGAAAAAGTCAAAGAAAAAACCGGTATAGCAATAGATATAATAGACGGAGAACACGAAGCGGCTATTATTGCGGCAACAGATTTGCACGAATTAATTCAAAACGATAAAAATTACCTGTATGTAGACGTGGGCGGTGGAAGCACAGAACTTACTTTTTATTCTAACGGAAAAACAGTTGCTTCCAAATCGTTTAAGTTAGGAACCGTTCGTTTATTGAATAATTTGGTAGAGGACAGTTTATGGAAAGAAGTAGAAAACTGGGTTAAAAAAACAACTAAAGATTATACCAAAATAGCTTTGATAGGTTCCGGTGGTAACATTAATAATATTTTTAAGTCTAGCGGAAAGAAACCGGGTAAACCCTTGTCTTTTCTGTATTTGAGTTCTTATTATCAATTATTGCAATCGTTAACTTATGATGAACGCGTAGCAGAATTAGGTCTAAATGTAGACCGCGCCGATGTTATAATCCCGGCTGCTAAAATTTATCTTTCAGCAATGAAATGGAGTAGAGCGCGCAAGGTTTATGTACCAAAAATTGGATTGGCAGATGGTATTGTAAAATCGCTTTATAACGAGTACAAAAATTAATTTTTATTCCTTAAGAAAAACACAAAACTGAAAATTTTGTATTTTATTGCTTGGCGTAAGGTGGTCTTTGGTAAAACAATCTACCGCTCTAAATTCCGGTTCAAAAATAGAAGATAAGCCGTCTCCAGAATAATTGGCTGTAGGTAAACCACTACATTTTGTTGGTCCTTTATCACTAAAAGCTCCAATTATAAGTTGGCCGCTTGGTTTTATTGAAGCATTGCATAAACTACGGTATTTTTCTATATCTTCTTGCTTGGTTAGAAAATGAAATGTAGCTCTGTCGTGCCAACAGTCAAACTTAGCATCCGATTTAAAATCGGTTACATCTGCTAAAATCCAGTTTACTTGCTTTGCTTTTTCTCCCAAACGCTTTTGCGCATTTTTAAGAGCAGCTTCAGAAATATCTAAAACGCTTAGATTGGTATAGCCCAGTTTTAGAAGATAATCTACCAAACGGCTATTACCGCCACCAACATCTATAATGGCCGCGCTTTTGTCTAAGTTGGCTTTCTGTATTAATTCTATAGAAGTTTCCGGCTTTTCTTGGTACCAACTTACTTCTTGTAAATCTTTATTTTTATAAACTTCCTGCCAATGTTCTGCTCTCTTATTCATATTTCTATTTTTAACCGTGTATGCTTTCTCCTTCGCTAAAACTCAACATGATTTTTGCTTCATATTCCAGTAAATCGTTCCACTTTTTATTTACTTCTTCTGTATTTCCGTATTTTCTGGCAAAATTTAAAAACATAGTATAATGGTTTGCTTCACTAATCATTAATTTTTTATAAAATTTGCGTAATTCTGCTTCTTGTAATTGTTCTGATAATAGCTTAAAACGCTCGCAACTTCTAGCTTCTATTAATGCTGCATATAATAATCTGTGCACCATTTGGTCTATTCTGCTTCCTCCTTTAGGGAAAAATTTTAGAAGTTCTACCACATAATAATCTTTTCTGTCACGTCCCATCGTGTAACCGCGTTCTATAATTTTATCGTGTACCATTTTAAAGTGGCTCATTTCTTCTTGCACCAAATCGTTCATAGCTTGCACAAGTTCGGTATATTCCGGAAAGCTTACTATTAAAGAAATAGCGGTAGAAGCCGCTTTTTGCTCACAATAAGCGTGATTTATTAAAATCTCTTTTATATTCTTTTCTGCAACGTTTGCCCAACGCGGATCTGTTGGTAATTTTAATCCTAACATAATTATATATCTAAATCAAATGTGAGACGTAATTCATCTAAAAGCGGATTGCTTTCTTTCAATTTTTCGTACTTTTCTTTATTGGTAAAAATGTATTTTTTAGAAACCTCTTCGTTAACCTGAATTTCTAAACGTATAAAACTATTTTGGCATTTTTCTTTAATGTATCGCATTAACGGCCCTTTTGCACGCTCCAATTCTGTTTTCATCGTTGCGTTGGGCAATTCTATAGAAATAATTTTATCGTTTAATTTTGGCTTGTCAGTTTCTAAGATAGACGCCAATATTTTCTTGCCTTTATTTTTTAATTTTTCGGTATATTCTAGCCAAGCCGCTACAACTTGTTCTTCCGTAAAGCTTTCGTCTACGGTTTTTTCTGCCGCTGCTTGTAGTTTTCGTTTTTCTTCTTCAAGAGCTTTTTTCTTTTTTATACTGCTTAACGAAAATGCCGAAGTGCGTTTTTTGTCTTTTAAAGAATTTGTTGCTGCTACCGGTTTACTTTCTTCTGCAGTTTGTGCTTGCGGAGCTTTTTCGGTATTTACAGGAGAAGCTTTTGGGTTCTCGTTTTCACGGATAAGATTTTTAGCTTCTTTACGGATTGGTTTAGGAGCAGTAACAAAATTCTTAGCCGGAATTATGAAAGATTTAGACTTTTTTTTTTGGCCTTCGTAGGTTAACGAGGCAAGTTGCATAAGACAAAGTTCTACCAATAACCGCGGATTTCTGCTGGTTTTATATTTTAAATCACAATCGTTTGCCAGCTCTATTGCCTTTAGTAAAAAATCTTGTTCACTTTTTTGCGATTGCTCAAAATATTTGGCTTTGGTTTCTTCGCCAACTTCCAATAAAGAGATAGTTGCTTGATTTTTGCAAACCAATAAATCCCTAAAGTGCGAGGCAAGTCCGGCAATATAATGATGCCCATCAAAACCTTTTGCTAAAAGTTCATTAAACTGTAATAGCAACTCCGGAATATTGTTTTCTAAAATTAAAGAGGTAGACTCAAAATAGGTTTCGTAATCCAGTACGTTTAAGTTTTCTGTAACCGCTTTTCTACTCAAGTCTTTTCCGCTAAAGCTAACCACTCTATCGTAAATAGATAAAGCGTCACGCATTGCGCCGTCTGCTTTTTGAGCTATAATATGCAAAGCGCCATCTTCTGCTTCTACACCTTCTTTTTGTGCGATTTTTATTAGATACTCTTTCGCATCTTTTACATTTATCCGTTTAAAATCAAAGATTTGACAACGCGATAAAATAGTAGGTATAATTTTATGCTTTTCTGTAGTTGCCAAAATAAAAATAGCGTGTTTTGGCGGTTCTTCCAAAGTCTTTAAGAAAGCATTAAAAGCAGATTGCGAGAGCATATGCACCTCATCTATAATATAAACCTTGTATTTGCCTACTTGTGGCGGTATTCTAACTTGGTCTATAAGATTTCTTATATCGTCTACAGAGTTGTTAGAGGCAGCATCTAGTTCAAAAATATTAAAGGCAAAATCTTCTTGTGTATCCTCTGTAGCTTCTTGGTTTATTTTCTTTGCTAAAATTCTCGCGCAAGTAGTTTTACCAACCCCTCGCGGTCCGGTAAAAAGCAAAGCTTGGGCAAGGTGGTTGTTTTGTATGGCGTTTTCTAAAGTATTTGTAATAGCTTTTTGCCCAACAACATCGTCAAAGGTTTGTGGCCTATATTTTCTGGCAGATACTACAAATTGTTCCATAAAAATCAACTATTAAAGCACAAATATAAACATAGCTTTTTTCATTTGGAACTACAAGCCCTTTATTCTAATAAAAAATTATTTACTAATAAAAATTAAAACTTTCTTATGCTTATCTTTGCAGGAAAGTAGGCCGTCTTATCGCCTTGGTAATTACCAGGGAGGAAAGTCCGGACACCATAGAGCGGCATAGCGGCTAATAGCCGTCATATAGATATTAATGGTATTTATATAGGACAAGTGCAACAGAAAGAATGTACAGGTAATGCTGTAGTGAAACCAGGTAAACTCTATGCGGTGCAATGTCATGTAAACCGGTTTTAAAATCTGCTCGATTGTTGCCGGAGGGTAGACAGCTTAGAAATTTTTGGTAACAAAAATTCCAGATAAATGATAAGAAGCTTGTCTTAAATTATTGAGGCAAGTGTACAGAATCCGGCTTATAGGCCTACTTTTTTATTCTTGTTTAAAGATGCTAAACACCGCATTGCCATATTTTCTAGATTCTAATAAATGTCCGGTTTCGTTAAGATTGGTATGTTGCGAATGTTCTATTATGAGATAACCGCCTTCTGTTAGCAATTCTTTTTCAAAAACAAGGCTGTTTATTTTAGTTAAATCTTCTGGCGTAAAATCGTAAGGCGGATCTGCAAAAATTAAATCGTATTGTAAGTTGGTTTTTTCTAAAAATTTAAAAACATCAGTTTTAACCGTTTTTATGGGCATATCTAATTGCGAAGCTGTTTGTTTTATAAACTTTAAGCAGCCAAAATGCTTGTCTACTGCAATTATTTCTTCTACGCCGCGGGAAGCAAATTCGTAAGAGATGTTTCCGGTGCCGGTAAATAAATCTAGCACCTTTAGTTCGCTAAATTCTACATAATTATTCAATATATTAAAAAGCGCTTCTTTAGCCATATCTGTAGTTGGCCGCACCGGTAAATTGTTTGGAGCTATTAAACGTTTTCCTTTATTTTTTCCTGATATAATGCGCATCTATAAGCTGTTTAATAGTAAATAATTTGTATAATCTACACGTGCCGAAAGCTGTGTGTTTTCTTGAGTTTTGAATTCAGGTGTTTCTGCAAACTCTATATTGCGAATATAGGTAGATAAAATTTTATAATTTTCGGAATCTTTTTCTATACTTCCAGATAAAATTACCGGGGTTTCTTCTTGCGATAGTTCTAATTGCTCAAAACAAAACAGAAGGTAATATATAAAATCTTCCGGGGTTTCTATAGCAAAGCTGTTACCAAGCAACAGTTTTTCTTCTTGTACGCAACAAACTTCAAAAAAACTCTGGTAAAAATTTACAAATACTGTTTTTTTCGTTGGTTTCGTGGCTAAAGAACTTTCTATTAATATGCCAATAGAGTGCGAATAGGTAAACTCTCCAAAAGTTTCAAAAAGGTAATTATTAATATTGGCATAGGGCACAAAAACTATATTGGCTGCAGTCTTAGATAAAGCGTCATAAGCTATAAAATCTGTCTGTAGTAATTTGATGTTAAATTTGAGGTAATCTGTCAGATTTTTTTCATCAAAAAGTTTTTGTGGTACAAGGCTAAATAATTGATTGGCATAAATAACACGTACTTCATTTACTTCCTCTACAGAAAAAGGGGCGGTATGTTCTAAAAAAGATTGTAAACTTTTTAAAAGATTTTGAGTGGTTTTTTCTTCGGTAAAAATTTTCTGCTCTAACAATACAACTTCTTCTTTCTGATTTTGGCCACAAAAAGAAAATCCATCTCGGCTTACCAAGATGGATATTTTATAAGTGTTTGCTGTTGCTTTATTCGTCATTAGCACCGTAAACTTTTGGCCAGTTACCGCTAGTATTAATTTCGTTCATAGAACCAACCCGAATGTATTTACCGTTTACACCATCTACAGAGATTACTTGCTCTTCTTGTGCAATTAAGTCCTTGTCAAGTCCTTCTAAAATAACGCGTTTAGGAACTTTTACTTCAAAAACAGCAATTTTTGTTTCGTTTTTGGTAATGCTTCCTGCATCAATATCAAATTTCTTTTTATCTGTTGTAGGCACGTACATCATTTTTTTGTAACGATCAGATTCTTTAAAGATAGAATCTTTTACAGGATAGGTGCCAATAGTATCTATTACTACGTCTTGTATCATTTTATCTACCCCATAAGTTTTTTGATATTCTTTGTCTAGATAAGAAGTATCTCTACGTTGTGTAATGGTAAAATCTGCAGTGTCTACAAAGGTGATTAAACTTTCAAAATCTCCTGCAAATCTTCCGGTTACTTCTTTGTAAGCCAATTCTGCTTTTCTAATATCTTTTAACCTATCAATTACTTTTTGGTAACGAATTTCTTTTTCTTTATCGAATTGTATTGGTTCGTAAACGGCATTAAATGTCAAGTAGCCTAAAAATCCAATGACAATCCATAATAGTAATTGAATTACAAGTTTCATAGTTTTAATTCTTTAATATTATATTAGTATACTGGCAAATCTACAACTTTTTTTTATTCGTAAAAGTATAGAAGATAAAAATCCTCTTATATTTGATGTCTAACCAAGTTGATTTATGACGGCAAACCAATTTTACAAACTCTTATTGCAAGATTTTCCGCACAAAGTAACCAGTCAACAAGATATTGCTTTACAAAAAATTGCCAATTTTGCTTTAAATCCTAAAAAAGATCAATTATTCTTACTCAAAGGCTATGCCGGAACCGGTAAAACGACCATAATTGGTACGTTGGTAAAAAATTTATGGAAGGTTAAAATGAGTCCGGTTCTAGCCGCTCCCACCGGGCGTGCTGCAAAAGTAATGACAAATTATTCGGGTTACCAAGCGCATACTATACATAAAAAAATATACTATCCTAAAAAGGGTAGTGCTTCTAAGGTAGAATTTGTTCTGCAACGCAACAAACATAAAAATACCATCTTTATTATAGACGAAGCTTCTATGATATCTGATCATTCTCAAAATTCTAAACTTTTTGAAAACGGCTCGCTATTAGACGATTTGATAGAATATGTTTATTCTGGCAGAAATTGTAAGCTTATGTTTATTGGTGACACCGCGCAATTACCACCTGTAAAGTTGGCTATAAGTCCGGCTTTAGAAGCCGATAAATTAAGCTTGAGCTTTCAAAAAGATGTAGACCAGATAGAACTTACTGAAGTAGTGCGACAAAACCTAGAAAGTGGTATTTTAGAAAATGCCACGAAGTTGCGAGAAGTTTTGGCAGATGAATTTTATGAGAGTTTTAAATTCAATAAAAATGTAGGAGGAGATTTTGAGCGTTTAGTAGACGGTTATGAAATTATGGATGCCATTAACGATGCTTACAGCAATTTAGGGCATGAAGAAACAGCTATTATTGTTCAATCTAACAAACGAGCAAATATTTATAACCAACAAATACGTTCGCGCATTCTTTTCCGCGAAAGCGAAATAAGCGCCGGCGACTACCTTATGGTGGTAAAGAATAATTATTTTTGGATTAAACCGAATTCTGAAGCCGGATTTATTGCCAATGGCGATATTTTAGAAATACTAGAGATTTTTGCAATTAAAGAATTATATGGTTTTAGGTTTGCCGAAGTAAACGTGCAAATGGTAGATTATCCCAAAATGAAAGCTTTTGAAACGGTGATTCTCTTAGATACTTTAGATATTAACGCGCCCGCATTGCCTTACGAAGACAGTAACAAACTTTACCAAGAGGTAAATAAAGATTATGCCGACGAAACTTCTAAATACAAGCGATTTATGAAGGTAAAAAACAATCCGTTTTTTAATGCTTTGCAAGTTAAATTCAGTTATGCCATAACTTGTCATAAATCGCAAGGTGGCCAATGGAATACCGTTTTTGTAGAGCAACCTTATTTGCGCGATGGTATTACGCAAGAATATTTACGTTGGTTATACACGGCTTGCACGCGGGCACAAGAAAAGTTATATTTAATAGGTTTTAAAGACGATTTTTTTGTCGAGAATTCTTAGCTATATTTAGTCTTTTAAATTCCCTTTGGTTTAAAAAAGCCTTACATTTGATTAATTATAAAAAAGCAATAATATTTTGAGTACTACAAATTTGAAGGTTATCGCTATGATACCCGCGCGTTACGCTGCAACAAGATTTCCCGGTAAATTAATGCAAGAACTCAACGGGATGTCCGTAATTAGAAGAACGTATGAGGCTACTGTAGCTACCCAACTTTTTGACGAAGTATTTGTAGTTACCGATAGCCCAATAATTTATGACGAGATTGTAAATAACGGCGGCAAAGCAATAAGAAGTAAAGAACAGCACGAATGCGGTAGCGACAGAATTGCGGAGGCTGTTGCAGATATGGATGTAGATATTGTTGTAAATGTGCAAGGAGATGAACCCTTTACCAAAAAAGAAAGTCTAGAAAAGGTTTTGGAAGTTTTTAAACAAAAAGATGCAGAACAAATAGATTTAGCTTCTTTAATGACTCCCATAAGTATTCACGAAGAGATTACAGATCCCAATACGGTAAAAGTGGTGGTAGATCAAAATAATTTTGCGCTTTACTTTTCTAGATCGCCAATACCTTACCCAAGAGACCAAGAAACCAAGCTTACTTATTATAAGCATAAAGGTATTTATGCATTTAGAAAAAATGCTTTGTTAGATTTTTATCATCTGCCAATGCGGGCGGTAGAAGCTGCAGAAAAGATAGAATGCTTACGTTATTTAGAATATGGTAAAACAATAAAAATGATAGAAAGTAATGCGCAAGGTATCGAGATTGATACACCGGAAGACTTGCAAGAAGCAAATGAAATTTGGACAGACGATTCTAAAAAAGCCACCTCAAAACCAGTAAAAAAAACCAAAGCAGATCCCGGTTTTAAAAACTTCCCAATGGTGCCAAAAGTTGTTTTTGGCAAAGGTAGTTTTGATCAATTACCATTTATACTTAACGAGAAAAGAGCTATTGGAGCGCCATTTATATTTTTGGTAGATAGCGTATTTGAAAACGAAACCAAATTTTTAAATCGTATACATACCAAAGGAAACGATAAAATTATCTTTATTTCTGCGAAAGAAGAGCCGTCTACAGCTCAAGTAGATGCCTTAGTAGAAAAAATTAAAAATGATTTTCAATTAATGCCAAGCGGTATTGTTGGCATTGGTGGCGGCACTATGTTAGATTTAGCAAAAGCAGTTGCTATTTTATTGAAAAACCCCGGGAAATCTTCAGAATATCAAGGTTGGGATTTGGTGAAAAGACCAGCATTATATCACGTTGGCATACCAACAATCTCCGGTACCGGCGCAGAAGTTTCTAGAACAACCGTTCTTACCGGGCCAGAGAAAAAATTAGGAATCAACTCAGATTTTACGCCTTTTGATCAAGTAATATTAGATTATGATTTAACCAAAACCGTAGAAAAAGACCAATGGTTTTATACGGGTATGGATTGTTTTATACATTGTGTAGAATCTCTTAACGGAACTTATCTTAATACCTTTAGCGAAAGCTACGGCGAGAAAGCATACGAACTTTGTTTAGACATATTTTTAAACGATTCTTACAAAAACGAAGAAGAAGCCCGCGCAAAATTAATGATGGCTTCTTGGCACGGCGGGATGAGTATTGCTTACTCGCAAGTTGGTGTAGCGCATGCCTTAAGTTACGGTTTGTCTTATCTCTTAGGAACACATCACGGCATTGGCAATTGCATTGTTTTTGACAAATTAGAAGATTTTTACCCGAAAGATGTGAAAATTTTTAAACAAATGGTCAAAAAACATCAAATAAACATTCCGCAAAATATTTGCAAAGACCTTAGCGATGAGCAAATTAATATTATGATAGATGTTTCTATGCAGATGGATCCGTTGTGGGAAAACGCTTTAGGCAATAATTGGCGCGAAAAAATGACTAGAGAGCGAATGTATAATTTGTACAAACAAATGTAAAATAATTAGCTTTTAACTGCTTTTTTATATTCTTTTAAACAGCGTTCACGCGCTGTTTTATGGTCTACCATTTTATCCGGATAGTCGTTGGTATCGTATTCATCAATCCAGTTTTTTACGTATTCTCTATTCTTATCAAACTTATCTAACTGACTATTCGGGTTAAATATTCTAAAATACGGCATAGAATCTACGCCGCTTCCGGCAACCCATTGCCAATTTCCTACATTAGAGGCCATTTCGTAATCTAAAAGTTTTTCTGCAAAATAGGCTTCGCCCCAGCGCCAATCTATCAATAAATGTTTGGTAAGAAAGCTGCCTACTACCATCCTTACACGATTATGCATAAAGCCAGTTTGGTTTAGTTGTCGCATTCCTGCATCTACAAGAGCAAAGCCGGTTTTCCCGTTTTTCCATTTTTCAAATTCATCTTTATTATTTCGCCACTTAATATTATCGTACTTTTTCTTAAAAGCCTCTGTAAGGGTTTCCGGAAAGTGATATAAAATTTGCATAAAAAATTCGCGCCAAATAAGCTCTTCCAAAAAAGTTTCATTGTTACTATTAGTAGCTTTTTTTACTACTTTACGGATGCCAATTGTGCCAAAACGCAAATGTACGCCTAAGCGTGAAGTTCCTTCTTTTGAAGGAATATTGCGAGTGTCTTCGTAATTATCTATCAAACTTGGTGTTATATCGCAATCTGGAATTTCTATAGAAGATTTTTTGAATCCTAAATCTGTCAGACTTAAGTTAGGCAAACGTGTATTTTGAATTAGATTATCTAGATAAGAAGCCGTATAGTGAATTTTTAGTTTATCTGCATCAAATTGTTTTTTCCATTTTTTCATATAAGGAGTATAAACCAAATAAGGGTCGCCATCTGCTTTTACGATTTCATCTTTCTCAATAATTACTTGATCTTTAAAATCATAGAAATCGACTTCTTTATTCTTTAAAAAATCTTTTATTTCTTTATCTCTTTTTTTGGCATAAGGTTCATAATCCCGGTTGGTATAAACGGCTTTGATACTATATTCTTGTAGCAATTTTTTAAAAACTTCTAAAGGTTTTCCATTATAAATGGCTAAAGAGCTATCGTATTTGTCTTGTAACTGCTTTCTTATTTCTTGTGTTTTTTTATAAATAAAAGTAAGTCTAGCATCGTTTTTAGGAAGATCTTTTAAAATTTCTGTATCAAAAATAAAAATGGGAAGTACGGGCATGTTTCCTTTTAGAGCTTCTAACAAGCCAATATTGTCATCAAGGCGCAAATCTCTTCTAAACCAAAAAATAGTATACTTCTCTTTAGCCATTTTCTACTGAATATTTAAAGATGATAAACCACCATCAACACCCAAAACTTGACCGGTAATCCAACCGGTTTTATCGCTTATTAGAAACCGCACCATTTCGGCAATATCGTTTGTGTTTCCTACTCGCTTTAGCGGATGTCTGTCTGCCATTTTTTCTTTTTTCTTATCGCTACCCAATAATTTTTCTGCCAAGGGAGTATCTATTAAGCTTGGGTCTATCACATTTACCCGCATTTGTGGCGCGTGCTCTGCGGCGAGTGATCGCGCAAAACCCTCAATAGCGCCTTTGGAAGCAGCAATGCTAGTATGAAACGGCATTCCTGTTTGAACCGCTACGGTACTAAAAAATACAAAACTTGCCTGTTTTGAATTTTTTAATTTAGAAAATACACCTTTTAAACTTTTTACCAAAGCCATAAAATTTAATTCAAAATCTTTCTCAAAAGTTTCCGGATTTAGCATTTTAAAAGGTTTTAGATTAATTGTGCCGGGGCAAAATATAAAACCGTCTAAAGTTTCCGGTAAATCTAAATCTGTAATATCATCTCTTAAAGCATCATATTCTAAATAATTTACTTTTCTGCTTTTTAAATCTCCTTTTGTACGACAAGCAGCGTAAACAGTATAATCTTGCTGAAGTAAATTTGCAACCTCGGTACTAATTCCGTGGCTACCGCCTATTAATAATATGTTTTTCATTTTACGGTGTTTTATATTCTCCAAAGAGGTCAATTAACTTTTTAAAACGATAGTTAAAAATTTCTTTTAATTTCGGTTTAACCAAAAACGGATGCGCCAATTGTCCCAATTTTCCCATTGGTAGTTTGTAATGCAGTAAATCTTCCATCAAAACGCCGTTTTCTATTGGTTTTAAAAAATGCTTGTGATGCCATAATTTGTAAGGTCCAAAACGTTGTTCGTCTACGAAGAATTCTTTTTCTTTTATGTGGGTGATTTCGGTTACCCATTTTGTTTTTATTCCGGCTATGGGTGTTACGATATATTCTATTATTTGTCCGGAGTACATTTTTCTGTCTGCGCCACCAACAATATCAAATCCCATATAATCTGGAGTGATAGTTTTGAGGTTTTTAGGGTCAGAAAAGAAATTCCAAGCTTTATCTATGCTAATGGGAAGCTTTTGCTTTTCGTGTAAAGTATAAATTTTCATAAAACAAATATAAATAAATAAGTGTTTAATGTTGCTTTATAAAAGTTAAACAAAAGTTATTGTTTTTATACTTTTATTTAGCTTTACTGATTATTTAACTACATTTATTAAAATTTTTATTATGAAAAAATACTTTTTAGTAGCCGTATTATTTGGAGCTTTTGCTTGTAATACAACGCATAACACCACAAGTAAAACCCAAACTGATTCTTTTGAGAATATGAAAAATTTGACTTTAAAAAGCGATTGTCCTAGAGAAGCAGATTGTACAATAGAGCTTATGAAGAACAAAAAAATAGAATATTCTAAAGATGGTATTGGGATGCTTTCGCCAAATTTAAAAGATAGCGACTCTACGCATGTTATAAAATATGAATTTAATAAAAATCAGGACGAAAAAATGATGGATGGCCAATACCGCGAAGAAGTATTGTTTGAAATTCCTGTAAATAAAAAAGAACTACAATTGAACGATAAGGCTTTAAGTACAGTGAATTTTACTTACGGAAGGTTTTGTTTTTGTAAAGGCTCTGCCGGGTATTTTAAAGTGCATGAAGGTAGTCTAAATTTGAAAAACGGAAAATTAACTATTAATTTTGAAAACAACCAAGTACCACAAATTATAAAATCTATAGTGGCTGATTATGAATTTTAAATAAGAATAATTTTTCTGTATTATAAAAAAAGGGTCGTTCTTAACAAGAACGACCCTTTTAATAGTATTAAGATTATTAATTAGTTTACCACTAATTTTTTAACCGTTTTTTGCTTGCCGTTACTTAGTTCTAATAAGTAAATTCCGGCTTGAGCATTATCTAAAGAAACTCTTTTTTCTAAAGAAGTAGAAGGGTTAACTTCAAAATTCTTTATTAATCTTCCTCTTATATCGTAAACGTTTGCAGTATAAACTTCGCTAGTATTCTCTTTCATACTAATAGTAAAAGAGCCATTATTTGGGTTAGGATAAACCGCAAAAACAGAAGCTAATGCATCGTCTGTAGATAAATCTGATGTAATTCTGAATAATGTAGTATTTATTGCGTAGTAAACATTATCTACCGGCTCTATCATAATTTTACAAAGAGAAGAGCTTTGTCCTATAGGAGCTTGTACCATTGCAGATCCCGTATTAGGAACATTAGAAGCTAATACTTCGGTAAAAGCAATACCTGCATTGTACGAAATTAAAATATTTACATTACTGGTGTTAATATTATTTCCGTCTGTACCGGCAACATCCCAAGTAACTTCAAAGGTTTCATTTTGATCATAACTAAGACCAGGTGTAGCTTGTGAAGTTACTTGAAAAGGTCCTGTATTTGCTACATTTACTACAATATCATCGCGAGAGCTTTGTCCGCCTAAAACATTGTTATCTCTTACAGTCACAGCAAACTTAAAACTTCTTGCTACATTAGGAATAACTTCCCAAGTTGGAGTAAGATTATTACCTAAAACATTAGCTTTTTCAGGAAAATAACGCGTAGGACTATCAAAAGAATTACGTGATCTAAAAACCGGTCCTTGCGTTGCAGTTGTAGAAGGTGGAGCAGGAGTGATTTCTGTGTCTGTTTGCTCCCAAACATAAGATAATTCGTCACCATCTACATCGGTTGCATCTGCTGTTAATCTAAAAGCAGTACCGTAAGGAATTGTATAATCATCGCCAGGAATAATTACCGGAGCCGAGTTGCTTATTGTCTCATCTGTTGGGCAGTTCCCACCGTATAAATTAGAAATAAAATTATACATCTCTCCAATACTTATTGCGTGAAAATAAGGATCACTATTATTCTGTACATTCTCGCCAGGACAAATTCCGGCGTAAGCCATAATTGTAGATCCACTTCCCGGTTCTACTGCAGTTGAATTATTTCTGTTACCACCTTGGCAACTTCCGGTATCACCGTTAAAAGTGTGGTTACCGCCAAATTGGTGACCTATCTCGTGCGCAACAAAATCTATATCGTAAGCATCTCCTACAGGAGCGTTAATACCGGTAATTCCGCGAGCTTTTCCGGTAGAACAAACAGACATTAATTGTGCTAAACCACCTGCTCCGGTACTAAAAGTATGTCCAATATCATAATTTCCAGATCCAATAGTATTATCTATTTCTGTCTGGCTTTGGTTAATTAAAACACCTGCATTTCCATTTTGAAATGGATCTGTGTTTGGGTCTAAATAAATAATGTCTTCGTTATTTGGTACCAATTCAAAAGTTACGGCTATATCTCTCTCATAAACTTCTGCAACACGGTCTACAGTAACAGTTACTGCAGATAAAACTGCCGTTTTCTTTTCTTGGTCTGTACCATTTTGAAGACCGGCTTGGTTTACGTGAAAAGTAGAATACTCTCCTGTGGTAGCTACAGCCAATTCATAATTTCTTAAAATGCTTTCGTCTACATCTATTAAATTAGAAGTGTTGTCTAACATTTTAGATTCAGATACTTGGCTTTCTACTAAACAAGTCATTACATCTTGTGAGCGGTAACTATCTTTCCTGTTAAAAACAGTATAAATATCACCGGTTTTGGTGTAAGGGTTTATATAAATAGTACCTTCTGTAGAAGATAGCATTCCGTAAAGACCTTGATTGGTTAAAGTTAAACGAATTCTATTTTTCTTATCTTTTGAAATTCCAACATAAGAAGTAATAGAAGGGAATTTTTCACTAAGTTCAGGACTTAAAGTTTGAACTTTATAGATAGAGAACTTTTTAACAGCATTGTTAGAAACCGGAAAATTGATTTCTACTGATGTGTTTGTTCCATTATTTCGCAAAGGAGCTTGCAAAATACTAGTTTTTAGCGCATTTACATTTAAATAAAATGTTTCAAATTTGTCTACCCTTGTGTAGCTTTCCAAAACATTATCTTGCTTGATAGAACTCTGGTCAACAGGTTGCCATAATCCGTTTGATTGTGCAAATAAAAATGTTGGAAATGCTATACAAAGTAGCATCCAAAGGGTAATTTTTTTCCTATTCATTTGTTTAAAGTTTTAATTAGCGTAAATATAAAATTGTTATTTTAATATTCGAGCATATTATTCATAAAATTGATTATTTGTAGGTTTTTTGGTGTAAAAAAGAATCTTTAAAAAGCTATTGGTATAAAAAATATGTATTTTTACTAAAAATTAAACTTTTCTACACATGAAAAAAACATTTCTTATTTTATTTCTATTTATTGGGCTAACGCTTACAGCTCAAGTTGAAACCCCACAACCTAGTCCTAAAGCAAGCATTGAGCAGATGGTGGGATTAACTAATATTAGTATAGATTATTCGCGACCTTCTTTAAAAGGAAGAGAAATTTTTGGTGAATTAATACCTTACGGAAAAAAATGGCGAACCGGGGCTAACCAAAATACGGTTGTAAGTTTTAATGACGATATTACTGTAGCAGGCAAATCTTTAAAAGCCGGAAGTTATGCTTTATATACCATTCCGGGAAAAGAAACTTGGGAAATCATTTTTTATTCCGATACCAAAAATTGGGGACTTCCTTCAAAATGGGATAAGAGTAAAGAAGCTTTACGTGTTTCCGCTAGAGCGGAAGAAATAGACTATAGTATGGAAACTTTTACCTTATTGTTTGATAATTTACGAAACGATTCTGCTGTTTTACGTATTATGTGGCAAAACACGATGGTGCCAATTGCTATTACAACACCATCTATGGAAAAAGCCGAAAAAAGCATTGAAAAAACGCTTAGCGGTAAACCTACTGCGGCAGATTATTATGCGGCGGGAAGTTACTATGCTGCAGAAAACAAAGAATTAGAAAAAGCATTAGATTGGGTAGATAAGTCTATTAGCATGAGCGAGAATCCCGGTCATTGGATGCTGCGCCAAAAAGCTTTAATTCAGGCACAATTGGGACAGAAGAAAAAAGCAATGCAAACTTTAAAAAAATCGCTTGAACTAGCCGAAAAAAATAAAGATGCGCATTATATAAAATTGAATAAAGAGACTTTAAAAGAGTGGGGCGTGCAATAATTGCAAAACCCGTGTTTAAAACTAAAAGCCAATTTAACTTTCTAAAGTTAAGTTGGCTTTTTTTAATTTTTGTTTCCTAAACTTTGTAATAATAAAGCAATACCCATAACCAGAGCACACCCAAAAAGGTTTAACCATAAATAGGGCATCCAATCTTGCCACCAGCCTAAAACCACAACTGCTTGCGTAATAATAGCTGCGGTAAAAGTTGCTTTGCTCTTTACGTATTTCACGAAAAAACCGAGTAAGAAAATTCCTAAAACATTGCCGTAAAAAATAGAACCAATAATGTTTACCAATTGTATAAGGTTGTCAAATAAATTGGCCACACTGGCAACCCCAATAGCAAATATTCCCCAAGCCAACGTAAAAAGTTTGGAAGCATTTAAATAATGCTTTTCGGAATGTTCTGTTTTGCTATTCCTTTTATAAAGGTCCATAGCGGTGGTAGATGCTAAAGAATTTAATTCTGAAGCGGTCGAAGACATTGCCGCGCTTAAAATTACAGCCAACAGAAGTCCTATCAATCCACGTGGCAAATTATTTAATATAAAATGTATAAATACATAATCTTTATCGTTGGTTTCTATATCTGGGTCTGCTTTATTAATAAGCGAATTGGCAGCTTCTCTAATGCTTTTATTTTCGGTTTCCAGATTTACCAATTGGGTTTTTAGTTGTTCGGCATTTTCGTTATTTGCTTTTTTTGCTTCGGCGAAAGCCAAAGAAGTTTTTGCTTTTTCTGCCTCGTTATTGGTTAACTCTTGTTGTAAATCTTTATATTCTTGCTCTACGGAAGAATTTTCTATAGCTGCTTCTGCGGCAGGGTTAAAGTTAAGTGGTGTTGGATTAAATTGATAAAAAATAAAGACCATTACCCCAACCAAAAGAATAAAAAATTGCATTGGCACTTTTAGCAAACCATTAAAAATTAAACCCATCTGACTTTCCCTAACAGAGCTTGCAGATAAATAGCGTTGCACCTGACTTTGATCTGTACCAAAATAGGAGAGGGCCAAAAAACTGCCGCCTATAAGTCCGCTCCAAAAAGTATAACGGTTTTCAAAATCAAAAGAGAAATCTAAAACTTCCAATTTGCCGTTAGCTCCGGCAATTTCTAAAGCATTAGAAAAACTTATCTCATCAGGTAAATAGCTGGTAATTAGGAAAAAAGCAGTTAACATTCCTACAAAAATTACTGCCATTTGTTGTTTTTGCGTCAAGCTAACGGCTTTAGTGCCACCAGAAACTGTGTAAATTATTACCAAAACACCAATTAAAATATTTAGAGTTGCAAGTTCCCAACCTAAAACTGCCGAAAGTACAATTGCGGGCGCAAAAATGGTAATTCCAGCCGCCACGCCGCGTTGTACCAAAAATAGAATTGCAGTTAAAGTTCTGGTTTTTAAATCAAAACGATCTTCTAAATATTCATAGGCAGTATAAACTTTTAAACGATGGTAAATAGGAATAAAAACCATACTTATAATTACCATTGCCACGGGTACGCCAAGATAAAATTGCACAAAACCCATCCCGCTATGAAAAGCTTGGCCTGGTGTTGATAAAAAAGTAATAGCGCTGGCTTGGGTTGCCATTACAGACAAACCAACTGTATACCATTTAGCCTGATTGCCACCTTTTAAATAATCACTAACATTTTTGCTTCCACGCGTTTGATAATATCCGTAAATAACAATAAACCCTAAAGTAGAAAACAGAACTATTAAGTCTAAATAATGCATAGATAAAGGTTTAAGCGAAATAACGCATAAATAAATAAAAAACAATTACATAAACTACATTGGTAATTAAAACCAAGGTGTAACTCTTTTTCCAGTAGTATTTTTCAGGCTTTTCGTTTTTCATTTTCCTAAAGATAACAAGTTGGCAAATAAGCGATAAGCACCGGGAACGCCGGCCGGCAATTCTCTAAAAAAGCTTAACCCGGTATAAATGTAATAGCCTTTTCCGTAAGGAGCTATTAATAAACTACCTTTTTTTTGAGTTTCATTGGCATCGTGCATTCCTAAAATTGGCGTAAATTTTTTGTCCCATTCTTCAGGAAAATACAAACCTCTTTCTTGTACCCAATTATCAAAATCTGTTTTGGTTATTTTATTCGGGTAATTTAAAACCGGATGTTCCGATGCTAAAAAATCTACCTTAGCATTTTCGTTGGTAACTCTATCTTTTGATAGTTTTAAAGAGTAGGGTGCAAGATTCTTGGTTTTTAAGGCGTGAACAGTATTATATTGCACCAGCATATTGCCGCCGTTTTTTACAAAATTAAATAGTATTTCTTGTTTGTATTTTAAGCTTTCTAAAACATTGTAAGCTCTAATGCCAATTACTACAGCATCAAATTGCGCCAATTTGTTTATGGTTATTTCTTGCGGATTTAAATAACTTACTTGATACCCAATTTGCGTTAAACTCTCACCAACTTTATCTCCCGCTCCCTGAATGTAGGCAATGTTTTCACCTTCCTTTTTAATATCAAGTTTTATAAGTTTAGCCTTTGCGGCGGAAAGTATACTTTGTTGCGGAATATGTTCATAATCTACAATGGTGTTTTCTTGCTCGTATTTTTTCCCTTTACGGAAGAAAACGGCGCTTACATTATTCGTAGCTTTTTCTTTGGGAGGAGTTACATTGAATCTAAAGGTTTTTTCTTCTCCTTTTTTCTG
The DNA here is from genome assembly GCA_947494545.1 of uncultured Mesonia sp. Taxonomy (GTDB): domain Bacteria; phylum Bacteroidota; class Bacteroidia; order Flavobacteriales; family Flavobacteriaceae; genus Mesonia. Next base: position 247,817 of record CANLVH010000002.1, on the reverse strand, counting down.
AAAGCTAACCGAAATAGAGCTTGGTTCAATTTTCCAATTTTTTCCTGTTTCTAATCGCAATTCTCCTTCTGTTGCCAAAGCGTTATTTTTTACCTTAACTTCAATTTTTTTGGAAGTATTTTCGCTAAATATCAAAACATCCGGTTTTACTTCTAAACTTACTTTAGGAACAATTAAAAAAGGTTTGTAAACTTCGCCTTTTACCGCATCATTGGTTTTGTAAACTACGGGTTTTGTAAATTGCAAGTTTGTGCCGTTTATATTTAGGTTAAAAACGGCGTTTAAAGCTGCATCATTTTCCGGTTTAACACGCTGTAATTGCACGGGCACTTTATACATTCCTATTGTGTGTGGCAGGTCTAACCAATACGGACTTGAATAGGGTATTTTTGTCGGCAATTTAAAATCTACTGTCGTCTTGTAAGAAGTATTGTTGCTTAAGTTTTGTTGTACAGGTTTGGTGAAGTTAGTTGCATTGAAGCAAATATCTACTATTTTTAAATCCAGTTCGTTTCTGTTGGTTACTTCAACTTTTACTTTAAGTGAATCGTTTGGAGTTGCAAATTGATTTTCCGCGTAAGCTTCTAAGTACAAACCTGCAGCAGAAGCAATAATTTCTTTTACTTCTTTTAGCTTAATTTCTCGCCAATGTTTATTATCTAATTGCTTTATTTTGGTATAAACTTGTAGCAATTTAGGGATGCTGTGTGAAGGATTTTTAAAGTCATAATCCCGCTGAATTTCGCTTACCAGTTTTCCAATTTCTTTTCCGTTTTTAATTCTGCTCCAACTGGTATTTATTCCGGCAAAAATAGTTTCTTGTTGTGCAGGCATTTTGCCTTTAATAAGTTCTATATATTCTAAATCTTTGCCACGTACCGGTGTATTGCCAAAGCCTTGCGATTTATGCTGACTTCTGCTTAAAGAAGCAATTTCTGTGTTAGATTTTCCCAGTAATGGGTAATAATTACCAACATCTACGGCCAGCATATTAGATTTGTCGGCATTTTCAAATTTTTCTTGGCTTCCGTAAAACCACCACGAGGTATTAAAAAATAAGCGTTTTGGTTGCCAAGTGGATAAGTAATCTAATTGTGTGGAAAATTTATCTTCTTTTCCGGCAAGCTCAAAAGCTTCTAAACTTAAACGGGCAGAAGCTGTATGATGGCCGTGGGTTTGGCCTTCTGTTCGATGATCAAACCTATTGATTATTATATCCGGCTGAAATTTTCTTATTGCCCAAACCACATCGCTCAATACTTTTTCTTTATCCCAAATAGAAAGCGTTTCTGCCGGAGTTTTAGAATAACCAAAATCATTGGCGCGGGTAAAAAACTGCTCGCCGCCATCAATTCTTCTAGCGGCCAATAATTCTTGCGTACGAATAACGCCCAAAGCTTCTCTAATTTCCGGCCCTATAAGATTTTGCCCGCCATCTCCGCGAGTAAGCGATAAATAGCCGGTTCTGGCGTGCAGGTTTTTAGAAAGATAAGAAATAAGTTTAGTGTTTTCGTCATCTGGATGGGCAGCAATATATAAAACCGAACCTAAAAAGTTGAGTTTCTCAATTTTTTGATATATTTCGGCGCTGTTAAGTTGTGTTTTATATTGACTAAAAGAAGAAAAAGCGAAAAGTAGTGCAAGTAGGCTTAAACTTATTTTTTTCATAAGGCGTTTTTCAGTTTTTTCAAATATACTAACTTTAATTAAGCTAGTTTAATCTATTATAAGCTAATGGAATTATCTAATGATATTGTACTAAGGCCAAGGTTTGATGAGCCTTTACCTGTAGAGAAAGAAATACTTTTTAAGAGTTTTGAGACAGAAAAAACAACTCAAAAACGTTTTATTGTGTCTTTGGTAGACACGCACATTTTTATAAAAATTCCTAAAAAAGACCAAAAGTTTTGGTCGCCGCAGTTGCATTTGGAAATTAAAACCAATGAAGCTAGCCAAACAAATATTCACGGATTTTTTGGTCCCAATCCTACGGTATGGACAATGTTTATGTTTTTACATTTTGTTTTAATAACGAGTTTTTTGGGCATTTTGGCTTGGGGATATTCTTTATATAGCTTAAAACAGACCATTGTTGTACCAATTGGCGTTGGTATTTTTTTGGTGCTTATGTGGGTTGCACTGTACATTGGTGGCCGCATCGGAAAAAAGCAAGGAAAGCGCGAAATGCAACTTTTATACGGCTTTTATAAAGAAGTTATGGCAAAAGCACAAATTTAAACCGCATCTGAACCATCATCATTTAAAGGATTCTTCTTTATTAACGAAACCGGTTTTTGTAAAAGTAAATTGTTGGGATAGGTAATTAATTCGCCATCTGCTGTGCGTAAATGCAGTTGAAAAGCACGAATATCTTCTATGGTGGCTTCTATTGGAAAGTCTTTGTCGTGTATTTGAATTTTATCGCCAATTTTATAAGGAAAAGAAAAAAACAAAATTACTCCGGAAGTAATATTGCTCAAAATAGACCAAATAGCAAATAAGCCAACGCCAAGCACGGCAAAAACCGAAGAAAAAACCAAAGCTAACCTAGAAGCTTCTACACCCCAGATTAATAACATTAAAAATATGGCAATAAAAATTACTAGAACATTAATGTATTTAAACATCAAATTTATGCGACCTATATTTATATCTTCGCGTTTGCCAACTCTGTTGGCAGTTGTTTTTAACGCAAAACGTAAAATAAGCATAAAAATGATTACCCCCGCAGTAATTGAAAGCTCTGTTTGATAAGTTAAAAACACATTGGTCATTTTTTTTAAGATATTTCAAATTTTTGGCAAAGATACTTCTAAAAGCAATTGAAAGGTAAAACTTAACTAAAATTTCAGTAGTTCTTTATATAGTAAGTGTACGGGCATTCCCATAACGGTAAAATACGAACCTTCTATTTTTTCTACGCCAATTTTACCTATCCATTCTTGTATACCGTAAGCCCCGGCTTTGTCAAAAGGAGAGAAGTTTTCTATATAAAAATCTATTTCTGCAAGCGATAATTCCTTAAAGAAAACGTTTGTACTATCGTAAAAACTTACTGTTTTTAAATTACTTTTTAAGCATACAGAAGAGATTACTTGGTGTTTTTTACCGGATAAATTTAAAAGCATTTCTTTAGCTTGTGCGGCATCTTTTGGTTTTCCTAAAACTTCTTTGTTTAAACAAACTATAGTGTCTCCCGTAATTAGTAAATCATTTGGGCGTAAGCTTTCTTCAAAGGCTTTTGCTTTTAGTTTTGCCAAGTAAATGGCTATTTCTTTTGGAGTTAAATTTTCCGGATAAACTTCTTCTACGGATTTTAATTTTAAGGAATAGGAGAGACCTAAATCTTTTAAAAATTGTTGCCTTCGCGGCGAAGCGGACGCAAGAATTATATTTTTTTTTTGAAGTTTCTCGGTTAAAATCATTGCAAAATAAATTGATAGAGACTTAACGATAAAATACCAAAAACCAATATCATTTTTAGGACCATACTAATAAGGCTATAATTTTTAGCGGTTTTTGCTGTCCATATTTTTACCATTCCGTAAAGTAAAGGAGCAACAATAAATGTCAAAACATATAAGACCGCTAAGGTTTGGGCGTATAAATAATTATAAATATAATATATACTAGCTGCCAAAGGTAAAAGTAGTAGTACAAAGACTATTTTATTAACGCGTTCTTGGCCTAATAAAATTGGCAACGTTTTTAACCCGGCTTTATGATCGCCGTTTATATCTTGTTGGTCTTTTACAATTTCCCGAATAAAATTAATAAGAAAAGCAAAAATTGCATAGTCTAATAAAATAGAAAATATGGTAAGCTGCGATTTTTGGTTATAGGTAGTAATTGCCGGCATCAAATCAAAAATTCCTACAATAATTATGCTCATTGCAACCAAAATACTTATTAGTAAATTGCCCACTACGGCATACGATTTTATATAAGAAGAATATAAATATAACAAGGCAGAGATACCTATAAAGATTGCGGCAAACTCCGGTCTTTGTATTAAATTGGAGAGATAAAAGCCAATACCAACACCTATTATATTAAAGATGAGAAATAAATTATAGCCGGTTTTTTCGCTTATACTTTTGCCAATTAATTGCTTTTTGGGTTGGTTTACTCTATCTATTTCTCTATCAAAAACATCGTTAATTACATTGCCGCCGGCAGCTAGAAAAAGCGTAGAAAGTACAAGTAAAGCAAAACCAAAATCGTTTAGGGTTATGGCAATATTAAAGGGTTCAAAAAGGTAATATTTTATAATGAGTTGGGTGGCCGCAAGCATTAACAGGTTTTGCCATCTAAGCAATTTGAGGTATTTCACGTTAGGGTAAATTTAGGGGGTTAATTGTTCCAGTTTCCTTGTACGCGCAAAACTTGTTCTATCAAATCGCGTACACAGCCTTCGCCACCTTTTTTATGCGACACATATTTTGCAATGTTTTTCACTTCATTTACGGCATCTTGGGGGCAAGTTGGTAAGCCAATCAACTTCATTGGGTGTGTATCTGGCAAATCGTCTCCCATATAAGCTACGTTCTCCGGTTTTATTCCGTAAATATCAAAAAACTCGTCTAAACATTCTACTTTATCTTCTATGCCCAAATAAATATCGGTTATACCAAGATTACGTAAGCGTTTGCGCACGCCTTCGTTTTTACCACCAGAAATTATACATACCGTATAACCTTTTTTTATTGCTTGTTTTAGCGCGTAACCATCTTTAATATTCATAGAGCGCAACAATTCTCCTTCGGTAGAAACCAAAATAGAACCGTTTGTTAAAACGCCGTCTACGTCAAAAACAAACGTGTTAATATCGTTTAAAATTTCCTTATAATTTTTTGCCATGTTTGTTTTGAATTGATTGGGTGAGCAAGGTATAAATTTCTTTAAAATTAGCCGAACTTAATTGCGATAAATGCCGGTTTATGGTTTCTTGATCGTTTCTTATAGCCGGACCGGTTTGTACTTCTGAAGGAGAGTTTTTTGTTGCTTTTTGAGCAGTTTCTCTAATTAAGCTGGTTAAAATAGAGTAGGGTACTTGATTTTCTTTACAGAGATCTTCTCCAATTCCGTAAAGATGATTTACAAAATTGCAAACAAATACAGCCGAAAGGTGTAAAGATTTGCGTTGCAAAGTAGAAATTGTATATACTTTTTTACTGATACTTTTGGCTAAATTTTCTAAAATAGCATAGTCTTCTTTATGTTCTGTTTCTAAACAAAGCGGAATTTCCGTAAAGTCTACAGCTGTATTTTTAGAGAAAGTTTGTAATGGATAAAAAACTGCATTTCTACAATTTTTCTGTAAAAGTGGTAAACTGCCGGAAGTATGCGCAATTAATCGTCCTGGTTTTGCTATTTTTTTTATGGTTTCTTCCATAAAGTCATCTTTTAGCGCTACAATAAAAACATCACTTTCTTCTAACTCTTCTAAATTTGTAGTGGTTTTTACCGCTTTTTCAAAAGGGGTTAAATTTGCCAAGCTATGGTTATAAATTTGGTTAATTTTCACATTATCAGCAGCGTGCAAAACTTTAAATAAATGCGTGGCTACATTGCCGGTTCCTAAAAGGGTTATTTGTATCATAGAGCTAAAATATAAAATAAGCGTGGCTTCTTAAAATTAACATTTTTCGGTGGACTTTACCCGTGAATTTTGTCTTAAAATCGAAGTAAATTCAATAAATTTGTGCAGTTTTTAAATACGCTATCCATGATTCAAAAAAAGCTTGCGAGTATCTTATTCTCCACTCGATTAATGGCTGTTTTATTTATAGTTTTTGCAATTGCTATGGCCGTTGGGACTTTTGTCGAAAATTCTTATACAACGGCAACCGCACGGGTTTGGATTTATAATGCCTGGTGGTTTGAAGCAATTATGTTATTATTTGCCATAAATTTTGCCGGAAACATAAAAAGATATCGCCTACTAACCAAAGAAAAACTTAGTACACTCTTATTACATGCATCTTTCTTTTTAATAATTGTTGGTGCAGGAGTAACACGATATATAGGTTACGAAGGTATAATGCCAATTAGAGAAGGCGAGGTTTCTAACACCATGCTTTCAGAAAAGACATATTTAACCACTTTAATAGACGGCGAACACGAAGGCCAACCTTTACGCCGCTCTCAAGAGCACGAGCTAACTTTGGCGCCCGGAGTAGATAACTCTACTACAATTACCACAGATTTTAAAGGACAAAAAGTGCAGTTTGAAGTGGTAGACTTTATTCACGGCGCAAAAGAAGGTTTGGTAAAAGACGAAAATGGCGATAATTTCCTAAAAATTGTAGAAGCCGGTGGTGGGTCAAGACACGATCATTTTCTTAAAGAAGGAGAAATTACCAGTTTACATAATGTACTTTTTGCTTTTAATAAACCTACCGAAGGCGCAATAAATATTTTATGGGAAAATGGCGAATACAAAATAAGATCTCCTTTTGAAGGAACTTATATGCGAATGTCAGACCAAAAACAAAGTGATGTTGCCAAAGACTCCACGCAAAAGTTAGCGCTGCGTTCTTTATATAATATGGCAGGAATGCAGTTTGTATTTCCAGAAGAAGCAGTAAAAGGTCGCTATGATATGGTTGACACCGAAGTAAATCAAGATGGCCAACCGGACGGCGTTGTGTTGCAAGTAACCTCAGAAGCAGGAACCAAAACTGTTAAGCTTTTGGGAGCAAGAGGAATTGTAAACGATTATAAAACTGTAGAATTAGGCGATTTAGAAATAAATGTTCGTTACGGAAGTAAAGAATACGAGTTGCCTTTTGCCATAAAATTAAACGATTTTATAGCAGAAAAACACCCGGGTACAGCAGATAATCCCACCCCAAGTTATGCAGCTTTTAAAAGTAAAGTAGAGTTGATAGATAACGGAGAATCTACTCCGCACGAAATTTATATGAACCACGTATTAGATTATAAAGGTTATCGTTTTTTTCAAGCTAGTTTTGATGCAGACGAGAAAGGAACCATTCTTTCTGTAAACCACGACTGGTGGGGAACTTGGATTACTTATATAGGATACTTTTTATTATACATTGGCTTAATGTGGATTTTATTTGACAAAGGTTCACGTTTTGGAAAATTAGAAGCGCAGTTGAAAAAACTGAAGAAGAAAAAAGCCAAAATGGCTAGTTTACTTTTAATATTGTTCGGTTTTTCTGGCTTTGCACAAGACGCTACTTCCGGCAAAATTAACGAACCAGACCATAGTCAGGTAGAAGAACACGCACATCACGCTGCGGAGCCGGTAGAAATCCCGAAATCAAGAATAGATTCGGTTTTAAAAATTAGCGCTATCTCAAAAGATCACGCTGCAAAATTTGGTAGATTGGTAATTCAAGATGCCGGCGGTAGGATGAAACCTGCGAATACCTATTCATCTGAGTTGCTTCGTAAACTTAGTAAAAGTAACGAGTATGAGGGTTTAAACCCGGATCAAGTGCTGTTTTCTATGACAGAAAATCCGACTTTATGGTATAACGTACCACTTATTTCCATAAAGGCAAAAAACGATAGTTTACACCATATTTTAGGTATTAAAGAAGGCGAAAAACACGTTAGGTTGGCACAATTTTTTGATGCTACCGGAACATATAAGTTAAGTCCGTTTTTAGAAGAAGCCTATCGCGCAAAAGTTAAAAATCAATTTCAAAAAGATTTCATTTCTGCAGACGAAAAAGTGAATTTATTATACAATGCTTTGGAAGGAAGAATTTTACGAATTTTTCCCATTCCAAACGATCCAAACAACAAATGGATTTCTTTCCCGATGTTAAAAGATTACGCCGATAAATTTAAAGGACCGGATTCTCTATATGTACATAAAGTGCTTCCTTTATATATGCAGACAATTCAAACGGCTAAAACTACGGGAGATTACAGCAAGTCTAATGATATTTTAGAAAGCATAAAAGGTTTCCAAAAAAAATACGGCTCAGAAGTTTTACCATCTGAAAGAAAAGTAGAACTCGAAATACTCTACAACGAATACGACGTTTTTAGAAATTTGTTTTGGCAATACATGTTGGCAGGTTTGGTAATGTTTGTACTGGTAATTGTACAAATATTTTACAACAAAAAATCTATTGGTTATTTGGTAAAAGCAAGTCAGATAATAATTTTTGTCCTGTTTATTTTACACACTTTGGCGTTAATTGCACGCTGGTATATTTCTGGTCACGCTCCGTGGAGTGATGCTTACGAAAGTATTATTTATGTTGCTTGGGCAACAATGTTTTTTGGGTTGGCTTTTGGCCGAAAAAGTGATCTTACTACTGCGGCAACCGCTTTTGTAACCTCTATGATTTTGATGGTTGCACATTGGAACTGGATGGATCCTTCTATAGCCAATCTAGCACCGGTATTAGATTCTTATTGGTTAATGATTCACGTTGCGGTAATTGTAGCAAGTTACGGACCGTTTACGTTGGGTATGATTTTAGGTTTAACCTCGCTTCTTCTTATGATTTTTACCAATGAGAAGAATAGAAGCAAAATGAGCCTAAATATAAAAGAACTTACCATTATTACAGAACTAGCGCTTACCGTTGGTTTAGTTTTACTTACAATTGGTAACTTTTTAGGCGGCCAATGGGCTAACGAAAGTTGGGGACGTTATTGGGGTTGGGACCCGAAAGAAACTTGGGCATTAATTAGTATTATGATTTATGCTTTTGTAATTCACATGCGTTTAGTACCCGGTTTACGTAGTAGATTTGCTTTTAACTGGGCAGCAATTTTAGCCTTTGGTTCTATTCTAATGACCTATTTTGGCGTTAACTTCTACCTTACCGGCTTGCATTCTTATGCTAGTGGAGATCAGATAATAAGTTATAAATTTATTGTAGGATCTTTGGTAGGTTGGTTTGTTTTAGGAGCAATAGCTTATCGGAAGTATAAAAAGTTTTATAAGAAGTAATTGCTATTAGTACAGCAATGAAATTTTTAAAGCTTTAAAAAAGAAATGGAAAATCAATCTTCGAATCTAAAAAAACATAGATTTTGAGATTGATTTTTCCATTTTTAAAAAATTTTCAATTAAAGAAAAGGGGAGTTATTTGGTTCAAAAATCTATTCTCGATACAATCTCACACGTGCGGGATTACTCGAATTGACAGTTTTTGAACTTTCTTAGAATTAAATCGAACTGAAAATAAAAAATTTAAATTCGTAGATTGGTTTTTTGTCTTCACAAATTTCTAATCAAAATAGAGGGCAGTCGTTTCGTTTTAAAATCAGTTTAAACCTTTTTCTTTTTTAATTTATCTTGCAACATTTTTATTTCGTCTCTAAAACGTGCTGCTGCCATAAAATCTAATTCTTTTGCAGCTTTTTCCATTTCTTTACGGATATTTCTAATGCGATCTTCTAACTGACTTTCATCAAAATAAACCACTTCTTCTTCGGCGGCTTCTAGGTTATCTGCCGGTTTAAATTCGTAAGGCTGTACTTTTTTCCCCGCTAAGGTGTTGTCTAAAGATTTTTTTAGTGCTGTTGGCGTAATCTTATGTTTGGTGTTATAAGCAATTTGCTTTTCCCGACGATATTCTGTTTCGTCTATGGTTTTTTGCATACTATTGGTAATTTTATCCGCATACATTATTGCTTTTCCTTCTAAATGTCGCGCTGCTCTACCAATGGTTTGGGTTAGTGAACGGTTGCTGCGTAAAAAGCCTTCTTTATCTGCATCTAAAATAGCTACTAGAGAAACTTCGGGTAAATCTAAACCTTCCCGCAATAAGTTTACACCCACTAAAACATCAAACAAACCTCTCCTTAAATCTTGCATAATTTCTACACGCTCTAAAGTATCTATATCGCTATGAATGTAACGACAACGTATATCTATTCTGCTTAAATACTTTGTCAACTCTTCTGCCATTCTTTTGGTTAAAGTAGTCACCAAAGTACGTTGGTCTTTCTCTACCCGAATTTGAATTTCCTCAATCAAATCGTCTATTTGGTTTAAACTTGGGCGTACTTCTATAACCGGATCTAACAAACCGGTAGGTCTAATAACTTGCTCAACATAAACACCGTCACTTTTTTGCAATTCGTAATCTGCTGGTGTGGCACTTACGTAAACCACTTGATTTTGCAAAGCTTCAAACTCTTCCATTTTTAAAGGGCGGTTATCCATAGCGGCAGGTAAACGAAAACCGTATTCTACCAAATTTTCTTTTCGTGACCGGTCACCGCCATACATTGCGCCAACTTGCGGAATGGTTACGTGACTTTCGTCTACAATCATTAAATAATCATCCGGAAAATAGTCTAACAAACAGAATGGTCTACTGCCGGGTTGTCTACCGTCTAAATAGCGCGAATAGTTTTCTATACCCGAGCAATAACCAAGTTCTTTAATCATTTCCAAATCAAAGTTGGTACGTTCTTCCAAGCGTTTAGCTTCAAGAGGTTTTCCTATATCTTTAAAATAATCTACTTGTTTTCCTAAATCTAAGGTAATTTGGTCTATGGCATTATTCAATACGTCCGGCGAAGTAACAAACATATTAGCCGGATAAATAGTAAGACGTTCGTATTTTTCTAAAACTTCGTTACTAACCGGGTCAAACGATTCTATTTCTTCAATTTCGTCGCCAAAAAAGTGAATTCTAAAAGCATCATCCGCATAACCGGGAAAAACATCTACTGTGTCTCCTTTTATGCGAAAATTCCCGTGATGGAATTCTCCTTCGGTGCGAGCATAAAGACTTTGCACCAAACGTTGCAAAAGCTTTGTACGCGATATTTGCTGGTCTCGCTTAAGCGAAATAACATTTTTTTGAAACTCTACCGGATTTCCAATACCATATAAACAACTTACCGATGCAACCACCAAAACATCGCGACGACCTGAAAGTAGAGAAGAAGTAGTGCTTAGTCGTAATTTTTCTATCTCATCATTTATAGATAAATCTTTTTCTATGTAAGTTCCCGACGTAGGTATATAAGCTTCCGGTTGGTAGTAATCATAATACGAAACAAAATATTCTACGGCGTTATCCGGGAAAAAAGTTTTAAACTCGTTATATAATTGGGCGGCCAAAGTTTTATTATGCGCCAAAACCAAAGTGGGGCGTTGCACTTCTTCTACCACATTGGCCATAGTAAAAGTTTTCCCCGAACCGGTTACTCCCAAAAGCGTTTGAAAAGCTTCGTTACCATCAATTCCTTTAGTGAGTTGTTTGATAGCTTCCGGCTGGTCTCCGGTTGGTTTATAATCTGATTTTATACTGAACTTCATCTAATTCTCCTGCTTTTTATAACATTATAAACTACAAAATTTTTAGCGCTTAAGCGTAAAATGTCCCTTCAATTCTTGACCGCTTTTTAAAACAATCTTAAACCAATAATCGTTAGAAGGCATGTTTTTTCCGTGGTATGTGCCGTCCCATTTTCCGTTGGCGCTAATGCTGGTTAACAGCTTCCCATAACGGTCGAAAATATTAATATTCCTTACATCTGTTTGAACATTATTCGGATTTTTTAGTTGCCAGTAATCGTTATAACCGTCAAAATTTGGCGTAAAGAATTGCATGTAATCTAATAAGTAGATAGACTTTGCAATCGTGCCGCAGCCGTTTAAATCTTTTACGAAAATAATATGTTCTCCACCTGTTATATTGGTGAAAATTGGAGTATCTTGAAAAGGTCCGTTTTCATTGTCTAAAGCATAAACATAATTTCCTAGACCTTCTGCCAAAACTTCTATTGTATAAGCATTAAAGCTCCCATTTACAGTATAATCTATAGCTGCCGCACCCGAACTTTCTATTTCTAAAGTATTACTCACTGTACAAGTATAAGTATTGCCATTTATGATTTTTGTGTTGGTAATAGCAACTTCATACACTCCGGTAGAATCTACAGAAATGCTTGGTGTTGTTTCGCCGGTATTCCATTGATAAGTATAAGAATTTAAATCTTCTAAAACTCCTGCTTCTAAAGTAATGTTATTGGTTTCGCTTCCGCAGAATTGAGGTACTTGGTAATTAGTATCTAATTTAGGCGGATCTATTTTTTCTAAAATCACCTCTATAATTCCCACACAACCCGAACTATTTTGTAAACGAGCAAAAATGCTATTGGGTAACTCGATTTCGGTTAGGTTTAAAGTTTCCGGAAGAGGGTTTTCTTGCAAAGCGGCTTCTTCCGCAGTAGCGTAAAAAACAGCGCTAAATGCGTTAGTGCTAATTTCTTCCGCGATAAGCGTATTAGCTTCTTCTAAAATAAAAGCAATATTTTGCGGATTGGTAGAACAAGAAACCAAATAAACAGGATTATAAGTACTAAAATTGGTGCTTAACTGTACTTCTAAAACCCTAAAACAACCAGTTTGACTTTCTATCCGCGCGTAAATAACTTGATTGGGTTCTGTATTTTCAAAACTTTGCGGATTAGGAATTGCATTGACAACCGTATTATTTTCGGCATCTGTTGCCGTTAAGAAAAAATTGCTTACACTTAAATTTTGCTGGTTATCTACTAAATTTCCTATGCTTTGGTTTAAATTAAAAACGCTTAAACCATCGTTATTTGCATCGCAAACTCTAAGACTTTCGTTGCTTAAATAACTTAAATCTACATATTCTATCACCACAAAATCTGTCGCGATGCAATTATTGCCATAATCTACTTCTACCTTATAAGTTCCAGGCGAATTTACCATATAGCTATCTTGCGTAGGATTTTCTACAAGAATCTGTTCGCTGCCGTTTTCTTCTATCAAAATCCAAGTATAGTTCTGCGGTGTCAAGCCGTTATCGCCAACATTAAGTAGGTAGGTTTCTCCTTGGCAAAGCGCGTCTTGGCCAACTAGATTGGGTCCTAAATTTGCGCCAATATTAAAGCTACTGCCTTCTAAAAAAACCGCTGAATCGTAGCGGTAATTCTGCTCGTCTGCAACAATTAGCTTGATGTGATAAGTAGTATTGGGAACAACATCTGCTTGGGCGGTTAACGCTTTTGTTTGTCCGTTAAAATTTATTGGATGTTCATTTTCGTTAAACGATCCAAAATAAGCCTCGTTTTCTGCCGCACAACCGCCGGGAATTTCGGGATGTACGGTGGTAACTTTTACCGGAATATTAGTATCTGGCACAACGGCAATATTTTCATATTCGCCGCCTAATGGTTTTATTAGAAATCCAAATAAATCTGAATAAACACAGGTGTTTTGGTCGCCTTCTTGGTATTCTTCCGAAGCAAAAATATATCTAAATTGAATGCTATTGGCGTTTGGTGTAAAATCAAATTCTATAACCGTAGCGTTGGTGGTATTGCTTTCGCCTAAAACATCTTCTAAATCCGGGTCGCTTCCCCAGTTGGGTGCGTCATCATCACTCAGTGAGTTGTTAGGACCGGGAACATTGCTTAAACGGCCGGTACTCATAACAATACCTTCCTGAAAAGGAAAGTTACTGCCGTTAGCGGAAAAATAACCAAAACTGTTTTCGTTGCTAAAATCGCCGCTAACCGTATTGGTTACAGTAACGTCACCAATACAACCGCTGTTTATTAAAATGTTTTCTACCAATTCTTGTGGGGTGTAAGAATTAGAATCTACACTTAGGTACTGCGCAAAAATAGTAGTTGGCAGTAAGCATAAAATAATAATAAAATAATTTCTCAAATTCATTTACTTAAAAAGCAGTGCAAAATTAAGCAGTAAAGATTAATTTACGGAAGTTAAACAGGCTTATTTAAAAAGATTAACGCTTGTTTGGGAGTTTTTACAGAGAATATTATCGGTTTAAATAAACCCAACCTTTAATAAGTTGATAATTTGGGTCGTTTAAATTCAAAATATAATAATAAGTTCCGGTTGGTAAATTTTTGCCTGTATTGGTTAAACCTTGCGTACTGGTGCCATCCCAAGGCGGTATATTATTATTGCCTTCGTAAATTAAATTGCCGTAACGCGCGTATATTTTTAGGTTGAAGTTTTCGAAAATATCATACAAACCGCTTATTTCAAAAACATCATTAATACCATCATTATTGGGCGAAAAACCGTCCGGAATAAAGGGTGGACAATTTTCTATTTTTAAAGGAAATTGCACTAATTGGTAGCAAGAAGCTGTCTCCGGGTTTTCTTTACGGATAAAAATGCTTTGCGGATTTGTTTGATTTTCAAAAGCGGTAGGAAAGACAATCGGATTTTCGTTTAAACCGGCATCTTGCGAATTGGTGTAATACGCAACGATTTCTTCGTTTGCGGAAAGATTGAGGCTTTCTTCTATTTCGGTTAGGTCAAATGTTGTAGTATCGAAACCTTTATCGCAAGCCAATAGACCTTCTAAAGAAAAAATCTCAATAGGTTCTACTTTTAATTCTACACTGGTTGTGTCGTAGCAAAGTGGATTTTCGCTATTAAAAACTTTTACATAAACGGTTTGCGGATTGGATGTGTTTTCGAAGTTTTCCGGATTTTCTATGGGATTATCGCTTTCTAATTCTTCCACCGAAAGATAAAAAGAAACAGAAAGATTATTTTGATTACCAATAAGCTCCGGAATTATTACAGTTAAATCAAAATTTGCAATTCCGTTATTTTCGGGACTGTCGCAGTAAATTAAATTTTGCGGAGTATTTACTTGCGGTAAATAAAACAAATCTAAAAGAAAACTGTCTATTTGGTAGCAATTTGGATCTAATGTAGAAGTCACACGCACATAAATAATTTGCGGAATTTCGGTATTTTGAAAGTTGGTTATTGGTGCAATCGGATTGCTATTGTTTTCGGCATCTGCTTCCGAAAGATGAAAGCTGACTTCCACATTTTCTTGGTTACCAATTGCTAGTTGCGCATTTTCAGAAAAATCCCACATTGCAGAACCGTCGTTTGTGGCATCGTCACATTTTTTTATGTCTAGCAAAGTGTTGGCAATAGTAGGAATGGTTAATTGAATATTTTGTGAAGCAAAATTATCTTCCGGATCAATTTCATTAATAATCGGATTGTTTTGCTCGTCTAAATTTACCTGCATTTGCAATTCAAAATTATCAGAAATAGAAGTCGGAATGCTTAAGGAAATCTGTCCGTTTTCAAATTCGTCTACCGGAATGGTATTTTGGGTATAGGCTTCTTCTAAAAATGTAGAATTGGCGTAAAAGGAAATTAAAGTATTGGCCGGTAGAGTGTCTGTAGCATTGGTGTTATACACGGTATAATCTACCAGAATTTCACGCGAATTGCAGTTAGTTTCCACATTAGAAATTTCCGGGGAAGGGTTTGGTAATTTACTGTTTAAAACGGTAACAATATTGTTTACCATTACAAAATCGCTTTGTTGCACGCCGTCTCCGGAAGTTAATTTTATTTCTGCCGAAGTATCGCCAATATTTATATTATTTTCAATGTTATACACATCCAAATCCATATTATATAAATTGGTTGCACCGGTAAAACTGTTGGTTCCGTTAAAGGCATTATTGGCATGATTTAGTGGCGGATTGCTAATAATGTTGCCATTTACTTGCAAGGTTTCTTGTACGGCTAAAAGTTGATCGCCTTCCCACGCTAAAAATCCAATTTTTGCGTCTTGATTATCAATTACATTTAAATTTAAATTTATGGTTAGCGAAGTATTATTAATAGAAACCGCTTGCAAACCATCAAAAATATTAACCTGATTAATGGGTAAACTCTCTTCTTCGTATACAATTATTATGGCCCAACCGCCAAAATTAGTGCCGGTTTGGCAATGATAACTTTCTATGGCTTCTTGTAAATCTATATCAGAAAAAGTGTAAAGGCCGTTGCCTTCTGCGTTAACTAAATTGGTTACATCTGCAAAAGCTGCAAAAAAGCTCCGGTAAAAATCTAAGGTATAAGAAAAAGTACGTTCAGCTTGAATTTGTTGGTTGTTTAAACTAACGTTAAAATCGCCATTTCCTGAACCGGCCCAATATAAATAAGCAGCTTTTACTGTTTGGTTTGGGTTTAAATTAAGACTGGCAGAAGATTGATCTAAAATTGTACAATTAAACGAGGCTTCGTTTTCTTCTATATTTAAGGTGTTGCCAATTGCCGTATAATCGTATTGCCCGTTAAATTGGGTGTACAATTCTATTTGTTGGCCGTTTACAATTCCAATGGAAAAAAAACAAAACAGGAGGAGTAATTTTTGTTGCATAAACTTAGGAATGGCTTCTTAAATTTATGCTGAATTTAAGACTTTTTAACGAATTAAACTAAAATTACCTTTTACCGTTCGGCCATTTTCTAAGATGATTTTGTACCAATAATCGTTAGAAGGCATATTCTTGCCGTTGTAAGTACCATCCCAACCTTCAAAATTACCACCAAAATTCTTTAAAAGCTTTCCGTACCTATCAAAAATATAAATCTTGGTAGCGCGTAAATTTGTTTTAGACCGACCAATAATTCCCCAACGGTCGTTATAACCATCTTGGTTTGGCGTGAAAAACTGCATAGCACCTAAAATAACTATTTCTTTAGCAGAAATACCACAGCCGTTTTTATCTTTTACGTAAACAGTATATTCCCCGGCAGGTAGATTTTTAAAAATTGGAGATTCTTGATAGGTACCAAATTCATTGTCTAAAGAAAATTCATAGTCGCCCAAGTTATTTTCTGAAAGTACTATTTTTATTTCATTCTTATTTTCTCGAAAATCTTTGATGTTTACGGAAAATTCGGCTTGGTTTGACTCTATTATTTTAAAAGTTCTGGAAGCATAACAGCCGCTTGTTTTGTGCGTTGCCGTTACCGTATATTCTCCGGCAGTGTTAACGTTTATACTTTGCGAAGTGGAATTGTCTGAACTCCATAAAAACGTATAATTATTTATTTCTGAAGAAGGAATGCCGGAAGACAATTCTATACTTTGCGGAAAATTTTCTTGACAGTAATACAATTGCTTATCATCTCCTATAGGAATCGTGTTTTCTACTTCTAACTGTATTTCTACAATGTCTTCGCAACCGCCATCGCTGCTAACACGCGCAAAAATACTTTGTGAAAAAGCCGTGGTGTTTTGAAAATTAGAAATGCTGCTTATCGGATTTTCCTCAAAATAAGCTTCCTCTTCGGTTAAGTAATAGTTTACTTGAAAAGTAGAATCTGTTTCCTGTAAAATGTTAGTCGCTTCGTTTAAATCAAATTCTTCTAATCCGTTTTCGTTTGTAGGACATTGTCGAAGTTTTATAACCTCTAAGGCTAAATTATTTACCTTTAAAGTTATTTCGCCAAAACTGGTACATCCGGTCGCGGTATTTTTTACGCGGGTGAAAATTTGTTGCGGATTTTCGTAATTTTCGTAAGCTTGAATATCCTCTATAGCATTTTGATTTGTTTCGGCGTAAGCCATAGCTTCAAAATAGGTAATCTCTAAAGTAGAATCGTTATTGGTTAGTTCTGATTTTATCGTCTCTAAATTAAAAACAGCTTGATCTAATCCGTAAAGATCACATTGTACCACTTCTAAACTTTCTGCGGGCGGATAAGGATGAAAAGTAACATTTGCAATGCCTTTTAACGGGCAAGAGCCATCGTTAGGATTTATAACTAATTTGTAGGTTGTTGTTTGTGGTAGCGTTTGGTTGCTTTCTTGACTTACGTTTAAAGTAAAATTGTTTTCGCCTATAATTTCTGTTTCGTTTTTATACCAAGTATAAGTTGCCCCGGGAATATTTTCTGAATATTGCAAGGTGAAATTTTCGCCATCGCACAAGTTTAATTCGGTTACAATTTCTTCTGTGGTGTCGTCTATAATATTTACGCGAGAAGCAAAAAAAGACTGAATAAAAGGTGGCAACCCAAACAAACTAACGTTTGAAAGTGGTAAAGCGCCGCCGGCCAAACTTTCTGAATAATCTACCGCATTACCATCTAATTCCGGATTATTAATAACCGCTAATTTGTTTTGATTAATTAGGGTTTTATAAATTTTTCCGTTTGGTGCCAGTTGCAATGCGGTAGCTTGACCTCCAGTGGTACCCGAAATTTGCACCATAGAATTAGCAATATCTTCTGCTTCTAAATCCCATTGGTATAAGCGCAAATTTACGCCTTTTGTTACCGTGGCATAAGCTTTTTTTGTTTCCATAGAAAATTCTACGCCGTAAGCGTTTATGTTTTCTACTAAAATGGTTTGGTTAGAAATTTGACCGGTTTCGTCGTTAAAATCATATAAAAATACGCCGCCATCTTCGGCATCGCTATTGCCAACTTGGTTGTACGTTCTAGTATTGTGCGCTATAATTAATTTTTTTCCGTTTGGCGAAATTTTCATATAACCAATTGCTGCTCTTCGATAAGAGTCAATTGGAATTTCCGGACCAATTTGCGTAATTACCGGAGTTTCTTCTACGCCATTTTCATCTATTTTAAACGCGTAAAATTCGTCTATAAAATGGGTTACTACCCAAATAGAATTACAATCGCTTCCTTTTACGGCAGTTATTTTTTCGGAAACTTGGTACTTTATTTCTTCGGAATCGTTTGGGTTATAGGTTACTAAATGTACATTTTTTTCGGTGGCAACCACATTTCCTAAGCCGCCATCTAACGTCATATCTACTAAAGAATAATTGAGGCCATTATTATAACCATCATCGTCTTGTGGCACACTGCTGTTTGGTAAATCTGTATATTGCCCGTTTGCCGTTCCCGGACCTTGGTTGGGATATGCTGCCGCGTTGTCGTGATGTGGTTCATCTACCGTAAAAACGTAATATAAATCCCGATTGGTAGGATGCGGCACAATCAAGCCGCTAGAAGTAGAGGAGGGGTCGCCCAACAAACCGGAGCCGCCAAAATAATCTGCGTTGCTCATAATTTGGTGGTTGCGGTTCCAAACGGTTCTGCCATCTGTATAAAACAAGAGATTACCGCTTTCGTCTGAAATTGTTGAGCAGCCTTCACTCGTGCTTAGCGCGCCGTTGCTTAAACTGCTTGGCGGACTTGTATTAAAATTTAGGCCGGCATTGTTACCAAAATACCAATAGTTTGCTTCGCCTTGCGAAAATGCAAAAAATGGGAGAAACAAGCATGCAATAAAAAGTCTAAGCGACATAAAAAGGAAGATTTCTACAAAAATACATTTTCTGTATTACAAATCCCTTTTTTTAAGCAATGCATACGATGTGTAGGTAAAAATAACCATCCAAACCAAAACAATTAATATCTGGTACCAATGTACCGCATAATCTAAATTTATATCGGTTTTCATTTGGTTTGCTGCGGTTTTTATAACGTTTAAGCGCGTTATAGGTTGTTTTACTAAGTTGGACATCGCTTCAAGCGGAAAAAATTGTGCAATATTATCTGCAATAGATTCTTTACTGAAAATGTAAAAACGCATCACGCCGTAGACAATGCTTTCTAAAATCCACCATAGAAATAAAAAACCCAAAGCAAATGCAGAACGTTTTACCAAAATGCCTAAAAATAAACAGAAGCTAAAAAAACCAAGTAGCTTAACAAAATAAGCCAGGATGTATTCTAAGTCAGAAAAAATGATAGAGAACTCGTTATAGTCTGAAAAAATTAAACCCAACACCAAAGAAACTACAAAAATAAATACGGTAGAAAGTAGTGCCAGCGCAACAACGGTGTAGAATTTAGACAAGACAAACTCTTTTTTGCTCATCCCATCTATCAAATTCTGTTTTAGGGTACGATTGCTATATTCGTTAGAAACCATGGAAACTATTACAATGGCTAAGAATATTTTAAGTAAAGCTGCAAAATAGGTATTGAAATGCCAGATGTACGGAAAATTAAAAATTCCTTGGTCTGCCAATTGAAAATCGATTCCCATAAAGTTAAAACGAATCGAAGCAAAAAGCGCTATAAACAAAAACAGTCCGAAATAAGTGAAAGTTAAGATTTTTGTAGATCTGCTATAGCGTAATTTATGGTATTCTATGGTAAGTAATCTAAGCATATTAAGCGTTTTCGTGGTTGGTGAGTGCTAAAAATTGTTGTTCTAAACTTTCCCGACGCATAACTAAGTGAGAAAGTTGAATGCCGTTTTCCATCAATTCTTTATTTAATTTTTCCGCTTGAAGCGGAGAAGAAGGAAAAGCAGTAATTAATCCAGATTGTTCGTCTGTTTTAATTTTCTCAAAATTGTTGCTGTTTTTCAAATAATCTAAAAGAACCGAAGCGTTTTCTGCGTTTAGCTCAAAATAACCGTGACTTGCGGTCATTTCGTCTACGCGACCGGAGTATAGCTTTTTTCCTTTACGGATAATAACCACGTGCGTACAAACTTTTTCTACTTCGTCTAGCAAGTGAGAAGCCAATAAAATAGTAGTTCCCATAGCAGCGATTTTTTGAATAATTTCGCGTATTTGATGAATACCTTGCGGATCTAACCCGTTTGTAGGCTCGTCTAAAATTAAAATTTCAGGATCATTCAGTAAAGCAGAAGCAATTGCCAAACGCTGTTTCATTCCTAAAGAAAAAGAACGAAATTTATGGTCTTTACGGTCTAACAAACCAACCAAATCTAATTTTTCTTCTATTTTGGCGTTTTTTACATTCTTAATTTTGCATACCAAATCTAAATTCTGTTTGGCCGTCATATACGGATAGAAATTTGGTCGTTCTATAATTGCGCCAACCTTTTTTAAAGCATTATGCGTAGAAATAGAACCGTCAAACCAATGAAAATCTCCGCTGGTTTTATTAACCACGTTTAAAACAATTCCCAAAGTGGTAGATTTACCACTTCCGTTGGGTCCTAAAATGCCGTAAACGTTGCCTTTTTCAATAGTAAAGCTTAAATTGCTCACCGCGGTTACAGCACCATAATTCTTGGTAATGTTATTTAGAGTAAGTATTGTATTCAAAATTTGTTTGGTTTTAGAAAAGTAACGACCAAGGTACTATTTTGTTACAAAAAGAAGATTGCAATCGCAAAATTTTTAATACATTGAGGTATGGAAGAAAAGCTAATGTCTAAGAAAAAACCATCGTTTCCTATAAACGAACGATTGGAGAAATATTTAACTTTTTATAACCGAAGAACAAAAATTCCGGTGTTTTATGAAGATTTATTGCGTTTTTCCGGCTCTATTGTGGTTTATGATCAAAACGACGAAGATACTTTATGGGTGCGCTGTTATTATCCGGACCACGAACGTACAGAAATAGACAACAGCCTAAAACGTGTTTATAATATTTTATATTCTGATGGTAGCGACGACGCTTTTGAGCATTTAAATGTAGATGCAATAGACTATTGTACTTTTGGAAACTCTAAACCTTTTCGTGTAAAAGTGCGAAATATTTTAAACGATTCTTTTACGTATTTCTATATTAAAAAAGCAGATGCTTCCAGAATTTACGGTTTAGAGTTTGAACACGTATTATCACCCCACCGAATTAATTTTTTGATTTATCGCGACACTTTAATAGAAGAGCATATTGCCGGCATACCCGGAGATGTTTTTATAAAAGAACATTTACCAAATTGCGATGAGCGCGCAAAAATACAAATAGCTAAACAATTTGTGAAGTTTAACGAGCGTTGCACTTTGCGACTTCTAGGAGATATGCGCTCGTATAATTATGTGGTAATCCCAACCCACGATTTTGACCACGTAGCTTATCAAATTCGGGCTATAGATTTTGACCAGCAATCTTACGAAGGCAATCTAAAAGTTTACCGACCGCAATTTTTTAAAGAAAACTATCCAATGGTGGAGTTGGTAACCCAAAAACTAGAAGAATCTTCTATAGACCAGTATAGGCGAGAAGAACGCTCGCAATTGGCCAAGCGTTTAATTGCATCGCAAAAACGGTATAGAAAGTTAATACGCTGTATGGTAAACGACCACGTATCTTCTAACGAAAATGTAAAAAGTTTACGGAAAGATTTGGTGGCATATTCTAAAGATATTCGGTTTAAACGAGCCAAAACAATGGGCAATGTATTACGAACTGCTCTAGAATTTGTAAAACGAAATTATGTAGATGTAAGCGCTAAAGAAGTAATGGAGTTTTAGAAAAAGCTGCGGTGAAATAATTCTTGAATTAAACCCTCGCAGCTTTATAAAACTATTTTTTCTCTTCTTTATTGAAATATACTAGGTAGTAATACATTTGTCGTTCTTCGTCCCAGCCTTTTTCTATAAATTTTTCTGCGCTTTCAGGATTTATAAAATCCATTTTAATTTGCACGTTAGTGTCTAGGTTAATTACACTTTTAATTTTTTTACGTGCGGCGCTAACTGCGGTGTTAGAAACGGGGAATTGCGTTAAATCTTCAATTTTGTATTTTGGTGCCTTTTCTGTTTTATAATGCTGAAATTCTGGTATTAGTTCAGGATTTTCTACTACTTCGTTTAAAAATTTGCTTTCTTCAAACTCGTCATTTTTGGCAAAATGATTTACAGCGCGGTTCATAAACATCACTTCTTGTTGTTTATCCTCGGCAGGTAAAACCACGTCTTTGGCAAAGTTCTGACAGAATTTTAAATAGCTTTTTGTGTTGAAATTTTCATCGGCAAAAACATCTACGCCCAAAAATTGTTCTAACCAATATTTGGTATCGTATCTATTAGAATCTACCGATAAAATTTTATAACCTTCTTCTTTGCTGTTGTTAAAAATAAGCGCGCCTTTGTCTAATTTATTCAAATTGACTCCTTGTTGCAAAACTGCTTCTAAATTTTGTCCTTGCTCATCAAACTGGAGAAAATCGTGTTTTAATTCTGATTTGAATATGCCCACAGCGTCCATACGTTCGTTGTTGAGCATAACATTTTCCCAATATACAACGTATAATTCGCCACTTTTAATGTGCGGATGCTTGGCTTGGTCAAACAAATGCTTTGCAATTTTTTTGGAGGTTTCGTGTGCGCTATCCGGATTTTCAAAAATAGTATTAACCGCATTATACAGCTCGTGGAACTCTAAATCTGCTTCGTGCACAAATTGATAGAAGTTTTCTTCTTTAGAACGAAATGGTTTTAAAAAATATTCTTTTAACAGCGCGTGCAACTCATCGTTTACGGCATAAGGTTCTTGCGATAAGAACATTTCTTCACTACGGTTTTTATTGCCTACACGATGTATAGAAAGCGATTCTATTTGGGCTGAATATAAATTGATCATTGTTTGTAGTTTGGGTTAAGAACTAGGGTTGTTGTAGAGTAAATTCTGCAAATTTTTCCGTAAAGCAAACTTAAGCTTTAAAGTAGATTTTTAAACTTTCTAAGGTTCTTTTCGGTAAAAAATATATGAAAACTACCTATTTAATTCCGTAAAGGTTAATTCCAATTTTGGTCAAATTCGTCTAGGTTGTCAAAATCTATATTTTGATCAAAATCTTCCTTAAAATCATCTTCAAAATCGTCTAATTTTTCGGCTTCAAAGTTTTTCTCCGGCGGACTGTCGGGTAGATGGCCGTGCGAGTACATAAGATTAGGATAATCGCGGCCGTCTTTTGGTTCTGCAATATCTGCGAGTTCTACATAGAATGTCCACATATCAAAAAAGTCATAGACGTAGATAAGTTTGGTTTGACTTTCAGAAACTACGGTATCTAGGGCAGTTTCGTTCATCATTCTTACAGGATTTGCACCTTCGTTCATATCAAAAAGAACAATTTCTTCACCTTGATTCCAATTTTCATCGCTAAGATAAAACGAAGCCATTTCTGTACCATCAAACCCAAAAGCTTGGGTAATAGCGTTATGAAGGTCTTCTAAAGTAGCGTTGTCTTCTATTTCTATGTCCCTAAAAACTTCTTCTAAGGTGTCTAATACAATCCGAAATCTGTAAACCATAATATTATTTTTTGCGCGTGCAAAGGTAGTTTTTTAAACTTATTTACTAAAACGATGCAGGGCAAATGTCATAACTGAAATCATAAAAAATGCTCCAATCTGGTGTGCAATGCCCAACCATAAAGGTACTTTAAGAAGAATGGTAAATACACCCAGCGTAAATTGTAAAACAACCAGAAAAATTAAAGCGTTAACAGCGAATTTTTGAGCTTTGCTTAACGCGAATTTTCTCGCTGTAAACCAAATAATCACAATGGCAATCACCACCAAATAAGCTAAAGTACGGTGTATAAACTGTATGCCACTCGGGTTTTCTAAAAAGTTCTTATAAAGAGGTTCTAGTAGATAAACCGTATCGTGCATAAACATACCTTCGTTCATCATTGGCCAATGGTTGTGCAATAATCCGGCTTTTAAACCGGCCACAAAAGCCCCATAAATAATTTGTACCAATAAAATAATTGCGCCAATTACTAACCATTTTTTTACCGGTTTGAGCGCAGGTTTCCTTTGCGGAAAAATTAAATCTAAAGCCACCCATAAAGTTGCAGCAAATGTTAAAAAAGCTGTAGTTAAATGCGCTGCCAATCTGTAATGACTAACATCTGGCATATCTACCAAACCACTTTTTACCATATACCAACCTAAGAAACCTTGAAAACCGCCTAATATCAATAAAACTAAAGATTTTTTTATGGTAGGTTTACTGAGTTGTTTGGTTATTAAAAAATATAAAAACGGAATAATAAATACCAACCCAATTAAACGACCTAAAACACGATGAAACCATTCCCAAAAATAAATGGCTTGAAAGTCTTCTAGCTCAAAATGCGTGTTGTAGGCGTTAAACTCCGGAAATTGTTTATACAAATCAAAAGCTTCTTGCCACTCTGCATCTGTAATTGGCGGAATAGTGCCACTAATTAATTTATAATTAGACATAGATAAACCAGAATCTGTTAAGCGGGTTATACCGCCAACAATAACCATAATAAATAATAAAAAACAACCGGTAAGCAACCAGTAAATCACTTTTTTATTGTCTTTTTTTCTTTGTTTCATAGCATAATTTTAACCACTATTTTTTTAGGCAACGGTGGTTAATCCCATTTTTTGGCCTTTCTCTAGCATAAATTTTTTAGCCGCTTCATATTCGTTTGGTATTTCTCCTTCTAAAATAGCTTCTTTAATTGCGCTTTTTATAATGCCTATTTCTCTAGAAGGCTTTAAGCCGAAAGTTTTCATAATCTCATCTCCCGAAATTGGCGGTTGAAAATTACGAACATGGTCACGTTCTTCTACCTCTTTAATTTTTTTACGAACTATCTTAAAATTATTATGGTATTTTTTATAACGCTTAGGATTTTTAGTTGTAATATCTGCTTCGCAAAGCGTCATTAAATCTTCTATATAATTACCGGCATCAAAAATTAAACGACGTACGGCCGAGTCAGTTACATTTTCTTCTGAAATAGCAATGGGTCGCGAACTCATTAAAACCAGTTTTTGGACGTATTTCATTTTTTCATTCAGCGGCATTTTAAGGCGTTTAAACAATTTAAAAACCATTTTTGCGCCAACAAATTCATGGCCATGAAACGTCCATCCAATTTTTTTATGAAAACGTTTGGTTGGGGCTTTACCAATATCGTGCAATAATGCCGCCCAACGCAACCATAAATTATCTGTATTTTGAGCAATATTATCTACTACTTCTAAAGTGTGCCAGAAATTATCTTTGTGGCGTTGGCCTTCTTTTTCGTCTATGCCTTTTAAAGCCGAAAGTTCCGGTAGAATAAACGGCAGTAGCTTTGTTTTATTTAGTAAAGCAAAACCTACAGAAGGTTTCTCTGCCAATAAAATTTTATGCAATTCGTCTACAATTCTTTCTTTAGAAATTATTTTAATGCGCTTGTGGTTGCGGGTTATTGCGTCTAAAGATTCGGTTTCTATTTTAAAATTCAATTGCGTAGCAAACCTAATGGCACGCAACATTCGCAAAGGATCGTCTGAGTAAGTAATATCCGGATCTAAAGGCGTTTTTAGAAGCTTTTGCTGCAGATGGTCTAAGCCGTGAAACGGATCTAATAATTTTCCGAAATTTTCTTTATTTAGCTGAAGCGCCAAAGCATTTATGGTAAAATCGCGTCTGTTTTGGTCGTCCTGAAGACTTCCGGCTTCTACAAAAGGTTTTCTGCTATTTTCTGAATAAGATTCTTTTCTGGCGCCAACAAACTCTACTTCCATATCAAAAGCACGCAACATTGCCGTGCCATAGGTTTTAAAAACCTGTACTTTTGGTTGGTGTGGCAATAATTTAGCAACTTCTTCCGCCAAGGCAATACCGCTACCAACCGCTACTATATCTACATCTTTTGGTTTTCCTCTCTTTAAGAAATAATCGCGTACAAAGCCACCAATGACATAGGTTTCTAAATTTAGGTTTTCTGCGGCTTCGCCAATATATTCAAAAATAGGATGAGATAAAGCGTCTTGATAGTTTTGCACGGGTAGAAATCCTTTTGTTATAAAGTTTTATCTAAAAAAAGTAATTGCCGTGTTTTTTCCGCTACAGCAAAAAAACAGGATTTTTCATTCTATTTTTTGCTAAAACCAGAAGAAACAACAGCGGTTTTTAAAGACAAACCTATTCTGTTTTTCTGACTGCAAAAATAGCATGCTTATTTATTTTAAGTAAACTTTTACGGGAGTATTCTTAAGAGCTTAAATAAATAGGTTTATTTCTCTTTTTTATTCCAAAATACTATTGGAGCATTAGAGATTGAATGAATTTTGCGTGTAATTTTAAAAACTACTTTCTAATTACCGTAACTTTTCCGTCAAGGCTTAATTTAATAATTGCAGAAGGTTTTCCGGGTTTGTTTTTGTTACCTTCTACCACATAATCTACGGCTTCGATTATTTTAGGATCTATTTGCTGAAAAATTTTTGGAGTTGCTTGACCACTAAAATTGGCCGATGTAGAAACAATAGGTTTTCTAAATTTCCGGATAAGCTGATTGCAGAATTTATCTTTACACACCCGAATGCCTAACGTATTATCTTTGCCCACAACATTTTCTGCTACCCTAATAGGATCGTCGTAGACAATTGTGGTGGGCTTGGCAGCATATTTTAAAATATCGTATGCCACTTCTGGCACATTTTCTACAAATTGGTTCAGCATTTTAAAATCAGACACCAGACAAATCATTGCTTTTTCTTCTTGGCGTTGTTTTAGAGCGTAAATTTTATCTACGGCGTCTGCATTGGTAGCATCGCAACCAATACCCCAAACGGTATCTGTGGGGTAGAGTATAAGTCCGCCTTTTTTAAGAATATGTATAGCTTGTTGTATGGTTTCTTTCATAATTTTTAATGTTGACGAGTCCAGTGGGTTCTGGTTTGTATGGATTTTTGGTAATATTTTTCTTCTTCACTCAAATTATCACTATCTATATACCAAGGTAAATGTCTGGCTTGGTAAGGAAAGCCGGTGCGAATAATAGGTGTTGCGCCACTTCTTTTTCCCGCTTTAGAAAAAGGTCTGTATAAAGCAAAAGTGGTATCTATTGGAGCTAAGTAAACATTTTCTTCCAAGGTTTTATTGTAGTAGTTTTTTTCCCAGTTTATTACTTTTTCTTTATTTCTAAAAGAATCTGGCAGGTCATCTATCCGTAAAGAAAAACCTACTTTATGCACTTGCGGATGCTTTTTTAATAAACTGTAAAAGTAGTTTAAGAAATCTGACGGACATTCTTCTACCGGCACTACATCAGAGTCTGTATAAACAAAATAAGAATGCATATAATTTAACCATAGATTACTTTTCCAAAAAGCTTTAGAGCCGTAATTTTTCTTTAAAAAATGTACTTTGTAAGAAGTTTTATCGTAAAATTCTAATAAAGGCAAATAAGTAGATTGGTTATCTAAAATATGTAGATTGGTATAACCGCGGCTTTCTAAGCTTTCTAAAAGCTGTTGTAGCGTATCTAAACGATTATAATTATTAATAAAAATTGGAGTTTTCTTATAATCTTTAGGTACAGAAGAAAACAAGCGAAGAAACTGCGCGATTTTATTTTTAAACTTCTTCATGTATTTGTTGTTGCATTTTTAAAGATTTGCTAAGCGGCGCACCAATTAAAAATATACCAAATAATCGCCAATATTTGGGCTTTAAAATAGAGCTAAAAAAGTAACGAATAAGGTAATACGTTAGCAAAATTTTATGCTGCCAAAAACCGTAATGTTTTCTAATATAATAAAGCAGAGATATTTTCTGTTCTATTTTAATAGTTATATTTTTCTGGGTGCTCTTACTTTTGTAATGAATGTACTCTAAATTCGGTACCAAATAAGAATGTTTTCCAAAGTTTTTTAAAATGCGTCTACTAAGGTCAGATTCTTCATAGTATAAAAAAAGATTGGTGTCAAAACCGCCAGCTAGATTAAAAGTCTTTGCATCGCAAAACATAAATGCACCTTGTACATAATGTACTTTGATAGGTTTTTTATAACGAATTTTACGATTTAAATAAGTTTTAGGAAATAACTTTTCTAATAACGGTCTTCGTAAGATCTCTCTGCCTAAACTAGAAAAATGGTCTATACTTACCATAAAGTTTTTATTCTCGTCTAGCATTTGTGGTGAACAAATAGCAGCATCATTTTGACCCTGCATAAATTCTAACAAACGCCATAAACAATTTTTAGAAACCTGTAAAGTATCGTTATTTATAAACGCATAATATCTTGCTTTGCTAGCGTTATTTACGCCAATCATATTACCACCTCCAAAACCGGTATTTATTTTACTGCGTACCAGTTTTACTTGCTTTTCTTTACTTAAAGCATTTTTTAAACGCTCAAATTCTCCTTTTTTAGATGCATTATCTACCACAACAATTTCTAAAGTACGACTGGCGTCGTGCATATCTAAAATAGATTTGGTAGCTGCAATAGTAAAATTAGCAGTATTATAGTTTATTATAATGCAGGAAACGTCTATCATTTTAATCTAAAATGGGTTGCCAATTTAAAGCAATTTTTTTAACTGAAAAGTTTTTAGCTTCTTCTCTGGTATTTTTTTCTAATTCTTTAAACACTTCTGGTGGCGTCTCTAAAGCTTTGAAAATAGCTTCTTTTATATTACCTTCTGTAAATAAAATACCTGTTTCTTTGGTAATTATTTCTTTAGGGCCAGAATGATTTGCTGCAATTGGTATTACACCTTGCGCCATTGCTTCTATAAGAACCATACCAAAAAGTTCTTCCCATTTTTTGGTTTTTTTAGAGTTTAATAATAAAAATTGGTGTTTACTAAGAACTTCTAAAAGTTTGTGCTTTTCTAAGATATGCGATTTATAAGTAATATTAGAATTATTTTTAGCGGTTTCTTGTACTACATCTTCTAATTTTCCGCTACCTATTAAAGTTAATTGCAAATGTTTATTTTCCGCTGCAGCGAAAAAATTAAGCAGTTCTTCCACGCCTTTTTCAGGAAGCATTCTGCCAATATATATAAAGCTTTTTGGTTTTTTTGATTTTGTTGTTTTTTTAAAAAACTTAGGGTTTATGCTATGAAAAACCGGACTTATTTTTTCTGACGGTATGTTATAATTTGCTAAAAGAGATTTTTTACTGGTTTTTGAGACACAAAAAATATGTTTGGTTTGTTGTTCTAAAAAACCTTGCCAAACCTTAAAAATTTTTTCACTCTTATTTCTTTTCGGATGAAAACTTTTATCCCAACAAGTCCAAGAGGTGTGGTAATAAACTTGATGGTTTTTTAAAACGGGTAATAATCTTTTTAATTTTTTATCAAAAGGCGCAATGCCTAAAACTACTTTTTTCTCTTTACGGAAAAGCAAACTAAGTAAAAAGAACAAATTAATCCATTGCTTTTTAAAACTTTGCCAGTCGGTTTTTTTTACAGCTTTAACCATTTTTCCAACTACCGAAAACTCACGATATTTCAAAATCATATTGTTTTGTTCCAGTAAATAACGCAGACCAATATAATGGCTGTCGGCACCATTTTTATGTAAAATATATACGGTTTGCTTGTGCATAAGGGCAATAAGCTGTTACGGTGCGCAAATATACGGTTTAAATTTATACTTTTGTTACCCAGAATAAAGAGTAATCTGTATGAGAGAAATAAGTGTTTTTCACCAGAAGTTTACCGCTTATGAAAATGAAATTAAGCAACTTCTTAATAATTTCAATAAACAAGGAAAAATTATTTCCGGCGGTGAACGCAATACGCTAAAAACTTTTTTACTCTCTAACGGAATGCGTATCAACGTTAAGGCTTTTAAAGTTCCTAATCTTGTTAATCAAATTGCCTACAAACATTTTAGAAAAAGTAAAGCGCAGCGTTCTTTTGAGTATGCTAATATTTTGCAAGGCTTTAATATTGGCACGCCGCAACCTATTGCTTATATAGAACATCCTAGTAATTTTTTATTTAAAGAAAGTTTTTACATCTGCGAGCATTTAGAGGCAGATTACACCTATCGCGATTTGACAAAAGATTTCACTATTCCTAATTACGAAGAAATTTTGCGCGCCTTTACGCGTTTTACGTACAAGCTACACGAAAATCAAGTTTTATTTTTAGATCATTCGCCAGGTAATACTTTAATAAAAATAGAAAAAGAAGGCTATTCTTTCTACTTGGTAGATTTAAACCGGATGCAGTTTAAAAACTTAAGTTTTGAAGAGCGTATCAAAAATTTCTCTCGATTAACCATTCATAAAAAAATGGTTGAAATTATGAGTGATGAGTATGCCAAATGCATAAAAGAACCTTACCAAAAAGTGTTTGATCTAATGTGGCAAGAAACCGAAGCTTTTCAAGAAAAATACCACAGTAAAAAGCGTTTAAAGAAGAAAATTAAGTTTTGGAAAAAGTAATGCTTAAGACTTATTTTCCCACAATTCCCGCAACTTGCTATATTTTAGAAAGGTAATATTGGCGGTTTGCACGCAAATAACAAAACCGTTGTAGCCGTCTAAAAATCCTAAACGCAAAAAATAGGCTTTAAAAAAAGCCCAAGACGGATTTATAACACTTTTATGCCAAGGCGATTTTTTACCCAATTTATAATAAGCCTTTGCTGCAATACTCGAAAAATAGTCGATTTTTTGGTTGAATTCTGAATAGCTTTGGTAAGTATAATGTAAAATATCGCCTTTTAAATTACCTGCTTTGGCACCTCTTTTTAATTCTATATGATCGTGCGGATTTATTCCTGCCCAAGTAGCTTTCCTGCGGTCAAAAACCCGTAATTTTTTGTTGGGATACCAATCCGAATGTTTTATCCACTGACCGCAAAAATTATTAAAACGATTGCAATAATAACCGTCTTTTTGCCAATTATTTTTAACTGCCAAAATGCTTTCTTGCAGTTGTTTAGATAAACTCTCATCACCGTCTAAAGAAACAACATAATCGTACTTGGCTTGTTGCATAGCAAAGTTTTTTTGTTCTACATAACCCAAAAACGCTTGCTCGATAAATTTTACATTTAACTTTTTACAAATTTCTGGCGTAGCATCTGTAGAGTAGGAGTCTACCACAACAATTTCATCTGCTACCGGTGTTAAAGAAGCCAAACAAGCTTCTATATTTCTCGCTTCGTTATAGGTAATTATTACGGCAGATACTTTTTTCATTTTCACTTCAAAATATGCGTAAAAATACTATTTTTGTGGGAATGAGCAGATTTAAAGCATCGGTAATTATTAGTACGTACAACCAACCCGAATGGTTGCGTAAGGTTTTATGGAGTTACACTTTCCAAACCGAAAAAAACTTTGAAATTATCATTGCAGATGATGGCTCCAGCAAAGAAACCGAAAAACTTATAAATGAGTTTAAAGCAAATTCACCTCTAACTATCTGCCACGTTTGGCACGCCGATAAGGGTTTCAGAAAAACCAGCATTCTCAACAAAGCAATTATAAAAACACAAAGCGATTATTTAATATTTACGGATGGCGATTGCTTGGCGCGGAAAGATTTTGTTGAAAAACACTTGCTTTTAAGCAAGGAAAATTGCTTTCTCTCCGGAGGTTATTTTAAGTTACCCCAGAAAACTTCCGATTTAATCGAAAAAAACCATTTAGAAACTCAAATTTGTTTTGATGCAAATTGGCTTTTAGAAAATGGTGTAAAGAAATCGTTTAAAGTAAACAAGCTTACTTCCCGCGGCCTAAAAGAAAAACTGCTAAACCAATTTACACCCACTAAAGCCACTTTTGACGGAATGAATGTTTCCGGAGAAAAATCTGCCATATTAGAAGTAAACGGTTTTGACGAGCGTATGGAATACGGCGGCGAAGATCGCGAAATTGGCGAGCGTTTACAAAATGCCGGGTATCATTTCATACAAGCGCGTTACAGTTTAATTTGTTTGCATTTATACCACGAACGCCCGTATAAAAACGAAGAAAGTTTACAGAAAAATAATGCGATTAGAAAAAACACTAAAAAGCAAAAGTGTGTTACCACGGCTTACGGGATTAAGACTTTGTAGCTTAATTTTTAAAATCACCAATTCATAATCACATTGTCACGTCGAGCGCAGTCGAGACGCCTCTGATCACACGCTGATTTAAAGCAAATTAAGGTTTTTCTATATGAAAAGCCTTGTTATACGTCTTTAACGGAAAATACCCCAACCGTTTTCTAACCTTATATTTTCGTAAAAAATTGGCAGGTTTTGGTTTTAAATCAGATTTATCAGAATGTAAGAAGTTAATGCAGGCATTTATAACCCTCGCACTCGATTCTCCGTCATAATAAGGATGCAATTCAGTGATAAAATTTTCTATATTTTGCAGTAATTGTTTAGAAGGATTTGTAGCTTTTTCAAAAGCTTTACGGATGTTTTTTGCGGCGGTAACATTAAGTAAATAATCGTGCTCTATTGTGTGTCTAAAGGTTACTACGGTTTTTTTCTGCAAAATAAATTCCTGAATGGCAGAAGTGGTATCTGCAAACATAAAATCTGCCTGTTTAAACAGCGGAATTAAATCTGTTGTATTATAATACGTAAAATTATCGCCGCTTAGGTTTTTCCATTTTTCTTTAATTTCTGTAGGAAGTTTGGGATGTAAAACCATTTTAAAATTATAGCTGCCAGAAGTAGATAATTCTTTTATAACATCAAAAACCTCTTGGTTATACGCCAAACTTAATTTCTTGCTAAACGTAGAAGCAATCATTACCGTTGGAATCTTGCCTGGTGATTTTTCTGCTAACGGAAAAAGCGGATCTACCTTGCTCCAGCCGGTTTCTGCCACCCGGAAAAACCCATATTGCTTAGCTTTTTCTTGAAATACCCTAGTAGTGTTTGGGCCTTGGGTACAATATAAATCAAAAAACTCCCGAATGCGAAAGTGGTAAAAGGTATTATTTTTACCCGGCCGTTTTTGTGCAAAAAAACCGTGAAAAATCTGAACTTTTATTCCGGTTAAAAAGTCGGCTACATCGTCTGTGGCCGTTAAAACAATGTGCGGTTGGTAGGCAACAGCTTGCTTAATATTCAAGACATTTTCTTTGCGAGACAAGGCGTTTTTACCATCTTCCAGCTCGCTAAACCATTTTACATCATAGCCTTGGTTTAAAATTTCTTTTTCTAATGGTTCGCCAATTGGTACGGCATAACTGTAAGAAATGTAGATTAAAAATTTATACTTCATTTTTTAATTTTTCTATAAAATGCTGCAGGTCTTTTTTTAAAAATTCCGGCTTAAAAGCTTGGTAATAGGCTTGCGGATTTTTTTTGCTCTTTTTTACGTCTTCTTCCGTAAAGGAAATAAATTCTGATAAATGCTTGGCAACGTGTTTATTTTCTTCCGTTTTACCAAACCAATTTTGCTTGTTTAAATACGGGGCAAAAATAGAAAAAGTAGGCACGCCCAAAGCTTTTGCCATATTATTAGCGCCACCTTCGTTACCAATTACCACTTTGCAAAAATGCGTAATTGCCAAAAATTCGCGTAAACTTTTACCAAAAACTTCAAAATAAATATGTTTTTGGGTTTTTTCCGTCGTAGCGGAATAGATTGCTAATGCCTCTTCGCGTTGTTTAGGAATATAATTAAAGAGTAGTTGTACTTCTGGCCAATTGGAAACCAAACTATCTAAAAGTTTCGCCATATATTGCGGCGGATAGGTTTTTTGCGGTCCGCTGCCCAAAACACTTATCATAACAATAGGTTTGGAAAGCTTTAAACCGGAGTCTTTTAAAAACTGTTTAGCATTTTCTTTTTCGGGAGTAGTTAAATAAATTTTTGGTTCAAGGTTTTGAAAGCTTATGCCTAAAGGTTCTAACAGTTTCAACCTATTTTCGATAGCTAAACTCGCTTGGTTTTTTGGTTTTTTTAAACGGGAAATTATATGTGTATAAAAAATTGCAGTATGTTTTTTATGATAAGCAATTCTAATTTTAGCGCCGCTGTAATAGCTAATTAAGGTGCTCCCAATTTTTCCGTAAACATCTATAACTACATCGTAGTCCTCATTTTTAATACCTAATAAAAATTTATAAAATCGCTTTACAGATTTCTCAATTAGCGCAGTAATAACTATTTTTTTATCGATATATGGATTGTTTTCTAAAACCGGTAACGTATGCTGATTCACCAAATAATGTACCTCTGCTGTTGGAAATTCCTTTTTTATAGCTTCACATAAAATGGTTGAGGTAAGCACATCGCCAATCATTTTCTGCTGAATGATCAAGAATTTCTTGGCTTTGTCATCTTTCCGTAAAGAAGAAACAGCGCTATTTTTGGCAGAATTTGTCATTTAAAATGTTCTATAATTAATTCACATATAACCCAAAATAGAAAATAAAGCTGTTTCAAAATTAAATTCTTAAAACAGCTTTATTATTCGTTAAACCGCTACATCGTAGGTTCGTAAAGCATCGTTTAACGATGTTTTCTTATTGGTACTTTCTTTGCGTTTGCCAATAATCAAAGCGCAAGGAACTTGGTATTCCCCGGCAGGGAACTTTTTGGTATAACTACCCGGAATAACCACAGAGCGCGCCGGTACAAGTCCTTTGCTTTCTTTAGGCTCGTTGCCCGTAACGTCTATAATTTTTGTAGAAGCCGTTAGCACTACGTTGGCGCCCAAAACAGCCTCTTTTTCTACTTTCACACCTTCAACTACAATACTGCGCGAACCTAAAAACGCATTATCTTCTATAATTACGGGCGCGGCTTGCAATGGTTCTAAAACGCCGCCAATGCCAACGCCACCCGAAAGATGAACATTTTTGCCAATTTGCGCGCAACTGCCAACTGTTGCCCAAGTATCTACCATTGTTCCTTCGTCTACATACGCGCCAATATTTACATAACTTGGCATCATAATCACGCCGCTAGAAATATATGCGCCGTGTCTAGCAACAGCGCTTGGTACTACGCGAATGCCTTTTTCTTTATAACCGGTTTTAAGCGGCATTTTATCGTGGTACTCAAAAATGCCGGCTTCCATCGTTTCCATTTTTTGTATGGGGAAATATAAAACTACGGCTTTTTTAACCCATTCGTTTACTTGCCATCCGCCGGAATTATCGGGTTGCGCGCAACGTAATTTCCCGGCATCTATTTGGTTAATAACTTCTCTAATGGCTTGTATTGTATCTTGTTCTTTTAAAAGTTCGCGGTTGTCCCAAGCTTTTAAAATAGTTTCTTTTAGTTTTTCCATAATTTCAATTTTGCTGTAAATATAAGGGCTTATGTCCAAATAATATAAAAAAGCGCTTTAGAAGTCTTATCTTTGCAAAAAAATAATATGGCACGAATTTTAGCATTAGATTTTGGCACTAAACGCACAGGTATTGCGGTAACAGACGAGTTGCAAATAATTGCTTCGGGACTAACCACCGTAAAAACCAACGATTTGCTAGATTTTTTAACCGATTATTTTGCAAAAGAAAAAGTAGAAACAATGGTGGTAGGAGAACCAACACAAAAAGACGGTTCGCCATCGCAAAGCGAAGAAGCTATTCAGGAATTTTTAAAAGATTTTACGAAAAAATTTCCGGAAATGCCGGTAGAAAGAGTAGATGAACGCTACACCTCTAAAATGGCGATGGAAACAATGATAAACAGCGGTATAAAAAAGAAAAAAAGGCGTAATAAAGAATTGATAGATGAGATTAGCGCTACTATTATTTTACAGAATTATCTGTATAAGTAATTAGGTAATACTGTTCGCACGTAGAAATTAGAAATAGCAGCAGATACGCATCAACTATTATTAATTTTAACTTTAAAAAAAAAGTAAAAAATAGAAGACTTCAATTTTACATTCCAGAAAAACTCGTAACGCAAACCTATAAATAGTTTAAATGCTTAAATTTGCAGCGATTTAAAACGAAAGTTTTCTAAATTAAAGAAAAGAAAGAAATGATTTTACCCATAGTAGCTTACGGCGATCCTGTTTTAAAGAAAAAATGCAAAGATATACCGGAAGATTATCCTAAACTGACCGAGTTGGTAGAAAATATGTGGGAAACCATGTATAATGCTCAAGGCGTTGGCTTGGCTGCACCACAAGTTGGCAGACCAATACGCTTATTTTTGGTAGATGCTTCGCCTTTTGCAGAAGACGAGGCATTGCCCGAAGAAGAAAAAGAGGCTTTAAAAAACTTTAAAAAAGTTTTTATAAATCCGCAAATTATAGAAGAAGAAGGAGACGAATGGGCATTTAACGAAGGCTGTTTAAGTATTCCGGAAGTTCGCGAAGACGTTTTTAGAACCCCAGAAATTACTATAGAATACTTAGACGAAAACTTTAAAAAACACACCGAAACCTTAAAAGGTTTAGCCGCCAGAGTAGTGCAACACGAGTACGACCATATAGAAGGTATTTTGTTTACAGATAAACTTTCAAGCCTTAAAAAGCGGCTAATTAAAGGCAAACTTCAAAAAATTGCCAAAGGAGCTATTAGTGTAGACTACCGCATGCGCTTTCCAAAAGTAAAAAAAGCACGATAATCATTTTGTAAATAGTACAAGAGATTAGATATTTGCCATCCTAAAAAATAAAAAAATGAGCTTAGAGAAAATATTATCCATTTCGGGAAAACCCGGTTTATACGAATTAAAAGCCCAAACGCGCGGCGGTTTTGTTGCAGAATCTTTGGCAGACGGCAGAAAAATATCTGTAAACGTGCGCCACAACGTGAGTATGCTTAGCGAAATTGCAATGTATACCTATACAGAAGAAGTGCCATTGCGCGAAGTTTTTCAGAACATTGCAGAAAAAGAAGACGGCAAAGAAGCAATAAGCCACAGAGAATCTAAAGATAAATTAGAAAGCTATTTTTCTGAAGTATTGCCAGAATATGACGAAGACCGCGTTTATGCCAGCGATATTAAAAAAGTATTTCAATGGTATAATATTTTGGTAAAAGCAGGAAAAACCGACTTTTCTGCACCAGAAGATCAAAACGGAGAAGACAAAACCAAAACAGACGAAGAAGAATAGTATTTTTAATAAGGAAGAAGAACTGTTTAAGAACTTTGTTTTTAAGCAGTTTTTTTATGGCGTTACTTTTTCTGCTACCCGCAGAAAAAGTCGGGCTTTCCGTTGCAATCTTTTTTTGCCATTTATGACAGCAAAAAAAGTATTTCCACTGCAATCCCTAACGCAAAATCGCTTCGTTATAAAAATTGTAAATTGCAAAAAAAATAGCAGTATGAACTCCAGAGAAACCCAATTAAAAGCAATAGACAGATTGCTTACCATAATGAACGAGTTGCGCGAGCAATGCCCTTGGGACCGTAAACAAACCCTAGAAAGTTTACGCCATTTAACCATAGAAGAAGTCTACGAACTGGGCGATGCTATTTTAGACAACGATTTAGAAGAAATAAAAAAAGAACTGGGAGATGTCTTGCTACACATTGTTTTTTATGCCAAAATAGGCAGCGAAAAAAACAGTTTTGATATAGCCGATGTGGCCAATACAATTTGCGGAAAATTAATTGCCCGTCACCCGCATATTTATGGCGATGTGAAAGTAGAAAACGAAGAAGACGTCAAAAAAAACTGGGAAAGTTTAAAATTAAAAGAAGGTAAAAAAAGTGTTTTAGAAGGGGTTCCGCGTTCGTTGCCAGCAATGGTGAAAGCCAGCAGAATTCAAGAAAAAGTAGCCGGTGTAGGATTTGACTGGGAAAAACCAGAACAAGTTTTTGAAAAAGTAAAAGAAGAACTGGAAGAATTTCAGCACGAAGTAAAAACCGAAAACAGAGACAAAATGGAAGCCGAGTTTGGCGATGTACTGTTCTCTTTGGTAAATTACGCACGTTTTTTAAATATAAATCCAGAAAATGCTTTAGAACGAACCAACAAAAAATTTATAGGTAGGTTTCAACACATAGAAAAAAGAGCAGCAGAAAATAAAACTCCGCTAAATCAATTAAGCCTAGCAGAAATGGACGAATTTTGGCAAGAAGCAAAGCGATAAAAACGATTATAAATAATCAAAACGAGCGTTAAATAAAAGGCAACTAATTGTATCGTTTTGTGATTTTTGAGAATTAGTTTTTTTCTGTTTATTGCAGTCAAATTTTGTCCTCTTGAGCGCAGTCGAAAGATTAGGCAAAATTATTTTAGCTTACATAATTTATTAGAAAGCATTGGTTAATTCTATGTTCTATTTTCCAATCTCCAATCTCCAATCTCCAATCTCCACTCCCTAATTCCCTCAACCTGCAATTTGCTCTAATAGTTTTCGGCTAACTTCGTGTTTTCCTTCAAAGGGAAGAATTTCTAAATTCTCTTTTCCGAAAAGATTTTCAGCCTGGTTAACTTCTTCTTTTATACGTTTCTCGTTGAGGTACTCGTCATTTTTTCCGTAAAGCAAACTAATTTTGGTGTCTTTTAGAAATGTAAAATCATCTGCCGTTAATTCTTTAGGAATACCACCGGAATGAATCACCAAATCTGCACAAGCTATTTTTCGGGATGCCAACCAACGCATAATGACAGAAACCCCTTGCGAATAGCCAAAAAGAATAAGACGTTTATCACCGGGTATACTTTCATTTGCAAAAACTGTATCTAAGTAATTTAAGACATTTTCTGTTTCCTGCTTTGTATTTTCGCGTGTTAACCAACTGGCACCAACATGTTTAAAGTCGGTTTTTTGGTAGTATTTAGATGGTGCTTGCGGCGCAATTATATAATTTTCTTCTTTGTCTAATTGTGCAAAATATATAATAAAATACTTACTCAAATATCCTAAACCGTGACAAGCAATCCATACGTTTTTGGTTTTATCGTTTAATTGGTTTCGGGTGGAGTAGGAGTTGGTGGTTGTATAAGAAACTTGCTTTTCTGCAGAGGCCATATAGGGTGATTTTTGTATTTTTACAAAAGAAGTAAATAATTTTAAATTGTACCGAAGCTTTTATAAAAGCTTAGCGTTTTTTACCAAGAAAAAAATGAACTATACAAAAGAAGAAGTTTTATCACGCTGCGCACAAATGTGCAAAAACACGATGATGGAAACCTTAGAAATAGAATTTATAGATGTTGGTGAAGATTTTTTAGTAGCCAAAATGCCGGTTTCGCCAAAAGTGCACCAACCCGATGGCGTTTTGCACGGCGGGGCAATGGTTGCTTTGGCAGAAAGCGTTGGCAGCGCCGCGAGTTTTATCTTTTTAGACGGAGAGAATTTTTATATTCGAGGTATTGAAATTTCGGCTAACCATATTAGAAGTATTGCAGACGGAGAGGTTTTTGCAAAAGCAGAAATTTTACATAAAGGCAGAACTACGCAAGTTTGGGATATTAAAATTAGAGATGCCGAAGATAATTTGATTTCGTTTGTTAAACTTACGACTATTGCGTTAGCTAAAAAATAAATTATGACTACTGTATCGGCTTTTTTTGAGAGAATATCTACTCAGTTAAATAACAATTTACCTTTTGTTGCGTATAGGCATCCTAATAACTCTACGGTAAATGCGCAGCTTCAAAACACTACAACTTTAGAGTTTTTAGATGATTTTGAGCAAGAAGGTTTTATTTTTGCTCCTTTTGATCAAGCAGAGAAAACCGTTTTTTTCGCCAAAAAAGACGCGGAATGTTTTAGTATTTCTGAAACTATTGAAATGCCAGCC
Organism: uncultured Mesonia sp.; assembly: GCA_947494545.1. Taxonomy (GTDB): domain Bacteria; phylum Bacteroidota; class Bacteroidia; order Flavobacteriales; family Flavobacteriaceae; genus Mesonia. Next base: position 207,854 of record CANLVH010000002.1, on the reverse strand, counting down.
ACAAATTCTTCCGTAAAGTATAAACCGAGTATTCAAGAAAAAACACAGCATGAACGGTTGGTAGAAAGAGCCATTGCTGAAATAAAACAAACCGACTTAGAAAAAGTAATTGTTTCCCATAATCCGGTTTTAGCTACACAAACCAGTCCGCTTGCTTATTTTAAAAGACTTTTATCTATCTATAAAACTGCTTTTGTTTACATCTGGTATCATCCGCAAGTTGGATTATGGTTAGGGGCAACGCCCGAAACCCTTTTAAAAACCGAAGGCAGGAATTTTGAAACCATGGCTTTGGCGGGCACCCAAATTTATAAGAAAAAAGAGCTGGAATGGCAGAATAAAGAAATTGATGAACAGGCTTGGGTAACCCGATCTATTTTAGAAGATTTAGGAAGTAGCGGTGGCACAGAGAAAATTGCAACTTCTAAGACCTATACACATCCTGCCGGAAAAGTTGCACATTTACGTACCGATATTAACGGCGTTTTTGATAAAAACTATTTAGGAAAAATAATAAAAGCTCTGCATCCTACGCCGGCGGTTTGTGGTTTTCCCAAGCAAATTGCCAAAGATTTTATTTTACTCGAAGAAAATTACGACAGACAATTTTATACCGGTTATTTGGGAGAATTGAATAGTAAGGTAGAGAAAAAGCGCAATAGACGTAGTAGAAATGTAGAAAATTCTGCTTATAATTTAGTAAAAAGCCAAACCAATATGTATGTTAATTTGCGTTGCATGCAGGTTTTAGAAAATAAAATTTTACTGTATGTAGGTGGCGGAATTACCAAAGATTCTAAACCGACGGCAGAATGGGAAGAAACCTTAAACAAAGCTAAAACTATGCTGCAAGTAGTATAATTAAGTTTATTTTTGAAGAAAAAATACCAACTTCTATGCAATATTCCAGCATTCCGCTTGCGCAAACCATTACTTTTTTATGTTTGTCGAAAGAGATAAAACACGTGGTAATTTCGCCGGGTTCTCGAAATGCACCTTTAACCATAAGTTTTTCTAATCATCCTGAAATTGAAGCTTACAGCGTGGTAGACGAACGTTCTGCGGCTTTTTTTGCTCTTGGTTTGGCGCAACAGTTGCAAAAACCTGTGGCGCTTTGTTGTACTTCTGGAAGCGCGTTGTTAAATTATTATCCGGCTATTGCAGAGGCTTATTATAGTGATGTTCCGTTAGTGATTATTTCTGCAGATAGGCCGGTAGAGCGGATAGATATTGGCGACGGACAAACCATCCGGCAAAAAAATGTGTTTGCCAATCATATTTTATATTCAGCTAATTTGTATTCTGAGTTGGTGGTTGATGCTTTTCCGTTAGACGATAAATTAAAGCAAAAACAGTTTGAAGCGCGGAAACATAACGAACGCGAAATAAATTTGGCTTTAAATACTGCCATAGAAAAAAATGGTCCGGTGCATATTAACGCGCCTTTTTACGAACCGCTTTACGGACTTACCAAAACGCCAATTGTAGATCCGTTAAAAATAGAACCTATTCGGGACGCGAAAACTATTTCCGCGGAAGCGTTAAAACCTTATGCCGATATTTGGAATAAAGCAATGCGAAAATTGGTGTTGGTGGGCGTAAATAAGCCAAACGCTATAGAACAAGAGTTTTTAGAACAATTAGCGGCAGATCCTTCTGTGCTTATCTTTACAGAAACTACTTCTAATTTACACCACAAAAAATTTATTACCAGAATAGACAAGCTTATTGCCCCGGTAGAAAATACAAAAGACGAACGACAATTTTTTAAAGATTTACAACCCGATATTCTGCTGACTTTTGGCGGCTTGATTATTTCAAAAAAAATAAAAGCATTTTTGCGCAGCTATCAACCTAAGCATCATTGGCATGTAGATGAAAAAAAAGCTTTGAACACCTATTTTTGTTTAAACAAGCATTTTGATGTAAAGGCTAATATATTTTTTAAGGAATTTTTACCTTTGGTGGAATTTTCGCAAAGCTCTTATCAAAAAACTTGGTTAGCCATAAATAAAAAAAGAAATATTCATCACGAAAAATATATGCAAAATATTCCATTTTGTGATTTATTGGCTTTTGATATCTTGCTAAATAAAATTCCGCGAAAGCAAATTTTACACCTTTCTAATAGTAGTATTGTGCGTTATGCACAGCTTTTTAAATTGTCTTCTAGTTTGCAAGTTTATTGCAACAGAGGCACTAGCGGAATAGATGGCAGTTCTTCTACGGCAATTGGTGCCGCGGTAAAAGCTGAACACCCTACAACTTTGATTACGGGAGATTTAAGTTTCTTTTACGACAGCAATGCGCTTTGGAATAATTATATACCTACCAGTTTTAGAATTGTAATAATTAATAACCAAGGCGGAGGCATTTTTAGAATTTTGCCGGGTGCCAAAGAAACAACGCATTTTGATACTTTTTTTGAAACGCAACACAAGCTAACTGCAGCACATTTGGCAGCGATGTATAATTTTGAATATCTAAAAGCGACTGATAAACAAAGTTTGGAAGAATGTTTAGGTGATTTTTATATGGAAAGTAGTAAACCTAAGATTTTGGAAATTTTTACTCCAAGAGAAGAAAATGATTTATTTTTAAAAAATTATTTTAAAAGTTTATATGAAAATTAGATTTTATGATTTTTTGTATATATTTATAGCAAGAGATTAATTAACCATTAAAATTTATTAAAATGAGTAAACTAGACGAATTAGTAGGTAAGTATATTGAGGATGCTAATAAAATAGAAAGCAATCCGGATGTAGATTTAATACGTAAAATTGCTAAAAGTATGGGACCATCTATTTATAATCAAGATGCTTCTACCGTTTCTTCATCAGACAAAAAAGAGTTGGAGACGGTTAAGAAAAATTTCTTGATGAAAAAACTAGGTTTAAGCGAGTCTGATAATTTAGATGAAGCGATAGATAGCGTTATGGAAAAATACGGAAAATCTAACAGAAATAAATACCGGGTAGTAGTCTATTATTTACTTGCAAAACATTATAATAAAGAATCTATTTATAAGTAGATCTGTCTTTTTTAAAAAACATAATAACACATATTAAATTAGTAGAAAAAGTATAGAGTAAGCAAAAAGCTAACTTTATACTTTTTTATTTTACGGAACTATTCTTTTATAAAAATAAAAGCTAGGTGTTTTCTATTTTAATTGCTGCGATATAGGTTAAATACTGTTGTGTACTTTTTTACCGAAGTATCCAAAAATTAAATTAATTATTACTACCAAAACTGTAAAACCTGCTAAAACGTTATATATGCCCAATCCTGCCAAACAGCCGGCGGCGGCACTACACCAAATTGTTGCGGCAGTGGCTAATCCCCAAATTTTGTCAGATTTATTTTGTTTTATAATAACTCCGGCACCTAAAAAACCTACGCCAACTATAATTTGACCAATTATACGGGTAAGGTCTGCGTTTGGCTCGTTATGAAAAAGTGTAGAAATCATAACAAAAATTGTAGCTCCTAAGGCTACCAAAATATTGGTTTTTAAACCAGCAGGTTTACCTTTTATTTGTCTTTCTAAACCCATACACAAACCCGCCAGCGTTGCTGCCCCGGCTTTGATTAGAAAATCTGTAAAAACAATTTCCATTTAATAATTTTTAGGTTAATGCATTTGATTATTTATCTTTTTTAGATCTAGCAATTTTAACGTCTTTCCAGTCCCAACCATCATTTCTTATATAGCCTTTAATTTTTTTTCTACGTTCTTCCATATTTTTAATTTTTTTCAAACATTCTTTTTTGTTTTCCATTGTAAATTTATCAGATAGCTTCTCAAAATAATCAAAAGGAGGCGCTTCTTTTGCTGCAAGAATAAAACTAGAATCAAGACGCTCAAAAAAGTTGTCTAGAGCTCCTCTTAATATATACCAATGGTATTTTTTTGTAGATTTATCTATCTCGTAAACTTCTTGAATGGTTATTGTTTCGTCTAACACAGCTAGACTAAGTGTTACGGCGTGTGCTTTTTTATTAGAATGAAAATAGTGCAGAATAGGGTAAGCCAAATGTCTTTCGCCATGCTTTATAAGCAGGTTTTCTAAGTTGCTAAAACGCTGGTAAAGCGGTTCAAAATTATCACCATTATAACCATTTTCTATTATTTCTTCCGGGGTGGCGCCAAGCTTATCTATATGTACGGCCAAAGTTCTCTTGTCTACTACAGCTTGAAGAACCGGCAAGATATAAGAAATACCCAAACTTATAAATATCATAGAATTAAGCCCCATAATATTAGATACAATTTGCCAAGCCCCGGAACCCGCACGATAATCGCCATTTCCTAAAGAAGTTAACGTATAACCCACGTAATATATTTGTCCTAAAACAGATGCCGGTTCTTCGGTGTGATTATTGAGAACAGAATTATGATCTGAAATAAATATTAAACTATAACCTAACCATATTAAGGTTATCCACATAAATAAAAAAGTTAAGAGAATAATAGGTCCGCAAATATTTAATATCTTAGTATCGCCATGGCCACGGGCAGCTTTATAAAATAAACGCCATATTTTTTTAGAAACCCAGTTAGAAAGTCGTCCGGCACCATTTATGTAAACTATGGTTTTAAACATATCTACCAACACTAATAATTGCACTGCTATTCCTAAACCAATAAGTAGAATTTTCATCTAATTTTCGTTCTTAAATTACACTATAAATATCTTATAATTTGTTCGTAAAAACCTACTATTTAAATATATTTTTAACACTATAGTGGAGTTATTGTTGATTTCCATTTAATTTTCTGACAAAAAAATATTCCGTAAAGAAGAATAGTAAGAAAAGATAAAATTATAGGTAGAATGCTAAGGTTGTTAAATTTGTTTAAATTGCTTATAAGGTAATCTTAATTTGTTTAAGACTTGTTATAAAAGCTTATATTTTTATTGAAAAATGTATTTATGAAAACAAGTAAGGAGTGGTTTAAAGAATGGATTTTAGAAAATAACCATCCTTGTTTAATGGCGCAAACAGTTTTTAAACAAGATCACGTATTTCTAAAAAATTATGAAGGTTTTGGCACTCATAAGTCTACCAATAAAATATTAGAAGATTTAGAAACCTATATTAAAAAGTATGACTTTACGGATAATAATTTCTTTACGTTTATTGCTTGTTTCCCGAAAGATTCTACCAACTCCGAAATTGATTTTGAAGAAAGACTCTGGCAACAATTAAATTTTTTACACCAAGAAGACGATTGCGATTGGGATAAATCTGTAGAGAAAGATCCGGAAGACCGTAATTTTAGTTTTAGCCTAAAAGGGCGTGCTTTTTACATTGTTGGTATGCACGAAAAAGCTTCTAGGTTGGCGCGCAAAACCCCTTTTCCCACAATTGTTTTTAATTTGCACTGGCAGTTTGAAAAATTACGCGAAATGAATACTTACCAAACTGTTAGAGATAGAATTAGAAAGCGCGATAAAAAACTACAAGGCAGTATTAACCCGGTTTTAGAAGATTTTGGCGAAACTTCTGAAGCAAAACAATATAGCGGAAGAATGCCCGAAAAAGAATGGAAATGCCCTTTTCATTCAAAAAAATAAAAAATGTATCAACCCAAAAAATATAAAAAAGATAGTACGCAATTTGCCAGAAAATTAATTAAAGACAATCCTTTTGCACAATTTATTTTGCAAGGTTCAGAGCTCTTGGCTACGCATATTCCTGTAATGTTAGAAGAGCAAAAAGAAAGTTTTAGGTTGGTTACGCACATAGCAAACAACAATCCGCAAGCAGATTTTTTACAGGACGATAAAGAAGCTTTACTGATTTTTTCCGGGCCGGATGCATATATTTCTTCTAGTTGGTACGAAGAGAAAAATATTAGTACTTGGGATTATTCTGCAGTTCATGTAAATTGTAAAATAAAAATTCAAACCCGGGAAGAGTTGATAGCCTCGTTAAAAGATTTAGTTCATTTTTTTGAAAAAGAACAAGCTAATCCGTTATTTTATGAAGATTTACCAGATAATTTAATTCAAGACCATTTACCCGGAATTACCGGTTTTTACTGCTATCCGCAAAGCGTAAAAGGTATAGGAAAATGGCACCAAACTTTTGCGAAAAAAGATATAAAAAACATTCTTAACAAATTAAAACAAACCTGTCCACATAATTCAATAATTAAAGATTTAAAAAACGAACATGATTTGTAAAATAGAGAAACAAAGCGGTACCGCTTTTAGCTTAAAAAAAGGAGAAAAATTAAAAGTTATAGATCCGAAAGGAGAGCAAGTAAGTGATATGGTTTTGTTTAATGCCCAAGACCCCCGCGAAAAACTTTCTTCGGGTAAAACCTTAGATTTTCAAGAGAAAATTTTAATTGGGAAAGGCGATTTTCTTTGGTCTAACCGATGCAATAAAATGATGGAAATTTTAGAAGACACCAACGGAAGAAATGACTTTCTATTAGCGCCTTGTAGTCCGGAAACCTTCGAGATTATGTACGGGAAAAATGAGTATCACCCCAGTTGTTTTGAGAATTTATCTAAAAATTTAGAGAAGTTTGAAATAGAGCCGGACGATATTCCTACAGCATTTAATATTTTTATGAATGTACAATGGGATCAAGATGGCAACTTAACCGTAGCGCCACCATTGAGCAAAGCGGGAGATTATGTTCTTTTTGAGGCAAAAATGGATTTGCTGATTGGCATAACCGCTTGTTCTGCAGAAGATAGCAACAACGGTTCTTTTAAGCCTATTCATTATGAAATATTATAAATTATTTGGCTCATTATAACTGTAATTCGTAAATGAGTTATAGAATTATTTATTCACTATCTTTGCGCTTTAAATTACAATTATGCTAACTTTAGGCGAATACCATACTTTAACGATAGATAGAGACACACCTCCCGGATTGTTTTTAAAAGACGACAGTGGTGAAAAAGAAAATGAAGTTTTATTACCCAATAAATATAAACCTGAAAGTTTTGAAATTGGCGATGAAATAAGAGTTTTTGTTTATTTAGATCACGACGAACGTCCGGTGGCCACTACGCTAAAACCTTTCGTGAAATTAGATGAATTTGGATTTTTAAAATGCGTAGAAGTTTCTAAAATAGGTGCGTTTTTAGATTGGGGTTTAGAAAAGCATTTATTTGTTCCGTTTAAGGAACAAGCTTATCCTATGAAAAAAAACGAATGGTATTTGATTTTCTGTTATTTAGATGAAGAAACCAATCGTTTGGTAGCTTCTAGCAAAGTTAACCACTTTCTTACCAATGCAGAATTAACCGTAGAACCTTATGAAAAAGTAGACTTAATTGTTACCAATAAAACAGATATTGGTTTTAACGTTATTGTAAACGAGTTGCACCAAGGTTTGGTTTATCACGACGATATTTTTCAGGATTTAAAAACGGGCGACAAACTTAACGGTTGGGTTACCAAAACCAGAAAAGACAATAAAATAGACATAACTTTACAGCGTCCCGGCTACAGGAGTATAGAACCAAACGCAGATATAATTTTAAAAGAGCTAGAAATGCATGGTGGCTTTTTGCCTCTAAACGATAAAACTGCGCCAGAAGTAATAAAAGATACTGTAGAAATGAGTAAAAAGAGCTTTAAAAAAGCAATTGGTACACTCTATAAAAAACGTGAAATTAGTATTGAAGAAGACGGTATTTACCTGCGCAAATAAAAAACCGGTTGATTACGGTCATAACGGTTACGATGCAAATAATAACCGGTATTTAATAAAGGTTGGCGTATATCTTCATACACTTCGTTTTTAATGCCGCCATCTAAGGTGCGTTTACCGTAATAATTTAAATCTACATTGGTACGCTGGTTAAAATTGGTTTGGTTATAATACACTTGTACGGTAGAATTTATTTGCTCTAATTGCCTTTGTGGAAACTCGGTTTTAGAATTTTGATTAGACGCCATATAAACTTCTTCGGGGACAAAAATATTTACTTTTTTCTTTGCGGAATAACTGCTTATAAGCGGCAAATTAAAATTTCCAAAAACGTGGTTGGCTGTTTTTAAAGTGGTTAAACTTGGTTGTATAGATAAGCTAAACAAAGAAGTTTCTACCTCATTATTTACCGCCGGCAACTCTAAAGAATGCTTTTCTTGTGCCAAAAGTGACTGGCATAAAACAACCATAAAAAATAATAAAACTACACGCTTCATTTTCAATAAAAATATTTTGTTTAAAAGTAACAAATAGTATGCAAAACTACTCTTCTAATCAATAATTTTTACGAATGGGTGGCGTTGCAGGAATTCCTATAAGTTTAAAACTTCCTGGTTTCTCTCTTATGTAGTAATTGCTATAAGGATACAAATTTTCTAATAAATAATACCTTTCCGCGTAAGCTTCTAATATATTCTGATATTTTAGGTATTTATAATTAATGCTTTTAAAAGTGTTCGCTGCTTTGCTATTTTGATTTTTTGAAGCTATTTGGTATAAATGTTTTGGCAGCTTTGTGTTTTGTTGCTTATCTAAATCTTTAAAACTCAAAAGCTGCAATTTTAAAGAGTCTGCAACAACAATATTTTTCTGTGCATTGCTATGCAAACAAAGCCACAAAAATAAAAACAAGACAATTAATTTTTTCATAGTAGCGGAGTTTGCTTCCTTAAAAATAATAAAATTAATAACTATTGTATTGCTTCTAAAGCCTGTATTTTTATTATTTTGTTCTTTTTAAAAGCTGTAATTTTACCAAAAAAAATTTAAAACTATGAGTAAGATAGAGTGGGAGACCGCAAAAAAATACGAAGATATAACGTACAAAAAATCTAATGGCGTTGCCAGAATTGCTTTTAACAGACCAGATGTTCGCAATGCTTTTAGGCCAAAAACTACTTCAGAGTTATTAGATGCTTTTCACGATGCGCAAGAAGATACCGCAATTGGTGTGGTTTTATTATCTGCCGAAGGTCCTTCTTCTAAAGACGGCGTTTATAGTTTTTGCAGCGGTGGCGATCAAAAAGCACGTGGACACCAAGGTTATGTGGGCGAAGATGGTTATCACCGGCTAAATATTTTAGAAGTGCAGCGTCTTATTCGCTTTATGCCAAAAGCCGTAATTTGTGTAGTGCCGGGTTGGGCAGTAGGCGGCGGCCATAGTCTGCACGTGGTTTGCGATATGACTTTAGCCAGCAAAGAACACGCAATTTTTAAACAAACAGATGCAGATGTAACCAGTTTTGATGCTGGTTACGGTTCTGCTTACCTCGCCAAAATGGTGGGGCAAAAAAAAGCACGCGAAATTTTCTTTTTAGGAAGAAATTATTCCGCCCAAGAGGCTTATGATATGGGAATGGTAAATGCCGTAATTCCGCACGACGATTTAGAGGATACCGCATACGAGTGGGCGCAAGAAATTTTAGCCAAAAGCCCAACTTCTATAAAAATGCTAAAATTTGCTATGAATCTTACCGATGACGGAATGGTAGGACAACAAGTTTTTGCCGGAGAAGCAACGCGCCTGGCTTATATGACAGAAGAAGCAAAAGAAGGCCGCAATGCTTTTTTAGAAAAAAGAAAACCTAATTTTGAAAAGAAATGGCTGCCGTAGAAGAAACTCCATTTACCAATCCGCAAGTAGATTTGGCCACTTTGCCAAATTATAAAGACTTGCATTTTCACGCTATTAACAAACGTAACCTTAGCAAAGCCTTGCTGCAAACCGGCATCTTTGCTTTGGTTTTGTTAACGGCAAACCTGCTGATTTATGTGTTTTTTTCGCTTGCTTTTTGGTTTACGGTAATTGCAGGTGTTTCTGCGCTCGTTGTGATTTTGTTGGTAACACATTGTATTTTTTCTTATAAAGCATTTGGTTACGCTTTACGCGGAAAAGATATTGCGTTTAAACACGGGTATATTGTAGAAGAAATTACTCTAATTCCCTTTAATCGAATTCAACATGTTTCTACTTCTCGCAGTTTTTTAGATAAACTTTTTACGCTTTCGCAACTAAATATTTATACGGCCGGCGGGCAAGGTAGTGATGTTACTATTCCCGGTCTTACTCCTGATTTGGCAAAACAATTAAAACAAGAATTAGCCAATAAAATTAGCCAAAGTACAGATGCAGACTAAAAATTTTTCCAAACCGGAGCACCAATCTAAAATTGGTATTCTATTTATATTTCTAACAACGGTTTATAAACTTTTACGCGGGTTTTGGGTGCTGGCAATTTACTTTATTATAGGAGATTTCTCTACAGGATTAACTTGGTATATTGTGCCGGCTTCTATGCTAATAGGTCTTGCAGCTTTAATTTACAGTTATGTAGATTATCGTAAGTTTCAATTTCACATTAATTATCCTGCTCAAGAATTTGTTTTAAGCAAAGGCGTTTTCCATACAGATAACACCGCTATTCCTTTTTCCAAAATACAACAAGTATATTTAGAACAATCTATCTTACAACGCATTATTGGTATTAAAAGCGTTGTGGTAGACACGGCAGGCAGTAAAGAAAAAGAAATAAAAATTAAAGCTTTACAACAAGAAAAAGCCTCTAATTTAAAAGAAATTCTATTAAACCTAGTAGAAAATACAGAAGTAGAAAAAACTTCGCAAACAGAACAAATTACACACGACAATAAAGAAACCACCCAAAAAGAAGAAGAGCAGTGGACGTATCGTTTGTCTATTGGCAGGTTACTAAAAATAGGTTTAACCTCTAATTATCTTAGAGGTATAGGTTTGTTATTTTTTCTTTACGGAACAATTCAGAGCGAGTTAAACCAATTTGCAGTAGATAACGAAGTAGTAGGAGATGCATCTGAATTTATGGCTAACTCTACCGAAATTATTTTTAAAAGTGCACTGTACATTTTTATTGGTGCGGTTTTGCTTTTTTTTGCGGGTTTGCTTATAACCGTAGTAGAAGTATTTATAAAATATTACAACCTTAAATTAACGCAAACCAAAACAAGTTTGCTGTTAGAAATGGGCTTAAAAACCACCAAACATATTGCGCTAAAACCAAAAAGGATTCAGCTTTATCGCGTGCTTACCAATCCCATTCAGAAAAAGCTTAATTTGTATGAAGTACAATTGGCAATTGCCGGCAGCACCGATGGTTTAAGTAAAAATAAAGTAAAAATTCCGGGTTTAAAACAAGAATTCTTAAAACATATTCATCGTTTTATATTTAATAAACCTTCCGAAAAGGGAAAAGTTTATAAACCACATAAGATTTGGATTTTCCGTAAAGTAATACGTTTTTCTGTTCTTCCGCTTTTATTGATAATAGGATTAAACTTTATTTTCGGATTTTCAGAATGGCATTATATTCTTCTATTTGGTGCTGTGTTTTTAATTTTAGTAAGTGTCTACCAATATTTTGCGTATAAGAAAACATATTTGAGTATCACATCTAACTTTATTCGTAAAAATACGGGCTTATGGAACCAAAAACAGGAAGTTGCAGAGATATTTAAATTACAAGGCATTAGTATAAAACAACCTTTTTGGTATAAAAAAAGAGGATTGGTAAATCTAACTTTACATACAGCCGGGGGCGATTTGCATTACAGATTTATTTCTGAAAATGTAGCAAGAGAAATCAATTATATGCTCTATAAAATAGAAACATCCACAAAAGCGTGGATGTAACTATTCTTTTCAATTAAAATTTCTTCCTAACGCAAAGCCGGAAATTCTTTTGGGTTTACTTCATTAAAAATTTCGTAAACTTTTTCAAAAATATCTTCGGCAGAGGGTTTTGAGAAATAATCGCCGTCTGTACTATAAGCAGGTCTGTGTGCTTTGGCAGATAATGTCTGCGGCTTGCTATCTAGATATTTATACCCGTTTTGTTTGTCTACAATTTCAGATAAAATATAAGCCGAAGCTCCGCCGGGCACATCTTCATCAATCACCAATAATCTGTTGGTTTTTTGTACACTTTTGACAAGGTCTTGATTAATGTCTAATGGTAACAAAGACTGTACATCTATAACTTCTGCATCTATGCCTATTTTTGCCAATTCTTCTGCGGCTTCTTCTACAATTCTAAAAGTAGAACCGTAAGAAACCAGCGTAATATCATTACCTTCTCTTACTGTTTCTACCACGCCGATAGGCGTTTTAAATTCGCCTAAATTACTTGGCATTTTTTCTTTTAATCGGTAACCGTTAAGAGATTCTACAATAAGTGCCGGCTCATCGCTGGCCAATAACGTATTGTAAAAACCTGCGGCTTTGGTCATATTTCTTGGTACTAAAACGTGTATTCCTCTAATTAGGTTTATAATACCACTCATTGGCGAACCGGAATGCCAAATACCTTCTAAACGGTGTCCACGTGTTCTAACAATTAATGGTGCTTTTTGTTTCCCTTTAGTACGGTATTGCACAGTTGCTAAATCATCGCTCATAATTTGCAACGCGTATAAAAGATAATCTAAGTACTGAATTTCTGCAATAGGACGCAGACCTCGCATTGCCATACCAATACCTTGTCCTAAAATGGTGGCTTCTCTAATTCCGGCATCATCTACACGTAAAACGCCGTGTTTTTCTTGCAAGCCTTCTAAACCTTGGTTTACATCGCCAATATTTCCGGAATCTTCTCCAAAAATTAGGGTTTCTGGTTTGGTTTCGAAAATTTTATCAAAATTATCGCGTAAAATTAAACGTGCATCTACCGTTTCTGCATCTTCTGCATAATTCGGCTCTACCGCGTCTATGTTTTTGGCCGCCCATTCACTTTCGCTATACAAATGGCTGCTATAATCTGGTTGGTGCGTGTTGCGATAATTCTCTACCCAAGAAATTAATTCTTGCTTTTCAGAACTGCTTTCTTTAATTAAGTAATGCAAAGTTTTACGCGCAGTTCTTAAAAGGTGGTGTTTTTCTGGTTCTTTACGGTTCTTAAGGTTATCTATTAACTCTTTTACTTCTTCTTTCTGAGCAAATTTATCTAAAATACCCAATAAAGTTTTCTTGTCTTCTTTCTGTGGTTCTGTAATGGCTTTCCAAGCTGCTTTTTTACCTTCTCGTACTTGCTTTTTGGCGTCTTTTTCTATTTTATCAAGTTCTTCTTCGGTTGCAATTTCAGAAGAAATCATCCATTGACGCATTTTTAGGTTACAATCGTTTTCTTTTTCCCAATCTAAACGATTTTTATCTTTATAACGCTCGTGCGATCCGGAAGTAGAATGCCCTTGTGGCTGTGTAAGTTCTACAACATGAATTAGCGCCGGCACGTGCTCTTCGCGTGCTATTTTTTCTGCTTTTTGATAAGCTTCTATCAAGGCAGGATAATCCCAACCTTTTACTTTAATAATTTCGTAACCTTTGTGTTTATTATCGCGTTGGAAACCTTTTATAATCTCTGAAATATTTTCTTTGGTGGTTTGGTATTTTGCCGGTACAGAAATTCCGTACTCATCATCCCAAACGTTAATTACCATTGGCACTTGCAGTACGCCTCCTGCATTTAAAGTCTCCCAAAACAAACCTTCACTTGTACTTGCATTACCAATTGTTCCCCAAGCAATTTCGTTTCCGTTGTTAGAGAATTTCTCGGTATCTATATTTTCTACATTTCTATAAACTTTAGACGCTTGCGCCAAGCCCAATAAACGTGGCATTTGTCCAGCAGTAGGAGAGATATCTGGACTAGAGTTTGGTTGCTCGGTTAAGTTTTTCCAACTGCCGTCTTCATTTAAACTGTGCGTTCCAAAATGTCCGCCCATTTGGCGACCACCGGACATTGGTTCTTGCTTAATATCTGTATTGGCGTAAAGACCGGCAAAAAATTCTTCTACGCTAAGCAGACCTTTGGCCATCATAAAAGTTTGATCTCTGTAGTAACCAGATCTAAAATCACCATTCTTAAAAGATTTTGCCCACGCTAATTGTGGCACTTCTTTACCATCGCCAAAAATACCAAATTTGGCTTTTCCGGTAAGTACTTCACGTCTACCCAACAGGCTACATTCTCGGCTAGTAACCGCAATCTTATAATCGTTTATTACCTGTTCTTTAAATTCGTCAAAGGAAATATCTTTATCTTTAGTAAGCGTATCGTTCTGCATGCGTTGATTTTTTTTAGTGCTAGCGAAGATAAGAAAAATACTACTAAATTTCAACTAAAAAGAAAACCTATATATTATGATTTTTTTTGTGAGAAAGAAATATATTGTGAATATGAAAATAAATAAGGTTTTTGAAAGCTTTTTATTGCGGAAAAATCAATTTAATACCAACGACGCGTAAATAATTTAGTAAGCGTATTAAAATCTAAAGAAACAATAAAACGTATTTTTTTGTCGTAGTCCGGTTGCGCTATTTCCCAACCTAGATTAGAATATACAGGAAAGAAAATCTCAAAATAGTCTTGCACCAAATTTACGCGAATTCCCGAATCGTAAACAAAATCAGCACTTTGTCCTTTATTTTTTAGAAAACCAACATCGCCGTAGGCCAAAATCCAATTCCATATAGTAACGCTAGAGTTTAAAGTGCTTATCCATTGGTTAGCAAAGGCGGGTTCTAATTGCGATTTAAAACCGCCTTCGGCTTCAATAAATTGCTGACTAAATAAACCGCTGCTTTCACTACGACCGTAATAATTATAATCAAATAGATAGTCTGTAGGTCTGTCTAATGCAAAGCTAAAGTAATCTGAATCATGGTTATCGTTATATAAAAACAAACCACTAAAAAATCTAAACTCTAACTGCCGGTTGTTTAAAAATAGTTTTCGCCATTTTGTAGTTACCGATATTTTACTGAATTTTTTAGCGAGTTGATAATCTATATTACTGGTATAATAATCTGTAAAATTACGATTGCTGTAATTGTAAAATATGTTAAGCACGCTATAATCTGGCTCGTCTACAGGATTTATAGAAGATTTATCCCTAAAAACATTCACACTTCTAATAGTTAATTGCTGGCCTTGATTGGCACGCAAATATTCGTCTCTAAACCGAATGTTTAAAAATGGCGAAAACTTATGATAGTATAAATCTTTAGCATACGAATATCGTGTACCGCTAAAGCCATATTGTACAGAGCTCAATTCTTCGTTTCTATATTGATGCGTATTAGAAATAAATGCAGAACCTACCAAAGCGCCACTGTTTAAACCAATTTTAGGCGCTATTTTATAATTAAAATTTCTACGTAAAAAAGTTTTGTTATACAATTTAGGACCAATAGTCAAACCGTCGTAGAGGTTGTAATCAAATTCTGGCATTATAAAAAATTGCTGGTAGCGGCTATCTTCTACATCTTGCAACAAGCGTAATTGCAATGGTTTGTTTAACAAAGTACTTACGCGATGGTAGTTGTTACGTTCGTTTATTTCAGGAATAACGTGTTCATAATTTAAAGCAACTCTATCTGCATCATCTTTGGCAATATGCACCGTTTTTTCTTCCTTAAAACCTTCTATCCAATGCTTAGAAACAACGCTATCGTTTTTTATAGTATATAACGAAACGGGCATTGTATTGTCATACTTGTTTTTTATGGTAACTTCCAGACTGTCTGCAAATTTTTTAACCCGCTTAATTTTAAAATCTATAAGCGTATTGCTTTGCACATAATCGTTAAAAAACCAATCTGTGTTTTTTTGACTGTATTTTTTTAAGATTGTCCTAAAACCTTCCGGGTTTACCGATTGTAACTTATAATTTTGATAAAATTCCCGAATTGTTTTTGATAAAGCATCGTTTTGCAAATAATCGTTCAAGTAATTAAAACCAACCCCTGCTTTATACGGATTTGCAATGTTTTTATTAAATTTCACCAAAGAATCTTGTGGCGTGTTTAAAGCTTGATCTAAATTTAACCGCGCCATATTTTGGTATAAATAATTATATTGACTATTAAAATCTAAGTCTGCAGCATGAAACCAGCGTATACCAATTATATCACTAAAGTTGCCTATTAGTTTTACATCCGGATAAAAAACTTCTACATATTCTATCATTAAATAAATATGAATAGCGTCTAAAAGCCAGCGTTCTTCGCGTGGATTTAAGTGCAACGTGTTTTCTAGATATTTTTTAGAAATACTTTTTAGTAATTTTATATCGTATTGAAATCCGTCTGGAAAAGGTCGTATAAATTCCGGTAATTGATTAAAACCATAAACAGGATTTACTTGATAATCTTCCTGCGTAAGCAATAATTTTTCGTGTGGATATTCTCCCAATTTTGTTTGTAAAAAATGCAAAACCCTATCGGTTATTAAAGCTCTTACTTCCGGCTGAATTTTGCCTTCTTTTATATTGGTTACTACTTGCGTAACATCTGTATCGATGTTTCGAAAAGTGTCGAAATTTTTTATAAGATATAAATCGGTATTTAACTGATTTTTACCGACTAGACTTATGTTTTTCCCGGTTTCTGTTAGTTGCTTATTGGTTTGGGTAAGGTTAGAATAGGCTTCATATTCCGGCGGAAGCGCTAAATCTATTTTTAAATTCATTAACGGAAAAAACAGATCGTTTAAATCTTTATTGCTGTAATAATTCCACTTATGGGTATAATTTGCCGGCGTTATAAGCCAGTATTTTAGTTTAAAATTTTCATTTTCGAAACCATAATTACTAAAACGGTGGTGCGGCGGTCTTATGCGGTAGTTTAAGTTTAAGGTAATGCTGTCTCCGGGTTTTAACTTCCGTTGCAACGGTATTGCAATAATATCCGGGTGTTTTTGTGGTCTGAGCCAATTGGTAACTTTAGCTTTATTTAACTTTACGGAATTTATAAAAGTAAAACCCCTATCTGCTTTTTTAGCGTAATGAAAACTACGTATATAATCTTCTGCAAAACGTTCTCCCAAAGGAGTTGTTTTGCTTTTGTAGCTGTTATTCCAATCATTCAGGTAGAGGGTATCTAAGTTTTTGGTAGAATTATTGGTAAAAACAATAGCTTGCTCCAACAATAATTCTCTTTCTAAACTATCAAGTTTTACCGCTACCTGAATATTGGTTTGGGCGTAACTGCTATGGTTGTAAAAACCAAGCAGAAACGCCAAAGTAAAAATTATTTTAAAAAATTTTTGTTCAATAAACGGGATCATTTTAAAAGTTTGGACTCAAATTAAACTCATCATAGAATTTATCTAGAATCTCTATTACCTCGTCTGCTGTATCCACAATTTGTACCAAATCCATATCTGGGGCACTAATATTTTTAAAACTATCTAAAAGCGTGCTTTTTACCCAATCAAAAAGGCCACCCCAAAATTCGGTGCCAACCAAGATGATAGGAAATTTATCTATTTTATGTGTTTGAATTAAAGTAATAGCTTCAAAAAGCTCGTCTAAAGTTCCGAAACCGCCGGGCATAACCACAAAGCCTTGCGAATATTTTACAAACATTACTTTGCGCACAAAGAAATAATCAAAATCTAAATTTTTGTTTTTATCTATATACGGATTGTCGTGTTGCTCAAACGGTAAATCTATATTTAAACCTACAGAAGTACCGCCGGCCAAGTGTGCGCCTTTATTTCCGGCCTCCATAATGCCCGGTCCGCCGCCAGTTATCACGCCGTAGCCGTGTTGTGCAATTTTCTCGGCAACTTTTGTGGCTAATTTATAATATTTATGTTCAGAATCTGTTCTGGCAGAGCCAAAGATAGATACACAAGGACCAATTTCACTCATTCTTTCGTAGCCGTGTACAAATTCGCTCATTATTTTAAAAAGCGCCCAGCTATCGTTTGTTTTAATTTCGTTCCAAGCCTTGTTGTTTCGTTGTTCGTTTCTCATTTATTATATTTTTAAAATCTACAAAATTGGCTAATGTAGTTCTTTTCTTAGAAATTTTGCGGTATAGCTCTTTTTATGTTTGCTAACTTTTTCTGGCGTGCCTTCTACAATTACTTTTCCGCCATTTTTTCCGCCTTCATAACCAATATCAATAATATGGTCTGCCAATTTAATTACGTCCATATTATGTTCTATAATCAAGACGGTGTTGCCTTTATCGGTAAGTTTATTTAATACTTGCATCAAGACCCTAATATCTTCAAAATGCAAACCGGTTGTAGGCTCGTCTAAGATATAAAAAGTATTGCCGGTATCTCTTTTAGAAAGTTCTGTAGCTAGTTTTACACGTTGTGCCTCGCCGCCTGAAAGGGTAGTGCTTTGCTGCCCCAAAGTTATATAACCCAAACCAACATCTTGAATAGTTTTAAGTTTACGGAAAATTTTAGGAATATGCTCAAAAAAGTTCGTAGCTTCTTCTATGGTCATATTTAAAACATCGCTAATAGATTTCCCTTTGTAGCGTATCTCTAAAGTTTCGCGGTTAAAACGTTTTCCTTGACAGGTTTCGCATTCTACGTGAACATCTGGTAAGAAATTCATTTCAATAACGCGCAAACCGGCTCCGCGACAAGTTTCGCAACGTCCGCCTTTTACGTTAAAACTAAAACGGCCCGGTTTATAACCTCTTATTTGCGCCTCGGGTGTTTTGGCAAACAAGCTTCTAATTTCTGAAAAAACGCCGGTATAAGTAGCGGGGTTAGAACGTGGCGTTCTCCCAATTGGCGATTGGTTTATATCTATAACTTTATCTGCGTTATCTAAACCTTTAATACTCTTGTAGGGCATTGGTTCTTTTACGCCATTAAAGTAATGCGCATTCATAATAGGGTATAAAGTGCCGTTGATTAAACTGGATTTTCCGCTTCCTGAAACGCCGGTTACTACAATCATTTTCCCTAGAGGAAGTTTTACATTTACGTTTTTCAGGTTGTTACCGGTTGCGCCTTTTAACTCAATAAATTTCCCGTTGCCTTCGCGTCTTTCTTTTGGTATTTCTATTTCTTTATTACCGTTTAGGTAAGAAGCCGTTAAAGTATCGTGTTTTCGTATTTGTTTTGGAGTGCCCTCACTTATAATTTCGCCGCCATGTTTCCCCGCAAAGGGACCAATATCTATAACATGGTCTGCGCTTTCTATCATATCTTTATCGTGTTCCACTACAATTATAGAATTGCCTACATCGCGCAAGCTAATAAGAGAATTGATGAGTTTTTCGTTATCGCGTTGGTGCAAACCAATGCTGGGTTCGTCTAAAATATATAAAACACCCACCAATTGCGAGCCAATTTGCGTTGCCAAACGTATACGTTGTGCCTCACCGCCAGATAAACTTTTAGAGCCTCTGTTTAAAGAAAGATAAGTAAGCCCAACATCTACCAAAAATTGTAAGCGCGTTCTAATTTCTTTTACGATTTCTTCGGCAATTTTCCATTTATTTTTACTGAAGTGTTTCGGCAAATCTTCAAACCAACTGCTTAAATCTAAAATGTCTTTTTCTGCCAGCTCTGCAATGTTTAAAGAATTTACCTTAAAATGAAGCGACTCTTTTTGTAAACGGTTGCCGTTGCATTTTGGGCAAATCACATTATCCATATATTCTTTTGCCCACCGTTTTAAAGAACGCGAATCGTTTTTATGGTACGTGTTTTCTATAAAAGTAGCAACGCCTTCAAAATCTATTTTGTATTTTCTGGTAACGCCCAATTCTTTAGAAGTAACTTCAAAACGTTCTTTGCCACCGTATAAAATCATATCCAAAGCTTTTTTGGGAATGTCTTTTATGGGGTCAGATAATTTAAAATCAAAACGTTCTGCAATAAGTTGCATTTGCTTAAATGCCCAATTTTTCTTTTGCGGCCCGTGTGGTTCTAAGCCACCATTTTTAATAGATTTTTTATCATTAGGAATAATTTTATCTATGTTTACTTCATACAAATGCCCAATACCATTACATTTTGGACAAGCACCTTTAGGCGAGTTAAAAGAAAAATTATTTGGCTCCGGATTGGGATACGAAATCCCGGTGGTAGGACACATTAAGTTTCTACTAAAAAAACGCGGTTCTTTTGCGTCGTGTTCCAAGACCATCATAACATCGCCGCCTTGGTTCATAGCCGTATTTATACTTTCGGAAAGGCGTTTATCTAAATCTTTAGAATCGTTTATTTTTAGCCGGTCTATTACCACTTCTATATCGTGGGTTTTATACCGGTCTAATTTCATGCCTTTTTCTATATCTCTAATTTCGCCATCTGTGCGTACTTTTACAAAACCTTGTTTGGCCACTTGCTCAAACAATTCGCGGTAATGACCTTTTCTAGAACGTACCACGGGGGCAAGAATATTTATACGTTTGTCTTTAAACTCTTCTCTAATTAAATTTTTGATTTGTGCATCTGTATAGCTAACCATTTTTTCGCCGGTTTTATAACTATACGCATCGCCGGCACGAGCAAATAATAAACGTAAAAAGTCGTAAATCTCAGTTATGGTACCAACTGTACTTCGTGGGTTTTTGCTGGTGGTTTTTTGCTCTATTGCAATAACGGGAGACAGTCCGTCTATTTTATCTACATCCGGTCTTTCTAAACTGCCGAGAAATTGTCTGGCATAAGCAGAGAAAGTCTCGATATATCTGCGTTGCCCTTCGGCATAAATTGTATCAAAAGCCAAAGAAGATTTTCCGGAGCCAGAAAGTCCTGTAATTACTACTAATTTTTCGCGTGGTATGCTAACATCTATGTTTTTTAGATTATGCACCCGCGCGCCTAAAACCTCTATTTTTTCGTTGAAATTTGCCATAATTTTTTGCAAGCTGCAAAGTTAGTTAAAAGCTTGAATTTTAGAAAAAAACCTTCTTAAAGCTTTTGTAAATTGTGTTTGTGCGTTGCTATATTTAATAGTAAAAGTTGCTTGCCCTTTTGTAGCTTAGAATAAAAACGCTTGCATTTATTTTGGTTAAATAGCAATAGTTTTTTCCGTAAAGGAAAATAAAAGATCTCAAAAATTTTCAGTAAAACAATTTAAGACAACGAGTTTAAATTTTCTCGTTCACGTTTTGCAAATACTCTTATTTCTTCAAAAAAGCTTGTAAATTCTGTTTCGTAAAGCAAGTAGTCTTGTTTAATATCTTTTATAGCTTTGTCTAAGAAGATATCTGTTTTTACGCGGCCATTCATTTGCCACAAAATTTTTTCTAAACCTTCTAAACTTTTATAACTCACTAACCAGTTTTGCGCTACCATTATAGGATAAAAGCGCTGTACATTTTTTGGTAAAAGGTCAAAATTCTTATCTAATAAAGCGTAAAAATCTTTAACAAAATCTTCTAATGGTTGCTCATGATAAAGTAGCCAATCTCTAGCCAAAAAATGGTCGTATAAAACATCTACAATTACCGTGGCATAGTGGCTATATTTAGGAAACAAACGGTGTGAGCTCTTAAAAACCGTAGGGTGCGCATCTGTAAACGTATCTATTTTGCGATGCAATAAAATGCCTTGTTGCAAATTGGGTGGGTATTTTTTATAGCTTTTTCCTTTGATAGAATCTGCCATAAAATTTCCAATCTTTAAGAAGTCGTTATCGCCGGAAAGGTAAATATGAGCAAGAAAATTCATAAAGTAAAACTAATCAAAAATATACTAGCAGCTTTACGGAATAACAAAATCTTTATAAAGTATGGGCTTTGTAAAAATTATCCTAAAATAAGCGCTTACAAGCTTAAGGTTTGGGTTATAATATTTATATTTCTGCTTTAAATACAAATAAACTTTAGAAACGACATAAATAATGACATTAATAAAATCAATTTCAGGAATTAGAGGCACAATTGGCGGGAAAGTAAACGAAAATCTAACCCCAATAGATGCGGTAAAATTTGCTGCGGCATACGGCACTTGGGTAAAAGAACAGCGGCAAAAAGAAAATTATCGCGTAGTAGTTGGTCGCGATGCCCGTATCTCTGGAGAAATGTTGCAAGAATTGGTAATGCAAACCTTGGTAGGAATGGGAATTCACGTAAAAGATCTTGGATTATCTACCACGCCAACCGTAGAAATGGCGGTATCAATGGAACATGCAGATGGTGGTATAATTTTGACGGCAAGTCATAACCCAAAACAATGGAATGCCTTAAAATTACTGGATTCTAAAGGTGAATTTTTAGATGCTAAAGAAGGAGAGAAAATTTTAAATATTGCAGAAAACGAAGCGATTACTTTTTCAGAAATAGATAGCTTAGGTAAAATAACCGTAAACGATGCGTATATAGATTTACATATAGAAGAAATTTTAAAATCTAATTGGGTAGATGTAGATGCCGTGAAAGATGCCAATTTTAGAGTGGTGGTAGACGGCGTAAATTCTACCGGCGGCGTTGCCATTCCACGATTATTGGAAGAAATGGGCGTAGATGTGGTAAAGTTATATTGCGAGCCTACCGGAGATTTTCCGCATAATCCTGAGCCGCTTAAAGAGCATTTAAAAGATATTTGCGAGTTGGTAGTAAAAGAAAAAGCAGATATTGGTATTGTTGTAGACCCGGATGTAGACAGGTTGGCGTTTATAGATGAAAACGGAAATATGTTTGGCGAAGAATATACTTTGGTGGCTGTAGCCGATTATATTTTGAGTAAAAAATCTGGCAACACGGTTAGTAATTTATCGTCGTCTAGGGCATTACACGATATAACCAAAAAGCATGGCGGTACTTACCAAGCCAGTGCGGTAGGAGAAGTGAATGTAGTAAAACTGATGAAAGAAACGAATGCTATTATAGGAGGTGAAGGTAATGGCGGAATAATCTTTCCGGAGTTGCATTATGGGCGTGATAGTTTAATAGGAACAGCTTTGTTTTTGACGCATTTGGCTGAAAAAGATATCTCTGTTTCTGCGTTACGCGATACGTATCCTGATTATTTTATGAGTAAAAATAAAATAGAATTAACGCCTGAAATAGACGTTGATAAAATATTAGAAAGTATGGCAGAACGTTATAAAGATGAAGAAGTTTCTACTATAGACGGCGTAAAAGTAGATTTTGAAGATTCTTGGGTGCATCTTAGAAAATCTAACACTGAGCCAATAATAAGAATCTACACAGAAGCAAAAACAGAACAACAAGCCGAAGATCTAGCAGAAAAAATTATAAAAGAAATAAAAGAACTTATTTAAAATTTTGAATAATATAGCAACCAATAAAAAATCCGTCTAACCTAATTAAAAGTTTAGACGGATTTTTGTTATATTCATTCTAAAAAATGAATACTCGTTTATATTAAAGCTACTCTATATCTCCTACCATATCTTCGGGTTTAACCCATTTATCAAATTCTTCTTCTGTGGTATAACCTAGATTTACAGCTTCTTCTTTTAAAGTTGTACCGTTTTTATGTGCGGTATTGGCAATTTCGGCAGCTTTATAATAACCAATTTTAGTATTTAATGCAGTAACCAACATCAAACTGTTTTTAAGCATTTTATCTATACGTTCTTGGTTTGGCTCAATGCCGCTAGCACAATGCTCATCAAAAGAAATACAAGCGTCTCCCAATAATTGAGCGCTTTGCAATAAACTTGCCGCCATTACGGGTTTAAAAACATTTAGCTCAAACTGGCCTTGCATTCCGCCTACGCCCACGCCAACATCATTACCCATAACTTGCGCGCAAACCATTGTTAAAGCTTCGCATTGGGTAGGATTTACTTTTCCTGGCATAATAGAAGAACCAGGCTCGTTTGCCGGAATGTTAATCTCGCCAATTCCGCTTCGCGGTCCGGAAGCTAACATTCTAATATCGTTACCTATTTTGTTTAAACTTACCGCCAATTGTTTTAAAGCGCCGTGGGTTTCTACCAAAGCATCGTGAGCAGCCAGAGCCTCAAATTTATTTTCGGCAGAGGTAAACGGCAAATTGGTTAATTCTGCAATTTTTTTGGCTACATTTTCTGCATAACCATCTGGCGTGTTTAAGCCTGTACCTACGGCAGTTCCGCCCAGAGCCAATTCTGCCAAATGCGGTAAAGTGTTTTTTAGAGCTTTTAACCCGTGTGTTAATTGCGAAGCATAACCACCAAATTCTTGTCCTAGGGTTAGGGGAGTGGCATCCATAAAATGCGTACGACCAATTTTTACAACTTTTTTAAAATCTTCTGATTTTTTCCGTAAAGTATCGCGCAATTGCTCAATACCGGGAATGGCTGTTTCTACCAATTTTTTATAAATGGCAATATGCATTCCTGTGGGAAAAGTATCGTTAGAAGATTGCGATTTGTTTACATCGTCATTAGGTTGTAGTGTTTTATCGCCTTCGCCAATTTTCTTTCCTGCCAGTTGATGCGCGCGGTTAGCGATTACCTCATTTACGTTCATGTTGCTTTGCGTCCCAGAACCGGTTTGCCAAATTACCAATGGAAATTGGTCGTCGTGTTTTCCTTCTAAAATTTCGTCACAAACCTTGGCAATTAAATCTCTTTTTTGTGTAGAAAGTACGCCTGCAGCTTCGTTGGTGTAAGCTGCTGCTTTTTTTAAGTATGCAAAACCGTAGATAATTTCTAACGGCATAGAACCGGCCGGTCCAATTTTAAAATTATTTTTAGAGCGTTCTGTTTGGGCGCCCCAAAGTTTATTTGCGGGCACTTTTACTTCGCCCATCGTGTCTTTTTCTATTCTATATTTCATTTGCGTGTGTTATTTTAAGGTTTTTACAAATTTAAACATTTAGCTGCTCAAATACCTTTAATTTGAAAATAGAATTTTGTTTTGCTTTACGGAATTGACTCGGCAGGATATCAAAATTCTAGAGAGATTATATTTTAAAATTGTGCTTAGAAGAGAAAATTCAGCTCCAGCTAAAAGCATAAATATAAAACAATCCTAAGCAGAGTGGCAGAGACAGAATATATTTTTTAACTTTTCTTTGCAATTAATTTTAAAATATACTTATCTTTGAACAAATTCTTGAAATTTAAAAATTATGTTTGAGTTTGATCAGTATATCGGGTTTTTGATTTTTATGGGAATCGCAACTATAGGATTTTGGTTGATGATTTTTTTAATAACTTTTGTAGTGCCTTACTGGATTGGTGGTGCGGTAAAAGATATGATTCGTGAAAAGAAAGAAAAGAAAAACCAACAAAACGAAACAACGGTAGAGCAGTTAAAATAATAATATAATTACCAAATAAAAAAAGGGAAGCAATTAATTTTGCTTCCCTTTTTTAATGGGTGGTTTTTCTAGCTTAAAAACCACCGCCTTCTCCTTCCTCATAATTATTTTGACCTCCTCCTTGGCGCGAACCGCGCTGATCGTTAGGTTGGTTGAATCTGTAAATTAAAGAAGCCGTAATTTGTCGCTCTCGCCATTGAAACTCGCTATTGGTAATTACATTTTCTGTAACCGTATAACTACTTCTTTTTCTAGAGTTAAATACGTCTCTTATATTTAAAGAAGCGGTTAAAGTGTTTTCTACCAATTCTTTACTAAAGGCAAGATTTAAAGAGAAAATACCATCTGTTTCAGATTGGGCGCTTTCTCGCGGACCTCTATAAAAACCAGTAGTTTGCCAATCTATGCTGCCAGGTAAATTAACTTTGGAGCTAAAACGACCAAACCAGCTGGTACTTTTATTGCCATAATCTACGCCTTCAAATTCTCCTTCAGACTCCCGACTAAAAAAGTTAAAACTAGCATTTAATCTAAGCCATTTTGCCGGGTTATAAATTGTACCTACTTCTGCACCAAAACGCTCCTCTGTAGAAAGGTTAATTGGTAAAGTACGCACAATTGGTATACCATCTGTAGTCTCGTCTGTATTACCGGTATCTTCTGTGTTTAGTTGTATTCTTTCAAAAGCATCTGTTTCGCGTTGGTAGTAAACTGAACCGGTTAAAGTTAATTTCTCCCACTTTTTTAAATAACCTAAATCAAAAGCACTAGAAAAAGATGGATTTAAATCTGGGTTACCTTGAAAAATATTTGTTCTACTAGATCGGGAAGGAAACGGATTAATGTACCAACTTCTTGGTCTGTTTATTCTTCTATTATAACCTAAAGTAATGTTTTCGTCTTCGCTAAGCTCGTAAGTTAAATTTACGGTAGGAAAGAGTTCTAAATAGTCTTTTTCAAAATTGGTTTCAAAAGCAAAACCAACTTCTTCTTCTAAATCTGTTTCCGGCAAGGCGGTATCTAATTCTCCTTTTAATTTTGTTTGCTCTAAACGCAAACCAACCAAGAAAGAAAAATCACCAAATTTATTACCATATTGAGAATATACTGCGTTTACATTTTCAGTATAGGTAAATTTGTTGCTTAAACTCAAGTTTTGTTCAAAGTTGCCGGTGCTTTGGTTTAAGGTGTCTAACGAATAATCTGTTACTTCTTCTTCAAAATTACTACGAAAACCAGCTTCAAATTGTGCTTCGCCAATTGGTAAAACATAATCTGCTTGTATTAAAAATTCGTTTTGTGTTTCTTTTTCAAAAATCTTTTCCTTGTCTAAAAATGTTGTAGTAGGAAAGGTTATGTTTTCTTCAATAGTAGTTGGTCTATCTTCATTGTCGTAAGAATATTGAAAATCTGCCGTTAACTTATGGCCTTCGTCGTTAAACCTATTTTGGTAATTTACAGAAGCCTGGTAACTTTTATCGTCTTCTTTTTCTATTTGCTCTCGAAGTGTACGGCTGTCTAAAGTATTTTCTACAAACCTGCTGGTGTTATTTTTTGTAACATCTTTATCGTCTCCAAAACGGGTAAAGAAGCTACCGGTAACCGACGATTGCTCGTTTAAGAAATATTCCATTCCTATATTGGCATTAAAACCATTGTATCTTCGGTCGTATTCGCGGTCTTCTATAATTTTATCAAAAGACCCGGTTTTATACCTATTATCAAAAAAGGCATTTCCCGGAGATTTTCTGTAGTAATTACCAATGGTGGTAAAAATATTAAAATCGTCTGTACGTAGATTTAAGTTGGTAGAAATATTAGAATTTGTAGGATAGCCAACATTGGCAGAAACAGAACCATTAAAGCCTAAAGTTTTTTCCTTTTTTAAAATAATGTTTAAAATTCCTGCAGAACCTTCGGCATCATATCTTGCAGATGGACTGGTAATAACTTCTACACGCTCTATGGCATCGGCGGGTAATTGCTGAAAAACATTCGTATCTCCAAATCCGGCCATTGCAGAAGGTTTACCGTTTATTAAAATACGAACGTTTTCATTTCCGCGTAAGCTAATACCACCTTCCATATCTACTGTTACAGAGGGTACATTATTTAAAGCATCACTCACCGTGCTACCTTGTGTGGTAAGGTCTTTACCAATATTATATATTTTTTTATCTAAACGTATATCCACTTCTGTGGTTTCTGCGCGTACCACCACTTCGTCCAAACTGTCGGCATCTAAGCCCAGTCGTACAGTACCTAAATTTATGTTAGAAGTTACTCTTCGGTTTTCATATATTTTTGGCTCAAAAGAAATATATTCTATCAAAATATTATAAGTGCCCGGGGTAACTTCTACAGAGAACTCGCCGTCAAAGTTAGTGACACCACCTTGATCACTTTTTTCTCCAGAAGGATCTTTAAAAGTAATTGTGGCGTATTCTAAAGGAATTCCGGCATCTTTATCTACCACTTTACCGGTTACGGTATTTTTATCTTGAGCAAAACTTAAAGCAGGAAAAAGAATAAATAGCAAAAAGAAATTTCTTGCCAAAAATTTGGGACGTAGTTTCATGAACAGTTTTTCTTTTTAAGACTATCCTTTATGCGAATAGTTTAATGAGTAATCCCGAAAATTTTACAAAATTTTAAAAAATCACGTTTTTTTGAGGTTTTTTTTGCGTAAATAATTGAAAATGTATCTTTTAAATTGCTTTTTTATTTTTTAAAACTTTACGGAATTTTATTTTACTCAAACATTAATTTTTCCGTAAAGTAAAAAGCATAAGACTTTATTTGCGGCTAACTAACTTCTAAAGCTTTGTTTATAATAGGAAAGATTTGTATCTTAAAATTTATGATACGAAAGATTGATACAGAGAAAATTCCTATAAAACTGTGGCTAGAAGATATTGAAGAAGGTGCTTTGCAACAAGCAAAAGATTTGGCCAATTTAGACATAGCTTTTAAACATATTGCTATTATGCCAGATTCTCACCAAGGCTATGGGATGCCAATTGGCGGGGTTTTGACAACAAAAGATGCTATTATTCCCAATGCAGTAGGAGTTGATATTGGTTGCGGAATGTGTTGCCTGCGGACAAATTTGAGAGAAATAGATACCGCAGATTTAAAAAACGTTATGACGCAAATACGACAAACCGTTCCTGTAGGTCATAAGCATCATCAAGAAAAACAAGACGAAAAGTGGCTACCCACTTTAAAGGAAGATTTACCAGTAGTTTCTAAAGAATACGAGCGTGGCAGAACGCAAGTAGGAACACTTGGCGGCGGTAATCATTTTATAGAAATTCAGCAAGGCTCCGACGGTTATATTTGGATAATGGTTCATTCCGGCTCCAGAAATATTGGCTATACAACTGCCAAACATTACCACGAAAAAGCAATAGAAGAAACAAAAAAAAGGGGAGGTAATGTACCAAAAGACCTTTCCTATTTTGTTCGTGGTACAGAAAATTATGATAATTATTTTAAAGAAATGAATTATTGTATTGAGTTTGCCTTACAAAACAGAAAATTGATGATGCATAGGGTAAAAGAAGCCTTTACGGAATTTTTACCGGCTGTACAATTTTCAAATTTTATAAATAAACCGCATAATTTTGCTGCTAGGGAAAAGCATTTTGAAGAAGATTTAATGGTGCACAGAAAAGGTGCTACCCGCGCCGAAGAAGACGAATGGGGGATGATACCCGGCTCGCAAGGAACATCTTCTTACTTGGTTAAAGGTAAAGGAAACGCGGCTTCTTTTAACTCTTGCTCGCACGGCGCCGGAAGAATTATGAGCAGAACCAAAGCTAGAAAATCGCTAAACTTTAAAGAAGAAGTAGCCCAATTAAAGAAAAAGGGAATTTTACATGCTTTGCGGCATAAAAAAGATTTAGATGAAGCACCGGGTTCTTACAAAAATATTAGAGATGTTATGCGTTTGCAAGGAGATTTGGTAAACATACAAGTTGAGCTAAAACCGTTAGGAGTGATTAAAGCTTAGAAATTAAGGTTTTGCTGTTTTGTATTTTAAATAAGTCTCATATTGCGGTCCGGTTAAAATATCTCGCAATTCTTTATCCTGATTTTTTACTACGGCTTTAATAGCATTACGCTTTTGGTCTAAATCCATGTCAGAATTAATAATTTCGTTACGCTCAATATAAAACTCGGTTAGTTTCTTTTTTACCAAAACCTCTTGTTTTCCGGTAAGGGCCAATTCGTCTTTTAAAATTTGGGTTTTTTGTTCCACCCGTTTTTCAACTTCCGGTATAGGTTCAGATTGTAACCTATCTTGTGCAAAACTGCTTAAACTAAGACTTACAAAAGCAACTAGTAATAATAAAGTTCTCATAATGTATATTTTTAATAAAAATAAAAAACACATACTAAGGTGTTAGTTAATAGCTAGTTAAAATAAAAAACCGTCTTAAAATAATTTAAGACGGTTTCGTTTTAGAACTGTAACGATTTTATTATTGTCTACGCGGTGCATTTCTCACACGTTTACGCATTTCTCGCATTTTATTTCTTTTAATATCGTCATATCTGTCAGATTGTGCATCTGTCAAATAACTTTCAATAGCAGATAGACTTTCTTCCAAAGAAGATTTTATCTCTTTACGTTTTTCACGACTAGATAAATCAGATTGGATTATTTGATTTTTGCGTTCGTAGTATTTTTCGAATTCTTTACTGATACGGTCTTGTTGATCATCATTCAGCTGTAATTGGTTTGTTAAAACAGCTACTTGGTCATCAACTTTTTTTGCAGCCCTATCTTCTGATGTTCTGTGCAACAAAGATTGTGCGCTTGCAAAATGAACGCTCATTCCAATTATAGTTAAGGTTAATAGTAATTTTTTCATGGTATATATTAGTTTTTGATTGCGTCACTAAGATAACGGTTAAGCTTAACAAGCTGGTTAACAATTCGTTAAAAATCGATTAAAACTATCATAAAATCGATTAATATCATTTTTAATGACAAATTGGTAGATAAAACGCACTAAATCTTATCATTCCTTAAAGAGGATTAAGTGCCCTTTCCTTATAAATTGATTCTGAGGCATTTTCGTGTTTTTTGCGAATTTCTCTTTTATGTTGTAGATAATAATTGAATTGGTAACAGGTGAGAATATCTGCCAACTCAGATGTTTTCCGTACATCTATACGCTGCAACCATTTCTTTTTCCTTTCGGGACTCCAGTTGGTAGCCATTACTTTTTGGCGTTGCACTTCGTGAACCATTAGAGCATTGCGCACCAAAAGTCTTTGTTCTCCGCCAAGAGCTAACATTTTGGCTAATTCTCTAACCTCGTCTTCGGCTTTTTGTTTTATGGTGGGAGTTGCTTCTCTTAATAAAAGGTGATGCTGCGCAGAAATGTTTTGAAATAAAAAAACGGAAAATAAAAGTAAAACTAATCGTTTCATAAATCTTTAATTTGATTAACAAAGACAAACTAAAGTTACTTCTATTTTCCGTTAAAAATTCTTAGTAATTTGCTAAATTATAGCAAATCTTTAATTTTTTCGGGAGGTCTTCCAATTACAGCTATGCCGTTTTTCTCTACAATAGGACGTTGAATTAATTTTGGATGCTCGTGCATAGCTTCAATAATTTCGTCTTCAGACAAATCTTTTCCTTTGTAGTTTTCTTTCCAAACTTTCTCGTTGGTACGTACAAGTTCTTTGGCAGAAATTCCTAAAAGCTCCAAAAGATTTTTAATTTCTTTTTTTTCTAAAGGTTGGTTTAAATATTTTACAATTTGAAACGTGGTTCCTGATTCTTCTAAAATTTTTAATCCTTCGCGAGATTTACTGCAACGGGGATTGTGGTATATTTTAATCATTTGATTTGTTAATTAGTGATTAGAGTAATTTGTAAATTGTTGGGAATAAGATAAAAAAATAATTCTAATTCTGAAATTTTAGTTTTACAATTTAAAGTCGTAATTCATAATGCTTAATTCAGAATTCACATTCAAAATTATTTATTCTTATTCCTCTTCTTGTTGTCCCATCATCATCAAGTAAGCTTTTAAAAATGCATCCAAATCGCCATTCATTACCGCATCTACATTACCGGTTTCTTCTCCTGTACGCACGTCTTTTACCAGTTTATAAGGATGCATTACATAATTGCGTATTTGCGAGCCCCACTCAATTTTCTTTTTACTGGCCTCAATATCTTCGCGCTGTTCTAATTGTTTTTGTAGCTCTAACTCGTATAATTGCGATTTTAGCATTTGCATTGCACGCTCGCGGTTGTCGTGTTGCGAACGCGTTTCAGAACAAGATATATGAATTCCGGTAGGGTGGTGCACCAATTGCACTTTGGTTTCTACTTTGTTTACATTTTGTCCGCCGGCGCCACTAGATCGAGCGGTGGTAATTTCAATATCAGAAGGATTTACCGTAATTTCTATAGAATCATCTACCATTGGGTAAACATAAACAGAAGCAAAAGATGTATGGCGTTTCGCATTGCTGTCAAACGGCGAAATACGCACTAAACGATGAATACCATTTTCGCCCTTAAGCCAACCAAAAGCATAATCGCCTTCAATTTCTAAAGTCACGGTTTTAATTCCGGCAACATCGCCGTCTTGTAAGTTGAGTTCTCTAACTTTATAACCATGTTTTTCTGCCCACATTATATACATGCGCATTAACATAGACGCCCAATCGCAACTTTCTGTTCCGCCTGCGCCTGCGGTAATTTGCAAAATAGCGGTTAAATCGTCACCTTCTTCCGAAAGCATATTTTTAAACTCCAATTTTTCAATATGGTCCAAAGCACTTTCGTAACGCTTTTCTACATTTTCCGCATCAGCTTCTCCTTCTTTATAAAACTCATAAACTACCTCTAGATCTTCTACCAGAGTTTGTGCAGTTTCATAATCTTCTACCCATTTTTTTTCATTGTTAAGCGCTCTAACAACTTTTTGGGCTTCTTGCGGATTGTCCCAAAAATCTGGCGCAAAGGTTTTTTCTTCTTCGTTGCTTATTTCTATTCGTTTAGCAGCAATGTCAAAGATATTGTTTTAGGGCGGTTACACGATCTTGCAAGTCTTTTATATTATCTTGGCCTATGCTCATTTCTTTACGGATTTGTTTATTGCTAACAAAATTAAAATTTAGACCTGTTTCTCAAAACTTTTTCCGGTCTAATTCTTAGTTTTATACCCAAAGAAGAAAAAGTATATGAAAATAGACCTAAAAAGCGATACGGTAACCAAACCAACGCCCGCAATGTTAGAAGCAATTATGAGTGCAGAAGTAGGCGACGATGTTTATAAAGAAGATTCTACGGTAAACGAATTAGAGTCGCGCTTGGCTAAAATGTTTGGTAAAGACAAAGCGCTGTTTTTCCCTACCGGAAGTATGGCCAACCAAGCGGCCATAAAATTACACACCCAACCCGGCGAACAGCTTATTTGCGATAAATGGGCGCACGTTTATAATTACGAAGGCGGCGGCGCTTCGTTTAACAGCGGTGTTTCGTGTAGATTATTAGATGGTAATCGCGGAATGGTAACAGCAGAACAGGTGGAAGCGGCTATCAATCCACCGGACTTTTACCACAGTCCGTTAACTTCTTTGGTTTGTTTAGAAAACACGACCAATAAAGGTGGTGGAGCGTGTTATGACTTTACGGAAATTGAAAATATCCGTAAAGTTTGCGATAAAAACCAACTGGGTTTGCATTTGGATGGCGCGCGTTTGTTTAATGCTTTGGTAGCCAAAAACGAAACTCTCAAACAATATGGCGAAGTGTTCGATACCATTTCTATTTGTTTATCGAAAGGCTTGGGCACGCCATTGGGCTCTGTTTTAATAGGCGAAGAAGCTTTAATGAAAAACGCCATGCGTGTTCGGAAAGTTTTGGGTGGCGGAATGCGACAAATAGGATTTATGGCCGCGGCAGGATTGTATGCTTTAGAAAATAATATAGAACGTTTGGAAGAAGATCATCAACGCGCAAAAGAACTTGCCGAAACTTTGAGCAAACAAGATTATATTAAAGAAGTAGAGCCGGTAGAAACCAACATTATTATTTTCTATTTAAATGAAGCAGTTTTAAGTCAGCAACAGTTTATGCAAAAGCTAGAAGAAAAGAACATCGGCATAAGCGCAATGGGCGAAGGTAAAATGCGCATCGTTACGCATCTAGATTATACGGAAGAGATGCATGAAAATTTTATAAAGGTTTTGCAAAATTTGATATGAAAACCCCCGAAATTATAATTAGAGAGAAAACCCAATTCGTTTTTTAGCAAGCTGGTGGGTTTTATCCTTTTGATTGTAAATATCGCTCAGCACTTTTGGTTCGGTAAACAAACCGGTATATCCCAATTTTTGGGAAAGTGAATTTGCTTTTTCTGTTTCTAAAGCTTTAAACTCGTATTTGCTAATTAGCCTGCCTTTGCGCATCAAGGCTTTATCTACATTAGACAAATCGGTGTTAAAGGTACAAATAATCTGGATGTTCAAGCAATCTGAAAGCAAGCCGTCAGATAAATTCAGCAAGGCCGAAATAGGGGAGTTGCCATTGCGTTCACGGTCTTGTATAACATTTTCTGCATCTTCTATAATCAAAACAGAATTGGGATTATCCAGCATTAATTCCATTAATGTCGGACTGGTTATCGAAGCAGCCAGATTGGGTGGCATAAAAATAACTTGTTTTTTTACGCTTCCGGCCAGGTGTTTTATATAGGTGGTTTTCCCGGTGCCCGGTTTGCCATGCAATAATATGATGCCCTTATCATTTTCGGTATTCAAACGATTTGTAATAATGGTATGTTCTTCCAGAAAATCGTCGTTGTAATTTGCTTTAAGGTCAAGCTTTGGCGGTTTTAAATTTTTGGTTTCTGTTGTAAATCGAGAGCCCCTATTTATAATAACTTCAATTTTTGGTAATTCTTTTTCTTCTTCTATTTTAAAATTTTTAAGCGCTGCCCTAATTTCTAAGGCATAATTTTTTGTTTCTGAAACATAAAATAGTTGTACCAAAGTATAAGCTTTGTGTAGAAAAACTATCATTTTTTCGTTCAGCACAAAATATGCTTCCGCTTTATAAAAGCTATCTTCCTCTTCTGCATCATTATATTCAACACTTATAAAATCTTTGAGTTTACCTTTAAATTCATTTTTTAAATATCCGTAAAGCTCTTTAATATTTATATTACGTTCAATAGAAACAGACGGAACCCTTTTAAAGGTTAAATAAAATAAATTGGTGGGATCTACGTGATAATTTTTTTTAAATAAGTCGTATATATCATTTCCTACAGACATAGTTTATATTTTTTAGATGTAAAACAAATCTAGGTCATAAGCGCGCCAAAATATGTCGCTCACCTTTTTAAGTTTAAGAATTTGAATGGAAAAATATCAGTAGAATAAAAAAGCAGCAAAGCAAGTTTTTAAAACTAACCTTTGCTGCTTATGTTGTTATTTAAAGCTTAGCTACAATAACTATTTAAACATATCCATTCCCGGAATGTTTGGCATGCCTTCTTTGGCAACCGCCCCAAGTTCTGCTTCGTTTACTTCGGTGGCTTTTTGTATGGCTTTGTTTACTGTTAATACCAAATAATCTTCTAATTGCTCTTTGTCTTGCAACAAGTCTTCGGCAACCTCAATATTTTTAATTTCGCGGTTGGCAGTAATGGTAACTTTTAGCAAATTATCGTTAGAAGATTCCTGTAACGTAACATTATTTAGGCGTTCTTTTGTTTCTTCTACTTTTTTCTGCGTTTCTTGCAGTTTATTCATCATATCTCCAAACATAGCTTATCGTTTTTTTTGTTTAAATACAAAAATACAGATTCTATCTAATTCCTATTCTAATTTAATGCATTATCTGGATGTGAAACCTTAAATTTGCATTTCAAAATTAAATCTATGATTCAGACCGAGATAATTCCGCCTAAAGCGAAAAAAATAGCTAAAAAATTAAACATCCATAACCACGAACGTGTAGACAATTATTTTTGGATGAACGATAGGGACGACCAAGATGTCTTAAATTATTTAAATGAAGAAAATGCCTATAACGATGCGATGACCGCGCATACCAAAGATTTCCAGAAAGATTTGTTTACGGAAATGAGAGCGCGTATTAAAGAAGATGACAGCTCGGTTCCTTACAAAAAGAATGGCTATTGGTATTATGTACGTTTTGAAACCGGTGCAGATTATCCGGTTTATTGTCGGAAAAAAGAAAGCTTAGAAAATACCGAAGAAATTTTGTTTGATTGTAACGAAATGGCCAGAGAGCACGCCTACTTTAAATTATCTGGCATAAGCATAAGTCCGGATAATACAATGGCGGCTTTTGGTGTAGATACGGTGAGCCGAAGAAAATATACCATTCAAATTAAAAATTTAAAAACCGGCGAAGTTTATCCAACCAAAATAGAAACCACTACCGGAAGCTCGGTTTGGGCCAACGATAACAAAACTCTATTTTATACGCGTAAAGACGAAGAAACCTTGCGGTCTAATCAGATTTACCAGCATGTTTTAGGTGAGAATCCTGAAAAAGATTTATTGGTTTACCAAGAAGACGACGATACCTTTAATACCTATGTTTACAAATCGAAATCCAGAAAATATATAATTATAGGTAGCAGCAGCACGATGAGTGACGAGTACCAATTTTTGGATGCTGATGAGCCGCGTGGCGATTTCAAATTATTTGCACCACGAAAACGTGGTTTAGAATATGGCATTGCTCATTTTGAAGGGCATTTTTATGTTCTTACCAATAAAGACCAGGCAACCAATTTTAAATTGATGAAAACACCGGTGACAAAAACCACTCCTGAAAATTGGGAAGAAGTAATTGGGCATCGCGACGAGGTTTTATTGGAAGATGTAGATATTTTTAAAGAATATTTGGTTGTAACAGAGCGTTTTCAAGGTTTAAATAAAATTAGAGTAATCCGTTGGGATGGTACAGAAGATTTTTACTTGCCCTTTAAAAGCGAAACTTACACCGCCGGGACAGGCAGTAATCCGGAGTTTGACACTACTGTTTTACGCTATGCCCATACTGGTTTAGCATCGCCGGCTTCTGTTGTAGATTATAATATGAAGTCAAAAACCAGCACGGTTATGAAAGAGCAGGAGGTTTTAGACCCTTCTTTTGATAAAAATAATTATGCTACCGAGCGTATTTGGGCAACTGCCAAAGACGGGAAAGAAATACCAATTTCTTTAGTCTATAAAAAAGGAATTGAGCGAAAAGGCAACCGGCCATTATTACAATATGCTTACGGAAGTTACGGCCACACAACAGATCCTACTTTTTCAACTAGTAGACTAAGTTTGTTGGATCGCGGATTTATTTTTGCAATCGCCCACGTTCGTGGTGGCGAATATTTGGGTAGAAAATGGTACGATGATGGAAAATTGCTGCATAAAATGAACACGTTTACAGATTTTATTGCGGCATCGGAGTATTTAATTCAGCAAAAATATACTTCAGCAAAACATTTATACGCTATGGGCGGATCTGCCGGCGGAATGCTAATGGGCGGCATTGCCAACATGGCACCAGAATTATATAACGGTATTATCGCAGCCGTTCCTTTTGTAGATGTTTTAAGTACGATGTTAGACGATACCATTCCGCTTACGACGGGAGAATATGACGAGTGGGGCAATCCTAATAAGAAAGAATATTATGATTATATGAAAAAATATTCGCCTTACGATAATGTAAAAGCGCAAGATTATCCAAATATGTTGGTTACCACCGGCTTTCACGATTCGCAAGTGCAATATTGGGAACCGGCAAAATGGATTGCAAAATTACGAGAAATGAAAACAGATAATAACAAATTATTATTCCATATTAATATGGATGCAGGTCACGGCGGTGCTTCAGGGCGTTTTGAAGCTCTAAAAGAAGTTGCAGAAGATTATGCATTTTTATTAGACTTAGAAGGAATTACTGAATAATTAAAAAAAAACATGTAAATTTGCCGTGTTTTGTACAAATCTAGTTTTCACTGAAGAATAGTATTTGTACTCTTAAATAAGAAACATCAATTTATGAGAGAAGACTTACAGGTTTATAACGATGTATTACAACTCATAGGTGATACCCCTCTGATCAAATTAAACCGTATAACAACAGACTTTGACGGCGATTTTTATGCTAAAGTAGAGGCATTTAATCCAGGTCATAGTACAAAAGACAGGATTGCTCTTTATATTATTGAAGAAGCAGAGCGTAAAGGAATTTTAAAGCCGGGAGATACCATTATAGAAACTACTTCTGGCAATACAGGTTTTAGTATTGCTATGGTAAGCGTAATAAAAGGTTACGATTGTATTTTGGCAGTAAGCTCTAAATCTTCTACAGATAAAATAGACATGCTAAAAACCATGGGTGCAAAAGTCTATGTTTGTCCCGCACACGTTGCCCCGGACGATTCTAGGTCTTATTACCAAGTGGCAAAACGTTTGCACCAAGAAATTAAAGGTTCTGTTTACATCAATCAATATTTTAATGAACTTAACATAGATGCGCATTACCGCACAACCGGCCCGGAAATTTGGAAGCAAACCGAAGGTGAAATTACGCATTTAATAGCTTGTAGTGGTACCGGCGGTACTATTTCTGGTACGGCAAGATATTTAAAAGAGCAAAACCCCGATATAAAAATTATAGGTATTGATGCTTATGGTTCTGTTTTAAAAAAATATCACGAAAGTAAAGAATTAGACCCGAACGAGATTTATCCGTACAGAATAGAAGGTTTGGGGAAAAATCTTATTCCTACTGCTACAGATTTTGATATTATAGACAGATTTGTAAAAGTTTCTGACGAAGCTGCCGCACATACTGCTCGCAATATTGCACGTACAGAAGGTCTTTTTGTAGGCTATACTAGCGGAGCGGCTTTTCAAGGTGTAAAGCAACTGGAAGAAGAAGGTGAGTTTGATGCAAACAGTAAAGTAGTTATTATTTTCCCTGATCACGGCTCGCGTTATATGAGTAAAATATATAGCGACAATTGGATGCAAGAACAAGGTTTTTCGGATAGCGAAAACAATGTAGGAGCAGAAAAAGTAGAATACATAAAGTAATCCGTAAAGTAAACGGGTAAAATTTTGTTGCAAACCGATGATTAGCTTCGGTTTATACTTTTTATCAAACTAAAATGTGCTCTAGCAGAATAAACAGTAAGTTTTAAAAAAATCAAGAATATTTTAGTTGCACCTTTTTGATTAAGAGGTAATTATATTAAACAAATCAAGTTGTTAAGCAAGGTAATAAGATTTATTTTAATACTTTTGCCGCTTGGTTTAAAATCAAAATTACATGGTAGATTTATTTGCAAAAATATATAAAGATAAAGGTCCGTTAGGAAAATGGGCCAGTCAAGCAGAAGGATATTTTGTATTTCCAAAATTAGAAGGCGAGATAAGTAACCGTATGAAATTTCAAGGAAAAGAAGTTATTACTTGGAGTGTGAACGATTATCTTGGCTTGGCCAATCATCCTGAAGTAAGAAAAGTAGACGCCGAAGCCGGTAAAAAATACGGTTCTGCTTACCCAATGGGCGCCAGAATGATGAGCGGCCATACAGAGTTGCATGAGCAACTACAAAACGAGTTGGCAGAGTTTGTAAAAAAGGATGCAGCATATCTTCTTAATTTTGGTTATCAAGGTATGGTAAGTACCATAGATGCTTTGGTAGGAAAAGACGATGTTATTGTTTATGATGTAGATGCACACGCTTGTATAATAGATGGCGTTAGATTGCATTTAGGAAAACGTTTTACCTACAAACATAACGATGTAGAAAGTATTGAAAAAAACCTTAAACGCGCAGAAAAAATAGCTGAACAAACCGGTGGCGGAATTTTATTAATTTCGGAAGGGGTTTTTGGAATGCGAGGAGAACAAGGTCGTTTAAAAGAAATTGTTGCTCTTAAAGAAAAATATAATTTCAGACTTTTTGTAGATGATGCGCACGGATTTGGTACTTTAGGAAAAACCGGGGCCGGAGCAGGAGAGGAGCAAGGCGTACAAGATGATATTGACGTTTACTTTGCTACTTTTGCAAAATCTATGGCCAGTACCGGTGCTTTTATAGCGGCAGATCAAGAAATTATAGATTATTTAAAGTATAACTTACGTTCACAAATGTTTGCAAAATCATTGCAAATGCAATTGGTGGTTGGTGCTTTAAAACGTTTGGATATGCTACGCAGCATGCCAGAATTAAAAGATAAACTGTGGGAAAATGTAAACGCCTTACAAAGTGGTTTAAAAGAACGCGGTTTTGATATTGGAACTACACAAAGTTGTGTAACCCCGGTTTACTTGAAAGGAACAGTACCTGAAGCTATGGCATTAGTGCGAGATTTACGCGAAAATCATGGCGTTTTTTGTAGTATTGTTGTTTATCCTGTAATTCCTAAAGGACTTATTTTACTTCGAATGATTCCTACTGCATTACACACAATGGAAGATATTGATGCTACTTTGAAAGCGTTCTCTGCTATAAGAGAAAGATTAGAAAGCGGTTTATATAAACGCATGTCTTCCGGTGTTTCTGAAACTTTGGGAGCTTAAAAATTTTTCAAAATATATCACAAAAAAAGACGCTTATTGAAAAGCGTCTTTTTTTTATATTAATTATTTAACTAAAGAAAATTGTATCCTAAAGTAAGAGACACTTCCCTTAATTTGGCGGTGTAGTTGAAGTTAGAAATTAGCGCCCGCGCAGGAACATAATTTAATTCTACAGAAAACTTTCTGTTAAAATTGTAGCCGGCACCTAAGCTTATGCTATTGGTAGATTCGTAGAAAGTATAGTCTTTAGATCTTTCAAAAGCAAAGCTAGAACTTGGGACAAAAAATTGCTGATAGTATCTTGCATTAATAAAAATACTCGATTCTTCATTCAAGAAGAAGTAATAGCGTATGCCTACTTGCGCACCAAAACTGTTATACTCTACATTTACATTTTCGTTATTAGTAAAATAATCACTATCTAAAGTATTTTTTACAAAGGTTTGTGACTTATAATGAGTATATAAGGGTTCTAGAATTAAGCTCCATTTATTATTATTAAAAGGTAAAGTATATTCTAATTCTACACCTATTCTATAACCTAATTCATAATCTAAACTAGCACTTCGATCAACACCTATAGATTGCAAAAAAGTAAAATCTATTGTAGAATATGTTACACCGGGTCTTATAGACAAAGCAAAGGCATCTTTTTTAATTTCTGTATCTTCATCATAATAAGCTCTGTAATTATTGTTTTCACACAAATTATAATCTTTAAAAATTTTCCGTAAATTTCTTTCTTTATAATCTAAACCGCTAACCTTGTTTTTAGTAATAGATTCACAATCTAAATTATTTAATATTTGTTGTTTATAATATTCATTTACAGCCATTTTTGGTGTATTACCATTCTTGCTAACCATATATTCTTTAAAAACTAATTGTTCTGGAATGTCGGAGCTGGTACTGTAAAAATATTTGTTTTTCGTGCTTGTAGAATTGTATAAATATAATTTAGCACTGCCATCCAATAATTTTTCTAGATAGATTGTCTTTTCTTTAAAAAATGGATTCCTTTCGTAGTCTAAGTTTTTTAATTGTGTTGCGGAAGTGTCTATTTTAACAGTATATCTTTCATACTGCTTAAAATTATCAAATGCAAATACTTTTGCGTTTTCAATAGAAATCGTCTTTATGGCAGAATTTGGAGATTCTTTATAGTTAAAAGTGGAAGGTGTATACTTCCAATCTTCATATTTTATATAGCCCTCTATCTTATTACCAAAGTTATCAATGTAAAATCCTTTTTTATACTCAGTTTGTGCATAGATTCCGAAGCTAAAAGTTAGAAATAATACTAGTAAAGTTTTTTTCATAGTTTAAATTTAGATTAAAACAGCAATGTTAACATTTTTTAAAATAACGTTATAGTTTATATCACAGTTTAATAAACTTTTTTCCAAACTTACCAAGTAAAGAAGAATTTATAGATAAAATATTTTAAAATAAAAGTTAATTGCTTCTGGGGTATTGTTATTTTATGGAGTAACATTATTACTATTAAATTATTTTTGGTGAAAAAATAAATTCACTATTCCGGCTGCGCATCAATTTCTATATCTTTTTCTTCTTCCTCTTTCTTTTTGTCGTTGCGGTTTTTTATAATGATTTCATCTTCAGAATGCATATCTAATCTATACGAAACCCCCATAGCAACTTTCCAGCGAGAAGGTGTGTCTTTAAAATTTATTAGTCCGGAGAGATCAAACTGTAAGTTTTTTGTAAGTAGAAAAGCTCCTCCCAATCTGGCAATGTTATCTGCATAAAAATCGCTTTTAATGGCTTGGTATTCGCCAAAAACAGAATAACGTCCGTTTATAGAATGAGTAAGTGTAAATATTCCGGCATACGAAGGAAAATCTGACGTTGGCATATCTGCAATAAGATTAGTTACAAAAACCCATCTTCCCCAATTATGTTGGGTTATTGCAGCAAATTTTGGAGATAGACCATCTTGACCCGGTGGTAAATATGGGTTGTCATCACTAAGTACATTTAAACCGGCATATACAGCAACGGCCGGAATTAAATCGCGCCATTTAAACTTAGTATTATTAGCTTTCCAACTGTAAAGATTGGCTTTGGGGTCTGACAAATGTTTAAAAGGGTCAAAAGCCAAATATTTTACCCCAATAGTATTGCTTTCAAAATTTGCATAAGAATTTTCCTGAATCAATCCGCCAACAGGCATAGAAACCTCCGAGTTTAAATAAGTACCGCGAATATTAATTTCTAATTGTTCTAAAAATATACCGTAACGTAGCGCATAATCTACACCAAACTGATTGGTTTCTGTATTGAGTAAATCGTGCTCATCGCTACCAAATTTACCACCGGCTTCCAATTGTAAAACTTGGGTACCAACCGCAAAAGCACCTTGCGATTCTCCTGGTCTGTCAGAGTTTATGGTTTCGGTATATTGGGCAAATAGGGTAGAGAAGCTAAAAAATAAAACAAGTAAAAATAGTGGTTTGCGCATCGTTAATTCGGTTTTAAACATCAAATATAGATAGATTTTTACGATTTTTTATGACTAAAAAAGGCTTTTTAATGGTTTATATTAATAATTTTGCGGAAAAAGTAAAGTATGTACGAAGCATCATTTACGGGCGTAATAAAGACCATTCTTATAATCTTGTTGGTTTATTTTGGAGTTAAACTTTTTTTCAAATGGTTTGGACCTTCTATACTAAAATACATAATGAAGAAAGTTGGAAGTAATATTGAAAAAAAGTTTCGAGAACAACAAGGCTTTAATAACCAAAATTATAAAAGTCAAGAAGAAACACTTTCTCAGAAAAAATCTTCTAAAAAAACAAAATCCAATAAAGACGTTGGAGAATACATAGAATACGAAGAAATTGATTAATTTTCCCCTCTCTATCTTAAACTAATGTTCATGACGTTTAATTGGAAAAAGCTTCTGCGCCATTTTTTTGTATTAATAGGATTTATTGCTGCTTCGCTAATTTACTTTTACCCGGTATTGCAAGGTAAAGTTATCTATCAAAGTGATATTGCCCAATACCAAGGTATGGCAAAGCAACAAAAAGATTTTATTGCTAACCAAGATAAACAACCTTACTGGACAGATGCCGCTTTTGGCGGAATGCCAACTTACCAGTTAGGTGCAAATTACCCGTATAATTATATTAAAGAAATAGATAGAAGTCTTCGGTTTTTACCACGTCCGGCAGACTACCTCTTCTTATATTTTATAGGATTTTACATTTTATTATGCTGTCTAAAAATAGATTATAGGTTAGCGGCCGTTGGCGCTTTAGCCTTTGGTTTTTCTACTTACTTAATTGTTATTCTGGGCGTTGGACACAATGCAAAAGCACACGCTATTGCCTATATGCCACTTGTTTTGGCCGGAATTATTACCACATTTAGAAAAAATTATATTGCCGGTGGCTTGTTGCTAACCTTTGCAATGGCTTTAGAAATAAATGCCAATCACCCGCAAATGACTTACTATTTATTGCTTTTGGTTATTGTTTTAGGCATAGCCTATTTTATAGATTATTTTAAGAAAAAACAACTAAAAACTTTTTTTACCGCTTTAGGCGTAATGGTAATCGCGGTTCTTATTGCTGTAGGTACAAATGCTACGGGTTTGCTGGCCACAAAAGAATATTCAGAATTTAGTACACGCGGGCAAACCGGTTTAACTATTAATAAAGACGGTTCTGTTAAAAAAGAACAGGGCTTAGATTACGATTATATTACAGAATACAGTTACGGTTGGTTAGAAAGTTTTAATCTTTTTATACCCAGATTTATGGGTGGCGCCAGTACAGAAACTTTAGATTCTGACTCAGAAACCTATAAAGCTTTGCGGCAAATGGGCGCATCTCCAGCACAAGCGGAAAATTTTGTAAAAAACGCCCCTACTTATTGGGGAGACCAAACATTTATTGGTGCTCCGGCTTATATTGGTGCAGGCGTTATTTTTCTAGCTGTTTTAGCGCTTTTTTTAGTGAAAGGTAGAAGAAAATGGTGGCTGGTCAGCGGCTCAATTTTGGCTTTATTGCTTTCTTTTGGTGATAATTTTTC
Source organism: uncultured Mesonia sp. (assembly GCA_947494545.1). GTDB lineage: Bacteria > Bacteroidota > Bacteroidia > Flavobacteriales > Flavobacteriaceae > Mesonia. The sequence continues at coordinate 164,185 of CANLVH010000002.1, read as the reverse complement.
TGGTCTGACCAAATTTTTTATAAACTATGTTCCTTTATACAATAAATTTCGCGCAGTTTCTTCCATACAGGTAATCATAGAACTTTGTTTGCCCATTTTAGCAATAATCGGCTGGTCTAAAATATATAAGCCCAATGTAGCAAATTCAGAAAAATTAAACGCTTTAAAATGGAGCACAGTAATTACCGGAGGTTTGGCGTTGTTATTTTTACTACTGAAATCTATGTTATTCGATTTTTCTTCTGATTCAGACAGAATGTTAATTGAGCAAGTAGGGCCTGATTTTGTTAGCGCTTTAAGAGCAGATCGTTCAGCAATCTTTACGGAAGATACAATTAGAAGTTTAATTATTGTTTTAGCGGCAGCAGGGTTTATTTGGTTTTTCCTTAAAGGGAAATTATCAAAAGGAGTTAGTATTGTTGCGCTTGGTTTATTGCTAATGGTAGATCTTATTAACGTAGATAAACGCTACGTAAATAACGAAGATTTTGTGAGTAAAAAAGCTATGGAAGTTCCTTTTCAAGCAACCGGAGCAGACAAAGAAATCTTACAAGATAAAGGTCATTTTAGAGTTTTAGACTTAAGTTCTAGTCCGTTAAACTCTGCTCGGGCATCGTTTTTTCATAATTCGGTTGGGGGTTATCACGCCGCCAAACCGGGAAGAATGCAAGAACTATTTGATTTTCATATTTACGAAGGAAATCAAGAAGTACTAAATATGCTCAATACCAAATACACTATTATTTCTAATCAAGGTCAAACCATTGCTCAACTAAATCCTAATGCTAATGGTAATGCTTGGTTTGTAAATAAGGCAGTATTGGTTAAAGACGCAAACCAAGAAATTTTAAGCTTAGATACGCTTCAAACAAAACAAACAGCAGTAATAGATGAAAAATTTGCTGAACACTTAGAAAAACAGAATTTTAATCCTACAAGCCAAGATAGTATTGCGTTGCAGTCGTACCAACCTAATAAATTGGTTTATGAATACAATATAGACTCTCCACAACTCGCGGTCTTTTCAGAAATTTATTATCCGCACGGTTGGAAAGCTTTTGTAGACGGAAAACCAATAGAACATTTTAGAGCAAATTATGTTTTACGTGCCGCAGTTTTACCGGCAGGAGTGCACCAACTGGTTTTTAAATTTGATCCTGAAGTTGTTAAAACCGGTAGTACTGTTACTTTAATTAGTGGCGTTATTTTGCTTCTAGTATTACTTGGCGGAATTTGGTTTCTATACAAGAAAAACAAATCTTCTTAAGTTTTAAAGATGAAAAAAGTTTTAATCGTTGCGTATTATTGGCCACCGGCCGGCGGTCCCGGTGTGCAACGCTGGTTAAAATTTGTAAACTATTTACCTGAGTTTGGTATTGGGCCAATAGTCTACGTTCCCGAAAATGCTAATTATCCAATTATAGATAAAAGTTTAGAAGAGGAGATTCCGTCAAGGGTAAAAGTTATTAAAAAACCTATTTTAGAGCCTTATAAATTTGCATCTCTTTTCGCTAAAAAAGAAACCAAAGAAATAAGCGCCGGATTAATAAAAACTAAAGAGAAAACCAATTTTATGCAAGAATTGTTACTTGCAATTAGAGGTAATTTATTTATTCCGGATGCACGTAAATTTTGGGTAAAACCATCGGTTAGTTTTTTGAAAATTTATTTAGAAGAAAACGAAATTAATACAATAATCACTACCGGTCCGCCGCATAGTTTGCATTTGATTGGTTTAAAGTTAAAACAAGCTTTAAACTTGACGTGGATAGCAGATTTTCGCGATCCGTGGACGAGTATCGGGTATCATAAAAAATTAAAACTTTCTAAAAATTCCGCAAAGAAACATCGCGAATTAGAGCGAGAAGTTTTACAAAATGCCTCTCATATAATTACCACCAGTTTTACCACCAAAAAAGAATTTGAGCAAATAACCACAAAGCCTATTACAGTAATTACCAACGGTTATGAAACCTATAAAAAACCATCAGTAAAAAAAGATAATTACTTTACAGTAGCGCACATAGGCTCCTTACTTTCTGAAAGAAATCCGCGTGTTTTGTGGAAAGCACTTTCTGAATTAATTAAAGAAAACGAAGCTTTTAAAAAGGCTTTTCGCCTGCGTTTGGTAGGAAAAGTGAGTCAGGTGGTAGAGCAGACCTTAAAAGAATATAATTTAGAAAATTACTTAGAAAAAACCGGCTATGTGCCGCATGAAGAAGCTATAAAATTTCAGTACCAATCTACTTTATTGTTATTGATAGAAATAGACAAACCCGAAACCCAAGCGATAATACCGGGAAAGTTATTTGAATATCTTTACACTCAAAAACCCATTTTGGCAATCGGGCCAAAAGATTGGGATGTACAAAAAATCTTAACCAAAGTAGGAGCGCAGCAGAGTTTTTTATATACCGAAAAAAATTCAGTAAAAGCCTATATAACAAAAGTGTTTGAAAATTATTTGAAAGGACAAACACACTTAAAATTGCACGGTTTAGAAGATTTTTCTCGTAAAAATCTCACAAAAAAGTTGAGTAAGTTAATAGAATCTGCCGTATAATTTTATGGGAATAATTGTAGACCAATCGTTTAAAAATTTAATTACCACCTATTTTGGTTTTGCAATAGGCGCAATAAATGTTTTGTTGCTCTATCCCAATTTTTTTACCCCTAAACATTACGGCTTAATTACTTTTCTTTTATCTGCCAGTACTTTGCTTTGGCCTATTATGTCTTTTGGTGTAAACCACACATTAATAAAGTTTTACAGTGGGTATACTAAACAAATAGATAAACAGGGTTTATTAAGTTTAGCCATGTTTTTACCTTTAGGCGTTGGTTTAATTTTGGGATTGTTTGGGTTGTTTTTTAACCAAGCTATTTTAGGTTATTTTACTAAAAATCCTATTGTGCAACCTTATGTTTGGCTCATTTTTGTGATAGCTATTTTTAGCGCTTATTTTGAAGTTTTTTATGCTTGGGCCAAATTAAAATACAAAAGTGTTTTTGGTAATTTTATGCGTGAGGTTTTTCATAGGGTTTGCATAAGTATTTTATTGGTGTTGGTCTATTTGGAAATTATCGGGATAGAAAGTTTTATTTATTTACTTACCGGAGTTTATTTTTTAAGGGCTTTGGTTATAAAAATTTATGCGTTTAGCCTTATTAAACCCAGTTTAAAATTCCGATTTCCGCAAAATAAAATAGAAGTTTTTAAATACAGTCTTTTAATTTTTATTGTTGGTTCTATAGCCATTGCTTTACTAGATTTAGACAAAGTTATGATAGAACATTATTTGCCAATAGAGCAAGTTTCTATTTATGGTATTGCCGTCTATGTAGCAACGGTTATTGCAGTTCCCGCAAGGGCAATGAATCAAATTTCGCATCCTATTACAGCCAATTTATTAAACAGTAAAAATTTTGAAGAATTGCGTACGTTATACACAAAAAGCTCCGTAAGTCTTTTGGTGGTTAGCGGACTCATTTTTGTGATAATAGTTACCAATATAAATCAAGTATATGCGCTTATGCCGGAAATTTACCAAGTAGAAATTGGTATTATTCTGCTTCTGGCACTCATAAAACTATCTGATAATATGTTGGGCAATGCTAATAGCATTTTGTTTAATTCTAATTATTACAGACTTATTTTATTATTATCTATAGGGCTAATAGTTTTTGCTTTTATAACCAACTTATGGTTAATTCCTAAGTGGGGTTTGGTGGGTGCTGCCGTGGCAAGTTTTATAACTTTTATAGCTTATAACATCACAAAATTGCTAGTAGTTTTACAAAAATTTAAAATGCATCCGTTTTCTAAAAACACGCTTTTTATATTATTTTTTATCGCGCTGTTTACCGCGCTGTTTTATTTTATAGATTTTAATATAAATCCGGTAATTAATATTTTACTGAAGTCGTTTTTAATTGCTATAACCTATGTTCTTCTTATGTATAAACTCAACTTTTCGGAAGATATAAATTTGCTAATCAAGAAGTCTTTACGGAAGTTGTTTGCCAAATAGAAATTAAGTCGATCTACTTTTTTACATATTGAACAAAAAGAAAAGCCCTAACATTTATCTGCTAAGGCTTTTCTAACTAACCAACCAAAAAATTTATTATCATGATTGCAAAGCAATGTGACAATCTATAAAGATTGAAGCAAACTCTGTGCCATTAATCTAATTTTGGTTTTAGATAGTTTGCAGTATAAGATTTTTTGTTCTTTACAACTTCTTCCGGCGTACCGCTAACTAGTAGATCGCCGCCGTTTATACCGCCTTCAGGACCTAAATCTATTATATAATCTGCGCATTTTACCAAATCTATATTATGTTCTATTACCACAACAGAATGACCTTTTTCTATAAGCGCATTAAAAGATTTAAGCAGTTTTTTTATATCGTGAAAGTGCAAACCGGTGGTGGGCTCATCAAAAATAAATAAGGTTTTGTTTTTGGTAGTTCCTTTACCAAGAAAAGAAGCCAATTTTATACGTTGCGCTTCTCCACCCGAAAGGGTTGCTGAGCTTTGTCCTAATTTTACATAACCCAAACCAACGTCTTGTAAAGGTTGTAAGCTTTTTCTAATTTTTTTCTCGTTATGTTCTCCAAAAAATGCAACCGCATCGTCTATGGTCATATCCAAAACATCGTGAATAGACTTATTTTCAAATTTTACTTCTAAAACCTCGTCTTTAAAACGCTTCCCGTCACAAGCTTCGCATTCTAAATGCACATCTGCCATAAACTGCATTTCTATGGTAACTTCGCCTTCGCCTTTGCAAACTTCGCAACGGCCGCCTTCTACATTAAAACTAAAATGCTTGGGTTTAAAATTTCTTATTTTAGAAAGTTTTTGTTTAGAAAACAAATTTCTAATATCGTCGTAAGCCTTAATATAAGTAACCGGATTAGAGCGCGAAGAACGCCCAATAGGATTTTGATCTACAAATTCTACGTTTTTTACGTTACCAAATTTACCTTCAATTTTAGAAACCTCGCCCAATTTTTGTCCGTAACCGTCTGTTTCTTTTAAAATAGCGGGATATAAAATATTTTTTACCAACGTACTTTTTCCGCTGCCCGAAACGCCCGTAACAGCTGTAAATACCCCAAGCGGAAAACGTACATCTATATTTTTTAAATTATGCTCTCGCGCGCCAATTATATCTATATAATATTTGTACTCTCTTCGTTTTTCGGGCACTTCAATACGTAAATCGTTATTTAGATACTTTGCCGTTAGGGAAGATTGTTTTAAAATTTCCGTAAAGTTACCCGTTGCAACAACTTCGCCGCCATGGCTACCGGCTTCGGGTCCAATATCTATAATTTCGTCTGCGGCTTTCATAATATCTTCATCGTGCTCTACCACAACCACGGTATTACCAATATCGCGAAGTTGCTTTAAAACCCTGATCAAATTCTCTGTGTCTTTTGGGTGCAAACCTATAGAAGGTTCGTCCAAAATGTACATAGAACCTACCAAACTACTGCCCAAAGAAGTAGCCAAATTTATACGTTGAGATTCGCCGCCAGATAGCGTGTTAGATTTTCTGTTTAGCGTTAAATAGCTTAAGCCAACATCGTTTAAAAACCGTAATCTGCTGCAAATTTCTTTCAGCAAACGCTTAGAAACTTTTGTGTCGTACTCGTTTAATTCTAAATCTTGAAAAAACGCATACACCTCGTCCAATGGTTTTTCTACCAAGTGTGTAATTGGCGTATCATTAATTTTTACATATTCTGCTTCTTTTCTTAAACGCTTTCCTTTACAGAGGTTGCATTTTGTTTTTCCGCGGTAACGCGACAACATTACCCTGTTTTGAATTTTGTAGGCTTTGGCTTCTAACTTTTCAAAAAAAGCATCTAAGCCGGTAAAGTGTTTATTTCCTGTCCACAACAATTCTTTTTGATCTTCCGTAAGTTGGTAAAATGGTTTATGAATAGGAAAATCAAATTTATGGGAGTTGTTTACCAATTGGTCGCGGTACCAACTCATACTTTCTCCCCGCCAGGGAAAAATAGCATTTTCGTAAACAGATAAATTGGTGTTAGGAAATATAAGCTCTTCGTCTAAACCTATTACATCGCCATAACCTTCGCATTTAGGACAAGCTCCATACGGATTGTTAAAACTAAACAAATGCACGTTAGGTTCTGAAAACTTAATGCCATCTAACTCAAATTTATTGCTAAAATGCTGCCTGCTGCCATCTTGCATTTTTTCTATATATAATTCTCCTTTCCCTTCGTAAAAAGCGGCATCTAATGCATCTGCCAATCGGTTATAAAAATCTTCATCATCTTTGGTAATAATCCGGTCTACTACCAACTCTGTTTGTTCTTTTTTAAGCGTATCCAAATCGGCTTCATCTATACGCATTACTTTCTCGTTAGCTTTTATTCGGCTGTAGCCTTGTTGTGCCAACACTTTAATTTTTTCGCTAAGACTTCTACCTTCTTCTACAAAAATTGGAGCAATAAGTAGAAGTTTTTCCCTTTCGGGGAAAGATTTAATGTAATCTATAACATCACTAACGCGATCTTTTTTAACTTCTCTGCCTGAAATAGGGGAGTAGGTTCTACCAACGCGGGCAAACAACAACTTTAAATAATCATAAATTTCTGTAGAAGTGCCAACGGTAGAACGCGGATTTGTAGAATTTACCTTTTGTTCTATAGCAATTGCCGGCGCAATGCCTTTTATGTAATCTACTTTAGGTTTGTTTAACCTACCTAAAAATTGGCGCGCATAAGAAGATAAACTCTCTACATAACGTCGTTGCCCTTCTGCATACAAAGTGTCAAAAGCTAAGCTAGATTTTCCTGAGCCGGATAAGCCGGTAATAACTACCATTTTATTACGAGGTATTACCGCATCTATATTTTTTAGGTTGTGCAATTTTGCACCTTTAATTATTATATTTTTTTTCGGATTAATTTTTGCGAGGTCTTTCTGCATAGTTTTTACAATAAGCTGCAAAGATAATTAAACTAACACGTGCAAAAAAGCCAAGAATTTCTTTTAAAACTGTTAAAATTTTTAACTTATTTGGATTTGTAAAAGATATGTTGTTATATTTACGCCCAGACAAAAACCCCAGTTGCCTATAACATACAGTTACTCTAATTAACTTAAATTTTACGTGAACGTAGATCTTTCAAAACTATTGTTTTGAATTTAAAGAGAAAAAACTGTATGAAGAAAATTAAAACTACTACCGATGCGGTTTTGGTAAAACAATATATCGCAGGCAACGAAGAAGCACTTTCACAACTTATTAATCGGCACCAACAACGAATTTATAACTTTATATTTTCTAAAGTCTTTGATAAGGATGTAACCGAAGATATTTTTCAAGATACTTTTATTAAAGTTATTCGTACTTTAAAACGCGGTAAATATAACGAAGAAGGAAAGTTTGTACCTTGGGTAATGCGTATTGCACATAACTTGGTAATAGACCATTTTAGAAAAAGTAACCGCATGCCTAAATTTGAAGGCAAAGGAGATTTTAATATTTTTTCTGTAATAGAAGATGGTGGTTTAGATGCCGAAAAAGAAATGGTAAAAGACCAAATAGAAAGTGATGTGCGCGGTTTAATAAAAGAATTGCCAGAAGATCAACGCGATGTTTTGGTTATGCGTATTTATAAAGATATGAGTTTTAAGGAAATTAGCGAGCGCACAGGGGTTAGTATTAATACTGCCTTAGGAAGAATGCGTTATGCTTTGATAAATATGCGCAAAGTAATAGACAAGCATAATATAGTTTTGACGCGTTAAGGCAATATGCTACTATTTTGTACGTTATTATTTTGCTAACCCGTACAAAACATTTTTTGATGGCAAAACTCTACTTAAATCCTTCCAAAGAAGAAAAAACAGCTAAGCCTTTGCGGCCAAAAAAAGAAACCATAGATTTTTTACTGAATTATTCTAAAGCTTTATGCATTACAAACAGTAAAAACGCTATGCAATTTGATACCCTGCTAAACTAAACTTTGAAAAACCCGGAAAAATTATTTTCGGGTTTTCTTATTTTTGTGGTACGCTTGTATGACGCTTTTTCTACCTATTTTTTGGGTAATTTCGTCTTGCTCTAAATTCCAACTGCGGGCCGGACAATATTCTCTTCCGTAAAGTATAATTTGTATATGCAGTTTATTCCATATTTCTTTAGGGAAAAGCCGTTTGGCATCTTTTTCTGTCTGTTTTACGCTTTTGCCCGTAGATAAATTCCAACGATACATAAGTCTGTGTATATGCGTGTCTACAGGAAAAGCCGGTACATTAAAAGCTTGCGACATTACAACGCTGGCAGTTTTGTGTCCTACGGCTGGTAACTCTTCCAGCGCTTCAAAACTGGCGGGAACCTTTCCGTCGTGCTTTTCTAACAAAATTTCTGACAAACCGTAAATTCCTTTTGCTTTCATAGGCGATAAACCTACCGGTTTTATTATTTCCCTTATTTCTTCCACACTAAGTGTAAGCATTTTTTGCGGTGTATCTGCTTTTTTAAAAAGAATAGGAGTAATCTCATTTACTTTTTTGTCTGTGCTTTGAGCAGATAATAAAACTGCAATTAATAAAGTGTACGGATCTCTATGGTCTAACGGGATGGCAACTTTGGGATATATCTCATTTAACTTATTTATAACAAACGCAACTTTTTCTTGTTTGGTCATTTTGGCTATTTTTAAACAAAAATAAGAATTATGATAACATTAGAGCCGGGCGAGAAGGCGCCTAATTTTTCTGTGCACGACCAAGCCGGAAATAAACACCAATTAGAAGATTATAAAGGAAAAAAGTTAGTCATCTTTTTTTACCCGAAAGCAAATACGCCGGGTTGCACGGCAGAAGCTTGCAATTTGCGCGATCACTGGCGTAACTTTCAAGATAATAACTTTGAAATATTGGGCGTAAGTGCAGATTCTCCCAGAAAACAACAAAATTTTAAAGAAAAACACGATTTGCCTTTTCCGTTAATTGCAGACGAAAGCAAAGAAATGATTGATGCTTTTGGCGTTTGGGGACCAAAAAAGTTTATGGGAAAAGAATACGAAGGTATTTTACGTACTACTTTTATTATAGACGAAGAAGGTAAAATAGAAGAGATAATTAAAAAGGTGAAAACCAAAACCCACGCCGAGCAAATCTTGTAATTATTCGGCATAAAAATTAAAGGCCTCTTTAATTAAAGAGTTAGAAACTTTGCAGTCTATTATAGGTTTACCAATTTGTTCTAGAAGCACAAAGTTTATGTTACCGTGCGAGTTCTTTTTATCAAATTTCAGTAAATCTATAATGGGCTGTATGTCTTCATCGGCAAAGGCAACACGCTGAAAATTATGCAGAATAACTGCTTTTATTTCTGCTAATTCTTTGCCGGACAAGCCGGTTAATTTGGTAGAAAGATAAGCTGCTAAAATCATTCCAATAGCTACTGCTTCACCGTGCAGCAAACTCTTTTTAGCAGTGTTTTGCATAAAATATGATTCTATGGCGTGCCCCAAAGTATGACCAAAATTAAGGGTTTTACGTATACCATCTTCTTCTAAATCTTGGCAAACAATAGTGTTTTTTATTATAACAGATTCGTAAATAAGTTGTTCTAAGTCGTTAGAGGTTAATTTGCTTAAATCTTTCATTTTCTCCCAGTAATCAGCGTCGTAAATAAGGCCATGTTTAAGCATTTCTGCCAAACCACTGCGCATTTCTTCTTGCGGTAAAGTAGTTAAGTAAGCTACGTCTATAAGTACGGTTTCGGGATTGTTTATTACACCAATTTGGTTTTTTAAGTAACCCAAATCTATTCCGGTTTTACCGCCAACAGAAGCGTCTACCATTGCCAGTAGACTGGTTGGGATGTTTATATAAGAAATACCGCGCTTAAAGGTAGAAGCTACAAAACCGCCCAAATCTGTAACCACGCCACCGCCTAAGTTGATTAGCAAAGCTTTACGATCTGCTTCAAAATCTGATAGCGTTTCCCATAGCGCTTGGCAGGTTTCTAAGTTCTTATGTTTTTCGCCTTCTTCAATTTCTAAAACTTCTATATCAATATTGGTTTGTAGTTGTTGCAGAAATAGCGAAGCACAAAATTTTTGGGTATTACTATCGGTAAGGATAAATATTTTAGAAGGTTTTAATTTTTCTAGGATAGTATTGAGCTGTGAATATCCCGGTTTTCCAAAATATATAAAGTTGTTAACAGATTGAATAGACTTCATTAAAATTTGCGTTAAATCGTCTGCGAAATTAAACAGAATAATTAAATTATTGTTTCTTGCAGCTTATATTTGTAAAAATTTTCAGTAAAAAAATGGTTAGAAAAATATTTAATAACACCAAGCGCGCATTTGCTTTAAAAAGTGATAAAGAGTTAAAAAAAGCTTTGTGGATTTTTTCTTTAATGAACAAAGGACCACTGGTAGATATTGGGACGCGCGCCACCAATTTTGCTTTGTCTATACGTTTACCAATAGAAGGATTGATTAAAAAAACGATTTTTGATATGTTTTGCGGCGGGGTTTCTAAAGAAGATTCTTTAGACATCATTAAAAAAATGCACGGCATGCACGTACATAGCGTTTTAGATTACTCTACGGAGGGAAAAGAAACCGAAGAAGAGTTTGATAAAGCTATGGATATCAAGATGGGGTTAATTCGTTTTGCTAAAGAGCACGATGAGATTCCGTTTACGGTTTTTAAACCAACCGGGATTGGACGTTTTGCAATTTGGGAAAAAGTTTCTGCAGAAGAAACCTTAACGCCAAAAGAACAAAAAGAGTGGGAAAACATTCAAAAACGCGTAGATAATATTTGCAAATTGGCGCACGAACTAGGTATGCGCGTACTAGCAGATGCCGAAGAAAGCTGGATGCAAAATGCCGCAGACGATTTGCTGGAAGAGATGATGGCAAAATACAACCAAGAAAAAATTATTGTATACAACACTTTACAATGTTACCGTTGGGACCGCTTACAGTACATAAAAGACTTGCATAAACGCGCCAAGAATAAAGGTTTTAAAATAGGAGCCAAAATTGTTCGTGGGGCTTATATGGAAAAAGAAAACGAACGTGCTTCAAAAAAAGACTATCCTACGCCAATCTGTGAAGATAAAGAAGCTACAGACGTTAATTTTAATGCGGTTCTTTATTATGCAATGCAACATTTAGATGACATAAACTTATATATAGGAACGCATAACGAAGTAAGCAGTTATTTGGCCATGCAACTCATGGATGAAAAAGATATAGCTAAAGATGATGAACGTATTTGGTTTAGCCAATTATTTGGTATGAGTGATCATATTAGTTTTAATCTTGGACTTAACGGTTACAATGCAGCCAAATTGGTGCCATTTGGGCCGGTAAGAGATGTTATACCTTATCTTATTCGTAGAGCGCAAGAAAACTCATCTGTAAAAGGACAAACCGGTAGGGAGTTGGCGTTATTACGTGAGGAGAAGAAACGTAGAGATGGGCAATTTGTTAAGCGTATTGCTTAATTTAGCGCATTTTTAACTACTTAAAATCTGCCTAACCGGGCAGATTTTTTATTTTTAAGAAACAATAAAAAGGAGAGAATGAAAGAAAAACTACTGGTACTTAAAAAAACCTACCAAAATTGGATGAAGAACGATCCTTTTCAGCATAGTGCAGTGGTAGCTTATTACACGCTGTTTTCACTTCCTTCTTTATTGCTTATTGTAACTTGGATTGCCGGTTATTTTTTTGAAAGATCTAATGTAGAAGAGAAATTAATAAACGAAATAGCAGATATTATTGGTCCGGAAAGTGCTAATTCTATTCAATCTATGATAGAGAAAGCAGCCATAGAAGACGGTAGTTTTTTTACATTAATTATTAGTATTGGCGTATTAATATTTGGTGCTACCGGTGCGTTTTTTCAACTAAAACAAGCAATGAATAATATTTGGAGCGTACGCCCAAAAAACGAAAATATAAAAGGGATAATTTTAGATAGGGTAATTTCTTTAGGAATGATTTTCGTAATTGGCTTTCTTATGTTGGTTTCTTTGGTGGTTACCACTTTAATCTCTTATTTAAGTGAATATATTAGCGTTTATGCACCCAAACTAACTTCTTATACAGTAACGATTATAAATTTTCTTTTAAGCTACATTTTTATAGGTTTCTTGTTTGCCAGTATAATACGTTTATTGCCGGATATTAAAATAAAATGGAAAACCACTTTTATTGGTGCTTCGTTAACTACTATTTTGTTTTTGGTAGGAAAATATGTCTTGAGTTTTTACTTTGGGCAAAGTGATCCGGCTTCAGTTTATGGTGGGGCGTCTTCTGTTGTCTTGATCTTATTGTGGGTATATTATTCTTGCATGATTCTATTTTTTGGTGCAGAATTTACCGTGCAATACGCTTTATATAGAAATGAAGATATACAACCTAGCAAATTAGCAGAACCCGCTTATTACCAAGAGATGGAAGAACTTAAAAAGAAACGCAGAGATATAGAACGCAACAAAAAAGATTTAGATAAGCTATCTTCTTAAGTTTTTTTAACACTAATGCAATCTTTTTTATTAAAGGTTTAGTAATAATAAAATATATAGTGCTTAATTTTGTGAAAAAGAAATTTTAATAACACAAATATTACTATGGAAAAGAAAATTGCAATATTAGCTACAGACGGATTTGAAGAAAGCGAATTAAAATCGCCTAAAGATGCGATGGAAAAAGAAGGCTTTGATGTAGACATTGTTAGTCTAAAAAGCGGAAAAATTAAAGCTTGGAATGATGGTAATTGGTCTAACGAATACGATGTAGACAAAACAGTAGATCAAGTAAACGCAAAACAATACCACGCTTTGGTATTGCCCGGCGGCGTAATAAATCCGGATTTATTACGAGTAGAAGAAGATGCTTTAGTTTTTATTAGAGACTTTTTTAAGCAAAGTAAACCCGTTGCCGCAATTTGCCACGGCCCTTGGTCTTTAATTAATGCAGATGTTGTAGAAGGTAGAACATTGACTTCTTACCATTCTATAAGAAAAGATTTAGAAAATGCCGGAGCGCTTTGGGTAGACAAAGAAGTGGTAGTAGACGAGGCTTTTGTAACCAGTAGATCTCCAAAAGATTTAGATGCGTTTAACGATAAGTTAATCGAAGAGATTAAAGAAGGAAAACACGATTTACAACACGCATAAGTAAATCTGCTTAAATTCAGGTAAATTTTACCTAACAAAAAACCGACTTTCATCAAGTCGGTTTTTTTTATTTCCGTAAAGCAATTCTTTCTTAAAGAATTGCTAAAACTTAAATAAAAGCTTTCCAAAAAATAAATGCCAAAACTAAAATTTTAAATTAAAGTATATAGTTAGATGATGATGTTTTTAGTGTTGAAATACAACAAACTATAAAATATAAAATAAATACCTTTAGTTTGTTTTCGTAAAGTAAATATTTTAAAAACTTCTTTGACAAAAGACGTAAAACCACTTCTTATGCGTGCAATCATAAAATGCCGAGAAACCACCCGCTAATTTTGTCAAAAATTAGAAAGACAAGAAAAATGCTTTTCGGTTAAACCGAAAAATAACAAAACGTCTTAAGGTTATTGTTTATGAAAACTATTAAAAATTTCCTTTTATTTTCCGTAGGAATACTGCTTCCTTTTTTAGCAAACGCACAAAACGAAATGACCGATAATTGGGAAACCAGTCCCGGAATTATTGGTACCGTTATATTAATTATTATCGTTCTATTTGTTGCGGTAATCATTTTTTTAGCAAAAATGAATGCCTATATAGATAGGCTTAAACAGAAAAAAATAGAAAAAGAACGCATTGCTTTTAGCGATGAATTGACCGCTTTGGAAAACGAAGAAATAGACCAAATTCTCGAAAACAGAAAAAAAGCGCTTAAATACAATCTAAAAGGGGATGAGCTAGGAAGCAAAAATAAAGCGGTAGATAAAAAAGGCTTGATAAAACGGGTAAAAAAAGATCCCAACAATTCTTTTTTTGATGAAAAGAAAAAAACACCGCTAAGCATAGAAACACCTCAAAAATTAAAAGAAATAGTTACTTACTATTTGGCTGCCTCAACCTTTTGGCTTGTTTTCGGGACCTTTATTGGCGAGTATTTAGGGTTTAAATTTGTATGGCCGGAACTAGATAATATATCTTGGCTTTCTTTTGGCAGATTGCGGCCGGTGCATACCAATACCGTATTTTGGGGCTGGGCATCTTTAGCTATGATTGGTCTGGGGTATTTTGTAATAGCCAGAACTTCTAACACCAAAATACACAGTTACAAAAAAGCCAAAATAGCTTGGTTACTCATTAATGCCACCGTATTATTTGGTAATATAGCCCTAATGAGCGGTATAAATAATGGCGGCGGCGAATACCGAGAATATATTTGGCCAATTATGCTCATGTTTGCTATAGGCTTAGTAATTACTTTCTACAATTTTTACAAAACCGTTGCTTCCCGAAAAATCAGCGAGATTTATATTTCCAACTGGTTTATTTTAGCCTCGTTAATTTGGACGGTTGTGTTGGCCATAATCGGGTATTTACCGTTCTATCAAAACGGTCTTGGAGAAACGGTGGTGCAAGGTTATTATATGCACCAAGGTGTAGGAATGTGGTTTATGACATTTACCTTAGGCTTGGTTTATTACTATTTGCCGGCAACTTTAAACAAACCCATTTATTCATATTCATTGGGAGTTTTGGCATTCTGGACGCAGATGTTATTTTACACCATGATTGGTACCCACCACTTTGTATTTAGTCCGTTGCCTTGGTGGTTACAAACGGTTGCTATTGTTTTTAGTGTAGGAATGTTTATTCCGGTTATTGCAGGAACTACAAACTTTTTAATGACAATGCGCGGCAGTTGGAATCATATTTCTAAAAGTTACGTATTACCATTCTTTTTGGTTGGTGTTATTTTTTATTTTGTTGGCTCTAGCCAAGGAAGTTTTCAAGCTTTTAGATTTACCAATTATGTGTGGCACTTTACAGATTTTAATGTGGCGCACTCGCATATGACGATGTACGGAATAATCTCTTTTATTCTTTGGGCTTGTGTTTATACCATTGTTCCTAAACTAAACGGAAAAGAACCTCCACAATTATTAGTAGGAGCGCATTTTTGGCTGGCATTTATTGGTCTTTTTGCCTATATGATTTCTTTAATGGTTGGCGGAACGTTAAGAGGATTAAGCTGGATGGAAGGAGAACCATTTATAGAGTCGGTTATTTTAATGCAACCCTATTGGGTTTGGCGTGCAGTAGGAGGTACGCTAATGTTTATTTCGCATTTGGTTTTTGCCTATAACTTTTACTATATGGTAAAAAAACGTCCGCAAAAAGTAACCCATAAAATAGAAACTGTAAAAGGAGAATCGGTAACCGTTTAAAAAATTAATTATGTTAGATTTTAATACCAATCATAAAGCTTTAGTGCTTACAGCTTTCGGTGTTTTTGTAGTGTTAAGTATAGGCGTTGCGGTAATCCCGGCCTTTCAAATGGAAAGCTATGAACCTTTACCAAAACAAGAAGATTTAACCGAAAAAGAGTTTAAAGGTTTGCAGGTTTTCGTGGGCGAAGGTTGTGTTGCTTGCCATACACAACAAGTTAGAAATATAGAGATGGATAATGTCTGGGGAGAACGTCCTTCTATTCCGGAAGATTATCATTACAGTAAACAACGTTTAGATGTTTGGAGACAATCTGCTTCTATTTTGGGTAGCGAACGTACCGGGCCAGATTTAACAGACATAGGAAAACGACAACCCGGCGCAGCTTGGCAATTATTACACCTTTATAATCCTAGAGCAGTTTCTAAAGAATCTATTATGCCTAGTTTTCCGTGGCTTTTTGAAGAAATAGACAGTAGCGCGGTAAAAGAAGAAGATGTAACGGTGGCCGTTCCTAAAGAGTATTTGCAAGAATCCGGCAAACAGGTAATTGCTACAGAAGAGGCTATGCAATTGGTAGCTTACTTACAATCTTTAAAACAGCCGGAAATGCCAGAAAATAGCGCTCCGGAGTTTATTCCTTTTTCAAAAGTAAAAGAACCGTCAGGCAACGCGCAGGCAAATGCTGGTGGATCTAGTGGTTTAGATGGTAAAAAACTATATATGAATACCTGTTCTGCTTGCCACCAAGCAAACGGAAAAGGCGTTCCGGGAGCATTTCCTTCTTTGGCGGGAAGTGAAACTGTAAACAACCAAGATCCTAAAAAAATGATTAAAATAATTTTAGAAGGCTACGAAGAAATGGAAGATTACGGCCCAATGCCGGGCTTTGCAGACCAATTAACAGATGCAGAAGTAGCTGCCATTATGAATTATGAGCGCAACAGCTGGGGCAACGAAGCACCGGAAGTAAAAGAAGAAGATGTAAAAGAAGTAAGAAGTTCGTTATCCGAAGAAGCAAATCAGTAATCGTATGAAAACCAAGCATCTATTTCTAGTATTTATTCTCTTAATTTACGCTAATGCGGAAGCACAACTTTTTTGCGAACCAACATCTGCAACCAACGGCAATCCGCCGCAATCTAATGCAATGCTAGATGCTATTATAATCTGGGTAGCCGTAATTATTGTGTTGGCAACCCTGTTTATGAGCATTAAATTTTTAATCAAACCCGAAGAAAAAGACCCTAAACACATTAAAAATATAACCAAAGATGAAGGATTCTGATAAAATTGAAGATAATAGGGTAATAAAAGTTTTTCTTGACGAAGAGCAACAACCTTTTGCAGAGTTTGCCCCACCCGTTAAGTTTACTTTAGACACCACCAAAATACCAGATGGCAAACATAAACTTAAAATAGTAGCCAAATCTTCTAATGAAGTAGAGGGTATTAAAATTATTCCGTTTGAAGTAAAAAACGGTCCTGAAATTTCTGTAATAGGTCTAAAAGATAACGAAGTAATAGACAGTCAAACTGCTATCGTAATAAATGCGTACGGAAGCGAAACCAACGATAAGTTTATCATAAAAGGTTCAGAAAATCCGCGTGCAATTCCATCCTGGATTTGGGCGTTGCTAATTATCGTAATAGCATTTGGGTTGTTTTATTTTATAATGTATTGGAAGCAAGACCTCTATAAATCTTTTTTTTAATAATTAGATAACTTGATGATAAAATGAGCATTGTAACCGCTACAATTATTGCTATTGCCGCAAGCTTTATCTGGATTGGTTTTGTACTTTCTATTAGCTTTATGGAAGCTTGGTTAAAATTTAGAGCACCGGGCATAAATTTACCCCTAGGACTTGGTATCGGGAAATTGGTTTTTGGCGCATTAAATAAAGTAGAGTGGACTTTGGCAATTATTATTGCAATTGTTTTTCTAATTTCAAATCAATTATTCTTAGCAGATAAAGCACTTTTGTTTTTTTGTATGCTTTGTCTACTAAGTCAAAGTTTTATCTTGTTACCAAAACTAAATAAAAGAGCAGATAAAATAATAAAAGGCGTAAAACTAGAAAAAACCAATTTACACTTTTATTATATCGGTGTAGAACTGCTTAAATTGGGCTGTCTTTTCTACTTTGGTATAGAGCTTATACACAACAATCTGGTTGAAATATAAATACTTTTTAAGTTTTCGGTTTAAACCGAAAATTTTCCGCAGATAATTCCGTAAAGTATAAATTATTTCGTAATTTTGAATCATTCTAAATAATAAAAAACAATATATATGAAATCAGCTTCTTTAACTTCAGCATTAGAATACCAAGAAAAACGTCCCGCAATAAAAGTATTGTTAGAAACAGATGCCGGCAAAGAAATTAGAATAGCTTTTAAGAAAGAACAGGTAATGAAAGAGCACAAAACGCCTTTTCCTATTGTAGTAGAAATTTTTGAAGGAGAAATAGAATTTGGTGTAAACGGAGACAAGCACAACTTAAAAAAAGGTGCTTTAGTTTGTCTAGAAGGAAATGTGCCACACGATTTAAAAGCTTTAGAAGACAGCATAGTGAGACTTAGCTTAAATAAGGCAGATAGCGCAAAACGCGTAGAAAATGTAGCAAAAGAATCTTGATGAGCCATAAAACCATAAATACCGAACAAGGACATTGGATTTTAGCCAAAATGGGCAAAAAAGTTTTGCGTCCGGGAGGCAAAGAACTCACCTTGAAGTTAATAGATCTTTTAGATATTAACAAGCAAGATAATTTGGTAGAATTTGCGCCCGGAATAGGATTTACCGCCCAGTTTTTACTGCAAAAAAATCCAAAATCTTATACCGGTATAGAGCTTAATGAAGAAGCCGCCAGAAATCTAAAGAGAAAAATTAGTGGTAATAACCGCAAAATTATAAATACCAACGCAGCCAATACAGGCTTGCAAGAAGGTCAAGCTTCTAAAGTAATTGGCGAAGCAATGCTAACTATGCAAGCAGATCACAGAAAATCTGAAATTATTGCAGAAGCCTACCGCATTTTAGAAAAAGGCGGCCTTTACGGAATTCACGAATTGGGTTTGACACCAAACAATTTAGACCCCAGAACAAAAGGTGGCATACAGCTTAAATTGGCGCAAACCATTCGGGTAAATGCGCGACCGTTAACGCAAAATGAGTGGTGCGAATTGTTAACCAAAGAAGGTTTTAAAATAAAAGAAGTATATAAAAATCCTATGCATCTTTTAGAACCAATTAGAGTTTTGAGCGATGAAGGCTTATTTGGAACTTTAAAAATTGGTTACAATGTTTTAACGCATCCTATAGAAAGAAAACGCATAAAACAAATGCGGAAGATTTTTAGACAATACGAAAAACAAATGACAGCCTTTGCTATAGTAGCAGAAAAATAATACTAATAAACCTTAAAATTAAAAAACTATGAAACAAACAGCTAATGCCGTATGGAGCGGCTCGGTAAAAGAAGGAAACGGAAAAATAACCACAGCCAGTAAAAGTTTAGATAAAGCCGCATACTCGTATGCATCTAGGTTTGAAAACGAAGATAATACCAATCCCGACGAACTGCTTGCAGCATCGCACGCGGGTTGTTTTGCAATGGCTTTAAGCCTTATTTTAGGCAAAGAAGGTTTTACCCCAGATTCTTTAGACGTTTCTGCCACGGTAACTATGAATGCAGACGAGCTGGAGTTAACAGAGTCGCATTTAGACCTTAAAGCAAAAATACCAAATATAGATAAAGACAAGTTTATGGAGTGTGCCCGCACGGCAAAAGATAATTGCCCAATAAGCAAAGCTTTATCACTAAAAATCACTATGGAGGCAACGCTTTTATAAAATTTTAGGTTTGACAATTTGTGTCAAAAATATAAGGTATTTTATGCTCTTTGTCTTTTACGACAAAGAGCATTTTGTTTAGCGCTGATAGTTTATTAAGAAAAATTTTTCCTTTACGGAATAGTAAAACGTTGTTCTTAAAAAGAAAATTGTTTTTATGAAAATTTCTGCATCGTTAAAACTTGAAGCTTTTGTTTATGTTTAATAATAGCTTTTTCTTTTAAAATATTAATTTGTAAAAACTCTAATTATGACAAAAGAAAGCGCTAAAACCATTTATACCATAGGACATTCTACGCATAGTTTAGAAGAGTTTTTAGCAATGCTAAAAGCTTCTAAAATAGAATTGCTGGTAGATGTAAGAAGTTTTCCGGGATCACGAAAATTTCCGCATTTTAAGAAAGAAGCGCTGGCAGAATCTTTACCTCAAGAAAATATCGCTTACAAGCATATAAAAGATTTAGGTGGCAGAAGAACGCCCAGACCAGAATCAAAAAATGCAGTTTGGCGCAATAAATCGTTTAGAGGTTATGCTGATTATATGGAGACAGATGCTTTTAAAGAAAGTTTAAATACTCTAAAAAAATTAGCAAAATCTAAGCATGTTGCCATAATGTGTGCCGAAGCGGTTTGGTGGCGTTGTCATCGTTCTATGATTGCAGATGCGCTTAAAGCGGAAGGTTGGGAAGTTTTACATATTATGGCAGAAAATAAACAAACCGAGCATCCGTATACTCGACCGGCAAAAATAGTAGACGGTGAGTTGGTTTATAAAGCAGATTAAGATTAAAAAATAAAAATTTCTATATGAAAATTGAAAATAAAACAGCAATAGTTACCGGCGCTAGTAGCGGATTAGGAAAAGCTATAGCTAAAACCTTAGTAGAAAATGGCGCAAAAGTTTACGGTTTGGCAAGAACAAAATCTGCTTTAGACGCTATACAACAAGAAGTAGGCAACAATTTTGTACCGGTTGTTTTAGATATTTCTGAAGAAAAAGCGGTTAAAAAATGGATAGAAAACACATTTGATACCAAGAACATTCCGCAAATATTAATAAATAATGCAGGTTTGGGAAAATTCAATAAAATAGACGAAATACCGGAAGGGGAGTGGCTAAAAATGATGAATAGTAACTTAAACGGTCTGTTTTATATTACTTCCAATCTTGTTAATTACATGAAAAAAACACCCGAAAGCAAACACATTATAAATATTGGTTCGGTTTTAGGTATAACCGGCCGCGCAGAAAGTACCGCTTATTGTACAACTAAATTTGGTGTGCGCGGTTTTACCAGCGCGTTAGCTAAAGAATTACGTTGGGAAAACATAAAGGTAACCGGTTTTAATCCAGGTTCTATAGAAACAGATTTTTTTAAAAGTTCCGGGATAGATTCGCATCAAAATATGCTACAACCCAAAGATTTAGCCAATACTATTTTACATGTTTTACAAACCCCAGACAATATGCTTATTGACGAGTTGGTTATACGGCCATTAAATCCTAAAAAACCGGATTAGAATTTAAGTAATAAACAATAAAAGTTTTAGCGTTATGGATTTTATAGACAACATCATCAATTATTTTAGAAAACCCAAAAAAGAAACCACAAACACTTCCCCGGAAGGGACTTGCCCTGTTTGTTGGGGACACCAGGAATACGACGGGAAAATACGCAAGGTTTTTAAAGACAAGCAAATAGATGTCAAAAACCATCGCGACAGCTATATTAAAGTTAAAAAATTTGTTGTAGAAAAGTTAGATGGTGTTAGATATAGAAAGGCAGAAATTGAAACTTGTCCTACTTGTGGCAAACATAAAGAAGAAAAAAAATCGAGTTAATTCTGTTCATAAATTAATTCGCTTATGCGTATTTACAAGTAGAGATGATTCCCTTTACGGAAAGAAACGTTTCTATTTATTTTAAACTTATTCCTTAAACATCCAACCCAAGCCCATTCTACTCAGCATCTTTTTTTCGAAAGACCAGAAAAACTTAAACTGCCCAAAAACCCAGCCGTTAAACACCAAAAGAACTTGGTAAATAGGGAAGATTAACGTAATGCGCAAGAAGTAATAAAATAGTCCGCCAAAAAAGAAACTTTCCGAAAAGTGGTCTCTAGTAATATTTAATAAATCTAAAACAGGCTTAGCCAAATATGCAGAAAGTGAGCCGGTTATAGCAAAAACAATAAAAATTATACTTAGCTGAAAGTTAGAACTAATGCCCCAACGT
Organism: uncultured Mesonia sp.; assembly: GCA_947494545.1. GTDB lineage: Bacteria > Bacteroidota > Bacteroidia > Flavobacteriales > Flavobacteriaceae > Mesonia. Next base: position 142,650 of record CANLVH010000002.1, on the reverse strand, counting down.
TCTTTTAATTTTTTCATAAGTGTTGCTTATATTTCTCTTGAAAATAAATAAAGTAATTGTACAGGTTGTAATGTACTTCTTTGCTGTAATCTTGGTTTTTGTTGTAATTTATTTTAGACGGGTATAACTTATTGCTGTATTCAGAATTATTTACGCGTTTATTGAAATTACTAATGTAAGTAGCATTTTTCTCTTTCAAAAAATCTACTTTATAGGCGCTTATTTGCGGCTGTTTTTCTTTCCAACGTAAAAAGCCGGGTTCTTTTATAAGAACTTCATACGCTAGATGACTATTAGAATTTTCTACAGAAGACGTTTCTTTTTGAGTAGCATCTTTTTGCGATGTCTTGCAGGCCGCAAGAAGTAATACGAGAAAAAAATAAATTATTGCATTTTTCATAAACAATTAATTACTGGTTAGCTGCGCAAAATCTACAATAAAGCTATCTGGATATTTTTTATCTACGCGCGTTTTAAAACGATCTGCTTTTTCTCTTTTATTAAATTTACCTATAACCAAAGAGTATATTTTTACACCGTTAATATCTTTTACCTGTACGGTTATATCTTTTTGATAACTGCTTTTTAAATTATCTGCCAATCTAATTAGATTTGCCAGTTCTTGAAAGCTACCAATTTGCACGCCAAACCAATCTGGTTTAATCCTATTTATAGAAAGCTCATAAAACTCTTCCGGTTGCACGGTATTGGTAGAAGTTGTATCTGTATTTTCGGTTTGGTTTGTGTCTGTGTTGGTGGTGTTTGTGGTGGTACTTGTCACGCTTGGCTCTAAATCTTGAATATCGTCTCCCGGATTGCCAACAACTTCAATAATAACATCGGTTACGCCGGCTCCTATAAAATCTAAATCTTTTGCAGCAGATCTAGATAAATCTATAATTCTTCCGCCAACAAAAGGTCCTCTGTCGTTTACTTCTACCACGGTAGATTTATTGTTTGCCATATTGGTAACGCGTACTTTTGTACCAAAAGGTAAATGTCTGTGTGCTGCCGTTGGTTTATTATGATGGTATTTTACGCCACTTGCGGTTAAACGCCCCTCAAATTTATTGGCATAAAAAGAAGCTTTTCCGGTTTGTACTTGAGCGCTGGCAACGCTAATAATAAAGACTGCTAAAAGTAAACTTAGTAAGTTTTTCATATTATAGGTTAGTTTGATTAAGGATTAATTCTGCAATTTTCATACTTTCTTTTTCCCGAACATCTACACTTCTGGCAGCAATGTTAGGACTAAGCGAAATTGCGGGATTCATTAATAACTGAATTTCGGGGTTAGGTTCTTTTTCAAAACGGTCTAAACCTGCAAAACGTATTTTTTTATCGTCTAAAGCTTTTACCAAAGCCACTTCGTCTACAAGTTTGCCGTTGGTTACGTTTATTATTCCGGCGTTTGGTTTCATTGTTTCCATTTCCTTTTTACCAATAGTATACTGCTTTTCCGGATTGTGGTGCAAACTTAAAAAATCTGCTGCTTTTAAAACCTCTTCTTTGGTGTTGGTTTCCAGATTAAAATCTACTTTTTGTTTATTGGCAAATTCTATAGAGAGGTTTTTTGGGTCGGTGTTTTTATCGTTTACCATCAGATGCATTCCTAAACCTAAACCAATTTTTGCAACTTCCGTGGCAACGCTATTCCAACCAATTAATCCTAAGGTTTTACCTTCTAATTCTAGCGCGTTGGTATAACTTTTCTGTAAACTTTTAAAGTTTGTTTCGCCTTCTAAAGGCATATCTCTATTGGCATTATGTAAATTTCTTGCGCCAGAAAATATATGTGCAAATACCAGTTCTGCCGCGCTTCTGGCAGAGACGTCGCCACAGTTTAAAACCTTAATATTATTAGCTTTAGCTGCGTTTAAATCTATGTTTGTGTTATTTTCTACCGTATTTATTATTAGTTGCAAAGAAGAGCAATCTTCTATAATACCTTTGTGTATCTCTGTGTCTTTACCAACCACAACGGCTTCAATTTCGTGTTCTTTTAAGTAATTTTTTAGTTGAGCTTGAGCAACTTTAGCCATTTTTAATTCTAATGGCTTGTCTTTTAATGCGTTTAAGGCTTTCGCCGAAATTTTATGGTTAATTAGTATTTTCATTCGTCAATTTTCAATTAAATATTCTTCTCTAATTCTTGCATTTTTTCAACCAAAAGCTCTACGCTTTCTATAGGCAAGGCATTGTACATAGATGCCCGATAACCGCCTATTGTTCTATGACCTTTTAGACCGTTTATTCCTGCTTTTTGCCACAAATGATCAAATCTATCGCTTAAGTTCTTGTCTTTTAAGAAAAAAGTAGCGTTCATCATAGAACGATCTTCTTTTTCGGCAAAACCGTAAAATAAAGGGTTTCTGTCTATTTCTTTATAAATTAATGCCGCTTTTTTTCGGTTTTTAGATTCTATAGCGGTTATTCCTCCTTGTTTTTTCAGCCATTTTAAATTCAGCAAAGCCACGTAAACTGCATAAACAGGCGGCGTATTAAACATACTTTTACGGTTTATATGCGTCTGGTAACTGAGCATAGAAGGTACTTGCTTATTTATTTTTTTTAGCAATTCTTTTTTAATAAGCACTAAAGCAGTTCCTGCCGTACCAATATTTTTTTGGGCTCCCGCATAGATAAGGTCAAATTGATTATAGTCTATTTTTTTTGAAAAAATATCGCTGCTCATATCGCAAAACACAGGAATTCCCGTTTGCGGAAAATCTTTTAGCTGCGTCCCGTAAATAGTATTGTTACTTGTACAATGAAAATAATCTGCGTTGGGAATAGAATAATTTTTGGGAACGTAATTGTAATTTTTATCTTTTGAAGAAGCTACTTGTACAATTTCTCCAAACAACTCTGCTTCTTTTATGGCTTTAGAAGACCAAACGCCGGTATCTAAATAAGCTGCTTTTTTATCTAAAAAATTATAAGCCGTCATCAAAAATTGTGTGCTGGCGCCCCCGTGCAAAAAAAGCGCTTCATATTTTTTATTTTGCAAATCTGCCAATTCTAAAGCCAAGGCTCTTGCCTCTTCCATAACAGCTACAAAAGCATCGCTTCTATGCGAAATTTCTAAAATAGAAAGTCCGTTGTTGTTATAGTTTTTTACAGCTTCTGCCGCTTGCTCAAAAACGCTTTGCGGTAAAGTGCAAGGTCCGGCACAAAAATTATGCTTTTTCATAATTCAAATTACTTAAAAATTGCAAAGTGTCTACGCCATCTGCATAATCGGTTAAAGCAGGGTGTTGACTTTCTCCAAAATCTACATGTTCCGGAAGGGAAGAAACGATGCATTGCAACTTTTCTTCATCGTTTTTTAGCTTTACGGAAAGTTCTTCTTCATTATTATAATATTCGTAAAACAAGCAAGCTATAGGAGAAGAGTAGGAGGTGTCTTCTTTTAAAACAAGAAAATTATTGTCTAATAGTTTTATATTGCTCATTAAATATACGGCTTTATTATAATCGTAATTATTGGCGTATTTATGATGATTTATAATAGGATGCCAACCATAGATTGCTTCAAAAAATACACTAAAATCATAGTTTTTAGGTATAAATAATTTTGCTACATTTCTACACCCTAAACCGTAGTATCTAAAAATATCTTCGGCTAGAGCTTTTAATTGCTCTGTGGTTTCTTTCCCGGTTAAAATAGCTGCCGCATTTCTGTTTTTTCTAATAATTGCCGGCTTTTTCCTAAAATAATAATCAAAATAACGCGCGGTATTGTTACTTCCGGTGGCAATTACGGCATCAAAATTTTTGAGTTGTTCTTTTTCAAAAGCAATTAAATTTTCAAAATCTTTATTGTATGCAATAAGCATTTCGGCTAAAGCCGGTAACAAAAATTTATCATTAGAAGACATTTTTACCAAAGCTTTATTGCCCGATAAAAGTACGCTAAGAAAATCGTGAAAACCAACTAACGGAATATTACCCGCCATTATAATTGCAACAGTTTTCTTAGTTGCAGAAAAGTTGTATGCGCTCGTCCAATTTTCTAATTTTTCTTTAGTAAGGGCTTGCGACCATTCGTTTAAAGAAAAATAGATATTTTCTTTTGTAAACCAACCATTGTGTTGCAAACTGATTTCTATAGCCTGCGCTAATTTTTCATGCTGTGCTGTAGAAATAGATTTTTCGTTATTCTCTTCTGAAAATTGAGCAATATGCTCTTTTAAAAAATTTCCTAAGGCAGTAAAAGCTTTTATACGGGTTTCTAGTCTCATATAATTTGGTTATGAATGCTAATGGCTTTATTTTTGTGCAAAGTTACATAATATAAAAGGAAAAAAAATGGCAATAATTATAACAGATGAATGCATAAATTGTGGAGCTTGTGAGCCGGAGTGTCCAAACACCGCAATTTATGAAGGAGCAGATGATTGGCGTTATGCAGATGGCACCGATTTGGAAGGCGATGTAGTCTTGCCCAACGGTAAAGAAGTAAATGCCGAAGAAACCCAAGAACCCGTAAGTGATGAGTTTTATTATATTGTACCGGACAAATGTACCGAGTGTAAAGGTTTTCACGACGAACCACAATGTGCTGCCGTTTGCCCGGTAGACTGTTGCGTTCCTGACGAAGATCACGTAGAAAGCGAAGAGACTTTGTTAGAAAAACAAGCTTTTATGCACCACGAATAAAATTTTTGAACAAAACAAGACATAAAAAAATCTCCCAAATTTGGGAGATTTTTTTGTTAGGATGTATCCTAAAATTTATCGTTTAATTCGGTATTTTTTAGAAATTACTATATCTGCATCGGGATCATAGCTTTTTAAAATAAAGTTACCTTCACTATCAAAAAAGCCAATAGACTGTTTGTCTTCGGTAATTAAAAAATAGGCATTATTATCGTCTATCTTTCTTATTTTACCATATTCTTGCATACGGCCATCATTCATTTCCATCATTAAATAACCTTTATCGTCTTTTTTAATAGTAAATTGATTGCCATCTACCATCATAGCTTTGGTAGCGCTAAAACTTTTTTTTCTGGTTACGCTCTGGTTGGTTTCATCACTATTTTCAAGCTCTAAAGTTTCTGTATGTTTATGTTTTTGTTGTTTAACATCTACATTAACCCCTTTACTCGATTTGGTGGTGGTTTTTACCGTTGTAGTTTTTTCCAACTTGTCTTCATTTTGTGCAAAACCTGTAGTTACTGCACCTAAAGCCAAAATTATTAGTAAACGTCTCATAATGCTTGTTTTTCTAATTTATACATACCAAATGTAATGAGAATGCTTGTTAATTTTTTATAAGTAAAAACTAATGTTTACTTAATCTTTACGGAAGGAAAAACCTATGATTAACAAACATTTTTTATATTTGCAGCTTTTTAAAATAAACGACTATGAAAGCAGGAATTGTTGGCTTACCAAATGTAGGGAAATCTACCTTATTTAATTGTTTGTCTAATGCCAAAGCGCAAAGTGCAAACTTCCCTTTTTGTACAATAGAGCCAAATATTGGGGTGGTTAACGTGCCAGATCCGCGTTTAAAAGTTTTAGAAGATATAGTAAAACCAGAAAGGGTTTTGCCTGCCACGGTAGAGATTGTAGATATTGCAGGCTTGGTTAAAGGAGCCAGTAAAGGAGAAGGTTTAGGCAATCAATTTTTAGGAAATATAAGGGAAACCGATGCAATTTTACATGTTTTGCGTTGTTTTGATAACGATAATGTGGTGCACGTAGATGGTAGTGTAGATCCGTTGCGCGACAAAGAAACCATAGATATGGAGTTGCAACTAAAAGACTTAGAAACGGTAGAAAAAAAATTAGACAAAGTAAAACGTGCCGCTAAAACCGGCCAAAAAGAAGCGCAAAAAGAAGAAGCTGTTTTATTAAAGCTTAAAGAAGGCTTAGAAGCCGGTAAGAATATTCGTGCCTTAGAAATAGATAAAGAAGATAGAGTAGATTTTGTACGACCTCTACAATTTATAACAGATAAGCCGGTATTATATGTTTGTAATGTAGATGAAGAAGCCGCAGTTTCCGGTAATAAATATGTAGAGCAAGTAAAAGAAGCTGTAAATAACGAAAATGCCGAAGTTTTGACACTTGCCGTAGGAATAGAAGCAGATATTGCAGAGTTAGAAGATTATGAAGAGCGCAAAATGTTTCTGGAAGATATTGGTTTAGAAGAAGCCGGCGCTGCAAAACTTATTCAGGCGGCTTATAAATTGCTTAACCAACAAACTTATTTTACCGCAGGAGAGAAAGAAGTAAGAGCTTGGACGATTCCTGTTGGCGCAACAGCTCCACAGGCTGCCGGGGTAATTCATACAGACTTTGAAAAAGGTTTTATACGTGCAGAAGTTATTAGTTATGCAGATTATGAAAAGTATAAAGATGAAACCAAAATTAAAGAAGCTGGAAAATTAGGCGTAGAAGGCAAAGATTATATTGTAAAAGATGGCGATGTAATGCATTTTAGATTTAACGTCTAAATAAACCTTCTTTAGCAAATATTATCCAATAATTTTAAAAAAGTCCGTTAGCGGGCTTTTTTTATAGGGTATTTTTACACTTTTATCGAAAAGCTAAGGAATAATCTTATTATTAATGAAATGTTAATATTTTTCGGTACAAAAAATTTATGCTTGTAGTAAATTGCGTATTTTTAAACGCAGGCTAAAAAACAGTATATACAAATGTATTTCATAAGGTTAAATAAAAATATATGCTAAGGTACTTTTGTATTTTACTTTTCACACTATTTGGCTTACCTGTATTTGCGCAAGAGTACAAAGAAGTTACTACAGATTCTTTGGAGCAATATTTAGAAGAATGTTACGAGCATTTTGAAAAAAGCGAATTTGTAGAATCCGTAAAAATTGCCAACAAACTTTTAGACGCTTCCCACAAAAAAGACAACAAATACTTTAAAGCAGAAGCTTATTATTTTCTAGGTTTGGTAGACGAAATAACCAGAAGTTATGATAAAGCAGAAGTAAAGTACCTCAAATCTTTGTCTATTGTAAAAGAGCTAAAAGACACTTTATTTATTGTAGATATTTACAACGGATTAGGAAGTGTTACGGCTTTAAAAGACAAGAATTTTAAAAAATCTGAAGCCTATTACCTTGAAGGTTTAGATCTTGCAGAAAAAATTAATTCGCAATACACGGCTACTTTAACCTTAAACTTATGTTGGAATTATTTAGACCAAAACAAACCAGATAAGGTTACGCCATATGTTAGTCGGTTACAAAAGTACTTAAAAAACCCGCCAGACGATGGTGACGAACCACTTACACGAAGCAGTATTAACCACGTTTTAGGTAGATATTATACGCACAAAAACAGGTTTGAGCAAGCAGAACGTTTATTTAAAAGATCTATAGCTCTAGGAAAACAGTACGATTTATACGAGCAATTGCAATACGCTTATTTATACAGTAGTAAAGCTTACGCGGAAAATAATAATTATCAAGCTGCATACAGAAATTTGCAAGAGCATTTAAAGTATAAAGAAATATTTGTAAACAGAGATCTCACAGAAAAGCTAAGGGCAGAAGGTATACGATTTAAGCTCGCCGAATACGAACGAGCTCTAGAAACTTCTAAACGAGGCGAAGAGCTTATGGCTTCTATTGCAGCCTCTCGCAATAAATTAATCTGGGTTTATACATTTGTTTTTGTGGTGCTACTCATATTATTGATAATTATCTTTAAGGAAAACCGCACCAAAAGAAAATTAATTAAGTTTTTAAACCAAAATAACGAAGCTTTAAAAAAAGCCAATCAAAAAGCAGATGCAGCGGCAAAAGTGAAATCGCAATTTATTAATAGCATTAGTCACGAGATTCGCACGCCGTTACATGGTGTAGTTGGTATAACTTCTCTTTTGTTGGCTGAAAAAGAAATTTCTGAAGGAAATAAACAATTACTCGAATCGCTTAAATTCTCGGGAGATTATTTGTTGAGTTTAATTAACAATGTGCTGCTCATTAGTAAAATAGATAATCATAAAGTAAAAATAAGACCAAAAGAAACAGATTTAAAAAGCTTTACGGATAATATTACCAATTCTGTACAATTTTCTGCAGAAAAAAATGATTGCAAAGTTCAAGTAGACTTATCAAGCAATATTCCTTCAAAAGTAATGATAGACAGCACAATACTTTTTGAAATTTTAATAAATCTAATTGAAAATGCCATAAAATTCACTAAAAGCGGAAAAGTAATTCTTTCTATAAAATTGGTAGAGGAAAAAGAAAACGATCTTGTTTTACAATTTGCCGTGACAGACAATGGTGCCGGAATACCAAAAGATAAAAAAGAAGAGATATTTAACGAGTTCTCGCAAGTTAATCTAGACACCAGTATTATGGAAGGAACCGGCTTAGGACTTTCTATAGTAAAAAAGTTGCTAGACTTGATGGATAGCGAAATACAAGTAGAAAGCAAATTAGGTAAAGGCACAACTTTTTATTTTGACTTAACCTGCGCTAAAATTAAAGATATACCGACTCATAAAAAACTGGCAACCAACAAAAAATTGCTGGCCAATGCGCACATTTTGCTTATAGAAGATAATAAAATTAATCGTATGGTTATAGAAAAATTCTTATCTGCTTACCAGGTTAATTTAGATATAAAAGGCGAAGGTAAAGAAGGCTATCAAGCAATAACGCAAAATGAATACGATTTAATTTTACTCGATATTAATATACCCGGTATGAATGGTTTTGAAATATCTCAAAAAGTTCGCGACACGCAAAACGAAGTTCCTATAATTGCCGTAACCGCTTCAGAATTACGAGAAATTCAACAAAAAGCAGACCTTGCGGGCATAGATGATATTTTGATTAAACCTTTCAGTAAAGAAAAATTGGTAGCGATTATAGAAAAACATCTACGTAAATAGCGCGCTTAAAAAAAATTAAATACTTTCTAAAAAAGAGGTTTTATTTTCGCTTAAAACCTACTATATTAGCCGTACAGCATTAATCTTATATGGCACAAGAAACAAAGTACACCGAGGATAATATACGGTCGTTAGACTGGAAAGAACATATTAGGATGCGCCCGGGTATGTATATTGGTAAATTGGGCGATGGTTCTAGCGCAGACGACGGAATTTACATTCTTTTAAAAGAAGTTTTAGACAACTCTATAGATGAGTTTGTAATGGGTTCCGGCAAAACTATCGAGGTTTCTATTCAAGGCCAGCGCGTTATTGTACGCGATTATGGTCGCGGTATTCCGCTTGGTAAAGTGGTAGACGTAGTGTCTAAAATGAACACCGGCGGAAAATACGATACCAAAGCTTTTAAAAAATCGGTTGGATTAAATGGAGTTGGTACCAAAGCCGTTAATGCTTTATCTAACTTTTTTAGAGTAGAATCTAACCGAGAAGGTAAATCGGCTGCAGCAGAATTTGCTCAAGGAGAAATTCAAGAAGAAGAATTTTTAGAAGAAACTTCGCGTAGACGCGGTACCAAAATTACGTTTGTTCCGGACGATAGTATTTTTAAAAAATACAAATACCGTTCAGAATATGTGAGTAAAATGCTTAAAAACTACGTTTATCTTAATCCAGGGTTGACGATTGTTTATAATGGTGAAAAGTTTTATTCAGAAAACGGCTTAAAAGATTTATTGGCAGATCGTATTAATGAAAACGATAGGCTTTTTCCTATTATTCATTTGCGCGGAGAAGATATAGAAGTTGCTATAACCTACAATAAAACACAATATAGCGAAGAATATAATTCTTTTGTAAACGGTCAACATACCACGCAAGGCGGGACGCATCAATCTGCTTTTAGAGAAGCCATTGTAAAAACTGCAAGAGAGTTTTACGGAAAAAATTTTGATGCCAGCGATATTAGAAAATCTATTGTATCTGCAATTAGCATAAAAGTAATGGAGCCGGTTTTTGAAAGTCAAACCAAAACAAAATTAGGTTCTACAGATATGGGCGGCAAACTGCCAACGGTTCGTACGTATATTTTAGATTTTGTTAAGCGACAGTTAGATAACTATTTACACCGTAATCCCGAAACCGCAGAGAAACTTCAGAAGAAAATATTACAAGCAGAAAAAGAACGTAAAGATCTTTCCGGAATACGAAAATTGGCAAAAGAACGTGCAAAGAAAGCCAGTTTACATAATAAAAAATTAAGAGATTGCCGTATACATTTAGGCGATGTAAAAAAAGAGCGCAATTTAGAAACCACTTTGTTTATAACAGAGGGAGATTCGGCTAGCGGTAGTATTACCAAATCTAGAGATGTAAATACCCAAGCGGTTTTTAGCTTAAAAGGAAAGCCATTAAACTCTTACGGGTTAAGCAAAAAAATTGTTTATGAGAATGAAGAATTCAACCTTTTGCAAGCGGCTTTAAATATTGAAGATTCTATAGAAGAGTTGCGCTACAACAATGTGGTAATAGCAACCGATGCAGATGTAGATGGGATGCACATTAGATTATTACTAATTACTTTTTTCTTACAATTCTTTCCGGAATTAATTAAAGAAGGTCATTTATATATTCTGCAAACCCCACTTTTTAGGGTTAGAAACAAAAAAGAAACTATTTATTGTTATTCTGAAGAAGAAAAACGCAATGCGATTAATAAATTAAGAGGAAAACCGGAAATTACACGATTTAAAGGTTTGGGAGAAATCTCTCCCGATGAATTTAAATATTTTATTGGCGAAGATATTCGCTTAGATCCGGTTATGATAGATAAAGATACCGGTATAGAAGATTTACTGAAATTTTATATGGGAAAAAACACAAGCGACAGACAAGACTTTATCATAGATAATTTGCGGGTTGAGTTAGATGTTGTAGAAGAAGTTCAGTAAAAAAAAGTATAAATTAAAACGCGATTAGTTTTATTGCTTAATGGATATAGAAAACCCAAACGAAGAAAACGAACAAAATATAGAAGAGAATAACCAAGAGGTTTTAACCAAAGTTTCCGGGATGTATAAAGACTGGTTTTTGGATTATGCCTCTTACGTTATTTTAGAACGTGCAGTGCCGGCCGTAGAAGATGGTTTTAAACCAGTGCATAGACGTATAATGCATTCTATGAAAGATCTGGACGATGGCCGCTACAATAAAGTTGCCAATATTGTTGGGCATACAATGCAATACCATCCGCACGGCGATGCCAGTATAGCAGATGCTATGGTGCAAATTGGTCAAAAAGAATTATTAATAGATACGCAAGGAAACTGGGGTAATGTTTTAACCGGAGACCGCGCCGCAGCGCCAAGATATATAGAAGCACGTCTTTCTAAATTTGCCTTAGAAGTTGTTTTTAATCCAAAAACAACCGAATGGCAAAATTCTTACGATGGTCGTAAAAAAGAACCGGTTACTTTACCGGTAAAATTTCCTTTACTCTTAGCGCAAGGAGCAGAAGGTATCGCAGTTGGTTTAAGTACGCGTATTTTACCGCACAATTTTACCGAACTTATAGACGCTTCCATAAAGCATCTTCAAGGAAAACGTTTTAAGTTATTTCCGGACTTTCCTACCGCCGGTATTATGGATGTAAGCAATTACAATGATGGTTTGCGTGGCGGTAAAGTAAGAATACGGGCTAAAATTAATCAGAGAGATAAAAACACGTTAGTTATAACAGAAATACCCTTTGGTACTACAACTTCCAGTTTAATAGATTCTGTTATAAAAGCCAACGAAAAAGGCAAGATTAAAGTAAAACATATAGAAGATAATACGGCAGAAAATGTAGAAATACTCATTCATTTACCCAACAATTTATCGCCAGATAAAACTATAGATGCGCTGTACGCTTTTACCAATTGCGAAGTTTCTATATCGCCGTTAAGCTGTATAATTATAGACCATAAACCACATTTTATTGGGGTTTCAGAAATTTTACGTCTTAGTACAGACCACACTTTGTCGCTCTTAAAAAAAGAGTTAGAAATAAAGTTGCACGAGCTCGAAGAACAATGGCATTTCTCTTCTTTAGAAAGAATTTTTATAGAAAAAAGAATTTATCGCGATATAGAAGAAGAAGAAACTTGGGAAGGCGTAATTGCTGCTATAGATAAAGGCTTGCAACCATATATTGGGCATCTAAAAAGAGCGATAACTACGGACGATATTACACGGTTAACCGAAATTAAAATTAAACGTATTTCGCGTTTTGATTTAGACAAAGCACAACAAAAAATTGATGCTTTAGAAGATGAAATTGCCCAAGTAAAACACAACTTAGAGCATTTAATAGATTTTGCCATAGATTATTTTAAAAGTCTTAAAAAGAACTACGGGCAAGACCGCGAACGCAAAACAGAGTTGCGTTTATTTGAAGATATAGAAGCTACCAAGGTAGTAATTCGTAATACAAAATTATACGTAAACAGAAAAGAAGGTTTTATTGGTACTTCTTTACGGAAAGATGAATATGTAACAGATTGTAGCGATATAGATGATATTATTTGCTTTACGGAAGATGGGACAATGCGTGTAACCAAAGTAGATACCAAAACGTTTATTGGCAAAAACATTATTCACGTTGCAGTTTTTAAGAAAAAAGATAAACGCACCATTTATAACCTTATTTACAAAAATGGTAAAGGCGGTAATAATTATCTAAAACGCTTTGCGGTAACATCTGTAACACGTGATAGAGAATATAGCGTTGGCAAAGGAAAACCCGGCACGCAAGTACTTTATTTTTCGGCTAACCCTAATGGGGAAGCAGAAGTTGTTACGGTTTATTTACGTCAAAAAGGTCAACTTAAAAAATTAAAATTTGAAGTAGATTTTGCCGATTATAAGATTAAAGGAAGAGGCGTGAAAGGGAACTTAATTACCAAACACGCCGTGAAACGAATTGAGCTAAAAGAAGAAGGCGTTTCTACCTTAAAACCAAGAAAAATTTGGTTTGACGATGTCGTGCAACGTCTAAATACAGATGAAAGAGGAGAACTGATAGGAGAGTTTAAAGGCGAAGACAGAATTTTGTTGGTAACGCAAGATGGTTTAGTAAAAACCATTGTTCCGGAACTAACTACACGTTTTGATGAAGCATACGTGGTATTGGAAAAATGGATTCCCGAAAAACCAATCACAGCAGTTTATTGGGAAGGAGAAAAAGAGCGGTATTATGTAAAACGTTTCCTAATTGAAAATCCAGAAAGAGAAGAACTTATTATTACCGAGCACCCTAAATCCCAATTAGAATTAATTTCTACAGATTATATACCGCGGTTAGAAATGGTTTTTAAAAAGGCAAAAGGCAAAGAAAGAAAACCAAACGAAACGCTTAATTTAGAAGAGTTTATTGCGGTAAAAGGTATAAAAGCCCAGGGTAATCAACTAACCACAGATAAGGTAAAACAACTAAATTTACTAGAACCCATTGCCTATAAAGAAGAAGACGAAGAAGAGGAAGTTACTGAAAATAACAAGAATCAGATAGAAGAAGAAAAAGACGATAACGCCAATAACAAAAAAGATGACGAGTCACAACCTACGTTATTCTAATAAAGTAAGATGAAGATAATTAAAGAGTTTAAAGAATTTGCCATAAAAGGTAATATGATAGATATTGCCGTAGGGGTAATAATTGGTGCGGCTTTTAACAAGGTTATAGACGTTCTGGTAAAAAAAATTATGATGCCACCATTGTCTATGCTTACCAGTGGTATTAATTATGAAGATAAAAAGTTAATATTACAAGAAGCGGTAGAGGTAAACGGCGAGGTTACTTCTCCGGCCATTGCCATAGAATACGGCGAGTTGATAACTGCTTTTTTAAACTTTATAATAATTGCTTTTGTAGTTTTTATGGTTATTAGAGTAATGAACCGACTTCGTAAAAATGCACAAGATCCCGAAAATAAAAAGACCGTTACGCCAAAAGACATCGAGCTTTTATCCGATTTAAAAAACTTAATGCGCGAGCAAAACGAACTTTTAAAAAAGAAGTAAGTTGGGTTTTAGGAGGTTTTTGGCATAATTTAAAACCAAGTAAGTACAATGATAGGAATTTTATTCATAATTGCTATTTCTTGGTTACTCTTATACTTGATTGAAAAGAAATATTTTAGCATTAGGTTTTCTTCCAATCGCAAAAAGGTTAAAACAATTCTTAATTGGATTTTTAATAACTGGAATACTTTGCATTCTTACCCAATTTTTAGAATCATATCTAAAATTATCTACTTGGATTTTAAACGAAAATATTACCGGTGAAATTATTTTAATATCATTTTGGTGGGATGTAAAATCCGTATTGACAGAAGAACTGATCTTTCGTGGAGCTTTGCTGTATATTCTAATACAAAAAATAGGTTTACATAAAAGTATATTAATTTCCGCTATTGCATTCGGAATTTATCATTGGTTCTCTTATGGTATTTTAGGAAATCTAATGGCAATGATTTTAATTTTTATCGGAACTGGACTGATGGGCTATGCTTGGGCTTGGGCTTTCTCGAAAACCAAATCAATAATGCTACCATTTGGACTTCATTTAGGCTGGAACTTTATTTATAACACTATTTTTTCAAACGGACCATTAGGCGAATTAGTGTTTATTACAAAAGGCGGAAATGAACTAACCAATTGGATGTCATTGTTAAACTTTACTAGTGGTTTGGTAATAGTTCCAATTTTAGTATTACTTTTTGTTAGGTATTGTGTGAAAGACGAAACCAAAATAATTTAAGAATCAGAAAAAAATATACTTAAAACCGTATATAGCTAATTAGTTATTTAAACAAATAGATTATTTTTAAGTTAAAAAACAACCTATTTTACCTTTCTAGCAGTTCCTTTCTGCTTGTTATCATCGCCAACAATAGAAAACTCAAAAGTATAGGTGTCGCCGTCTGTAGTGAGAATTTTCATATGTAAAGGCTTTTCTTCTGCCATATTCTTCGGGTTCGTATTTTTTAAGATGTACTCACAATCGTTTATCCATCGTACAGAAGAAGTATCTACGTGATCTTTAAAATAATCAATTTCCATCGTGTCGTTACGTACAAAAGTGGTTTTTACGAGTTCGCCATTTAAATAAGACTCAAATTCAAAGGTTCCGGTTTTAAATTTGGCGCAATCTCGTTCCGGACTGTAGCAAGCAGTTACTAACAAACACAACAACAAAAGGTAAATTATTTTTTGCATTTATTTTTTAAGCAAAGGTAGCATTTAGTTTATAATTTTCAGTTCTCAAAAGCATCAAAACTACCGTCTTTATAGAATATTACAATTTTCTGAATTTCTTTTTGCGCTTTGTTTTCTGTAGGAATAGTTGTGTGCGATTTCTCGGAAGAAGTTGGAGTAGAAGCTATGGTTTTTTTTATTTCCGTTTTATCTTCCTGAAAGTTTTCTTTTGCTGATGTTTGGGGCGGGAAATTTCCTTTACCATTTAATAACCAATACAATTCTACCTCCGGAAAGGTTTTAATCACTTTCATTACAAAATCTAAACTCGGTTTATTTCTTCCCGAAAGTAAATGCGAAATAGAGGAGCGGCCCACGTTTATTTTATCGGCAAAAGCAGCTGCAGATATATCGTAATAATCCATTACTTTTTCTAATCGTTTTGTAAACTCTTTGCTGTTTACCATTGTAAAATCATTTAGTCTAAAATGTTATTTACAAATGTAACACGTTTAATTCAATAAACAAAATCAGTTTAAAGCTTGTTACTTACATTAAACTAAGACTTTCAATAAAGGTAATTAAATCATTAAAATACAGTTATTTATATATAAAACATAAGATTTTAGGATAAATTCCAGTAAGAATAGATGTTACACATAACGATAGGTTTACAATTGTAAATAAAAAACTGTTTTTAGCTATTTACATTTGTAAATTTAAGATTGTTTACTTTTGTGAAATATGGAAAGAGAACATTTTTTACAAGACTATTCTAACTATAAAGTAAGCACTTTAGAAGGCCGGTATTTTCCTTATCAAGAATTAAAGAAAAAGATAGAAGCTTATCAAACTACTTTTAATTTACAAGAAATTGGAGAGTCGGTTTTAAAACAGCCTATTTTTAAATTGCAAATTGGTCACGGAGCAAAAAAAGTTTTGTTGTGGTCACAAATGCACGGAAACGAAACCACAATTACCAAAGCTTTATTAGATGTTATAAACTATTTTAATTTCCGTAAAGCTCAGCTTAAAGAATTTCTAGAAACTATTAGTTTACATATTATTCCAGTTTTAAATCCCGATGGCTGTAACGCTTACACGCGTGTAAATGCCAATAAAATAGATTTAAATAGGGATGCTCAAAATTTATCGCAACCGGAAAGTAAACTTTTGAGAAAAGAGTTTGATAAAATTAAACCGGATTACTGTTTTAATCTACACGACCAGCGCAGTATTTTTAGTGCAGGTTGGTCTCCCAATACTGCTGCTTTATCTTTTCTGGCGCCAGCAGCAGATGCAGAAAAAACAATAATTCCAAACAGGTTACAGGCAATGCAGCTTATAAGCGGAATAAACGATGTTTTACAAAAATACATTCCCAATAAAATAGGGCGGTATGACGATACTTTTAATGAAAATTGCGTGGGCGATACCTTTCAAGCAAAAGACGCCACAACTATTCTTTTTGAAGCCGGACATTTAGAAACCGATTATAAACGTGAATTAACAAGAAAATACGGCTGTTTCGCCATATTAGAGGCCTTAAATTTAATTTATCAAAATTCGTATAAAACCTATAAAGTAGAAAATTACGAAGCTATTCCGAAAAACCAAAAACTCTTCTTAGATGTAATTATACGCAATGTGCGTTTTCAAGATAAAATAACAGACGTTGGCATCCAATATAAAGAGCATCTTGCAGGAAATAAATTGTTGTTTTTGCCGTTTATACGATACATAAATAATTTAGAATCTTTTTACGGACACCGCGAAATAGACGCTAATCGCACAAAAATCGTGGTCAATAATACAGATTGTTTTTATTTAGGTACTGAAATTCAGAATTTAGCAATAAAAAATGGATATTTACCGATTAATTTAACAATTACTTAGATTTTTATCGTGTTTATTGAATAAAATTGTTTTATTTTTGCGTTTCGTTTTATAAATTATAATCAATATTAAAATGGCAAGATTTAAATTAGACGAAATAGATCATAAAATTCTAGATATTTTAATAGATCAAACTCGTACCCCTTTTACAGACATTGCAAAAAAGTTAGATATTTCTGCGGGAACCGTGCATGTAAGAGTGAAGAAAATGGAGGAAGCAGGCATTATTACCGGTTCTTCTTTAAATTTGGATTATAAAAAATTAGGCTATGCATTTATAGCTTATGTAGGGGTTTTTCTGCAGAAAACTTCTCAAACCAAATTTGTTTTAGAACGTATTAATGAGATACCTTATGTTACCGTGGCACACGTTACCACCGGTAAGTTTAATATCTTTTGCAAGATTAGAGCGCGCGATACAGAGCACGCTAAACAAGTAATTTTTCTTTTAGATGATATAGAAGGTGTTTACCGTACAGAAACTATGATTTCTTTAGAAGAAAGCCTGAACGACAAAAAACGTTTAATGCATTCTATCTTTAAGGAAATTTCTTAGAGCATTTCTAGAAAGATTTAAAAAAGCTGTTTAAAGGGTTTCACTTTAAGCAGCTTTTTTTATTGCATTGTGTGGTAAACGTTTTGCACGTCGTCATCGTCTTCTATTTTTTCTAGAAGTTTATCTACATCTTTTTGCTCTTCTTCGGTTAGTTTTTTGGTAACTGTAGGAATTCTCTCAAAACCAGAAGATACAATTTCTAAACCTTTTTCTTCTAAAGCTTTTTGTATACTGCCAAAATTCTCGAAAGGGGCGTAGAGTACAATTGCATCGTCTTCCTCAAAAACCTCTTCTACACCAAAATCTATTAATTCTAATTCTAAATCTTCTATATTTTGATTGGGCGCATTTACTTTAAAATTGCAAGTATGGTCAAACATAAACTCTACAGAGCCCGAGGTACCCAAACTTCCGTTACATTTATTAAAATAAGAACGAATGTTGGCTACCGTTCTAGTATTATTATCTGTAGCAGTTTCTATTAAAACTGCTATGCTGTGTGGCGCATAACCCTCAAAAAGTACTTCTTTATAATCTCCTAAAGATTTATCGCTTGCACGTTTTATGGCGCGTTCTATATTATCTTTAGGCATATTTACGCTCTTGGCATTCTGAATTACCGCACGCAATTTTGAGTTGGTGTCCGGGTCCGGGCCGCCTTCTTTTACCGCCATTACAATATCTTTACCAATGCGGGTAAATGCTTTTGCCATTGCTGACCAACGTTTCATTTTGCGTTCTTTTCTAAATTCAAAAGCTCTTCCCATAGTAAAATATTTTGTCGGTAAAAATATAAAAAAAGCGTTTAGGAATATATTTTTCCAAACGCTTTTTTAACAATAATTCTTTAAAAACAGTCTAAGCTAAAGTAACTTTTTAAGTTTCTGTTTTTATTTCAAAAAAATGACTTTTATTCGGTATCTATAATAGATTCAATGGTTTTTGCCATTTTAAAATCTTTTTCCGTAACGCCGCCTGCATCGTGACTGGTTAGGCTAATACTTAAAGTATTGTAAACATTTGTCCATTCCGGATGGTGTTGTTGCGCTTCTGCCTCAAAAGCTATACGCGTCATAATGCTAAAGGTTTCTTTAAAATCTTCAAACTCTAACTTGGTGTGTATTGCGTTATCGTTGAACTGCCAACCGTCTAAATCTTTTAGTTTGTCGTTTATTTCTTTTTCGCTTAAAGTACTCATAGTTAATTTTTGTTTTTAAGGTAAGAATTATTGCTGCCTTGCACGCGGTCAACCTTTTTATTTAATACTAAATTAACGTTTTTGCGCAACACAATTTTCTATTACATCGGTAATAAAAACGCGTAAATTTGGTGGTAACAAATTGTCTTTGGGTAAAATGGCCAAAAACCTGTCGTTGTTGGAACTGTAGACTTTTTTTAGCAAAGGTTTTTCTAATTGTAAAGCCTCGCAAATTTCTTCAATCAACTCGTTTTGGTGAATTAAATCTGAACTCCCCAAATGAAAAACACCGGTTTTATTCCTATTAATAATATAATGCAGTTGTTGGGTAAATTTATCTACGCTGGTGGCATTAGTCACTACATTAGGAAAAACCTCAATAGCTTCGTTAACTTTATAAAGTTGTTTAATTTCTTTTATACGCGGAGATTTGGCTCCAAAAACCATAGGAAGCCGTAAAATAGCATATTTATGGTTGGGTAGGCGTAAAAGTGCATTTTCTATCTTTATCTTAAACCTTCCGTAAATACTCATAGAAAG
Source organism: uncultured Mesonia sp. (assembly GCA_947494545.1). GTDB lineage: Bacteria > Bacteroidota > Bacteroidia > Flavobacteriales > Flavobacteriaceae > Mesonia. The sequence continues at coordinate 123,330 of CANLVH010000002.1, read as the reverse complement.
GGTTTTATCATATTCGTATGAAGGAAAGTTGGTAAAAGCATCAAATACATTGGCCCCGGAAAGAAAAAGCAGTTTACAAGAATTTTTCAGCAGGTAATGTATAATCTCAAAATGTACGTGCAATTGCAATTCAAAATTTCCGCGTAAGCAAGAAACAATTATATCTGGTTTTAGGTTTTCCAGTAAATGCAAAATACTTTCGGTTTGCATATCCCAATGGTGAAAATCGCCATTCTCTTCAAATTTAGAATTTGGGGTGCAATAGGTGGCGGCCACATTAAAATAACCAGACAGTTCTTTATAGGCTGCATTGCCTAAAAAGCCGCTGCCGCCTAGAATAAGTATTTTCTTTGATTTTTTAATAAAAGGGTTTTTTAAACTTTACTGAAATAATTTTGTGAAGTTTTCTTATTGCTTGGTTAGTAAAGTAAGAAATAACGTTTTTAAGTTGGTTTTATTTTTAAAGAAGCTGTAAAATAAACGAGAATTATCAATTATTGTAAAAAACAAAACCGTCTTAAAAATTATAAATTTCAAGACGGTTTATAAATTTTATTCGCCTTTATAAAAAGGTGGTTTCACCACAACAGCCTCTACTTCTTTTTTTCTAATTTGTATGCTAATTTCTTCGCCTTTTTTGCTATATGGGGTTTTTACGTAACCCAAACCAATAGCTTTGCCGGTAGAAGGAGACATTGTTCCGGAAGTTACTTCGCCAATTTCTTCGCCTTCTTTGTTTTTTATGGCATATCCCTTACGGGGAATTCCTTTTTGGGTAAGTTCAAAACCAACTAATTTACGTTTTGGTCCTTCTTCTTTTTCCTTTTTTAAAGCTTCAGCGTTTATAAAATCTTTACTGAATTTGGTTATCCATCCCAAACCGGCTTCAATAGGAGAGGTTTCTTCGTCAATATCGTTTCCGTAAAGGCAGAAACCCATTTCTAAACGCAAAGTATCACGAGCTGCCAAACCAATTGGTTTGATACCATAATCTTCTCCGGCTTCTAAAACTTTTTTCCAAATAGCTTCTACTTGGTCTTGTTTGCAATAAATTTCAAAACCGCCGCTGCCCGTATAACCAGTAGCCGAAATAATTACGTGTTCTTGACCGGCAAATTTACCAATTTCAAAATTGTAAAATTTAATGGCTTTTAAATCAACCTCGGTCAAGCTTTGCATAGCTTCAATAGCTTTTGGACCTTGTATGGCCAATAAAGCATATTCTTCAGAAAGGTCTTTTATGTCTGCGTTTACAGTATTATTTTCAGAAATCCAGTTCCAATCTTTATCAATATTAGCCGCATTTACCACCAAAAGATATTTTTCTTCGTTCATTCGGTAAATAATCAAATCGTCTACAATGCCGCCCGTTTTATTAGGTAAATAAGTATATTGTGCTTTCCCGTCTTTTAGTTTAGAAGCATCGTTAGAGCTTATTTTCTGAATCAATTCTAAAGCATTGGGACCGGAGATTAAAAATTCTCCCATATGCGAAACATCAAAAACGCCTAATTTATCTCTAACGGTTTGATGTTCAATATTTACACCTTCGTAAGAAACAGGCATATTATAACCGGCAAACGGAACAATTTTGGCTCCTAATTCTTTATGTATTTTAGTAAGTGCTGTGTTTTTCATACTTATAGTTTAAGGTCTGCAAAAATATTCAAAATTTAGGGAGAATAAAAGTAAACAAGGGTTTTTCGGCCGGCATAATAAATAGCACGATTGGTAAACTGAACCAAATTTAAAAATAACGTGACGAAAAATATTTTTTTATTACTTTTTAGAAATTATTTCTTATTTACATTTCCCTAGCCTTAATAACTTCCGTAAAGTGAAATTTAAGAAATGTGTATTGCTCTTTCTTTACGGAATTATAAATTGCGCATAAAATTAAAATTCTAAATCACAAAGCGTTTGAATTCAGTATATAGCAAAAATTCAGCTTGTACAAAGAGCTAAGATTAGATATTTTCTTTAACTTTAGCAGTAAATCCAGTTCGTATGAAAATTTTTTCGAAACAAAATATTTACGATGCCGATAAGCAAACCATAAAAAACCAAAATATTACCAGCGAGGTTTTGATGGAGCGTGCAGCAACGCAAGTTTTTAAGTGGTTAAAGAAAAACTTACCGGAAAACACTCCGGTAATTAATATTTTATGTGGCGTGGGAAATAATGGGGGAGATGGCTTGGCAATTGCCAGAATGCTCTTAAACGAAAATTATAAAGTAGAGGTATTTATCGTAAACTTTAGCGAAAAGCGCTCCGATGATTTTTTGCATAATTTAGATAAGTTAAAACAAAAAGACGTCTGGCCAAACTTTATTAATAAAGACTCTGATTTTCCTGATTTTAAAGCAAACCAAATTGTAATAGATGCTATTTTTGGAATTGGTCTAAACCGCCCGCCGGAAAAATGGCTTAAAGATTTTATAAAAAAAATAAACCAGTCTAAAGCTTACGTAGTTGCTATAGATATACCTTCGGGGCTTTATCTAGATGCGGTGCCAAAAGATAAAGATGGCATTCTAATAGCAAATACAACGGTATCTTTTCAATTACCGAAACTAATTTTCTTTTTGCCGGAAACTGCTAATTATTGTGGTAATCTGCAAATAATACCAATAGGCTTAGATGAAAAATTTATTGCAGAAACCCCAACCGAAGCAATTTTAATAACACCGCGAGAAGTTACTAATCTCTATAGGCCGCGACAAAAATATGCGCACAAAGGCACCTTTGGGCATTGTTTGGTGGTTGGCGGTAGTTATGGCAAAATGGGTAGCGTTTGTTTGAGTACAAAAGCTGCTTTACGGTCTGGCGCCGGAAAAGTAACCGCTTTAATACCTAATTGCGGTTATGAAATTTTACAGAGCAGCGTACCAGAGGCAATGACTATAAGCTCAGAAACAGAAAATTATTTAGCACCAACGCAATTAGAGTTTAAACCAAATGTTATTTGTTTTGGTATTGGTGCAGATACGAAAAAAGAAACCGTTGCTTTCCTCAAAAATTTACTAAAAACACAAAAAAGCAAGTTTTTAATAGATGCAGATGGCCTCAATATTTTGGCAGAAAACAAAGAATTGTTAGACCTATTACCAAAAGACAGTATTTTAACCCCGCATCCCGGAGAATTAAAACGATTGATAGGCGAGTGGGAAGACGATTTTGATAAACTGGAAAAAGCCAAGGCTTTTGCAGAAAAATACAGTATAATTTTGGTAATTAAAGGTGCAAACACCATAAGTATTAGCAACCAAAAAATGTATGTAAATACCAGCGGTAATCCGGGAATGGCAACTGCCGGCAGCGGCGATGTGCTTACGGGAGTTATTGGCGGTTTGCTGGCTCAAGGATATTCGCCGGATATTGCGACGGTATTTGGTATTTATTTGCACGGGAAAGCCGGCGATGAAGCCGCTAAAGTTCACAGTTTTGAAGCAATGATTGCAGGTGATGTTATAGCTAACTTAGGAAAATCTTTTCAGTCTTTGTTTGAAAATAACCAGTAATAAACCCTAAAAGATTTGGAAATAATAAGACTTATTTCCACTTTTGAGGGCTTTTAAAAATTGAAATTATTCCAAAAATGCCCAATTCACATTATATAAGTAAAGACGTGCTGGATTTACAGCATATTCAAGAAATTTTATTAGAAAAACAAAAGCTTAAACTTAGCGAAGAAGCTACTGCAAGCATAAAAAAAAGTAGAAAATATTTAGATGAAAAAATAAAAAACTCTAAAGAACCTTTTTACGGAATTAATACAGGTTTCGGCTCTTTGTGCAATGTAAAAATCTCTACAGATAAACTTACGCAATTGCAAGAAAACCTGGTAATCTCGCACGCTTGTGGCACCGGCGAAAAAATTAAACCCGAGATTGTAAAAATTATGCTTTTGCTTAAAATACAGTCGCTTAGCTACGGGCATTCCGGTGTTTCTTTAGAAGTGGTAAAACGTCTGATAGATTTCTTTAATAACGATGTTTTACCGGTTGTTTACGAACAAGGCTCTTTAGGAGCGTCGGGAGATTTAGCGCCTTTGGCACATTTGGCTTTGCCATTACTGGGAAAAGGAGAAGTATATTTTGAAGGTGAAATTGTAGCTAGCGATAAAGTTCTTAAAAAATTAGATTGGCAACCCATTCAGTTACAATCTAAGGAAGGTTTAGCTTTACTTAACGGAACACAATTTATGAGTGCTCATGCGGTTTACGCTTTATTAGAAACGCATAAACTTTCTTATTTAGCAGATGCTATTAGTGCCGTAAGTATAGATGCTTTTGATTGTAATTTATCGCCTTACGATGCCTTGGTGCACGAAGTAAGGCCGCACAGAGGACAAATTAAAACCGCTCAAAGAATTTGCGATTTTCTAGAAGGAAGTCAGATTATAGAACAAGCAAAAGCTCATGTGCAAGATCCGTATTCGTTTAGATGTATTCCGCAAGTGCACGGCGCATCAAAAGAGACGCTTAAATTTGTTCATCAAACGGTAAAAACAGAAATAAATAGCGTTACAGATAATCCGAATATTTTTGTAGACGAAGATAAAATTATTTCTGGTGGTAATTTTCACGGCCAACCTTTGGCTTTGGGTATGGATTATCTGGCCATTGCAGTTTCAGAATTAGCAAATATCTCAGAAAGAAGAATTTATCAATTGGTTTCCGGTTTACGTAATTTACCAATGTTTTTGGTAAATGACCCAGGATTAAACAACGGGTTTATGATTCCGCAATATACTGCTGCAAGTATTGTAAGTCAGAACAAGCAATTATGTACACCGGCAAGTATAGACTCTATTGTGTCTTCTAACGGACAAGAAGACCATGTGAGTATGGGAGCAAATTCTGCTACAAAGTTACTGAAGGTAGTAGAAAATTTAAAAACAGTTCTAGCTATAGAATTATTTAATGCTTCGCAAGCACTTTATTATAGAGAACCCTTAAAATCTTCTGATTTTATTGAGCAAATGGTAAAAGCTTTTAGAAAAGAAGTTCCTATAGTAAAACAAGACAAGATAATGGCAGAAGAAATGGAGAAAGCAAAAGAATTTCTAAACCATTTTTCAATAGATAAGGATTTGCTTTATTTTTGCTAGAAAGTTGTTTTCCGTTAAACGGAAATAAAAAAGTAGCTGTTTTAAGGAGTAGTACTAAAGTCATTTCAGGCGAAGTCGTCAAAATTAAAACATTTCGCGCTGCGCTCAAGGAGACGAGTAGTAAAAACTCACTGTAGAAAACAGCTACTTTTTTTATTCAATATTTAAGCCTAAGACTCTTTTTTCTCCGGTTTAGGTTTATCTATTTTTACGGTCAATTTATTTTCTTTTTTCTTTAGATCCATAATAATATTATCTCCCTCTTGAATTTTAGAGGTGATAATTTTTTCGGCCAGAACATCTTCTACATACTTCTGAATTGCTCTTTTTAGCGGTCTGGCTCCATATTGTCTATCAAAGCCTTTATCTGCTATATAATCTTTGGCAGCGTCTGTTAGTTTTAAATTATAACCTAAATCTGCAATTCTAACATATAATTTTTCTAACTCAATATCTATAATCTTATGCAAATGCTCTCGCTCTAAAGAGTTGAAAATCACTACATCGTCAATACGGTTTAAAAACTCCGGTGCAAAAGATTTTTTCAAAGCATTTTCTATAATACTTCGCGTATTTTCATCTGCTTGATCTTGTCTTGCTTTGGTTCCAAAACCGACTCCTTGACCAAAATCTTTAATTTTTCGCGCTCCAATATTAGAAGTCATTATTATAACCGTATTTCTAAAGTCTATTTTTCTGCCTAAACTATCGGTTATATAGCCATCGTCTAAAATCTGCAAAAGCATATTAAAAACATCGGGGTGGGCTTTTTCTACCTCGTCTAGTAAAACAACTGCATAAGGTTTACGCCGAACTTTTTCGGTTAGTTGTCCACCTTCTTCATAACCAACATATCCCGGAGGCGCTCCAATTAACCTAGATACAGCAAATTTCTCCATATATTCACTCATATCTATTCTAATTAAAGTGTCTTCGTTGTCAAACATTTGCTTGGCTAATACTTTTGCCAACTGTGTTTTACCTACGCCGGTTTGTCCTAAAAAGATAAACGAACCAATTGGTTTGTTAGGATCTTTAAGTCCCGCACGGTTACGTTGTATAGCTTTTACAACTTTCCCAACAGCTTCATCTTGGCCAATTACTTTACCTTTAATGCGGTTGGGCAATTCTGCCAATTTATTACTTTCGGTTTGGGCAATTCTATTTACAGGAACTCCCGTCATCATAGAGATAACATCTGCTACATTATCTTCGGTAACGGTTTCTTTATGTTCTTTAGATTCTTCTTCCCACTTAAGTTGAGCTTCTTCTAGTTCTTTTTCTAAATTTTTCTCATCATCACGCAGTTTAGCAGCCTCTTCATATTTCTGTTTTTTAACAACAGAATTCTTGGTTTCTCTAACTTCTTCCAATTTGCGTTCTAAATCTAGTACGCGTTTAGGAACATCTATATTGGTAATGTGTACCCGCGAGCCTGCTTCATCCATAGCATCTATAGCTTTGTCCGGTAAAAAGCGTTCAGACATATAGCGATTAGTCAACTTTACACAAGCTTCGATAGCAGCTTTTGTATATTCTACACTATGGTGTGACTCATATTTTTCTTTAATGTTGTTTAAAATTTCAATAGTCTGTTCTACGCTGGTAGGTTCTATTAAAACTTTTTGAAAACGTCGCTCTAAAGCGCCATCTTTTTCAATATGTTGTCTGTACTCGTCTAAAGTTGTAGCTCCAATACATTGCAGTTCTCCCCGTGCTAATGCAGGTTTAAACATATTACTGGCGTCTAAACTTCCCGTGGCGCCACCGGCACCAACAATAGTATGAATTTCGTCTATAAATAAAATTATATCGTCGTTCTTTTCGAGCTCGTTCATTACAGCTTTCATACGCTCTTCAAACTGTCCGCGGTATTTAGTTCCTGCTACTAAGCTTGCCAAATCTAAAGTTACAACGCGTTTATCAAATAATATTCTAGAAACTTTGCGTTGTACAATCCGTAAAGCTAAGCCTTCTGCAATAGCACTTTTCCCTACACCCGGTTCTCCAATTAGAAGCGGATTGTTCTTTTTACGTCTACTTAAGATTTGCGAAACACGCTCTATCTCTTTTTCACGGCCAACTACAGGGTCTAATTTACCTTCGTCTGCCATTGCGGTTAAGTCTCTACCAAAATTATCTAAAACCGGCGTCTTAGATTTTTTGCTGCCTTTTCCTTTCTTACCGTGAGAACTTCCAAAAGGGTTATTTTTGGTAGCATCGCCAGACGGCGAATCTTCATTAGAAAAAGATTCTGAGGTAGGGCTATCTATAAAATCGTCATCTTGTGTTATCATTGCTTTAAACTCTCCTTTTACATTATCGTAATCTATATTCAGTTTATTGAACAACTTTGTAGTAGGATCGTTTTCATTCCGTAAAATACACAATAATAAATGTGCTGTGTTTATAGATGAACTCTGAAACAATTTGGCTTCTAAAAACGTAGTTTTAAGTGCTCGCTCTGCTTGTCGTGTTAAATGTAAATTCTTTTTTTCATTAGAAAGATTAGCAGATTCCGGATTGGCCGGACTAAGAATCTCTACTTTCCTTCTAAGGTGATCTAAATCTATATTTAAAGAATCTAGTATATCTATTGCTTTACCGTTACCATCGCGTATAAGACCAAGTACCAAATGCTCGGTGCCAATAAAATCGTGGCCCAAACGTAAAGCTTCTTCTTTACTATAGGTAATTACATCTTTTACTCTTGGTGAAAAATTATCGTCCATCGTTATATCTCCTCAATTAGTTATTCCCTCAAAGTTATTCAAAAATCATGCCTTATAAAAGCTTTATGGCTAATAGACAAAATTATTGTCAAAATTCAAAATAGATTAACAGCAACTTATAACCAACACCCGATAAATTTTTGTTAATAAAATATGTGCGAAACTCATTAAAAACCCTATATATAATAGATATTTTGCTTAAATTGCCGCGTTAGAATTTAATAAATAAATTTGAGTTTTTATGGCTGAAGGAGAAAAGCTGATTCCCATTAATATCGAAGATGAAATGAAGTCTGCCTACATTGATTATTCAATGTCGGTCATTGTGTCACGTGCTCTGCCAGATGTTCGTGATGGTTTAAAACCCGTTCACAGAAGGGTTTTGTTTGGAATGTATGAACTAGGCGTACTTTCCAACCGGTCGCATAAAAAATCTGCTAGAATTGTAGGAGAGGTTTTAGGTAAATATCACCCGCACGGCGATACCTCTGTTTACGACACTATGGTAAGAATGGCGCAAGAATGGAGTTTGCGCTATATGTTGGTAGATGGCCAAGGTAACTTTGGCTCTGTAGATGGCGATAGTCCTGCTGCAATGCGTTATACAGAAGCAAGAATGCGCAAATTGAGTGAAGAAATGCTTTCTGATATCGATAAAGATACAGTAGATCACCAATTAAATTTTGACGATACTATAGAAGAACCAACCGTTTTACCAACGCGTGTTCCCAATTTATTGGTTAATGGCGCCAGCGGTATTGCAGTAGGTATGGCTACCAATATGCCGCCACATAACCTATCTGAAGTGGTAGATGGCACTGTAGCTTATATAGATAATCACGATATAGAAGTAGACGAATTAATTCAACACATCAAAGCCCCGGATTTCCCTACAGGGGGAATTATTTATGGTTATGATGGTGTGCGAGAAGCTTTCAAAACCGGTCGAGGTCGCGTTATTATGCGTGCCAAAGCGCATATGGAAGAAGTGAAAGGAAGAGAGTGCATTGTGGTTACCGAAATTCCTTACCAAGTAAATAAAGCCGATATGATTAAGAAAACGGCAGATTTGGTAAACGATAAGAAAATTGAAGGTATTTCTTTAATTCGCGATGAATCGGATAGAAACGGAATGCGCATTGTTTATATGATAAAGCGAGACGCTATTCCTAACATAGTACTTAATACCTTGTACAAACATACCGCTTTACAATCTTCTTTTAGCGTAAACAATATTGCCTTGGTTAACGGTAGACCGGAAATGCTTAATCTAAAAGATATGATTATGCATTTTGTAGACCATCGTCACGAAGTGGTTTTACGCCGCACCCAATTCCTACTTAAAAAAGCAGAAGACCGCGCACATATATTAGAAGGTTTGATTATTGCTTCTGATAATATAGATGAAGTAATTGCACTTATTCGTTCTTCTAACAATGCAGAAGAAGCGCGTAATAAATTAATAGAGCGTTTTGAGTTGAGCGAAGTGCAAGCCAAAGCAATTGTAGAAATGCGTCTACGCCAATTAACCGGTCTAGAGCAAGATAAATTGCGTAGCGAGTACGAAGATTTAATGAAAACCATAGAAGATCTTAAAGATATCTTGGCGCGTAAAGAAAGACGTATGGAGATTATTAAAGAAGAGCTTCTGGAGATTAAAGAAAAATACGGAGACGAGCGCAGATCTGAGATAAACTATGCCGGTGGGGATTTGAGTATGGAAGATATGATTCCAGACGAGCAAGTTGTTATTTCCATTTCGCACGCAGGTTATATCAAAAGAACGCCACTTACAGAGTATAAAAAACAAAATAGAGGCGGAGTTGGCTCTAAAGCATCTACTACCAGAAACGAAGACTTTTTAGAATATCTTTTTGTAGGCACCAACCATCAATACATGATTTTCTTTACCCAAGCGGGTAAATGTTTTTGGATGCGTGTTTTTGAAATACCGGAAGGCAGCAAAACTTCCAAAGGTCGCGCCATACAAAACCTTATCAATATAGATCCCGAAGATAAAGTAAAAGCTTTTATATGTACAGAAGATCTTAAAAACGAAGAATACATCAATAATCATTACGTGATTATGGCTACCAAAAAAGGCCAGGTTAAGAAAACTTCTTTAGAGAAATATTCCAGACCTCGCTCTAACGGTATTAATGCCATAACTATTAAGGAAGGAGATGAGTTACTTTCTGCAAGACTTACCACCGGAGATAGCGAAATTATGCTCGCAGCAAAAAGTGGTAAATGTATTCGTTTTGAGGAAAGTAAAACACGACCTATGGGTAGAAACGCCTCGGGAGTTCGTGGTATTCGATTAGATAGTGATAAAGACGAAGTAATAGGCTTGGTTACAGTAAACGATCAAGAAACAGATATTTTGGTAGTTTCTGAAAACGGTTACGGAAAACGTTCTAGCTTAGAAGATTATCGCGTAACAAACCGTGGTGGTAAAGGAGTAAAAACGATTTCGATTACCGAAAAAACCGGAGAATTAGTTGCTATGAAAAACGTAACCGATTTAGATGATCTTATGATTATTAACAAATCTGGTGTAGCTATTAGAATTGCCGTGGCAGATCTTCGAGTAATGGGTCGTGCAACGCAAGGTGTACGTTTAATAAGTTTACGAGACGATGACTCTATTGCAGCTGTTGCAAAAATTGTAAACGAAGAGGAAGAAGAAGAGATGATTGAAGAAACCGGGGAAGAAAATATCCACGAAGAAGACGGCTCGTTAAACGATGGCACAAATCTTGATAAAACGGAAGAAGAATAAATCATAAAACAAAAACTAAAATGAAAAAGAGTTTTTTAACAATAGGTTTGTCTTTGGTTACAATTTTAGCCTTTGGACAACGTAAAGAAATAAGAAAAGCAGGTGATGCCGTAGAGGAAGGCGATTATAAGTATGCTAAATCCTTACTTAATTCTGTAGAAAGTCAAGTAGCATCCGAAAAAGATCGTATAAAAGGAGATTTTTATTTGGCAAAAGGACGTGCATATTTAGGGGCTAAACCCGAAACTGCAACAATTAAAGATTTAATGACGTCTGCCAATGCTTTTAAAAAAGCAATTGAGTATGGCGAAGAGCAAGAAGGAGAACAAGGTTTAACGAATGTCAAAGATGCAATGGTAAACAGTGCAATTGCAGATCAAAACCAACAAAAATTATCTTCTTCTGCAGAAAAATTAATAGCGGCTTATGATTTAAATACACAAGACACTATTTATCTTTATTACGCTGCTGCCAATATGTTTCAGGCAGGAGAAAAAGATAAAGCTTTAGAGTATTTTCAAAAGTTAGATAAAATGGGTTATACCGGAAAAGGCATCCAGTACACGGCGGTAGAAAAAGAAACCGGTGAAGTACAAACTTTTCAAAATAAGAAAAATCGTGATATCTATATTAAAAGTGGAGATTACATAAATCCAGGAGAGGAAGAAATTCCTTCTAAAAAAGGAGATATTATAAGAAGTATTGCCCAAATACATATCGAAAACGATAATAATGAAAAAGCTATAGAAGCTATAAATCGTGCAAAGGCAGAAAGCCCGGACGATCCTAGCTTAATGTTGGCAGAAGCCAATATTTACTATAGAATGGGTAAATTAGATAAATATAGCGAATTGGTAGAAAAAGTTATCGAAAAAGACCCTAACAACGCTGGTTTATACTATAACTTAGGAATTACTTCTATGCAAATGGAAAGACCTGAAAAAGCTGTAGAATACTACAAACAAGCTATAGAAATTGATCCTTCTATGACAGATGCTTATATTAATTTAGCTTCGGCAAAACTAATGAAAGAGCAAGAAATTATAGACGAGATGAATAATTTAGGAATGTCTAAAGAAGATAATAAGCGTTATGAAGAGTTGGGTGAAGAAAGAAAAGAATTATACAAAGAAGCTTTACCTTATTTAGAGAAAGCTACAGAATTAGACCCAAATAATACAGAAGCTATAAGAACGCTTAGAAACATTTACCTTCAGTTAGGCGAAGATGAAAAAGCAGAGCAAATGAAGAATAAATTAAATTAAAAATTCTTCCTTCTCATTAGTAAAAAACCGTTGGCATTTGCCAACGGTTTTTTATTTTAGCCGACTTTTGTAAAAGAAATTTACTAGCACTTAGTTTTAAGCTCACATAGCAAAGAATTAAATATGGCAGAGTGGACGGGAAAATCTCGCGGAACAGTTTTTGGATTTAAAGTTTTTGTGTTTTTTATCAAAAATTTTGGTATCAAGGCGGCATATTGGTTAACCGCTTTGCCAATTCCTTATTTTGTTTTTTTTGCACCTAACGCCACAAAAAGCAGTTTTTATTTTCTAAATAAACGTCTACAGTTTTCCAAAACTAAAGCTGGTATTGGTGTTTTAAAAACCTATTACGCATTTGGGCAGGTGTTAATAGACCGTTTGGCTATTAATTTAAACCAAAAAAAGAAATACAGTTTTGAGTTAGATGGTGTAAAACACATAGAAAACTTATTAGCACAAAAATCGGGAGGATTTTTGTTTACCGCACATATTGGCAATTTTAATTTAGCCAACAACTTCTTTGAAAATCTCACACCCAAAGCAAAAGTAAATATGCTTATGACAGATAACGAGCATGAGCAAATAAAAGAATATATTAGTTCTATAGCAGAAAATAATAGGTTGAACATCATAGTAGTTAAAAAAGATTTTTCGCATATTTTTAAAATTAAAGAAGCACTTAGTAACAATCAACTTATAGTCATAGCCGCAGACAGGGACGGAAAAGGTAAAAACATACCAATGCAGTTTTTAAGTAAAACCACGCAAGTTTTAGAAGGTCCTTACAAATTGGCTTCCCTCATAAAGCGTCCTATTTTATTTGTGCATATTATGCGAGAAAGCAATTATCATTATCATCTTTACGCTAGACCCTTTCGGGGGAAAGATTACCGCATTACCACAATTTTAGAACATTATTTTAAAGATTTAGAAGAAAAGGTAAAAAGGTATCCGTACCAATGGTTTAACTTTTATGATTATTGGAAAGTTTTTAAAAAATAGAACATGAAAACACCGGAAAAAAGCACTTATAATAAAGAAGAAATTCAGCTTTTACTACCACAAAAAGAACCTTTTGTATTGGTAGATGCTTTATTTTTTTGCAATGATACACGAGCGATAACAGGTTTTCAAATTCCGGAAAAGCATAATTTAGTCGAAGATAATATTTTAACAGAAGCCGGTGTGTTAGAAAATATGGCGCAAAGTATCGCATTAAAATCAGCTCACCTAATCCAAAAGGAAAAGCCACGCCCGCCCAAAATAGGATATTTAGCCGGTATTAAAAATGCAAAAATTGACAGCCTTCCTAAAACTACACAAAAAATAACTACACACATCAAACTTATGTATGAATTAGGACCTTTAAAACGCTATCAAGCAGAAATAAAAAATGCACAAAACCAGCAACTAGCCACCGCCGAAATCACAACTACTTTAGCCGAAGAATAAATCTTTTTTGCCCAAAGTATTTGTTACTTTTGTAAAAGTTTATAGAATGTTTTAATCGCTATAAACCTTTAATAATTTATGAAAAAGGCGTACATAATCAATACTGAAATTATTTCTCCTTTGGGTTTTTCCGTTCAAGAAAACTACGAAAGTTTGGTAAATGGTCTTAGTGGTGTAAAACAAATAGACAACTACAATTATTCTAATAGGTCTTTTTATGGAGCACAAATTCCTGAAAAAAAATTGGAAAAAGCTTTTAAGGACTTATCGGCTAATTCCGAAAAGTACACTAAATTAGAAAAGATGTTATTGCTTGCCGTTGCAAAGGTTTTAGATAAAAATCCAAACTTAGACCTAAAGAAAACAGCGGTAATAATTTCTACTACCAAAGGAAATATAGATGCTTTAGATCGCAACAATCCTTTTCCTAAAGAAAGAGCAAAATTATTTGAATCTGCCAAACAGTTACAAGCATTTTTCAAACTTCCGCAAACCCCAATTGTACTTTCCAACGCTTGTATTTCCGGCGGCTTGGCAATTGCCGTTGGCAAGAAATTAATCAACCACCAAAATTACGAGCACGCAATTGTTGTAGGAGGCGATATTCTATCAAAATTTACTGTTTCCGGCTTTTCATCTTTTCAAGCATTAGATACTAAGGTTTGTGCACCTTTCTGTAAGCAAAGAAATGGAATTAATCTGGGAGAAGCTGCCGCTTGTGTTTTGTTAAACGCTAAACCAACCGCGGCAGAGCTTATAAGTATAGAAGGGGAAGCCACTGCAAACGATGCTAACCATATCTCGGGACCGTCTAGAACCGGCGACGGACTTTTTAAGAGCATTCAAAATGCGCTAAAAGAAGCCAAACTCACTTCTTCAGAAATAGATTTTATCTCTGCACACGGCACGGCAACCCTTTATAACGATGAGATGGAAGCTAAAGCTTTTTCACGCGCAAATCTACAAGAAACGCCGCTTCACAGTTTAAAAGCGCATTACGGTCATACCTTAGGAGCTTCGGCTTTGTTAGAAACCGTGATTAGTGTAGAGTGTATGAAACGAAATCAGTTGCTGCCCAATTTTAACTTTACGCAAAAGGGTACGTCTAAAAAATTAAACATAATTACGCAATTAAAGCAAAAATCTTTAAAAAATGTTTTAAAAACAGCTTCGGGTTTTGGGGGTTGTAATTTTGCAATGCTTTTAAAAAAACATTCGGCATGAATTCTACTTTTTATACTTCAGATTTTGTGCATTTAAATCGGCAAGGTCTATTCCGTAAAGGAAAATTATTATATCCAAAAGCTAAAAACGAAAATTTAGACACTTTTCTAAAAAGCATTTATAAAGAATTGGAACTAAATTATTCTAAGTTTTATAAGATGGATTTGCTGTCTAAAATGGGAATTATTTGTACAGAAATTTTACTACAAGAAAACCAAATAGACAAAAATACTGCTTTGGTATTTCAAAACAATGCGGGTAGCTTGGCAACAGATTTAGAACACCAAAAAAGTATCTCCAAAAGCAGTAATGCTTTGGCTTCGCCAGCTGTTTTTGTATATACATTACCCAATATTGTAATGGGAGAAATAGCTATTAAACATGGTTTAAAAAGCGAAAACGCATTTTTTATTGCAGAAAGTTTTACGCCAAATTTCATTCATACCTATACCGATATTCTTCTGCAAACCAACAAAGCAAATTCAGCAATTTGTGGTTGGATAGATTTGGATAGCGACAGATATAATGTATTTTTGACCCTGATTTCCAACAACGGAAAAATCAGGTATACGCCCGACAATTTGAAACAATTATACACTAATGTAGATGAGTGATTTACGAGAAGAATTAAAGTTTAAAATTATAGAACAACTCAATTTAGAAGACTTAGAAGTAAGCGATATTGACAATAACGACGAGCTTTTTGGAGACGCCATTGGTTTAGATTCTATAGACGCTTTAGAATTAATTGTATTGCTAGAAAAAGACTACAGCCTTAAAATAACAGACCCCGAAAAAGGCAAAGAAATATTTTATAGCGTAGATACTATGGCAAATTATATAGAACAGCACCAAAAATAATTATGAAAACGCGTGTGGCAATTACCGGTATGGGTATTATTTCTGCTATTGGTAACACAGTAGCCGAAAATTTTGCCGCTTTGCGCAACTCTAAATCGGGTTTAACGCATTTGGAATTTTTAGAAACCAAGCACGCAAAAGATTATTTGTTCGGAGAAATTAAGCAAAGTAATGCTGGGTTAGAACAAAAATTACAACTTTCTAAAAACAATAATTTTACCCGCGGCGCTTTATTGGCAGGTGTTGCGGCCAAAGAAGCTTTGAGAAATGCAAACTTGGAAACCTTGCCAAATGACCTAGCTTTTGTAAACGCTACAAGTGTTGGCGGTATGGATTATACCGAAAAATTTTACCAAAATTTTTCCGATAAGCAAAACACACAAAAATATATTGAAGCGCAACATCCCGGTTTTACTACAGATGTTATTGGTGCGCATTTAGGCTGTAAAAACCTGGTTACCACAATTAGTACTGCTTGCTCTAGCAGTGCAAATGCAATTTTAACCGGCGCCAAACTAATTGAAAATAATAAAGCCAAACAAGTTTTGGTGGGCGGCACAGATTGTCTGTCAAAATTTACCATAAACGGTTTTAAAAGTTTGATGATTTTATCTAAAAATGCTTGTAAAGCTTTTGATAAAAACCGCGACGGTTTAAATCTTGGCGAAGCAGCAGCCTATTTAGTTTTAGAAGATGAAGAAACTGCAAAAGAGAGAAACCAGCCTATTTTGGGCTATTGCAGTGGTTTTGCAAATGCAAACGATGCTTACCACCAAACGGCTTCTTCTGCTAGTGGCGAAGGAAATTACTTAGCTATTAAAAAAGCCTTGCAAAAAGCAAATTTAAATGCCCGGCAGATAGATTATATTTTGGCGCACGGCACGGCAACGGTTAATAACGATGTCTCGGAAGGAAAAGCGCTGCAAAGAATTTTTGAAAATAACAATTTACCTCCCATAAGTTCTACCAAAGCTTTTACCGGTCATACTTTGGGTGCTGCCGGCGCGGTAGAAGCGGTTTTTGCTATTTTAGCTTTACAAAAACAAGTAGTTTTTAAAAATCTAAATTTTGAAACTCCAATGCCGGAAATCCCTATTAAACCGGTCACTGCGTTTCAATCAAATAAAAATGAGCATGTGTTGTCTAATTCTTTTGGTTTTGGTGGTAATTGTACCAGTTTAATATTCAGTAAAGCTTAGATGAATACTAAAATTTACATAAACGGGATTGGTTCTATTTCTGCACAAGAAGCCAATTTGCTAGCCTTAAAGAATCCTAATTTATACGATACCTCTATTTTAAGACATTGCTTTAAAGATTTTAGAAAATATATTCGGCCAAAAGAAATGCGCCGCATGTCTGAAGCAGTAAAAATGGGGGTTGCAGCTGCAAATGCAAGCTTAGAAGATGCCAATGTTCAAAAAATTTCCGGTATTTTGGTAGGAACAGGTATGGGCTGCAAACAAGATTCTGATGCTTTTTTAGAAGATATGTTGCAAAACCAAGAAGCTTTTTTAGCACCAACAAAATTTATACAATCTACGCATAACACAGTTTCGGGACAAATTGCTTTGCAATTAGATTGTAAAGCTTATAACACGACCTACGTACAAAGTTCGGTTTCTTTTGAAAGTGCTTTGTTAGATGCAGAAATGGAGTTACAAACTAAAAACCCTAAAAATCTTTTGGTTGGTGGGGTAGACGAAATTTCTGATTACAGCATAGATCTACAACGCTTAGACGGACAAATAAAAGAAGAGAATTTTAATAATTTGCAGTTACTACAACATATTTCTCCTGGAAGTATAATAGGTGAGGGAGCTTCTTTTTTTGTACTGAGTAATTTCCGCCAAGGAAATTCTTACGCACAATATTTTGGTAACAAAATGTATAACCAGTTGCAAGAAGATGAATTAGAACCGGCTTTACGGAACTTTTTACAGGAAAAGGAAATCACGCTAAAAGATATAGATGCTATAATTCTGGGGCAAAATGCAATGTTGGTAGACCAACCGTATTTTTCGGTGTTTTCTAGGGAAGGTTTAAAAGATATTCCGCAATTGTATTATAAACATCTGGTAGGCGAATTTTACACAGCTTCTGCCTATGCTTTTTGGTTAGCTTGTCATATTTTAAAAGAAGGTGAAATTCCGCAAACTTGTAAATTAAACTCCATTAAAATTGCACAAAAACCTAAGTATATCTTGCTATACAATGTATACCGTGGTAAAAATCACAGTTTTAGTCTTTTGCGCGCATGTTAAAATTTAAAAGCATAAATTATTTGTTTATAGCATTTTTTTTATTGCTTAGTTTATTGGTATTTTGGTATTCTTGGCCTATTTATTCCTATTTAATTCTTGGCGCAATATGGTTGACAATTACCATTTGGGGAGCCACCAATGTTCGCGCAAATTATTTTTTTAAAGCTTTACACCAAAAAGAAACTACGGATAAAAAAGTAGCTTTAAGTTTTGACGACGGACCGGGAAATCAAACCGAAGCAATTTTAAACCTCTTAAAAAAACACAATGTAAAAGCTAGTTTTTTTTGCATCGGACATAAAATAGACGAAAATCCGCAGCTTTTTAAAAAGATAATAGAAGCAGGCCACACAATAGGTAACCACACGTACAGTCATCCTAAAAATTTCGGATTTTTATCTGCTAAAACCGTGCAACGCGAAATTGAGAGTTGCGATCGTGCGGCTTTTAGTCACGGCAACATGCGGTTAAATATGTTTCGGGTGCCTTTTGGAGTTTCTAACCCTAAGGTTAAAAAGGCACTCAAAAACACAAAACACACGCCAATTGGTTGGAGTTTGCGCTCTTTTGATGCATTATTTTCTTCGGAAAAATATATTTTAAAACGTTTGAAGAAAAACATAAAACCCGGCAAAATTATTCTGTTACACGACTCAAAACCGCACACGGTTCGTATCTTGGCAGAATTGTTGCTATTTTTAGAAAATAATGATTACACTTGCGAAAGCGTAGATAAATTACTGAAAATCAATGCGTATAAATAGTTTCTTTATTTTTTGTTTCTTGTTTTGTGGTTCTATTTTTGCACAAGAAAAGCTTTCTGTGAAAGAAGTAAAAGGCTTAGAAGAAAAACTTCAGCAAAAAAATGCCGATATAAAAAGTTTACAGGGCGAATTTATACAAACTAAAAAATTAGATTTTTTGGAAGAACCAGCCAAAAGTTCGGGAGAGTTTTTTTATCAAGCACCAATGCAATTAAAATGGATTTATCTTTCGCCAGAACCTTTTAGCTTGCTTTTTACCAACCAAAAATTGTTTATAGAAGAAGAAGGCAACACCAAAGAAATAGCCATTTCTTCTAATAAATTATTGAATAAATTAAGTCAATTAATCGCCAAAAGTATAAATGGCGAAATGCTTAGCGATGCTAGTTTTACCGTTAATTATTATAACGAAGAGACCTTTATAACAGCCCACTTACTGCCTGAAGAAGCTTCTATAAAAGACTTTATAGAAAAGTTGGTTCTTTACATCAATCCAAAAACTTTGCTGGTAGAAAAGATAAAAATCATGGAAAATACTAAAGATTTCACCTTGATTAGCCTAGAAAAAATCCGTGTAAACGAAACTATTAAAGATTCGGTTTTTAAACCTTAATTTTTATTTCTAACTTCTTTATGGATAAGCAATTATACGCCCAAAAGAAACATACTCAAAACGAAAACGAAACCGAAAGTTGGGTAGTTTTAAATCCGAAACACGCTATTTTTAAAGGGCATTTTCCTGAAAATCCAATTTTGCCGGGAGTAATTTTAATTGACATTTTTAAAAAAGAAGCAGAAAATTATTCGCAAGAAAAACTATTAATTAGTCATATCAAAACCGTAAAGTTTTTGCAGGTGGTAAAAGTAGAAGAGGAGACGAGTTTAAAATTATTGTTTATTTTTAAAACTTCAGAAAGCAAATTACACCTTAACGGAAAAGTTTTTGACGCCAAAAATAATTTGGTAGCTAAATTACAACTGGAACTAACCTCTTTTGAATAAGCATTTTTGAATAAAAAACCCACATACCAAAAAAATTTTGACCGGCTAAATTGTTGCGTAATCATACCTACTTACAACAACCAAAATACCTTGGCGCGGGTTTTAAACGAAGTCTTACAATATACCCGCAACCTAATTGTAATAAACGATGGTTCTACAGATAAAACGTCTGAAATTTTAGACGGTTTCCCGGAAATTACTCGCATTAATTTTATGGAAAATAAAGGCAAAGGAAAAGCTTTGCTGGCGGGTTTTAAAAAAGCCGAAGAATTGGGCTACGAGTACGCCATTACCATAGATTCTGACGGGCAGCATTTTGCCGAAGATATGCCGACTTTTTTAACCGAATTGGAAGCAAATAACCAAGAACCAATTTTAATTATTGGCTCTAGAAAAATGGACGACCCCGAAGTGCCAAATACCAGCAGTTTTGGAAATAAATTTTCCAGTTTTTGGGTATGGATAGAAACCGGAATAAATTTAGAAGACACCCAATGCGGTTTACGTTTATATCCGTTAAAAGTGGTAAATAACATAAAATTACTTACGCCTAAATTTGAGTTTGAAATAGAAATCATAGTAAAAACCGCCTGGCGAAAAATTCCGGTAAAAAACATTCCGGTAAAAGTGCTTTACGATCCAGACGAGCGTGTTACGCATTTTAGACCGGTCATAGATATTGTTCGTATTACTTTACTTAATATTTGGTTTGTTATCTATGCTTTTTTGTTTGTAATTCCGCAAAAACGCATTCGGCAGATAAAAGAAAAAGGTGGCAAACGCATCTGGAAAGAAGACATTCTAAAAATTGACGAACCGCCATTAAAAAAAGCGCTTGCCATTGCTTTAGGCGTGTTTATTGGCATTGCTCCTTTTTGGGGCTTGCAAACATTGTTGGTGTTCTTTTTGGCGCAAATGTTGGGTCTAAATAAGTTGTTAGCTTTCGTGTTTTCTAATGTTAGCATTCCACCGTTTATACCTTTTATTTTGTATGCCAGTTACCAAATGGGCGCTTTGGTTACCGGCGAAGAAGTAAGTCTAAATCTTAATTTAGATAAAGTTAATTCTGCATTAGATGTTTTGGGAGGAATGAAAACCTATCTTATAGGAAGCTTTATTTTGGCTGGCTTGAGCGCGTTTTGCAGCGGACTTATTTTTTATTTATTATTTTCGATTTTTAAACCTGCTGCCAAGAAAAAACTGTCGTAATGGGAGCTTTTTTTTACAAGATTTTTCGGTTAATAAAAGAAAATCGTTTACTAGCTTTTTTTGCTTTTCTGGTTTTGTTGTCGGTAATGACTTTTTTTGCTTCGCGTTTAAACTTTACGGAAGATATCACGCAATTAATTCCGAAAACAAAAGAATCTGAAAAATTACAAGAAGTTCTAAACACGGTAAATTTTTCCGATAAGGTAATTGTAAACATACAAGCAAAAGATACCGCTACAAGGGAAGATTTGGTCGCTTACGCGGAAGATTTTCTTGAGCAAATAAGACCTTCTCACTTTATTGATAATATTCAAGGAAAAGTGCAACAAGATAATATTTTAGAAACCTACGATTTTGTTAACGCGCATTTACCGCTTTTTCTAAATGAGAAAGACTACCAAGTAATAGAAAAACGGTTGACAAAAGACAGTATTCACAATAGAGTGAAAAATGCTTACCGTTCGCTTACTTCCCCGGCAGGAATGTTTACTAAGCAATTTTTATTAAAAGATCCGTTAGGCTTTACCAATCTAGGTTTAGAGAAGTTGAAAGCTCTGCAATTTTCTTCCGGATTTACTTTATACAACAACTTTTTAGTTACCGAAGACGGAAAGAATTTACTCCTGTTTATCACGCCAACAGAAGAAGCAAAATCTGCCAAAAATAGCGAAGTCTTTGCTAAAGAATTACAACAAATTTTAAGCGAATTAAACCAAAATAAAGCATTAATAAAAGCCGAAGCTGTAGGCGCAATTTTATATTCGGTTGCTAATGCTAAACAAATAAAAAATGATATTTTTACTAGTGTTGGTATAGCTTTAGGCGTGTTGATAATTATTTTAATCTGGTTTTACCGAAAAATATATATTCCGTTTTTACTCTTATTGCCAAGTGTTTTTGGTGGCGTTACAGCTTTGTTTTTTCTGTTTTGGTTTCAAAATGAGGTTTCGTTAATTGCTCTAGGTATTGGTTCGGTTTTAATTGGAATAAGCTTAGATTATTCGCTACATATTTTAACGCATTATCGCGCCAATACCAACGTAAAAGAATTGTACGCCAAGGTAAGTAAACCTGTTTTGTTAAGCAGTTTTACAACCGCTTCTGCCTTTTTATGTTTAGGATTTATAGACAGTCCGGCTTTAAACGATTTAGGATATTTTGCCGCAATTAGCGTTGTAACCACAGCGATTTACGCGTTATTATTTTTGCCCCATTTATATAATCCTGTAGAAAAAAAGACAAGTAAAAAGACATTTTTAGACAAGTTGGGTCATTATTCTTTTCATAAGAATACATATCTTTTGGTTGGTACTGCTATCGTATTTGTAGCAGGGTTATTTTACTTTCAACAAGTCACTTTTACTACAGATTTAAATAAACTTAATTACCAACCAACCTATTTAAAACAAGCCGAAAAAAATTTAGATAGCGTCGCCAATATGCATGGCGAAAATATATATGTTGTAAGTCACGCTAAAACCTTGGAGAAAGCACTTTTAAAAAATGCCGAATTATTTGCGCAATTACAAGATGCCAAACAAGAAAACAAGATACTAAGTTTCTCTAGTATTGGTCAGGTGGTTTTGCCAAAAATAAAACAAGAAGAAAAAATTAAAAAATGGCAAAATTTCTGGAATGCTGAACAACTAAATAAGCTGGAAAAACAGCTTTCTTTAAGCATAAAAGAAACCGGTTTTAAAACTTCAAGTTTTGAAATTTTTAAGCAGCGTTTACGGAAAAATTATACACCTATTTCTATAGCAGAATATAAAGAATTAGAAAATTTAGGTTTAAACGAATTGATAGATAGCGCCTCTGCCAAAAAATTATATACGGTTTTATCTACGGTAACAACTAGCGAAGAAAATGCTTCTGTGTTTAGAGACCAATTTGTAAAAGATAAAAACACTTTGCTCATAAACAGAAAAGCCTTAAACGAATCTCTCTTAGGAAACTTAAAAGGTGAGTTCAATAACTTAGTTCTATACTCGCTTGCGGCGGTTTTTTTACTCTTACTATTGGTAAATAGAAGCTTAAAATGGGGCTTACTCACTATGCTGCCAATTGGCATAACTTGGGTAATTGCCTTAGCAATTATGTATTGGCTAAAAATAGAATTTAACATCTTTAATATTATTATCACCAGCTTTATTTTTGGTTTAGGAATAGATTACAGTATATTTATTAGCAATGGTTTACGTTATGAAAAGGGAAAACTCGGCACGTATAAAACCTCTATTTTTCTTTCTGTAATCACAACAATTTTAGGAATAGGCGTGTTGCTATTTGCCAAACATCCTGCCTTGCATTCTGTGGCGGCAATTTCGGTAATTGGTATTTTATGCGTTAGTTTTGTGACAATTTGCGTTCAACCGTTTCTGTTTAAGGTCTTTTTTAGACGGAATAATTCTGTAAAGAAAAAATCTTAATTGATTTAATTGTAAAAAAATCTCGCTTAATTTTGAACTAAATAAACCCAACTTGCTTCTATGAAAATACATTTTCTTCTTTCTTTACTAATAGCAAGTATTTTAAGTGGTTGCGGCGTTAAAAAATCTTTAGAAGATCGCCCGGACTTATCGAGAATTGCTTCCATAGATACGGTCAGAACAAAAGTTGCAAAAGATTTTTACAAAGTTGGTAACAACAGTTTGCGCAAAAATAAAGAAGGCTTGTGGGAAATGTATATTGAAGGAGAAGCTTTAGAGCGCGGTTTTGCCATAGGAAGTTTATCGCGCGAGTTGCTTAAAAAACAAGAAGAAGCTTTGATGAACCAAGTTTTTACAATGGTAGAAAAACCGGGTTACAGAAAGTTTTTAAGTAAAATAATCGCTTTTTATAACCGCGATTTATACACGCACGTAAACGAAGAATATAAAGCAGAAATTTACGGAATTTCACGTTACAACACGCAGAAATACAACTATTTTGCAAAACCTTACGTGCGTTCTTTGTACTTGCACGGCGCGCACGATATTGGCCACGCTTTGCAAGATTTAATGCTAGTGGGTTGCACTTCTTTTGCCGCTTGGGACCAGAATACTAAAGATGGCGAATTGCTAATAGGTAGAAATTTTGATTTTTATGCCGGGGATGCTTTTTCCGAAGAGAAAATTATAGCATTTATCAATCCGCAAAAAGGCAATAAGTTTATGATGTATACTTGGCCCGGATTTGTGGGCGTGGTAAGTGGAATGAACGAAACAGGTTTGACCGTAACCATTAATGCCGGTAAATCCAAAATTCCTTGGAAAGCCAAAACACCAATTGCTTTGCTTACGCGCGAAATTTTACAATATGCTACTACAACCCACGAAGCTATTGCCATTGCAAAAAACAAAGAAGTTTTTGTTTCGGAAGCAATTATGGTTGGCAGCAGCAAAGAAAGAAAAGCAATTCTTATAGAGGTTACTCCTAAAAATTTTGGGGTTTACGAGGTAGAGAATCAAGCAAAACTGGTTTGCAGTAATCATTTTCAGAGTAATGCTTTAAAAAACGAAAGCCGCAACTTACAAACCATTCAAAACAGTCATACTTTACCGCGTTTTAAAAGAATGAACCAATTACTGAATAAAAATGAAGAAATAACGCCACAAAAAGCAGTAAAAATTCTGCGAGATAGAAGAGGAGTAGACGAAAAACGATTAGGAATGGGCAACGAGTTGGCAATTAATCAAATGTTGGCGCATCACGGCATAGTTTTTAAACCCGAATCTAATCTGGTTTGGGTTTCTTCTAGTCCGTACCAAATGGGCGCTTTTCTGGCTTATGATTTAAAAAAAGCCTTTACGGAATTTGAAAACGGCGATTATTCGTTAAAAGGAATTGACAGTCTAAAAATCAGCGAAGACAATTTTATACATACCCAAGCTTTTAAAGATTATGAAAATTACCGGAAGCAAGCAATTGTTATAAAATCTGCCACAGATAACCAGCAAAACTTACAGGAAAAAGAAATAAATTCTTTTCGGAATTTAAATCCGTATTTTTGGGAAACTTATTATTTAATTGGTCGCTATTATTACGAAAAACGCCAATATAAAAAAGCCATTATCAATTTTAAACAAGCCTTAAAACGGGAGGTAACCACAAAAGATTCCGTAAAGCGATTAAAAAAATTAATCAAAAAAAGTTATCGTAAAATTTAGAAATAACATGCCAGATAAAAGTAACTTAGCAAATAAGCAGTGGGAAAAAGTAATGGCGCAGCTTCGTTATTTAGAAAAAAATTCGAGGTTTTATAACAATTTGTTTTGTGAAAATAAGATAAACGTTGCTAAGATAAATCCGGCTAATTTTAATGAAATACCTATTACCACTAAAAAAGATTTGGCAGCGCAAACAGAAGATTTTATCTGTGTTTCAAAATCAGAAATAATAGATTACATAACCACTTCGGGCACTTTGGGAGAGCCGGTAAGTTTTGCTTTAAACGAAAACGATTTGCAGCGCTTGGCAGAAAACGAAGCCAAATCTTTTAAGTTGGTTGGTGTAAAGCCCGAAGATATTGTACAAATTACCACTACTTTAGACAGGCGTTTTATAGCCGGAATGGCCTATTTTTTAGGTTTACGTAAATTGGGCGCCGGCGTTGTACGCGTTGGCTCGGGAGCGCCGGCTTTGCAGTGGGATTCTATCCAACGTTTTTCGCCAACCTATTTGGTGGCCGTGCCTTCTTTTTTATTAAAAATGATTCGGTTTGCAGAAGAGAATAATATAGACTGCAACAAAACTTCTGTAAAAGCCGCAATTTGCATAGGAGAACCTTTACGGAATAATAATTTTGAACTAAATACTTTAGGAAAAAAAATTAAAGAATTATGGAATATCGAGTTATTTTCTACCTATGCTTCCACAGAAATGTGCACGGCTTTTACCGAGTGTAAAGAACATCGCGGTAATCATATTCCTGAAGATTTAATCTTTACAGAAGTAGTAGATAAAAACGGTAATTTGGTTACTAATGGCGAGGCCGGAGAACTTGTAATTACAACGCTTGGCGTAGAAACTATGCCACTTTTGCGTTATGCAACCGGTGATATTGTTACAAAATTAGATAAACCTTGCAATTGTGGCATTAAAGGAAAACGCATTAGCGCGGTTTTAGGTCGCAAACAACACCTTATAAAATTTAAAGGCACGAGTGTTTACCCGCAACAAATAGAAGAAGTTTTGGCACGTTTTAAAGAAATAAGTTTGTATTTAATACGCGTTAGTACAAATAATTTAGATACAGATAATATAGAAATTTACATTCCCAATACGGTTTCGGTTGCCACTCAAAACGTCTTAAAAAATCATTTACGTGCCAATTTGCGTGTGTTGCCCCAGTTGGTTTTAAAAGAACAAAAAGTTTTAGAAACGATGATTTTTAAACCCGGAGAGCGTAAACCTATTCGGTTTATAGATGATAGAAAGTAAAGAGTAATCGCGTTTAGATTATAGCTTTTCGCAAACCAAAATTATCTTTTCTCCATCTTGCGCAGTAATAAAAAACAAATAAGTTTTACCGCCATCTTTAATCTTAAATTTTTTACGAATTTGTTCTACGCTCAGCACAAAATTACGCGTGGCAATATTCGCTTTTTTTATACCTAAATTGGCCAAAGCTTTTTTAGAAAATGCGATGTTTTTTAAAATTTGGAACCTTCTTCCGGGAAAGTCTATTTTTTCATCTGCGGTAAAAAGGTGCGTATTAACGGCGATTTTTTTTACGGAATATTTTTCTGTTAGAGCTTGAAAACAACCACTTTTCATAATAGCCGCATTGGGTTCGTACAGAAATTGTTGCGGTTTATTGTAGTCTACTTCATTTTCCTTTACGGAAGAAAAAAAACAAGAAAACTTCTCTGACTGATTCTTTTTGTAATTATAGCAATCTACTTCTATATTTTCGCTCTGCTTGTTGGGCTGTACCACCCAAAGCAATTCTTTTACATCATTATCTACCGCGATAATGTGTAAATTGCTTACAAATTTTAACTGCTGAATGCTTCGATTGATATCTAACAACGGCGATGTTTTTACAAGTAAGTTTTTTGTTTTCTTACAAATCCATTCTAGACTTTCTATAATATTAGGGGTAGAGTTTTCCAAAAGAAAAACTTTTTTTCCTTTTTCCCGCCTTGACGGGTCTACATAAACCCAATCAAAATTTAAAGAACTGTTTTTTAAAAATTCCAATCCGTTGCCCGGCACAAAATTCATTTTGCAGTTTGGCACCAATATTTTATGATTATGGGCAGCAAGTGAAGAAAGTGTTGTGTTTATTTCGCAATGCCAAACTTCTTCTGCTTTTTTACAAAAAAAATGACTGTCTATACCAAAACCGCCGGTTAGGTCTATTACTTTGCCGTTAACCAAATTTGCCTTGTGCTGTGCTGTAATTTCAGAAGAAGTTTGCTCTAAGTTTAAAGTAGGCGGATACAAAATATTTTTGGCGTTAAACCAAGTAGGTAATTTCTTTTTTGCTTTTTGTTTTGCCTCAATTTGTGCAGCAATTTCTTGTATGCTTACATCTTTAAACGGACTTCCTTTTAAAATTAAGCTGGGTAAGTCTGCATTTAAATTTTGGTTTATAAAATCTTGAATTTCTTCTCTTAAAACAGCAAAATTAGGCATTACATATCGCGCGTTAATTTCTTGACAATCTTATATTCGCTAAAAGCTTCTTTGGCAATTACTTTTATAGCGGTATACGAAGGTATAGCTACTACCATCCCTATTATGCCAAATAATAATCCTGCTATTAAGATTATTAAAAATATTTCTAAAGGATGTGAACGCACACTTTTTCCAAAAATTAAAGGCTGATTTATAAAATTATCTATAAGTTGGGCCACAGAATAACCAGCCAAAATATAAAGTAAACGCGGTAAAATAACGCTAGAAAAATCGGAGCCAAGGTTGCTTGATATTACAAAAAGCATCATTAAAACACCAGCTATAATCGGTCCTAAATACGGCACAATATTTAAAGCTGCGCATATAAAAGCAATAGCAATAGGGTTGTCTATATCAAAAACCATCAGTAAAATAGAATACAATACAAACAATACAAAAAGTTGCATAGTTAATCCCACAAAATAGCGTGACAACAAGACTTTAATTTTATTAAAAACACGTTTAAAACGAGCTTCTTCTCCGCGGTTAGAAAAAACTAAGATGCTGTTAAGCATAAGGTTGCTGTCTTTTAAAAAGAAAAAAGAAATAAACAGCGTAGAAAATATTGCAATTAATCCGGTACCAAAACCACTAAAAATAATATTTAAAAAATTAGGAATCATTTCTAAACTAAAATTTCTAAAATAACTGGTTCCTTGAAGGTTTTTTAGAATATTTATCTCTTCTTGCAAGCCCAAATAATCTCTTATTTGGTTATTAAGAACGTTTAAATCGTTTTTAAAAGCTTGTAAATCTATCTGACTCAAATTGCGGCTTTGCTCTATTATTATTGGCACAAATAATCCTATTAATCCAATAAAAACGCCCAAAGCTATTATAAGCACAGTTACTACAGCCAATGCGTTAGGAAAATAACAACGGTGTTTTAAAAAAATTACGATAGGTCTTCCTATTAACGCAATTACAGCAGCCATAGCTATATATACGATAACCGATTGTATTTTGTAAATAAAAAATAAAAGCAGTATAATACCTACAATTATACCCACTGCTCTCAAAATGCCGTATGTTATGGTTTTGGAAGTCACAGCGTAAAGATATTATTTCTTTTTAATTTGACTAAGCTTTTTTGTAATCTCAAAAAGTGCTATCCCGCTTGCTTGTGCAATATTCATACTAGAGTTTTGACCAAACATCGTGATATGTAAACATCTATCTGCCAATTTTAAAGTAGCTGCACTAATGCCAAAATTTTCGTTTCCTACAACCAACAATATTTTAGAATTGGTTTGTAATTGCAGTTTTTCTACGGCAATACTGTCTTTTGTAATTTCTAAACAATATATTTTATAACCAGCTTGTTTATAAAAAGCAATAGTTTCCTTTACTGAAGAAAAAAAGGAATATTTAACCGATTTAACTGTTGCTCTCGCCGTTCTTTTTAACCTATTACTATTTAGGTTTACTTCATTAGGTAAATAGATTTTTTCTACACCAAAAGCATCGGCTAATCTAAACAAACTCCCAGTATTTGCAGGCTGTAAAACCGTTTCGCTAAGTAATATTATAGGGAATTTTTTTGGCTCAAAAGCAGTATTTTCATGGGTTAATTGCTCGCTCATTTC
This sequence comes from uncultured Mesonia sp., assembly GCA_947494545.1. Lineage (GTDB taxonomy): Bacteria > Bacteroidota > Bacteroidia > Flavobacteriales > Flavobacteriaceae > Mesonia. The sequence continues at coordinate 94,412 of CANLVH010000002.1, read as the reverse complement.
TAATGTTCAAAAACATATTTTATAAGATTAGCGCCCATCTTTAAAGCTTTTTGTCGCACGGCTTCCGGGTCATTATGTATTTCTTGATTTTCCCAGCCATTTCCCAAATCACTTTCATAGGTAAATAATAAAACCAATCTATTATTGTGTGTAATACCAAAGGCTTGTGGTCTTTTACCGTCGTGTTCGTGAATTTTTGGTAAACCTTTAGAAAAATTATAAGCCGCCGAAAATATAGGGTGTTGTGCAGATAATTCTTCTAATTTTATGTTAGGAAACAATTTCTTTATTTCTTCAACAACATAATCGTGCATACCGTAATTATCGTCAATATGTAAAAATCCGCCGCTAATTAAATAATCGCGTAGGTTCTGTACATCGTTTTCATCAAAAAAAACATTGCCGTGACCGGTCATATGCACAAAAGGGAATGTAAACAAAGCAGGATCAGAAGGTTCTACTGTTACCGGTTTTGATGCAATTTTTGTGTTAATATTTTTATTACAAAATTCAATTAAATTTGGCAAAGAAGTCGGATTACTATACCAGTCGCCACCGCCTTTATATTTTAAAAGTGCTATTTCTTGACTGTATCCTGCAAGGCTGCCTAAGATTAAAATTATGCTAAGTAACTTTTTCATTTTGGGAGTTGTTTTAATCGTTTTCGTGCAAGAAAGCAATGCTATGACAAGCTACAATTGCGGCAGTTTCTGTGCGCAGTCTACTTTTTCCTAAACTAATTGGTGTAAACTTATTATCTAAAGCTTTTATAATTTCTGCCGAAGAAAAATCGCCTTCGGGACCAATAAGAATTGTGTAATTATTATTAAGCTCTACTTGATTTTTTAACGTTTTTCTGGGGCCGTCTTCGCAGTGAGCAATAAAATTTTGCGCTTTCGCGGAATTTTCCTGTATAAACTTATCAAAGCTAACCGACTCGTTTAAAACCGGTAACGTATAATGCAAAGATTGTTTAAGCGCACTTTGCAAAACACGTTCAAACCGATTTAATTTCACTTTTTTACGTTCACTATGCTCGCAGATAATTGGAGTTATCTCGTCTATGCCAATTTCTGTGGCTTTTTCTAAAAACCACTCAAACCTGTCGTTCATTTTTGTTGGGGCAACCGCCAAATGTAATTTGTATTTACGCGCTTCTGCTTCTTGGTATCCGGTAATTTCCGCAAAGCATTTATTGTGGTCTGCCTGTTTGATTACTGCGGTAAAAAGCAAACCTTTGCCGTTGGTTACAAACAGTTTATCGCCTTCTTTTTTTCGTAATACTTTTACAATATGTCTACTTTCTTCTTTACGGAAAAGAACTGCACTGTCGTTTTTATTAAGCTGCGGATTGTAAAAAAGCTGCATAGAAAATTTTTTTATAAATGATAACGAGATTGCGCACTAACCGAAGCAGAAGAAAAATCTTGTTTTAAATATTTATAATAACCAACAATTCCAATCATTGCGGCATTATCTGTGGTAAATTCAAATTTAGGAATATAAACCTGCCATTGGTGTTTTTTCTCCATTTCTTTTAAAGCTTTTCTAATACCGCTATTGGCCGAAACTCCCCCGCCAATTGCAACTTGTCGTATCTGGGTTTCTTTAACCGCTTTTTGTAACTTTTTTAAAAGTATTCTTACAATAGTATCTTGAAAAGAAGCGCAAATATCTTCTAAATTCTCTTGAATAAAATTAGGATTTGCTTTTTCGTTTTTTTGAAGGAAATATAACATAGCGGTTTTTAATCCGCTAAAGCTAAAATTCAAATCTTTTACTTGCGGGATAGGAAATTCGAATGTTTTGGGATTGCCTTTTTGTGCCAGTTTATCTATTTCGGGGCCGGCAGGATAGGGGAGACCGAGCATTTTTCCGCATTTATCGTAAGCTTCGCCCACAGCATCGTCTAAAGTTTCGCCAATTACTTCCATTTTAAAATAATCGTTTACTTTAACAATTTGCGTGTGGCCGCCGCTAATGGTAAGTCCTAAAAAAGGAAAAGTTGGCTTTTTAAAATTTTCTTCTTCAATAAAATGCGCCAAAATATGCGCTTGCATATGGTTAACTTCAATAAGCGGAATATTTAAGGCCATTGCCATAGATTTTGCAAAAGAAGTACCAACCAGTAAAGAACCCATAAGACCGGGACCGCGGGTAAACGCAATGGCAGAAAGGTCTTTTTTCTCTATGTTGGCTTTCCGTAAAGCTTGATCTACTACCGGTACAATATTTTGTTGATGCGCTCTAGAAGCCAGCTCCGGCACCACACCGCCGTATTCTTGGTGTATTTTTTGTGTAGCAATAATATTGCTGGCAATTTTTGCGTTGCATAAAACAGCTGCCGCCGTATCGTCGCAAGAAGATTCTATGCCTAAAATATATGTTTTTTCGTTGTTCATTTTTTAATTTTTGCCAATATAAATTGCTTATTTTGCAGCAAAGCTACTTAAATTTGTAAGCAGCAAGGCATAATGCAAAATTAAGATTATTCCGCAGAAAATAGAAGAATTGTCAAACCGCAATTAAACCAAATTTACATTAAAAAATTTTTAAAAATAGTAGGACGTATTTTAGTGGCAATTTTGCTGCTATTTATTGTTTTGTTTTTGGTGTTTTCAATTCCCGGTGTTCAAACTTCAGTAGCTAAAAAGATAGTAGGAAGTTTAAACGAAACTTATGGAACAGATATTCGTTTAAACAAAATTAGCTTGTCTTATGATGGTAATGTGGTTTTAGACGAAGTCTATATTGCAGACCACCATCAAGATACTTTAATAAGTGCGCAAGAATTGGAAACTTCTATTCTTAACATTCCAGGCTTATTATCTGGTCAGCGCTTAGATTTTGGCGATGTTACTGCACAAAAATTAAAGTTGCGTTTGGTGCGTTATGAAGGAGAAGATAGCGATAACATTAGCATTTTTGCAGATAAGTTTGACGATGGCAAACCCAATACAAACAATTTTAAACTTAGCATAAGTCATATTATTGCTACCAATAGCGAGTTTAGCTACGAAGACAGATCTTTAGAAAATCCCGAAATAATAAGTCTTTCTGATTTAAACATTAATGCCAAAAACCTTTTGGTTACCGGTAAAGATGTGTTTTTAGACATTAATACTATGCGCGGAAAAGAAAAACGCGGCCTGGTAATAGATAACCTTTCTACCAGTTTTGCCTATACTTCTACCAAAATGCAAATGCAAAACCTGCACCTAGAAACGCCCAAGTCTACTTTGAATGGTTCTATTGAATTTTTATATGACGATCCTTCACAGATGAGTGATTTTGAAAATAAAATTCAAATAGATGCTAACTTTGATAAAACAGAAATAGCCACAAGTGACTTGCATCTTTTTTATGATGAATTGGGAACTTCAGAAAAAATTACTTTTTCCGGTCGTATGCAGGGCACGCTAAACAATTTTTCTTTAGAAAATTTGCAATTGCGCGGTATGGACAGAACGGTTATTAGCGGCGATTTGCAATTTGACAATCTATTTACCGATAATAAAAATAACTTTTCTGTAAGTGGCGATTTACAAGAATTTGCTACAAATTACTATGATTTAACCAATTTGCTTCCCAATATTTTGGGTAAAACCTTACCCAAAGAGCTTCAGCAATTAGGCAACATAAATTTAAAAGGTTATTTAAAGGCAACTCCAACCACGGTTACTACCAATTCTTTGGTAAACACACAATTGGGCAGCGCCAACTTACAAATAGAATTAGGAGATTTGCACGACCCAGACTTTGCCACCTATAAAGGTAAAGTGCGTATTGATAATTTTAATTTAGGAAAACTTTTAGGCAACAAGAACTTAGGAAAAGCTAGTTTTACAGCAAATGTAGATGGTAGTGGTTTAACGCAACAAACTTTAAATACCAGTTTAAAAGGCACGATAAACAATTTTACTTTTAACAATTATACCTATAATAATATAGAGGTTTTAGGTGTGGTTAGACACTCTATTTTTAACGGAAAGCTAGTTAGTGATGATCCTAATCTTAAATTAGAATTTAACGGACTTGCAGATGTAAGCACCAAAACCGGAATATACGATTTTAAAGCAGACGTGAATTATGCAGATTTGCACGCGCTTAATTTTGTAAAACGAGATACGCTATCTATTTTTAAAGGTCTGGTGAGTATGAATATGCGCGGCGAAAACCTAAACGATGCCCGCGGACAAATTTTATTACAAGACGCCAGTTATAAAAATCAAGATAATCTCTATGAATTTGACCAATTGCGCATTACTTCGTCTTTTGAGGATGAAGTGCGAACCATACAAGTTAACTCCCCAGATATTATAGATGGAGAAATTGTAGGAAAGTTTAATTTAAAAGAAATACCGGCTATTTTCGAAAATGCTTTAGGCAGCCTCTACACTAATTATAGCCCAATAGCCATAGAAAGCAACCAATATTTAGATTTCAATTTTGATGTTTACAACAAGATTATAGAAGTTGTACTTCCAGAAATCACTTTGGCTCCTAACACGTTTATAAAAGGTAGGGTAGAGTCTACAGACTCTGATTTTAAACTCACCTTTAAATCTCCCCAAATAAAAGCCTATGGTAACACTTTAGAAAATGTAAACTTGCAAGTAGACAATACCAATCCGCTATTTAATACTTTTATAGATATAGATAGTGTTTCTACCGGATTTTATAATTTCTCTAAAGTAAACCTAATTAACGTAACCTTAAACGATACCCTTTTTGTACGGTCTGAATTGCAAGGCGGTAGCAATAATAACGACGAGTATAATCTCAGTTTTTACCATACCATTAACGAAGAAAATAAATCTGTGGTAGGTATTCGTAAAAGCAATGTAAAATTTAAAGAAAGTACCTGGTTTTTAAATCCGGATAAAGAAGAAAGTACCCAGATTGTTTTCGATAAAAACATAAATAATTTTAAGTTAGACACGCTGGTAATGCGTCATAAAAACGAATTGATTAGGCTTAGTGGTGCAATGCGCGACTCTACTTCCAAAAACTTTAAATTAGACTTTACGGAAGTAGATTTGGCTAAAATAACGCCCGATATAGAAAATTTAGAAATTTCCGGCACCGTAAATGGCGATTTGCATTTTCTTCAAGAAGAAGGCATTTTTAAACCTACTTCTTCCCTAAAAATAAAAAACGTAGGAATTAACGCTATAGATTACGGCAATTTAAAATTAGAAATAGCTGCCAACGAAAATCTGACACAATACAAAGTAGACGCGCTTTTAGGAAGAAACGAAAAAGACTTTCTGTCCGCTACCGGTACTATTAACGCTTCCGCGGAAAAGTCAAACATAGATTTAGATGTAGAACTAGACAAATTTGCCCTTGCGGGGTTTAGTGCATTGGGCACAGATGTAGTTTCTAATATTAGGGGTTTTGCTTCCGGTAAGGCGAAAGTGAGTGGTAATTATGCCAATCCCGATATAGAAGGAAGTTTGCGTTTAAGCGAAGCAGGAATTAAAATTCCGTATTTAGAAGTAGATTTAGATATGGAAGAAAATGCTTTGGTAAATTTAGAGGAGCAAAAATTTATTTTTGAAGATATTCAACTTACCGATACAAAATACAACACAAAAGGAATTTTGAATGGCAGTATTTCGCATAATAATTTCACCAAATGGCGATTGGACCTTAATCTTTCCGCCCCCGAGCGTTTACTGGTTTTAGATACGGAAGCAGAAGAAAACTCGTTGTATTACGGTACTGCATTTATTAGTGGTAATGCCAGTCTTACCGGACCAACAGACGAATTGGTCATAGGTGTAAACGCCAAAACCCAAGACGGTACTATTTTTAAAATTCCGTTGAACGATACAGAAAGTATTGGCGACCATTCTTTTATCTATTTTATTACTCCCGAAGAAAAAGCAGCCTTGCAAGCCGGAAAAGAATTAGAAATAAAAGAAGTAAAAGGTTTAGAATTATTTTTTGAACTAGACGTCACCAATGATGCGCAAGTAGAAATTGTAGTAGACCAAAACAGCGGAAGCTCGTTAAAAGGAAACGGTGCAGGAACTTTGCTTATAGAAATAAATACCAACGGCAAATTTAATATGTGGGGAGATTTTGTGGTATACGAAGGAATTTATAATTTTAAATATGCCGGCTTAGTGCAAAAAGAATTTGAAGTGGTTTCCGGCGGAAATATAACTTGGGACGGCAGCCCAACACGTGCAGATCTAAACGTAAGCGCGTTATACAGAACCGAAGCAAATCCGGCTATTTTACTTGAAAATCCTACGGTTAACCGCAATATTCCTGTTGAAGTTTATATAGATTTAACCGGACAATTAACAGCAACAGATTTAGAATTCGATTTAAAATATCCTACGCTTAGTTCTATGGTAAAATCTGAATTGGAGTATCGTATAAGCGATAGGCAAAATACAGAAATACAAGCACTTTCTTTAATTACCCAAGGTAGTTTTTATAGCGAATATGCAACCGGTCAAAATGCCATAACCGGAAATCTTTTTGAACGTGCTTCCGGTTTATTTAACGATATTTTCTCGGATGAAGACGCCAAATTTGAAGTGGGGATAAATTATACACAAGGCGGCCGTACGCCAGATCAAGATACTGCAGACCGTTTTGGGGTTACTTTATCTACACAAATAAGTAAACGTATTTTAATAAACGGTAAAGTAGGAGTGCCAATTGGCGGCGTAACAGAATCTGTTGTGGTTGGCGATGTAGAAGTAGAATTACTGCTTAACGAAGAAGGTAATTTGCGCGCAAAATTATTTAACCGCGAAAACGAAATTCAGTATATAGGAGAAGAATTAGGTTATAAGCAAGGCGTAGGACTTTCTTACTCGGTAGATTTTGATACTTTTAAGGAACTAATCCATAAAGTGCTCAACAAAGATATAGAGCTAAACCAAATTCCCGAAGAAGTAAAAGAACAAGCCAACAAAAAAAGCTTAGCCCCGGATTATATAAAGTTTCCGGGCAATTAAAAAAAAGCTATCTTTCAAATAGAATCTGCATTTTTCAATTTCAAAAAAATAATTTTTGAAAAAATTGGGGCAAAAAACTTATTTGAAAGATAGCTTAACTACTTTAAATTAGTATTAAAGCAAAACAATATTTAATAGCGATAAATCGCGTTTAGTTTAGCCTCTTTTTCCGGCATAAATTGTGCTTCTACCAAGAAAAGCTTTCCGCCGGTTTCAATTGTTTTTTTAGCAGCCAAATTCATTAGCGAAATGCTTTTAGCATCTCTTTGATCGTCTACAGTAACTTCTCGCGTTTTTTCATCGTATTTACCCCAAAGTTCTGCACGATTTTCTAAAAATAAAGTGTCTATTTTACCTTCATAAGCAGCGGGAATAATATCGTGAACAATAGAAGATTTCTTCTCTGGCGTAGTTTCTTTAAAATCGTTTATTTTTGCTTGTTCGTTTTTTCCTATAAAACCTTCTAGTAAATCTACTGCTTTCTCATGCAAATCTAGTGCGCTGCCATCATTTGGGTTGCCGGGTACGGGTTTGTCAAAAAGTTCTTTATACGTATTTGCTTCTTCGTAAATAGGAAACAAATAGTCTTGACACGCTACCACTAACGGATCTTTTTTATTATTAAAGAAAGATTGCAAACCTTTATTTACTGCTCTAAAGAACAATAAAATTTCGTTTTTTTCGTCTCTTTCGCTACCGCCGTGACCGTGAAATTGGGTTTTAGCGCCATCTTCATTTTGCGTTCTAAATTGCAAGGCTTTTTCTTTATAATCATAGCCAACACGTTCTTCTAAACGAGTCGGAGTCAAATCTTCAATATCTACCTCTGCAATTGTATATTTAGTTGCTTCATAAAGTTTTACGTCTTCAATTTGTAGCGAAAGAATGTAAAACTTTTCGTCGTCTGTATAGATTGGTAGCAATGGTTTTATGTAAAACGATTGACCAATATAATGATAAGCTGCAAAGTTTACCGGCACGCTGTAATATTCAAAAAAATCTTCGGCAACAAAAACCGCTAAACCGTCAGATTGGTTTCTCCAAAAATTACTGTCTTGTAAAATGCCATTTACTTTTTGGTCTAATTTATCTAAATGTGCTTGATCTATATCTTGTTGATTCAGTTCTTTTTTAACCGTATCCCATTCCGATTTTAAATGTGTCCGATTTTTCTCTTCTAAAACATCTTTTCCTGCACGAGCAGTAGGAATAAACATAGAAACACAAAACTTATCGGTATGTTCAATCAGCGTGTTAAATTCTTTTTCTTTGATTAGCATAGTACAAATTTTTTGGTTCATCTTTAAAGATAAAGCCTTTTCTATGCATTTTTACTAAAAATTATATAATTGTTGGTTAAAAAAAAGTAAAGTTATTTTTTACTTTACGGAAAGAACTCGGCTACACAATTTTGTTCCAATACTTTATTAAATAAAGCGTACAAAGTATACAAATACTAAAAGCTATTCCGGCTAAAAAAAGATCGCCATAAATAAAATAACCGGTACCAAAAAGAATACTATAAATACCGATAACACCAACAAAGAACGCCAATATTTTATACTTAAAATAAACAAAACGCTGGCTGTTATCAAATACTTTTTCTTCAAACTTCCGTAAAGTTTCTTTGTTGCTAGGCTTTGTCAATAAGCTAACCAAAACCCAAGCAATAGTGGTTATAATAACGCCGCAAACTAATTGCCAATGGCCGGCAAGCTCAAATAAAGGTTGATCTGCTTTATTATTTATAAAAAAGAGTAAAGCAACTAAGAAAGAAACCGCCATTGCCGCAATTTCGCTATACGGATTTATACGGTACCAAAACCAACGTAAGATAAACAGTAAGCCGGTCCCGGCCCCAATTTGTAGTAACAAATTAAATGCATCCCGCGCTTCTTCTAATACTAAGGAGAGTAAGCCGGCAAACACCATCATTACTAACGTAGAAAGTCTACCAACTAAAACTTTTTGTTTTTCGGTGGCGTTTTTGTTTACAAATCGGGCGTAAAAATCGTTTACAACATAACTGCTTCCCCAGTTTAAATGGGTAGAAATTGTACTCATAAAAGCAGCGATTAAAGAAGTAACTACTATGCCCAATAAACCTGCCGGTAAAAATGTTAACATAGCGGGGTAGGAGAGGTCGTCTTTTACAAAGCTGGCACCCAAATCAGGAAAAGCTTCTTGCAAACTGCCTAGTGTTGGAAACATAATTACAGAAGCCAAACCAATAAGAATCCACGGCCACGGACGTAAAGCATAATGCGCAACGTTAAAAAATAAAGTTGCCAAAACGGCATGTTTTTCGTTTTTGGCGGCCAACATTCGTTGCGCAATATAGCCACCACCGCCGGGTTCTGCCCCGGGATACCAAACACTCCACCATTGCACAGCAAGTGGAATAACCAATAAAGGTACAAAAATTTCAGGTTGCGAAAAATCAGGGAAAAAATTTGTGTTTTGTGCGAGTTTAGGGTGATTTAATAAATTTTCTAATCCGCCAATTTCGGGTAGGTTTAAAATATAAATGCTTGCCCAAATACTACCAACCATTGCAATAATAAACTGTATAAAATCTGTTATTAGAACGCCTCGTAAACCGCCTAACATAGAATAAGTTACGGTAACCAAAGAAGCTATAATAAGCGTTTGCACTTCCGAAAAGCCAAACATTACATGCCCAATTTTTATGGCGGCCAAACAAACCGTTGCCATAATTACTATGTTAAAGAAAACACCTAAATAAACCGCCCGAAAACCTCTTAGTATGGCTGCGCTTCTTCCGCTATAGCGTAACTCGTAAAATTCTAAATCTGTAGTAATATTGCTTTTTCGCCAGAGTTTGGCATAAAAGAAAACGGTTAACATGCCGGTTAATAAAAAACTCCACCAGATCCAGTTTCCGTAAACGCCATCTTTTCTTACAATACCGGCAACCAAACCGGGCGTGTCTGCGGCAAAGGTTGTAGCCACCATAGAAACTCCCAATAACCACCAAGGCATATTTCTGCCAGAAAGGAAAAAACTAGCTGTGTTTTTACCACTTTTTTTAGAAACTAAAATTCCTACAAGCAAGCTTACAAGAAAAAAACCAATTATAAGAAGCCAGTCTATGGTAGCAAGAAGCATATAAGTTAATTTAACGTACCGCTATCATACTAATTTCGACATTTACATATTTTGGTAAGTTTGCTACTTCTACCGTTTCGCGGGCTGGTGCATTTTCTTCCCGAAAACATTTACTGTATATTTTATTTATTATAGCAAAGTTTTTCATATTGCTAATAAAAATAGAAGATTTAACTACGTTTTCAAACGTCATGTCTGCTTCGTTTAAAACAGCAGACAAGTTTCGCATTACCAAAGCGGTTTCTTCTTCTAGGGAGCTGGTTTTTAACTCGTTAGTTTCAGGGTCTATGGCTATTTGTCCTGAAATATATAAGGTTTCTTTTACCAGCACCGCTTGGTTGTATGGCCCAATAGGAGCCGGCGCTTTAGAGGTGTTAATTATACTTCTCATTTTATGTAATTTTATAAGTTTCTGTCGCGTTCTCGGTTTTTATCATATTTAATATCGCTCAACACATTCGCCTTAATTCCTATAAAGAAATACCAAGATTCTCGTATTCCAAAGGGAGTCCAGTTAAAAGACATTCGCCAACTTTCTAAATCTCTCGAAAAACGAAGTTGTGTGTAAGTAAAGCCTTTATTTTTAATATCATAACCAGACGAAGCTCCCACAGACCAACGAGGAGATAGTTCTACATCTCCAGAAAACATAAGCGAGTGTGAAGAAATCTCGTTTTGACGCGCTGTATTGTTGTACGTCATTGTGTAGGATAAGCGTAAATTCCACGGAATTTTATAGTGATATCGCTCGGTATCGTTGGTAACCGGCTCGTCATCTTCTTCTTTTTCATCATAGAAAGTACCGTCTAAATCCATTCCTTTTCCAAACAAATCGTCTGGTCTACCACCGTTTCTAAAAGTTTCGTTTTCTAACTCATCTGTGTTTTTTTCGCCACCTTCAAAATCTGTACTAGAAAAAGAATAACCAAAACTTACATTTGCGCGTGTTAAACGAAAAAGACTACCACCATTATTAATATTCCATTCGTCTATAATTTGGTTGTTGTTGTCTAATGCATAAGGGTCTAAAGCTCCGTTAAAATTAACGTCTAACTTATTCTGAATAATAGGAAGCGTTCCTCTAAAACTAACGGGTTGAAATTGAATAGAATCTGCAGCAAAATCATAAGAAGTATTAAACTGTAAGTTACTAAGAAGCTTTATTTTACGCGGTTCTTCTTTAAGTGTATCTTTAGCTTTAACTTTTGCTTCAAAATCGTTAGTAACAGAAAAGCCTAAAGAACTAGAATAATTTTTATTTGGCGCTCCGTAAAGCGAACTTTCAAACCGCGAATATTCTCTAATTTCGTCTTCCAAACCAGCAGTTCCCGGAATTAAATAAGTATCGTAATAGCGGTCAAAAGACGGATTAATATTATAGCTTAAGTTGGGTTTAATAACATGCCGAATGGCTTGTATTTTACTCCCTTTTTTAAAGTTTACTTTTCCATAAACCGTAGTACCAATATTAGCGTTAAAATTGTAGGTTCTATACGCATCAAAACCACTTATAGTATCTGTAATTACTTCTTGGTTTTGCTCATCATAGCTTTTTTCGTAGGTTTTAAAAACCCAGTTTTCTTGAAAGTTGGTACCGGTAGAAACACTAAAGTAATTAAAAAGTTTAAAATTGGTGCTTATAGGTATGCTATGCTGTATCCCAGTTCTTGCCGTTTTAAACATTTCCGGTTTAAAAAATAAAGAATCTGAAGTCTTAAAACGGTTTTCTCCTTTAAAATTATACTGAAAGTTTATGTTTTGAATAATTCCTTTTTTAGCGCCGGTTTTAGGCTCAAACGGATAAATTCTACTCAAACTAGCCTGCACCGTTGGCAAAGTCATATTTATCTCTTGCGTTTGGGTGTTTTGGTTGTGTGTAGCGGCGATATTAAGGTTTATTTCCGGTTCTCCCGGAAAACGTTTAGAATAAGATACCGAAGAACTTAAATTGTTATTTAAAAAACTACCGGTATTGGTTTGGTTAATGGTTTCTTGGTAATAACGACTACTTCCTAAGTTTACCGAAGCAGAAAATCTAGAATTCGGATTGGCTTTAGGATCTTGCGTGTGGGACCATCTGATGTTGTAGATAGAAGATTCGCTAAAATCCGGGAAACCGCGTTCACTATTTAATAAACGCTCGTACCTAAAACTCAAATTACCACGAAAATTATAACGCAACGCATAATTAGATTCTAACCGCAAAGCATAGCTGCCGTTGGTATAATAATCTCCTAAAGCAGCAAAATCAAAATACTCGCTTACCGCGAAATAATACCCGCCATTCATTAAAAAATAACCGCGATTTCTATTATCGCCAAAAGAAGGAATTATAAAACCGGAAGCACGTTCATCTGTTAACGGAAAATAACCAAAGGGTAAGCCCAGTGGAGTAGGAACGTCTGCGATGTACATATTTACCAAACCGGCAACAATTTTTTTATCGGGTACCATTTTTATTTTCCGGGCGTAAAAATAATAATCAGGATTATCTATATCTTGTGCGGTGGTAAATTTTACATTTCGCATAAAAATAACCGAATCGTTTTCGCGTTTGGTTATTTGTCCTTTTACATTAAAATCGCCTTGCTTGGTTCTAGAATTGTATACCAAAGCTTTTTCGGTTTTAAAATTAAACCGAATGCTGTCTGGTTCTACCTTATTATTTACTTGCTCAAAAACGGGCTTTTGCGTGTAATTTCCTAAAGAATCTTCAACCCCAAAGGCGTAAACTTCTTCTTTTTGATTATCTAGAATAATTAGGCCGGCACTTATTTTAACATCGCCGTAAGTTATTTCTGCTTCGTTATAGAGATAAACGCGTTCGTTTTTTCGGTCAAACCGAATATAATCTTCTGCAGAGTAAATAACATCCGCTGTAAGCGAAGATTCTTTTTTTACCTTTACAGAATCTGTCTTTACACTATCTTGCTCTGTAAGTTGCAGCGGTTGTAAAATAGAGGTAGAGTCGGCTTCTTTAAAGGCTGGTAGCTCTACTGCCGGAATTTTAGGTTTGCTAACTGTATCTATTTCTTGCGCAAAAACAGGCTTACCAATAAAGAAAACCGTAAATAATAAAAGTATGTATTGTATATTTGTGCGCAACGCTTATAGTACTATTTTTGTAATGTTTGGCTTGCTTTTTGAAAAGCCAAAATTACATATATTTTTGAAAGCGGTATAGTCAAAATATATAAATTAAACAGATTACCGTTAAAAATCTAGACAAGTTATTTATGATGAGAACAAAACAAGTAGTTTTTTTATTGTGTGCATTTGCTTTTTTAGCAATGGCCTTTCCGGTAAATGCGCAGAGTAATTCTAATAACCGAAAATTTATAGTTGTTTTAGATGCCGGCCACGGAGGGAAGGATCCCGGAAACCGTGGTAATGGGTATAAAGAAAAAGATATTGCCTTAAGTATTGTTTTAAAAGTAGGAAAAGAACTAGAAAAACATAACGATATAAAAGTACTCTATACCCGCAAAAAAGATGTTTTTGTTACCCTTGACGGAAGAGCAAAAATAGCTAACGATGCTAATGCAGATTTGTTTGTATCTGTACATTGTAACGCGCATAGCTCGCAAGCACACGGCACAGAAACTTTTGTTTTAGGTTTACACCGAAACGATGATAACCTAAAAATAGCCATGAAAGAAAATTCGGTTATTTATTTAGAAGAAGACTACGAAGTTACTTACGGCGGTTTTGACCCAAAATCTCCCGCTTCTTATATAGGAATGACCTTAATGCAAGAAGAATATTTAGACCAAAGTATTTTATTGGCAGATTTTGTACAAAAGCAATTTACCAACACTTTGCAAAGGTTAAATCGCGGTGTTAAACAAGCCGGTTTTTTAGTTTTACGTAAAACCTATATGCCTAGTGTGTTAATAGAAACAGGCTTCTTAACCAATAACTCAGAAGGACGATTTTTAAATTCCGGCAACGGACAAACAAAAATGGCAGAAGCTATTGTAGATGGCGTTATCAATTATAAAAACAACATTAATTTGCATGCTTTAGAAATGCAATCTACTCCAGAAAGTACAACTGTTGGTACAGAGGAAACAGACATTTATAAAGACATTATTTTTAGAGTGCAACTTGCCGCCGGCTCTGCACCTTTAGAAACCGTTCCATATAATTTTAGAGGTTTACATAATATAGACCGTAAAAAAGAAGGAAAGCTTTATAAATATTATTACGGTAAAACCTCTGACTATTTAGATATACAAGAACTTCAGCGTGAGGCAGATAAAAAAGGTTACAAGCAAAGTTATATTGTAGCCTTTAAAAACGGAAAAAAAATAAGCGTTAATGAGGCGTTAAAAACTAAAGCTAAATAAAGCTACTTTTCTATATTTAATGTTTAAATTTGTCACTATCTAAATCATAATCACTTGAAACTAACCAAAGAAGTAAAAACAGCCTTATTAGTTATTATAGCCATAATTCTTTTAATATTTGGCTACAGCTTTTTAAAAGGTAATAATTTGCTGGAAAATAACCGTACTTTTTATGCGGTTTATGATGATGTAGAAGGGCTGGCCAAATCTTCTAAAGTAACCATTAACGGTTTGCAGGTTGGCAGTGTTACAGATATAAGGTTTTTAAACAATAGAGGAGAACTTTTGGTTACTCTAAACGTGCAAAATAAATTTGAATTTGATAAAAACAGTACTGCTCAAATTTATGGCGGTAGCTTAATAGGAGGTAAGTCTGTGTCTATAATTCCAGAATATGGTGGAGAAAGAGCCCAAGATGGCGATACTTTAAATGCTGCAATAGACGAAGGTTTGCTAGAGTTGGTTAACGATAAATTAACTCCGCTTCAAAATAAAGTAGAAAATGCAGTAGTAAGTGCAGACTCAGTTATTACCGGTGTCAATAAATTGCTAGACCCGGACACGAGAAAAAATTTACAAGTTTCTATTAAAGAGTTTAGCGAAACTATGAAATCTTTAAAAGGTGTATCCCGTTCTTTAGATGCGCTTTTAGCGGAAAATTCTTCTAAATTAGATAGAACTTTTACCAACTTAGATGAAATGTCTGCCAATTTTAATAAATTTTCAGACACGCTTTCTACTATAGAAGTAAATAAAATTTTAAACGATTTTGAAGAAGTTGCTGCCGATTTTAAAAAGGTAGCAGCCAAATTAGAAAACGGTGAGGGTACAGCCGGCAAGTTGTTAAATGACGATACTGCTTACGAAAACTTAAAGCGCGCTACCAAACAAATGGAAGAGCTCTTACAAGACATTAAGTTAAACCCAAAACGTTATGTACATTTCTCTGTATTTGGTAAAAATGCTGGAGAATATGAAAAACCAAAAGATTCTTTAAAATAATAGATTTAGCATGCAATTAATAGCTCAACTACTTTTTATCGCTGCCTTACTTTTTGGTATTGGCTTTTTTGCCCGAAATGTAAAACGCCTAATCCGAAATATAAAACTGGGAAAAGATATAGACCGCACAGATAACCCGAAAGCGCGTTTCGGCAATATGGCTAGAGTAGCTTTAGGGCAGTCTAAAATGGTAAGAAGACCAATTGCAGGTATTATGCACATTTTTGTATATGTTGGTTTTGTAATCATTAATATAGAAGTTCTAGAAATTATTATAGACGGTATATTTGGCACCCACCGTATTTTTTCTTTTCTAGGGGCCGGCTATGACTTTTTAATAGGCGCTTTTGAAATTCTGGCCTTATTGGTTTTATTGGGCGTTATTGTTTTCTGGACAAGAAGAAACATCAGTAAAATAAAGCGTTTCTGGGCAAACGAAATGAAAGGTTGGCCAAAAGACGACGCCAATTATATCTTATATTTTGAGATGGTTTTAATGGCCTTGTTTTTATTGATGAATGCCAGCGACTATCAATTACAGCTTTTGGGCGCAGAACATTACGCGGCAGCAAACGGTCAAATAACGGGCGCTTTTCCTGTAAGTCAATTTTTACTTCCGCTTATAGACGGGTTAAGTGTTTCCACGTTAATAATTGTAGAACGTGCAGCTTGGTGGTTGCATATTTTAGGAATTCTATTTTTCTTAAATTATTTATATTATTCCAAACATTTACACATCCTTTTAGCTTTTCCTAATACCTATTATGCAAAACTTAAGCCTAAAGGCGAAATGGATAATCTTGCTGCGGTAAAGAAAGAAGTAGATTTAATGATGGATCCTAACGCAGATCCATTTGCCGCACCAGAAGAAAATGGCGAGGAAGAAGAACCAGAGAAATTTGGCGCCAGCGATGTGCAAGATTTAAACTGGGTACAACTTTTAAATGCCTACACTTGTACAGAATGTGGTAGATGTACATCAGAATGTCCTGCTAACATAACCGGTAAAAAACTATCGCCACGTAAAATAATGATGGACACGCGCGATAGAGTAGAGGAAGTTGGCGAAAACATAAATAAAAATGGCGAATATAAAGAAGATGGCAAACAGCTGTTAGGAGATTATATTACGCAAGAAGAACTTTGGGCTTGTACAACTTGTAACGCTTGTGTAGAAGCTTGCCCAATTGGTATAGATCCGCTTTCTATAATTCTCGATATGAGACGTTATTTAATGATGGAGCAAAGTGCCGCACCGAATGAACTTAATATTGCAATGACCAATATAGAAAACAATGGTGCGCCTTGGCCGTATAACCAAATGGATCGTTTAAAATGGGCAGAAGAAAATAACTAGAAACAATAATTTTAGACAAAAAAGACAGATATATATTATGGCAGAAGCAATAAAAGTACCAACAATGGCAGAATATATGGCAGAAGGTAAAAAGCCGGAAGTATTATTTTGGGTTGGTTGCATGGGAAGCTTTGACGATAGAGCAAAAAAAGTTACCAAAGCTTTTGTAAAACTCTTATCTAAAGCCAAAGTAGACTTTGCGGTTTTAGGTACCGAAGAAAGTTGCACCGGAGATCCTGCTAAGCGCTCCGGAAACGAATTTTTATTTCAAATGCAAGCAGCGGCAAATATTGAAGTTTTAAATGGTTACGAAATAAAAAAAATAGTAACCGCTTGTCCGCATTGTTTTAACACCATCAAAAACGAATATCCGGAATTGGGTGGAAATTACGAGGTAATGCACCACACCCAATTTTTAAAAGCCTTGATGGAAGAAGGCAAGTTAAAAGTGCAAGGAGGTAAATTTAAAGGAAAACGCATTACTTTTCACGACCCTTGTTATTTAGGCCGCGCTAATAATGAATATGAAGCTCCAAGAGATTTACTTCGGAAGTTGGAAGTAGAGTTGGTAGAAATGAAGAAATGCAAAAGTAAAGGCATGTGCTGCGGTGCCGGCGGCGGACAAATGTTTAAAGAACCGGAAAAAGGTAATAAAGACGTAAATATAGAACGCACAGAGCAAGCTTTAGAAACCAAACCAGACGTTGTAGCAGCCGGTTGCCCATTTTGTAATACTATGATGACAGATGGTGTTAAAGGTAAAAACCAAGAAGACAACGTAGAAGTAAAAGATGTTGCAGAAATGATTGCTGAAGCAGAAGATCTTTAAATTTTAATTGTAAAAATTCCGTTTATTACTATGCTTGTTCCTTTTAATAAATTGCCGGATTCTTCCAGAATATGGATTTATCAGGCCAACCGCCCGTTTACCGAAGAAGAACTACAAGAAATAAAAACCAAAGTAGATAATTTTTTAACCAATTGGACGGCTCACGGCGCTAACCTCAAAGCCGGAGTAGACTACCAATACCGCAGGTTTATTGTTTTTGGTTTAGATCAAGAAGAAGTTGGGGCCAGTGGTTGCTCTATTGATGCTTCGGTGCATTTTATTCAAGATCTAGAAAAAGAATATAATGTAGATTTGTTAGATAAAATGAATGTTACCTACAAACAAGGAGAGTTTGTGGCATACAAAGCATTAAAAGATTTTCGCAAAATGGTAAAAAACCGTTCGGTTTCGCCTAATACCATTGTCTTTAATAACTTAGTAAACACAAAGCAAGAATACGAACAAGATTGGGAGGTGCCATTAAAAGAAAGTTGGCACAGCAGGTTTTTATAGTCTGTAAATCTAATTTTAACCGTTTTTCTTTTAATTTATTTAGGCGAATTTTTTTATGAAAAAAAGTCTTCTTTTCTGTTTTTTACTCTGCTACTCTTTGGTGTTTTCGCAAAAAAATCCGCTGGAAAGCGCCAATAAAATTGCGCAAAAAAAGTGGGTAGATAGTGTTTATACCAGTATGAGCTTAGACCAAAAAATTGGTCAGTTATTCATGGTAGATATTTTTTCGAGTAAACCAAAATCGGTTACAGACCGTATAAAAACCCTTATTAAAAATTACCATATTGGTGGCGTTATATTTTCGAAAGGCGGTCCGCAAAAGCAAGCAAAATTAAACAACGAATACCAAGCACTTTCAGAAATACCTTTGTTAATTGGTATGGATGCAGAATGGGGATTATCTATGCGGCTAGATTCTACTTACGCATTTCCTTGGAATATGACACTTGGTGCCATAGATGATTTAAAAACAGTTGAACGCGTAGGAAAACAAATAGGAAAACACAACAAAAGGTTGGGCGTGCACATCAATTTTGCGCCTGTGGTAGATGTAAATGTCAATCCGGATAATCCTATAATTGGCAACCGTTCTTTTGGCGAAAATAAATATAATGTAACCCAAAAAGCTATCGCCTTTATGAAAGGTATGCATAGCGAAAATATTTTATCAAGCGCTAAGCATTTCCCCGGACACGGTGATACAAATGTAGATTCTCATAAAGCCTTACCGGTATTAAATTTTAGCAGGAAACGCTTAGATAGTATAGAATTATATCCGTACAAACTAATGATTAAAGCCGGAGTTTCCAGCATTATGGTTGGCCATTTAAATGTACCGGCCTTAGACGACAGAAAAAATTATCCTTCTTCTATCTCCAAACCTATAATTACCAATTTACTGAAAGAAGAGTATGGGTATAAGGGTTTAATTTTTACTGATGCTTTGAATATGCGAGGAATTGCGGACTATGATGAACCGGGCAAAGTAGATTTAGAAGCTTTTAAAGCAGGCAACGATATTTTACTTATTCCGGAAAACGTGCCAAAAGGAGTAGCGCAACTTAAAAAAGCATATAGAAGCGGCGAAATAACAGAAAAGCGATTAAAACATTCCGTAAAGAAAATTTTAATGGCTAAATATAAAGTTGGCTTGCATAATTATAAACCGGTAGACACCACCAATTTAGTAAACGATTTAAACATAGCGCAAGACGAATTGGTTTATGAGGAAGCCATAGAAAAAGCTATTACGCTTATTAAAAATAATCGTGGAATGCTGCCTATAAAAAAATTAAAGAATAAAAAAATAGCTTACGTACCTTTAGGGAATGCTCAAGGAGAGGCGTTTTTAAATTCTTTAAAAAAGTATACCGCCATAGATAAAGTAGAGAACGAAAATCTATCGGCACTTTTAGATTCATTAAAAAAATATGACCAGGTAATTGTTGGTTTTCACAAACCGAATGAAAATCCGTGGCAGGCCTACAAATTCTCTTCTAAAGAATTGAGGTGGTTAGATGCAATTGCAAATCAAAATCAGACTATTTTAAGTCTTTTTGCAAGACCGTATGCTTTATTAGATATAGATAGTTTTACCAATATAGACGCTATTTTGGTAGCTTATCAAAACAGTACAATGGCGCAAAATAAGGCTGCACAAATAATATTTGGCGCGTTAGGGGCAAAAGGTAAATTACCGGTTAGTATTGGCAACAGTTTTCCTGTGGGAACCCAGTATAAAACAAGACCTATACAACGTTTATCTTACGGAACTCCAGAAAGTGTTGGGATGGATTCTAAAAAACTGGCGGTAATAGATTCTTTGGCAACAGGAGCTGTAAAGCACAAGATGACGCCCGGCTTACAAATGGTTATAGCGCGAAAAGGCCGGGTGTTTTACCATAAAAATTTTGGTTATCATACCTATTCAAAAAAACAAAAAGTAAGCGACGAAGATGTATACGATTTGGCTTCGCTAACCAAAATTTTAGCAAGCTTACCAATGGTAATGGAGTTGCAGGAAAAAGGTATTTTAAGTATGCATACTCGCTTAAAAGATATTTTACCAGAATTGCGCGATACCAACAAAGCAGATATTACGCTAAAAGAGATGCTTAGCCATTATGCTCGTTTAAAACCTTGGATACCTTTTTATATTTCTACCATAGATGAAGAAACGCACAAAGCTTCTCCCAAATATTTTAAGGCTAATAAAACAGGAGATTATTCGGTAGAAGTGGCAGAGAGTTTTTATATGCGTCAAGATATTCAAGACAGTATCTATAAAGTAATTGCCAATAGCGATTTACGAACAAAACAAGAATATAAATATTCTGATTTGCCCTATTATTTTTTAAAACGCTTTATAGAACGCGCGTATGCTTCTTCTTTAGATTATTTATCGCAAGAACATTTGTATAAAACAATAGGTGCAAACAGAACCGGTTATTTACCCTTAAAGCGAATAGAAAAAAGCAATATTATTCCAACAGAATTAGACGATTATTGGCGCGAGCAAAAAATACAAGGTTATGTACACGATCAAGGTGCTGCTATGCAAGGTGGCATTGGCGGTCACGCCGGTCTTTTTAGCAATGCTAACGATGTAGCTAAAATCATGCAAATGTATTTGAACGGTGGTTACTATGGCGGAAAAAATTACTTTAAAAAAGAAACTATAGACGCCTTTAATACTTGTTATTATTGCGATGAAGATGTGCGCAGGGGAGTGGGGTTTGACAAACCGCAATTAGAAGAAGTGGGGCCAACTTGTGGATGCATTTCTATGAATAGTTTTGGCCATACCGGTTTTACCGGAACTTATGCTTGGGCAGATCCAGACGAAGAAATAATATATGTTTTTCTATCTAACAGGACTTTTCCAGATGCTACCAATAGAAAATTAATTACCGAAGATATCCGTACCAAAATACAAGCTGCAATTTATCAAGCTATAGAATAACAAGCGTTAAAAGCGGTTAAATTATACCAAAAACTTAAGAGAAAGTTTACTTTTAAGGCAATTAATAAGATTAATATGAAAATAGGAATTGTTTGCTATCCAACCTTTGGCGGAAGCGGCGTAGTAGCTACCGAATTAGGAATGGCGCTTTCCCAACGCGGGCACGAAATACATTTTATCACGTATAAACAACCCGTTCGTTTAGAACATCTTTCTAATCATATACATTATCACCAAGTTAACGTACCGGAGTATCCTTTATTTCATTACCAGCCTTACGAGTTGGCGCTTTCCAGCAAGTTAGTAGATATGGTAAAATTGCACAAAATAGAAGTTTTACATGTGCATTATGCCATTCCGCATGCTTATGCCGGTTATATGGCCAAACAAATGCTTAAAGAAGAAGGTATTACTATTCCTATGGTTACAACCTTGCACGGTACAGATATTACGTTGGTTGGCAATCATCCTTTTTATAAACCGGCGGTTACTTTTAGCATTAATCAGAGTGATGTGGTGACCTCTGTTTCACAAAGTTTAAAAGACGACACTTTGCGTTATTTTAATATAAAAAACGAGATAAAAGTTGTACCAAATTTTATAGATACATCTAAGAGACAAAATCAATTTGAAGACTGTCAACGCCAAATTATGGCAGCAGACGATGAGAAAATTATAATACACGTGAGTAATTTCCGTAAAGTAAAACGCATAGACGATGTTATAAAGATTTTTGCTAAAATCAATAAACAAATAAAATCTAAACTAATAATGGTGGGCGAGGGACCGGAAATTATGAATGCCAAAGAATTGGCGAGAGATTTAGGCGTACGTGATAAAATTATTTTTATGGGTGAAAGTAACGAGGTAAATAAAATTTTATGTTTTTCAGATTTGTTTTTGTTACCTTCTGAAAGCGAAAGTTTTGGTCTTGCCGCTTTAGAAGCTATGGTAAATGGCGTACCGGTAATTTCTACCAATACAGGCGGTTTGCCGGAAGTTAATCACCAAGCTTATTCGGGGTTTTTAAGCGATGTTGGCGATGTAGAAGATATGGCTAAAAACGCTTTACATATTTTAAAAGACGAAGAGACTTTAAATATTTTTAAAAATAACGCAAAAAAAATAGCATCGAAATTTGATATCGATGCTATTGTACCACTCTATGAAAGTGTTTATAAAAAAGCTTTGGCTAAAGCTTAAAATTGGTAACGTACGCCAATTGCTAAATCTGGCGCAAAATCATCTATCACATCATAATCGCTAAAGCCAATTTCCGGTCTAAAATCTACAGATAAGATTAAAGGAATATCAAAATTATATTCTATTCCTATATTACCGGCCACATACAAAAAGGCGCCATCATCATGGTGATGGTCTTCGTAATGATGGTTGTCGTCTACAATACCCAAACCACCGCCGGCTCCAGCATACCAGTTAAAACCGCCATCAATATTCCAAACCCAATGGTAAAGAGCGGTAGCTTTTACCAAATCAAAGTGGCTATCATTTCGCCAACCTAAGTCAAACTCCATTCGGTTGTTGTCGCCAAGTGCACGTTGGTAAGATACTTCTGCACCAACACCATTGGCACCACCTAAACGAAGCCCGAGCGCATTAGGGGCAATTTCTTGCGCTTGAGAAACTAAAATACCTGTGGCGAAGATTATCGCCGTCAATAAATACTTCTTCATTTTACTAAGTTTTTTAGCAAATATATTGCTTAAACTACGGCTACATGCGGCTTATCTTCTAATGTTTTGTTAATTTAAAATTCATTAACAAGCTTTGTTTTTGCTGCTTTAATCGTATTTTTATAAAAAAACCAACCAATTATTTTGCTAAAAGATTTAGAAACAAAACTTAACGGAAGTTTGCATTACGACAAACTTTCTAAAATCCTATATGCTACAGATGCTTCGGTATATCGAGAGTTGCCAACGGCGGTTGCTTTTCCTAAAAATACAGACGATATTATTGAGTTGCTTTCTTTTGCAAAAGAAAAAAAGCTAGATATAATTCCGCGTGCAGCGGGCACTTCTTTAGCGGGACAATGTGTAGGAAATGGTATTGTAGTAGATATTTCTAAACACTTTACGGAAATTATCCGTCTAGACGTCACTAAAAAGCAAATAACCGTACAACCCGGCGTTATTAGAGACGATTTAAACCGCTTGTTAGAAGATAAAAATTTGTTTTTTGGTCCAAATACGTCTACCTCAAACAGATGTATGCTTGGCGGAATGTTTGGAAATAATTCTAGCGGAACCACTTCTATAAAATATGGCGTAACCCGCGATAAAATAATTGCAGCAAAAGCGGTTTTGAGCGATGGTTCTATAGTTACTTTTGAAGAAATTGATAAAGAAGATTTTTTAGCTAAAACTGAATTAAACACTTTAGAGGGTGCAATTTACAGAGATATTTACCAACTTTTAAAAAATAAGGAAAACCAAAAACTCATAGAAAATAATTTTCCAAAACCCCAAATTCATCGTAGAAACACCGGTTACGCTCTAGATGCACTTTTAGAAAGCGAAGTTTTTTCCAACTTGCCGCAAAAATTTAATATGTGCAAATTGTTGGCCGGGAGCGAAGGTACTTTAGCTTTTGTTACTGAAATAACGCTGCAATTAGACAAACTGCCTCCTAAAAATACAGCGTTAATAGCTGCTCATTTTTCTAGCATTACAGATTGTCTTAAAGCGGTAGAACCGGTTATGCAACATTCTCTTTACACCTGCGAGATGATGGATGAAGTGATTTTAGATTGCACCAAAAACCATATTAAATTTAAAGAAAGCAGGTTTTTTCTAGAAGACGATCCGCAAGCTATTTTAATGTTAGAAGTTAGGGACAGCAGCGAAAAAGATTTGCAAGTGCAAATTGATAATCTATTGCAACTTCTAAAAAATAAAACCAAAAGTTACGCCCAACCAATTTTGCGAGGCGAAGAAATAGACAAAGCCATAAATCTAAGAAAAGCCGGTTTAGGTTTATTGTCCAACATGCAAGGCGATGCAAAGGCCGTAGCTTGTATAGAAGATACGGCGGTAAGTCTAGAAGATTTGGCAACATATATTGAAGAGTTTACACAAATAATGAAAGGCTTTAACCAGCGAGCGGTTTATTATGCACATGCCGGTGCAGGAGAGTTACATTTGCGACCTATTTTAAATTTAAAAAACAAAGAGCAGGTAAAACTTTTTGAAGAAATTACTGCTGCTGTAGCAGAATTGGTAAAAAAATACAAAGGTTCATTAAGCGGAGAACACGGAGACGGCCGCGTGCGTGCTTCGTTTATAAAAGAGATGCTTGGTGAAGATTGTTATAATTTATTGCGGAGAGTAAAAAACTCTTTTGATCCGGATAATATTTTAAATCCGGGTAAAATTGTTAATCCGTTACCAATGACAGAAAATTTGCGTTATGAAGCAAATCGTACGGAACCGCAAATAAAAACCTTATTTAATTTTGAAGATACTAACGGACTTTTACGTGCGGTAGAAAATTGCAACGGCAGCGGCGATTGCAGAAAAAGTGTAGAAGCCGGCGGCGTTATGTGTCCAAGTTATCGCGCTACAAAAAACGAAAAAGATACAACCCGCGGTCGTGCCAATGCTTTACGCGAATTTTTAACGCAAAACCCACAAGACAAAAAATTTGATAACAAAGAACTAAAAGAAGTTTTAGATTTATGTATTAGCTGCAAAGGCTGCAAAAGCGAATGTCCTTCTAACGTAGATATGGCGGTATATAAAGCTGAGTTTGAATACCAATACCAAAAAGAGAATGGCTTTAGTTTTAGAAATAAACTTTTTGCAAAAAATAACTCTTATAATAAATTGGGTAGTAATTTTCCACTGCTTACCAATTTCTTTTTTTCTAATAAACTAACTAGCTCGCTCCTAAAAAAAATAGCAAAAATAGCCCCAAAAAGAAGTTTACCATTATTAGCGCGTAGAAGTTTATGGAAGCTACTCGGGCAAAATAAAATTAACTTAAAACCGGTTAATAAAATTAAATCGGTATATTTTTTTATTGATGAATTTACCAATTTTTTAGATACTACAATTGGAGTAGACGCTATAAATTTATTGGTTAATTTAGGCTACGAAGTCAAAATACTAAACCATAAAGAAAGCGGAAGAAGTTATATTTCTAAAGGTTTTTTGGAAGAAGCAAAAGCTTTAGCAAACTCGAATATTAGTATTTTTTCTAAGATAATCTCAGAAGAAAGTCCATTAATAGGTCTAGAGCCATCTTCCATCTTAAGTTTTCGAGACGAATATTTACGTTTGGCAAATAATAAAGATACAGCTGTAAAACTCTCTAAAAATGTATTTTTAATAGAAGAATTTTTAGCTGCCGAAATAAAGGCTGGAAATATCAAAAGTGACCAATTTACTACACAAAATAAAACCATAAAGCTGCATACGCATTGCCACCAAAAAGCTTTAAGTAATTCTAAGCATTCTTTTGATATGCTTAATTTACCTAAAAATTATAAAGTGCGCATTATCAATTCGGGTTGTTGCGGGATGGCGGGCAGTTTTGGTTATGAAAAAGAACATTATAAAATAAGTATGCAAATAGGCGAACATTCTTTATTTCCAGCTGTAAGAAAAGCGCCACCTGAAGTTGTTATTTCGGCAAATGGTACGAGTTGCAGACATCAAATTCTAGATGGAACGCAGAAAAAAGCATTGCATCCCGTAAGTATTTTGAATGAAGCTTTACTTTAATTATTCCTAATTAAAGCTATATGAATCAATAGCTTGTGATAAAACGGCGTGGTATTCTAAACTGGGTATGTTTATTTCGCTTATGGCTTCGGTAGCAATATCGTATTGGGTTTCGTTGTAAATAAGTCCAATGTCTTTTGCAAAGTAATTGGTAGAACTTATTACTTCGGTTTCATCTAACAGCGGTAGGCTTATAAAACCACCAACAATGGCGCTTATGCTCATTCTTAAACCTATTTTGGAGGTGATTACATCTGCAAAACTTTCCGTAGCAACGCTATAATTATCCAGTTTTTGGCCTTGATCTATAAAAATGTCATAGTCTATAACCAAATCAAAACTTTGTCCTTCAAAACTAAGTTCTTGCGTTATTTGATTAGAATTAGAAAATAAATTGGTTCCGGCGCTAGCTGCTTTATCATACAATTTCGCATTTTCTATACTAAATACAATAGGTTCTAGGTTTATTGGAAAAGAACCAAATTCACTTAAATCTATAGTTAAAGCGCCATTATATAGCAAACTATTGTTTTGTTTGGTTACTTCGCCATTAGTTAAAATGCTAGATGCAAAACCGGTTAAGATATCGCCTTCTCGCTCAAAAGTATAGGCGTTGTTGCCGGCATCTACTGCTGTAAGCGTTTCTGTGCCTTCTTGGTTCTCTTGTTGCTCTATGTTAAGGCGGTTAGTGTACGTCCAAGAATTATTATTTTCTAACGGATAATAATTCGCAAGGTTAGAATTTAGTACATCAGAATCATCATCAGAGCAACCTACGGTAAAAGACAATAATGTAATTCCGCAAAGAAAAAGCAGTTTTCTCATAATTTTTAAGTTTTATCAAATATACATATTCAAAGGTTTTTAAACCGCATTTTTTTATTATTGTAGAAAATAAGCGGGATAATTTAAATTCTATTTTCAGATATTGGTATAAAAAATTACATTTGTTAAAAAGCTATCTATGGCAGGCAACTCTTTTGGCAAACTTTTTAAACTAACTACTTTTGGCGAATCGCACGGCAAAGCCATTGGTGGTATTTTAGATGGTTGTCCGGCAAATTTAGAGCTAGATTTAGAAGCTATTCAAAAAGATCTAGATCGTAGAAAACCGGGTCAATCTGCTATTGTTACGCAACGTAAAGAGAGCGATATTGTAGATTTTCTTTCCGGAATATTTCAAAACAAAACTACCGGAACACCAATTGGATTCCAAATTGTAAATAAAGACTATAAATCCCGCGACTATGAACATATAAAAGATGTTTACCGGCCAAGTCACGCAGATTTTACCTACGATAAAAAATACAAACACAGAGATTATCGTGGCGGCGGTCGTGCAAGCGCACGAGAGACAGCTTGTAGGGTAGTAGCGGGCGCTATTGCAAAACAAGTAATTAGCAAGGTGAAAATTCAAGCTTTTGTGAGTGCTGTGGGAGAAATAGAATTAAAAAAAGACTTTACGGAAATAGATTTATCTGAAACAGAAAACAATCCTGTGCGTTGTCCAGATAAAAAAACTGCCGAAAAAATGGAAACTTACCTGAGAAAAATCCGTAAAGAAGGCGATACAGTTGGTGGCGTGGTAACTTGCGTTATAGAAAATGTACCTATAGGTTTGGGCGAACCTGTTTTTGATAAATTACACGCAGATTTAGCAAAAGCAATGCTTTCTATAAATGCGGTAAAAGGTTTTGAGTACGGAAGCGGTTTTGAAGGTGCTAAAATGCGCGGGAGCAATCATAACGATAGTTTTAATACAGATAGCAGCACCAAAACCAATTATTCCGGTGGCATACAAGGTGGTATTTCTAACGGGATGCCAATTTATTTTAAAGTAGCGTTTAAACCTGTAGCAACCTTAATGCAGAAACAGCAAACTATAAATAGTAAAAACCAAGTGGTAGAAATGCAAGGTAAAGGCAGACACGACCCTTGTGTAGTGCCACGCGCTGTACCAATAGTAGAGGCAATGGCTGCAATGGTTTTAACCGATTTTTATTTACAACAAAAAGCAATAACTTTATAAACGAATAGTTTTTTTATATGAAAAAATTAGCATTGCATTGGCAAATTTTATTGGGGATGGCCGCCGGGGTTGTTTTCGCTTTAATATTGACCAATTTTTCTTGGGGACCGGATTTTATTCAAGATTGGATAAAACCTTTTGGAACCATCTTTATAAACGCTTTAAAACTTATTGCGGTACCGTTAATTTTAGCATCGCTAATAAAAGGAATATCAGATTTAAAAGACATTTCTCAAATTTCTAAAATGGGAATTAGAACCATTGGCATCTATATACTTACCACTGTAATAGCTGTGAGTATTGGTTTATTTATGGTAAACGGAATTAAACCCGGGAAGACCATAAATCCCGATACACGCACAGAGCTAGTAGAAAATTACGGTGGCGATGCAGAATTAACCAGACAAAATGCACAAAAACAGAAAGAAGCCGGTCCCTTGCAGGCTTTGGTAGATTTAGTGCCCGAAAATATTGTTGGCGCAGCCGGAAAAAATTCTAATATGCTGCAAGTAATATTCTTTTCTATTTTCTTTGGAATTGGACTTATTTTAATACCTGAAAAAACTGCCAAACCCGTAAAAGATTTTTTTGATGGCTTTAACGAAGTTATTTTAAAAATGATAGACATTATTATGCTTACCGCTCCTTACGGCGTTTTTGCATTGTTGGCGGCTTTGGTGGTAGAAGCTCCAAGCGCCGATCTTTTTGCAGCTTTAGGAATGTATGCGTTAACCGTTGTAATTGGTTTAGCTCTAATGATTGTAATTTATACTTTACTAGTTTGGATTTTTACCAAACGTAAACCAAGTTTCTTTATAAACGGTATATCGCCAGCGCAATTACTTGCTTTTTCTACAAGTTCTAGTGCGGCAACTTTACCGGTAACAATGGAGCGCGTAGAAGAACATTTGGGAGTAGAAGAAGAAGTAGCCAGTTTTGTCTTGCCTATTGGCGCTACCATAAATATGGATGGAACCAGCTTGTACCAAGCCGTAGCCGCCGTTTTTATTGCGCAAGCCTTTGGGATGGATTTAAGCATTGGGGCGCAATTAGGAATTATTGCTACTGCAACTTTAGCCTCTATTGGTTCTGCCGCGGTACCCGGCGCAGGAATGGTAATGTTGGTTATCGTGTTGGCCCAAGCCGGAATTCCCGAAGCCGGCTTGGCACTCATCTTTGCGGTAGATAGACCCTTAGATATGTGTAGAACTACTGTAAACGTTACCGGAGACGCAGCAGTCTCTATGATGGTAGGAAAATCTGTAGGAAAACTTAGAGATAAACCCATTACCAAAAATTGGGACGATAATTATCCTAAAAATAAAAGTTAAAAACAATCTCTATGCAAACCCTGGAAATTATCGTCTTAGTTTATGCGGCAATAATGCTCATACCAACTTTGGCTTCTATAACAAGAATGGACCAGTGGTGGATTCGTGGATTTGATTTTCCTAGAATACAAATTTCGGTACTGATTTTAGTGGGTTTGTTGGGGTGTTTATTTTTTTTAGACTTTGATAAATACCTGCATTTCTTTGCAGCCGGATTATTAATCTACAGTTTAGGATATCAATTTTATTATATTTACCCGTATACTTATTTGGCTAAAACAGAGGTGTTTAAATACAATCCGCAAAGCGAAAAGCGTAATATTTCTGTTTTGGTAAGCAATGTGCTAACTCCAAATAAAAAATATAATAAGCTTATAAATTTGGTGCAAGAAAGAAAACCAGATATTCTTTTAACCTTAGAAACCGATAAAACCTGGGAAAAAGAATTAGAAGTATTAGAAAAAGATTACCCTTATACCGTAAAGATACCGCAAGATAACCTTTACGGAATGCATCTGTACTCAAAATTAGAATTGAAAAATATTGAAGTAAAATATTTGGTGCAGAAAGATATTCCTTCTATTCACGGCGAAGTTATTTTAGATGACGATCAAAACACGGCAATAAAAATTCATTGTTTGCACCCAAGACCGCCAAGTCCAACAGAAAGTGATACCTCTACTGCTCGCGATGCAGAACTGCTTTTGGTTGGCGAAAGTTTAAAAGAGGTTCACGATAAAACCTTGGTTTTTGGAGATTTAAACGATGTAGCTTGGTCACGAACTACAAAATTATTTCACGAGATAAGCGGTTTTTTAGATCCGCGAATTGGCAGAGGTTTTTATAACACTTTTCATGCTGATTATCCTTTGCTTAGATGGCCGTTAGACCACGTTTTTCATTCGCACGATTTTACTTTAATAGAGATAAAAAGAGAAAAATCTGTCGGATCAGATCATTTTCCTATGTATTTTAACCTGAATTTAGAACCAAAAGCTAAAGTAGTGCAAGAAGAACCGGAGCCCGATAAAGAAGAAGAAAACTGGGCAAAAGAAAAAATAAAAGACGGCCAACCCCGACAAATGGTTTAAGCCAAAAATTTTTTCTGTAACTCTGGGGTAGGAATGCGGCAATTTTCTCTTTTACCATACCATTTATAGCGTTTACGAGCCACCAAATCATAAACAGCATCGCGTAAGGCTTCCGGTAAATATAAAAATATACCCATAATTGTATAAACGCCAGATAGTTCTTTTGCTATATGCAAAGCCGCAGAAGATTTTAAATAATAAGCATTTCCCGGATCTATTAAAACTATAGAATCTGTTTGCGAAGAATCTATACCGCGCTCTTCCAAAAGTTTTTTGCCTATTTCACTTTGTAATGGGGCAAATCTAAAAATGTCTTTTTTATCTTTGTCAATAACAAAATTGATGGCATTGTTGCACAAATTGCAAACGCCATCAAATAATATTATTTTTTTATTCTCTAAATTTTGCTTCATTTTTTTGCGCGTTCTACCAATTCTAGTTTAGACATATCTACCTCTGTGGTAAACATACCATAATTTACAAAAGCCTTCTTTTTCTCTATTTTATCTATGCTGCCAACGGCGCGACTGTCTTCTAATCTAACCCTATCGTTTACTTTAAAAGAAGTAACTTTTTTCGCGGCTGCTTCTTTTTCAATAGCTTTTTCTTTCTTTTTTTCTTCTTTCTTCTTTTTCCTAATTTCAACAACCTCTTTTTGAGCTTCTTTTTCCAGTTGCTTTTTTTGTTGCTCTTGTTGTTTTTTCTGCTTTTTATTTACTTTTTTCCGTTTGGAATTTTCTATAGCAATTAGCTTTAAAAATTCGCCAATAAGGTTTTTCTTGTTTTTGTTATTGAAGAAGTTTTCAGCTAAAGAATCTATTTTCTCTCC
This sequence comes from uncultured Mesonia sp., assembly GCA_947494545.1. Lineage (GTDB taxonomy): Bacteria > Bacteroidota > Bacteroidia > Flavobacteriales > Flavobacteriaceae > Mesonia. Next base: position 63,263 of record CANLVH010000002.1, on the reverse strand, counting down.
CAAATGAATCATTCGTTGATTGCTATCGTAAAGCTCTTGAAAACCTTCTAACTTTTGCTGAATTCTTTGGTTGGTTTCTTCTAATTTTTCTTTTTCTTCTGTAGCTTTTTCTTCTTTCTTTTTTAAGGCGGTAGTGGTTTTATTTAATTTAGAACGTTCTTGCTGTAATTTAGCAATACTTTTATCAAACCGTATCTTACCACGTTCTACCTTCTTTTTAGACCGATTTATCAAACTATACGGAATGCCGTTTTTTTGGGCTACTTCAAACGTAAAAGAGCTTCCGGCTTCACCTAAATGTAATTTAAATTTTGGTTCTAAAGTCCTGGCATCAAAAAGCATATTGGCATTGCTAATACCTTCTGTCTCGTTGGCCATCTTTTTTAAGTTGGCGTAATGTGTGGTAATTATTCCGTAAGCATTTTTTTCGTAGAAAACTTCTAAAAAAGTTTCGGCTAAAGCTCCTCCCAACTCGGGATCGCTTCCTGTACCAAATTCATCTATTAAAAATAAGCTTTTGTCGTCTACCTTCCTAAGAAAATATTTCATGTTTTTTAAACGATAGGAATAAGTGCTCAAATGATTTTCTATACTTTGATTATCGCCAATATCTGTCAAAATCTTGTCAAAAAAACACATTCTACTGTATTCGTGTACTGGAATAAGCATACCGCTTTGCAGCATTATTTGCAAAATTCCTACAGTTTTTAAAGTAATACTTTTACCGCCGGCATTTGGTCCCGAAATTACAATTATCCTGTTATCCGGCTGTAAATTTATGTCCTGCGGAAAGGTTTTTTTATTAGAAGTTTTATTGGTAAGATACAATAATGGGTGATAAGCATCTTTTAATTGTAACTCTCGTTTTTTAGTGATTTTCGGAAGAATGGCTTGCATACTTTCGGCATATTTTGTTTTTGCCGATACAACATCTATAGCACTTAAATAAGTTTGATAATCTATCAATAACTCACGATAAGGCCTAATTTCTTCCGTTAAGGTTTTTAAAATACGCTTTACTTCTTCGTGTTCTTCATATTGTAAATTGTTGAGTTCTCTAGAATGCTGCAAAGTAACTTCCGGCTGAATGTAAACAATGCTTCCGGTTTTAGAGTTACCTAAAATAGAACCTTTTACCTTGCGCCTATGCATAGCAGAAACCGCTAAAACCCGCACATTTTCTACCACAGATTCTTTAATTTCGTCTAAATACCCAAAGCTGTTGTATTTTGAAAGTTCGCTAGAGAAACTAGAATTTATTTTTCCGCGCACGTGATTAATAGCGCGACGGGTTTGTTGTAAAAGGGGAGAGGCATCATCTTTAACTTCTCCAAACCTATTTATAATTTTATCTATGGCATCGTTTATAAACGTAGTAAACTCGACCGTCTCGGAAGTTTCATACAGCTTCGGATAAATTTCTTGGTACTTTTTAAAAAAGCGTTTATGTGTATTTACCGTTTGTGCAATAAAACCAATTCTTCTAATCCCGTTTATTTCTAAAATTGTGTTCTTAATATTTAACAACTTTATTTCTTCCGTAATGGGATCAAATCCGTGATTGGGAATGGTGCTTTCTTGTAAAGCAGAAGATTTATACTCTTGGGTTTGCGCCAAGCTAAATCTAATTTCTTTTTCGGTAGGGAAGGGGCGTAATTTTAGCGCTTTTTCTTTACCTAAATCTGTTACGCAATATTGGCTAAGTTGCCCGCATACCACAGGAAACTCTAAATCTTTTAATGTCTTGTCTGTTATTTTTATCATATAAAAAATTTCCTACTTTCGTAGCTGCGCAAATTTACATAAATATTATGAAGGTTGAGATTGAAGAAAGTTGGAAAAAGCAACTGCAAGAAGAGTTTGAAAAAGATTACTTTAAAGATTTGGTGAGTTTTGTAAAAGAAGAATACAAAAAATATACTTGTTTCCCCAAAGCGCAAAATATTTTTCAAGCCTTTGATTACTGTCCGTTTAACCAAACAAAAGTTGTAATTATAGGGCAAGACCCTTACCACGGCGAGCACCAAGCACATGGTTTATGTTTTTCTGTATACAGAGATGCTAAAATTCCGCCTTCTTTGGTTAATATTTTTAAAGAAATAAAAACCGATGTAAATACAGAACTTCCGCCAAACGGAAATTTAGAACGTTGGGCAGAACAAGGTGTTTTATTACTGAATGCTGCACTCACCGTACGTGCACACGAGGCAGGAAGTCATCAAAATAAAGGTTGGGAAAAATTTACCGATGCAGTGATTAAAAAAATATCTTCTGAAAAAGAAAGAGTGGTTTTTTTGCTCTGGGGCGGATTTGCAAAGAAGAAGAAAAAACTGATAGATGCTAAAAAACATTTTATTTTAGAAACCGGACATCCTTCGCCTTTAGCGGCAAATAGAGGTTACTGGTTTGGAAATAAGCATTTTAGTAAAACCAATGAAATTTTACTTAAACAAGGAAAAAAACCAATAAAATGGTAGTTTATTTATCGCCAATGGAGACTTGATTTTGCGTAGTTTCTGAAGTTTCTTCTGAATTTCTACTAAATAAAAAAAGTAAAACGGTAATTACCAATAACACCGCCAAAACACCTAAAAAAATAATCATAACAGATAAATACTTTGGTTCGTCTATGCATTAGATGTTAAGGTAAACAAAAAGTTGCGTTAAAAAAACCTTTAATTTCAAAAAAATAAAAAATTAACTTAAATAAGTTCTTCGTAAGACATTTTTTCACCGATTAAACCTAGGTCTTTTAACTGGTTTTGTGTGTCTTTTACTTCTTCTTTGGATATTTGCTCTTGGCTCCAAGAAGTCAGTTTTAACCATTGATTTACATCCTCTAATTCTAAATTATATTTCTCAGCAATTTCTTTTGTTAAGTTTTCTCGTGATTTAAGTTCTTTGGTAACGCTATTTATTATTTTCAATAAAGTACTTACCGATGCTATATTATTTTTATAATAATTTTCTCTGGCCGCCAAAACAAAACACGGCCACGGCGTTGGCACATCTGCAACTTTTCTAAAAATACCTTTATCTACAAAAGGTTTGGTGGTAAAACGCTCCCACATAAAATATTGCGCCTCATTATTTGGCAGAGCTTCTAAAGCGCCATCTAGATTATTTATTACTTTAAAATCTAACGCGCCGGTATCCCAATTTTGTTCTTTGGCATTTACATAAGCCAGCAAATGCGAACCGGAACCATATCTACTTATAGCAGCTGTGGTGTTTTCTAATTCATCTAAATTATGGTATGCCGAATTAGCCGCCACGTGAACGCCCCAAATTAAGGGACTACCAATAAATTTCTGTAAAATCTTAAAATCTTTACCTTCGTTAATCTTTTTAATTACACCTTCGGTAAGAATTACGGCCAAATCTATTTCTTTGTTTTCTAAAGCTTGCGACATTTGTCCTGTGCCGCCGGGAAAGTCTTTCCAAACTAAATTTATACCTTGTTCTTTAAAAAGATTATTTTTTATTGCTAAATGCCAAGGGTAATTAAAATGCTCTGGCACGCCACCAATAGTTATGGTTTTCATTACGTATTCTTTTCTTTTAAATACTCGTATATTTTATATTGTGATCTTATTCTAGAAGCAGAATTATCTACTACATAGTCGTTGGTTTCTGCTTCGTCTTGTATTCTTGCTTTTACATTATCTGCAAGCTGAATATTTAATATGTCTTTTATTTCTTCCGCTACAGCGTTATCATAAATTGGCGTTAAAACCTCTATGCGCCGGTCTAGGTTACGCGTCATCCAATCTGCGCTTCCTATATATAAATATTCGTCGCCATCGTTATTAAATAAATAAATACGACCATGTTCTAGATAGCGATCTAAAATACTGGTCATATAAATATTTTCGCTCAGCCCTTTTTTACCCGGAATTAGACAAGTAAAACCTCTTACCAACAATCTAATTTTTACTCCTTTTTGACTAGCCCGATACAAAAGATCTATGATTTCTGTATCTTCTAAACTGTTCATTTTGGCAGTAATTTGCGCTTTTTTACCTTGTTTAGCCAAATCGATTTCATTTAAAATCATTTTGGTGAATTCTTGGCGCGTATTAAAAGGAGAGACCAATAAATTTTTGGTTCGCGGAATTATTAATTCTCCTTCCAAAACTTTAAAAACCCGGTCTAATTCTTTACTGATTTTTTTGTGCGCGGTAAACAAAGCGTGATCGGCGTAAATTTCACTGGTTTTACTGTTAAAATTTCCGGTGCCAATATAAGCATAACCCACTTTTTGATCTTCCTCAATACGATGCACCAATAAAATCTTGCTGTGTACTTTTATTTTAGGATAACTATAAATTACCCTTGCGCCTTTTTCTTCGAATTTTTTACCCCATTCTATATTGTTTTCTTCATCAAAACGGGCTTTTGCTTCTATAAAAACCGTAAGATCTTTGCCGTTATCTAAAGCTCTCAATAATAAGGTAGTTAGTTTAGATTCGTCTGCAACGCGGTAAAGGCTTATTTTAATTTCTACTACTTGCGAGTCGTTGACGGCTTGTTCTAAAAATTTTTCTAAATAAGAAAAAGACTGGTAAGGATAATGTACCAATTGGTCTTGCTCGTAAATAGTTTTAAAAAGATTGCTAGAGTTTTCTAAATTTTTCTGCGGAAGCGGCGGCAGTTCCTTAAAAAATAATTCTGGTTTACTTTTGGGTTCTGGCAGCTCAAAAAAGTCACTTAAATTGTGGTATTTACCACCCGGCATCATATCTATTTTGCCCAACCCTAGATGTTTTCTTATTTTTTTCTGTAAATCTTTTGGCATTTCTGCATCGTACAATAAACGTGTAGGTTGGCCGTCTGTACGTTGTTTTAACGAAGCATAAATTTTTTCGGCAAGAACGCCGTTGTACTGGTCGTCTATATATAATTCTGCATCGCGAGACATTTTTACTTCGTAAATACCGCTTATTTTAAAATCAGGAAAAACCTGCTGCATTTGCACGCGTAAAATCTCGTCTATAAAAGTAATTTCTAAAGTTTCTCCTGACTTAGAAAATCTATAAAACCGGCCAACTTCTTCTACGGGAATGTTTACCAATCCTGCTTTATCAGAATTAGAGAAATTCACAAAAAAGTAAATCGTGTTATTTTCTAAGAAAGCTTTTTTCTCTTCCGTAAAATCAATAATTTGTGGCGCTAAATGCGATTTTATTTTTGCTTTAAAAAATTCTTCGGCTTGTTCTAATTGTCTTTTTTTTAAATCTTCTTGCTCAAGTAAATAAATATTGTTTTCTGCCAGTTCGGGCAAAATTTGATCATATAAAATATGGCCAAATTCTTTTTGGTGCTCTTTTACCCGGGCAATTATTTCTTTTACTTTTCTAGAGGGTTTTAAAGCCAATTTTTTTCGAAGGCTCTTTTTTATTTTTTTAATTTGTCGCAGCTGTGATACCCGAACGCGATAATATTCGTCTAAATTAGAAGAGAAAATAGCCAAAAATCGTAAACGTTCATAAAGCGGATTTCTTTTATCTGCAGCTTCCTGCAGAACCCGTTTATTAAAACTTAGCCAATTAAGATCGCGGTGTTTTACCCTTGTCTCAATAGGTTGATCCATATAAAAAATATTTGGTTAAAAATACGCATTGGCAACAAGCTACGTTTCTAATTTTTTGTTAATAAATTATAATTGCGCCAGTTTGTCTAAGGTGTAAACAATAAGATTATCTACCGCATTTTTAGGATTTTCACTAAAGTTTCCGGTAGCGCGATTAGCTATAATTGCGTTTATGGCAACAGCGCGATGCCCTAGTAATTTAGAGAGCCCAAAAATAGCACTGGTTTCCATTTCTAAATTGGTTACTTTTTTGTCTTCATAATTAAAAGTTACCAGTTGATCTATAAAATCTGGGTCTGAAACTTTTGCACGCAAAACACGACCTTGCGGACCGTAAAAACCAACATTGGTTCCTGTTATGCCTTTAAAAACTTTATTTTCTTGCGATAACAGATTTATCAAATCTTGGCTGCCATCTACCATATATGGGGTGGCTTTTCCTGCTTGTATTTTTAGATGATTGTTTATGGCGGTGGTAAAAGACTGATTTATAACTTTTTCTGCTTCGTAATAATATAATAATCCGTCAAACCCTAAACCTTTTTCAGAAACCACAAAAGAATCTACCGGAATATCTTTTTGAATAGAACCAGACGTACCAATTCTCACAAAATTTAAGCTTTTAAGGTCTTTTTTTACTTCGCGTGTACTTAAATCTATATTGGCTAATGCATCTATTTCGTTAATAACAATGTCTATATTATCTGTACCAATTCCCGTAGAAATCACCGTTAAACGTTTACCTTTATACGTGCCGGTTTGGGTGTAAAATTCACGCTTTTGCACTTTGGCATCTACTTTGTCAAAATGAGCAGCAACACGTTCTACACGCGCCGGATCTCCTACCGTAATAATGGTATCTGCTATTTGCTCCGGTTTTAAATTTAAGTGGTATATACTACCATCTGGGTTTATGATTAATTCTGAATCTTTAATTTTCATACTGAATTTTTTATTAAGGAAAAATGAAACGTTTAAAGCTTCATTAAATTATGCGTCTGCGCGTTATAGAGGAAGTCGTATTTACCAACACCGCCAAATTGCATATCGTCTTTTAAGGTTCTGTAAAAATTTTTGGTTTTATTTATAACCGCATTTCCTTCTTCTGTGAGTTGTATTTTATTTTCACTTTCGTGGAAGAAAATGTCCAGTTTTTCAATAATACGCTGCATTTGTATTTCGGTATAACCGTAATAACCTTGGTATTCTAAAGCATAACCCAACAATTGCTTGCGATTTTTAATTGTATTTTTTGCAACAAGTTTCAAAATATTGGTCTCCGCCGAATTTAAACCGGTTTTATAATGCGGAAAACGCTCTATATGCGCGCGTATGCAACTGGACAAATATTCAAAATTAGATTTACGTTTAATTTCCGGTTTTAATTTTACAGGATTTTTTTCGCAATATAATTTCCAAATTAAAACCGCCAATTCTTGATCGTTTGCATTTAAATTAATGCGATGCTTATAATGTTCTTTAAGTTGTGGCAGCTTTAAAACAGAAAGCGGTTGATGTTTTTTTTCGTTAGGCAAAGCTTTACTGCAAACCAAATAAACCGGGATAGTGGGCTTGTATTTATTAATTAAATGCAAGGCGGCTATCATATTTATATGGCAAAATAAATCAAATTCAAACCAAAGAATAATTTCTGTATAGTTTTCTAAGCGTTTAAACTTTTTGATTTCTTCTACAAAATTATTTTCGTAATCTTTTGCAGAAATTGCGTAATATTTTTTCAAAAAATCTTTTCGTTGCTGTATAAACTTTACGGAATCTATATCTTTTGTTGTAGGACCTTCGTTAAGCATTTCCCGCCAAATAATATGTTCTCCTTCAATTTTAAGGATTTTGATTTTTTGGCTCAGGTCATCGCTGTTAACTATATGTAATTGTTCTTTTGCCATCTTTTGCTAACCGCCAACCCGTTTTACTTTAAAACCTTTCTCCTGCAATATTTCCATAATTTGCGGCCGGTAATCGCCTTGTATAATTATCTTGTCGTTTTTGGCAGTGCCACCAACGCCCAAAGTAGTTTTTAACTCTTTGGCAAGTTTTTTAAAATCTTTATCTGCGCCGGTATAACCGTCTATAATTGTAACCGGTTTTCCTTTGCGTTTTTCAAATTTACAAAGCAAAGCATCGTCTTGCAGCCATAAATCGTCTTTATCTTTTTTATTTTCTTCTTCCGGAGGCGAGGTATGCTCCGGAAAAAGATTTTGCAGTTGGTCTTTTAAATCCATACCAAACTATTTTTCATCTTCTTTTATAAGTCCAATTTCTACTAAGCGCTGGTGCAAAAATTCTCCCGCTGTAATATCTTCATACTGTTTTGGGTTGTCTTTATCTATACATTCTTCTAAGCAGTTTAATTTCATTTCGCTTCTAGGATGCATAAAAAACGGAATAGAATAACGGGGTTTATCCCATTCTTCTCTTGGCGGATTTGCTACCCGGTGAATTGTAGAGCGCAACTTATTGTTTGTAAGCCTTTCTAACATATCGCCAACATTTATTACCAGCTCATCATCTTTTGGTATAGCATCAATCCATTCGCCATCTTTGCGTAAAACTTGTAAACCGCCGGCAGAAGCTCCCATTAAAAGTGTGATTAAATTTATATCGCCATGAGCGCCGGCTCTTACAGCTCCTTTTGGTTCTGTTTCTATTGGCGGATAGTGTATAGGTCGCAAAATGCTATTACCGTTGCTTGCCCAATGGTCAAAATAATCTTCTTCTAAACCTATGTAAAGCGCTAAAGAGCGTAATACATAAATTCCGGTTTTTTCTAACATTCTGTAGGCTTCCATACCTACACTGTTAAAATCTTTGAGTTCTTCTACTTGTACGTTTTCAGGATAATCTTCTGTCAAATTTGCATTTTCATCGGGAATTTGCCCAAAATGCCAAAACTCTTTTAAATCACCTTCTTTTTTACCTTTTGCGTGTTCTTTTCCAAAAGAAATATAACCGCGTTGCCCACCAAGTCCTTCTATTTCATATTTTTCTTTTACTTCTAAAGGCAGGTCAAAAAAAGCTTTTACTTCTTTGTAAAGTTCCTTCACCAAATCGTCACTTAAAAAGTGGTTTTTTAAAGCTACAAAACCTATTTCTTCATAAGCATTGCCTATTTCTCGTACAAATTTTTGCTTTTTATCCGGATCGTCTGATAGAAAATCAGATAAATCTACGCTGGGTATATTGTTCATGGCCATATTTAAAATACTTTTATAATCTAAGTTAAGAAATTTATGCAATTTACGAAGTTAATTAAAGATTAGAGTCTATCGCGCCTAAAATCTGCTTTCAAATTTAATTTTAAGTTTCTACCAAATAATATTGTTAACTTTGGGTTTTTAATTGATATATTATGAATGTTACTGAAGCAACCCTGATTAACTATACCAACACCAAATTATCTGCACAACGTCTTAAAAAGCTCTATTTCCAGATGCTTAAACCACGCCTTATAGAAGAGAAAATGCTTATTTTACTTCGGCAAGGAAGAATCTCTAAATGGTTTAGCGGCATAGGGCAAGAAGCTATTTCTGTAGGAGTAACTTCCTGTTTACAAGAAGACGAATATGTTTTACCAATGCATAGAAATTTGGGTGTTTTTACTACCAGAAACATTCCGTTGCAGCGTCTTTTCTCACAATGGCAAGGCAAAGCAAATGGTTTTACCAAAGGGCGTGACCGTAGTTTTCACTTTGGTACACAAGAATTTAAAGTAATTGGTATGATCTCGCATCTTGGTCCGCAAATGGGCGTGGCAGATGGAATTGCGTTAGCGCATAAACTACGTAAAGAGAAAAAACTAACCGCTGTTTTTACCGGAGAAGGCGGAACAAGCGAAGGCGATTTTCACGAAGCTTTAAATATTGCTTCAGTTTGGCAATTACCGGTTTTGTTTTGTATAGAAAATAATGGCTACGGACTTTCAACACCAACACACGAACAGTATTTCTGCAAAGATTTGGCAGATAGAGGAAAAGGTTATGGGATGGAAGCGCATATTATAGATGGTAACAATATTGTGGAAGTAGTAGAGCAAGTAGAAAAAATTGCGCAAAGCGTTAGAAAGAATCCGCGGCCGGTTTTAATCGAGTTTAAAACTTTTAGAATGCGTGGACACGAGGAGGCTAGTGGAACCAAATATGTGCCAAATCAATTATTAGAGGATTGGGCAAAAAAAGATCCGATAAAGAATTTTAAAAACTTTTTAATTGCTGAAGGTATACTTACGGAAACAGAAGATGAAGCAGAAAAAAAACAGATAAAGAAAGAGATAAACGCGCATCTAAAAATTGCTAACGAAGAGCTGCCAATAAACTCTTCCGTAAAGAAAGAGTTACAAGATGTTTATAAAGCGCACGAACCCGAAATTTTAGAACCGGGTAAGGAAACGGAAAACATTCGGTTTGTAGATGCAATTTCAGAAGGTTTATACCAAGCTATGGAAAAGCACGATAATTTGGTATTAATGGGCCAAGATATTGCAGAATATGGCGGGGTTTTTAAAATAACCGATGGTTTTGCAGAGCGTTTTGGCGTAGACCGCGTGAGAAACACACCTATTTGTGAGTCTGCTGTAATTTCTGCCGCAATGGGACTTTCTATAAACAAAATGAAAGCCGTGGTAGAAATGCAATTTGGCGATTTTGTTTCTTCCGGGTTTAACCCAATTGTAAACTATCTGGCAAAAGTGCATTACCGTTGGAATCAAAATGCAGATGTGGTAGTAAGAATGCCTTGCGGTGCAGGCGTTGGGGCAGGACCCTTTCACAGCCAAACCAACGAAGCTTGGTTTACTAAAACTCCCGGATTAAAAGTGGTATATCCGGCATTTCCTACAGATGCTAAAGGATTACTTACTGCCGCGATAGAAGATCCAAACCCGGTAATGTTTTTTGAGCATAAAGCTCTTTACCGAAGTGTGAGACAAGAGGTTGCAAAAAATTATTATAATTTACCTTTAGGGAAAGCAGCCAAGCTAGAAGAAGGTAACGATATTAGTATTATAACCTATGGTGCCGGCGTGCATTGGGCGTTAGATATAGCAAAAGAATTGCCGGAGATAGGATTAGATATTATAGACTTAAGAAGTTTGCAGCCGCTAGATAAAGAAAGCATTTTTGCTTCCGTAAAGAAAACAGGAAAAGTACTTATTTTACAAGAAGATTCTATGTTTGGTGGGTTGGCTGCAGAAATTTCGGCATTAATTGCTCAAGAATGTTTTGAGTATTTAGATGCGCCAATAAAAAGAGTTGCCAGTTTAGAAACGCCTATACCTTTTGCCACTAATTTAGAAGAAAAGTATCTGGCTAAGAATAAATTGCAAGAAAGTTTAGAAGAATTAATGGCCTTTTAAAGATGTTTGGTAAACAATTCTGTTTTAGCTAATTTTTAACAAGTTGGCGTTAAACATTCTTAATTATTTTTAGAAAATACCAATCGATTTTAAATTTGCTATTACTTGAGAATTATATAAACTAACCTATTTTTCTATGAAAAAATTAGCAATTTTATTACTCGCAGTCGTTATGGGTTCTTGTGCCTCTACCAAAGTAGAGCGGCAAGCAGAGCGTACTTTTAAAGGCGATTGGACGTTAACTAAAATTACCTATCCCAACAGTTCCGGGTTTGTAGATGTTAACTTGTTTAACGATGCCTCTGCCAATTGTTTTAGAAACTCAGATTGGAGTTTTATTTCTAACAATAACAAAGGTTCTTATATACTTAACGGAACCAATTGCAGCAGCCAACCACAAGAATTTGTATGGTCTGTGCAAGAAGTGCAAGCCAATTCTAATACATTTAATTTTACTTTAAAGCCTGTTGGCGAAGGTGAAAATGCCCGTAAAATAGATACAGGTTTTAGGTTGAATCTCGTCAACTTATCTGAAAACGCTATGGTGTGGGAACAAAACGTAACCTATAACGGAGAGCCTTTTTTAATACGCATGCAGTTTAATAAAAAATTCTAAAAAAAATTATTATGAAAACGATATTTAAAAAACCTTTGGTTGTCCTAATTGCTTTAGGTTTAACCTTTTCTGGTTGTGAAGCCATTAAAAATTCTAATAATACACAACGAGGCGCTGCCGCAGGAACTGCCGGCGGAGCAGTAATTGGTGGTGTAATTGGTAATAATGTTGGCGATGGAGACAACACGGCTTTAGGCGCTATTATTGGTGGTGTAGTTGGTGGTGCAGCCGGAGCTTATATTGGCAACCGAATGGACAAACAAGCCAAAGATATTGAGCAACAAGTACCGGGAGCAGAAGTTACACGAGTTGGAGAAGGTATTAATGTAACCTTTGACGAAAACAGCGGAGTTTATTTTGCAACCGATAAACATAATATAAACGATAAATCACAGCAATCTTTAGATAAGCTTGTCGGAATTTTTAAAGAGTATCCGGATACTAATATTTTGGTAGAAGGACATACAGACAATACCGGACGTGAAGCTTACAATATGACCTTATCTAAAAAAAGAGCGAGCTCTGTAACAGATTATCTCGTAGCTCAAGGAGTTGCTGCAGATAGGTTTACCACAAAATGGTATGGTGAAACTCAACCAAAATACGATAACTCTACTGTAGACGGAAGAGCTAAAAACAGAAGAGTAGAGTTGGCAATTATCGCTAACGAAGACTTAAAAGAAGAAGCAAAACAAAAAGCAAATTAAAAGTTTTGTATCATAAAGAAGTTTAGAGAAACCGAGCAATTAAGCTCGGTTTTTTTTATTTATAAAGTGTTCAAAATGTTAATGAAATTTTCGTTTTTGTAGTTGACACTATTGGTTGTAGATCTTTAAAATGGGTGAAGACGCTTAAAGAAAACACAACTAAACTGGTATTGTATTAAATGAGAAATCCCATATAAATAAATATATGGGATTAGCTTTATAATACCGAAAAGTTATTAATTACAACACTTTTTAACTGTACGTTATAAATGCGTACTCATTTTTTCTTTCTTTTTCTGCAATTGGCGTTTTAAATCGTTAATGGTTTTACTAAGTGCCATATCAAAATTTTCCTCGTTAGAGGAAGCAAAAATTCTTGGGCCGGGTACACTTAATTCAATTTCCACAATTCTTCCTTTTTGATTAGAGGAAGATTTTTCGGTTTTGTAATATACTTCGGCGCTAACCAGAAAATCATAGCGCTCTTTTAATTTACTTAATTTCTCTTTCGTAGAATTCTCCAAGCGTTCACTTGCTTTTACGTGAACATAATTAAAGTTTGTATCCATAGTATAACTTTTAAATTGAGTTATAAATATACGTCCTAATTTACAGGAATCCCAATATTTTAATAGACTTTTAGCACGATAGCGCATATTTATTTTATTCCCTGTAAAGGATTAAAACACAGCAATATTTTAAATAAGTTTAAAAATTTAAACATAAAAAAATCTTGCTACCTTAATAGATAACAAGATCATTTTTATATAGTAATCTGGCTGCTTATGGTTGAGGAATGTCTCCTGTATCCGGATTGATTAATTTTCTTAAATCTGTAGATTGTTTTGCTCTAATAGCGCGTTGGCCGCGTACCGCAATAGGATAAACCAAAGTTTCGGGGTTGTTTTCCAGTACTTTTAAAGCATCATCGGCATCTAAGTCTACATTTTCTTCTCCGTAAGTTTGTTTAAAAACCGGGTGATCTGTAGCAATTAATTCATTTACCTTACAATTTAAAAGTTCTGCCACTTCTGTCCACTCTGTTGCGGCAACCTTCGTTTCGGTTACATCTATTGGTAATAATTGCGCTCCGGATGCTTCTGCGTGGGCGCGTACTTTTTTGCCTAACTCACTAGTTCCATCATAATAAAGAATTAATTGGCGTTCGTTTTTTGCTAATATTGTCATTTTTCCTCTTTTATTGATTGATTTTTAAAAATAAAGCCTTGTAAGAAACGTAGCAAACTTTTAGCTTAGGTTTATGAATTTCTTTAGAAAATTATGTGTTTTCTTTTTCTAAATAGGCAAGACATAACCTAATTACCGTATAATTTATCTTTTCTTCAAAATATTCAAAATAAGGTTTAAGAGCTTTGTCCTCTTTTATTTCTTTTTTTGCTGACCTAACTTTCTCTATCTCTTTTTTGCTAATAAATTGTAAAATATCTATAGGTTTTCCCTTTTTATACAAATGTCCAACATGCGAATAAATTGTACCCTCGTTAAGGTCTCTAATTTGTGCAATTTCTTTTATTGTTTTTCCTTCTTGTAAAAGTTTAAAGGTTTTTTGGTAAGTAGTTGTTTTCTTATCTCTCTTAGACTGGTTAAATTTTTGAATTTCGGCTATAAATATGCTTCCATAATTTTGCATTTTATGCTCGCCAACACCGCTTATTGCCAAAAATTCGCTTTCACTTTGTGGTCTTTCGCGTTCTATTTCTTTTAAGGTAGCATCAGAGAAAATTTGGTAAGCCGGTATGTTTTCTTCTTGCGATAAACGATAACGCAATTTACGCAACTGTTCAAATAGAGTAGAGGTGGTTTTAGAAACTGTTTGCTTGCTTTGCACTTTTTTAGAAGCAATATCTTGTGGTTTGGTTAATTGTACACGTTGTTTTCTAAACAAAACTTCTTTTGCATACGGCGTTAATTTTAATGCGTTTTTTTCGTGAAAAGCAATTTCACAATAACCCTGATTTATTAATTGGGTAATATAATGTTGCCAATCTCGCCAACTTACATCGCGACCTATTCCGTAGGTTTTTATACTGGGATAATTTTTATTTAAAATCTCTTGGTTTCTAGCCCCACGCAAAACGTCTATAACTGTATTTGCAGATTCGCTTTCGCGTAATCTAGCAATGCACGATAAAATTTTTTGCGCTAAAATAGTTCCGTCAAAAAATTTAGGCGGATTTTCACAAACGTCGCAATGGCCACAATTTTCCGGTAAAAACTCTCCGAAATAACTCAGTAAAATTTTTCTTCTACAATCTGTAGCATCTGCAAATTCTTTAATTCTATCTAGCTTTGCGTTTTGCAATTCTTCATTAGCAGTACCTTCCGTAAACCTTCTTAATTGTACAACATCTGCGTAAGTATGAAACAATAGCGCTTTAGAAGGCAAACCATCTCTGCCGGCGCGACCTATTTCTTGGTAATAACCTTCTAGATTTTTGGGCAAATTATAATGTATTACAAAACGCACGTTAGATTTGTCTATGCCCATACCAAAAGCTACCGTGGCGCAAACAATTTTTACTTCGTCAAAGATAAAATCTTCTTGCACTTGGTTGCGCTCTTCAAAACTTAGACCGGCGTGATATGCCGTGGCATTAAAACCTTTATTTTGAAGTTTCTCCGCTAGCTTTTCTGTTCCTTTACGGCTTAAACAATAAATTATTCCGCTCTCGTTCTCTCTATTTTCTATAAAACTTACAATTTGCTTTACGCGATTGGTTGCCGGGCGCACTTCCAGAAAAATATTTTTCCGATCAAACGAGCTTATAAATTGTTTTGCATGCGGAATGTTGAGCTGCTTTACAATATCATGCCGCGTAGCTTTATCTGCCGTTGCCGTTAAAGCGATAATTGGCACTTGCGGTAAAGATTTTTTTAAAAACCCCAATTGCTGGTATGATGGTCTAAAATCGTGCCCCCAAGAAGAGATACAATGCGCTTCGTCTATAGCAATGCAGCTCACATAATTGCTGTTTAAAACATTGTTTAAACCACCCAAACTTTCTGGCGCTACATATAATAAATCTAATTCTTTGTTGGCAAGGCTGTTAAGTATATAATCTTGCTCTTCTCGCGTTTGACTACTATTATAAAATTCTGCTTTTATGCCATTTGCTTTAAGCCCGTCTACTTGATCTTTCATTAAAGCTATAAGTGGCGAAATTACAATACAAACCCCATCTAAAAGCAAGGCTGGCAATTGGTAGCAAATAGATTTTCCGCCGCCGGTTGGCATAATAACCAAGATATCTTCTTGGTTTAAAACAGATTTTATTATTTCTTCTTGATTTTTACGAAAACTATCGTAACCAAAATACTTTTTTAAAGTTGGCAATAATTGCTGTTGCAAAGCGGTAACAGGCATGACAATAAATACTTATAGATTAAAAATTCTTGAAGGGCTTAAAATACGCTCTTTTTATAAAACTCAATATAAATAAAATAACCGTTCAAGCTTTATACCCAAACGGTTATTTTTAAAAAATTTTGAAGATTTTTTGGTAATTAATCGGCGCTGTTATCTTCTTCTAATCTGTTGGTGTTGCCGCCTTTGCTGTAAAAATCGTTTTCTTCGTCGCGCAATTTAGAATCTCCTTTATTCTTTTTGGCGCGTTCTTGCCCTGGAATATCCAAATCTTCTGCGGCAAAATCCGGGTTGCGTTTTCTTTCTCTTAAAAACTCATCATCGCCACCATCTTTATGAATATTTTCTTGGTTTAAGATCTTTTTTTCCTGTTCTGTAATTTCAGAGTTGTACGGATCTTCTTTTGGCTTTTTGTTCTCTTTAGCCTTATTGTTTTCTTTCTTTTGGTCGCTCATAGTTTTTTATTTTGAAGATAAAAACTTAAGCCGTAACCACATAGCATTTAACATATTTTAAAACTTCTTTCTTTCCGTTAAACGGAAATTTGAAGGAGCTAGAATTATAAAACTAATTTTAAAAATTTCTTATTAGCAGCTTTACTTTCCGTAAAAATAAGCTTCAAAATCAGTAAAAATGGAACTATTCTTATAAAATAGCTTTACGGAAGCTAAAAATGTCGGCTTTTTAAATTTTATCATTTATTTAAACATAGATATAGCTTTGTCTGCCGCAACTTTTATAATTTTGAAAGCAAAAAATAGAATACTATGAAAGAAAACGCCGTATTAAACAGTTACGACTTAAACGGATTATTTTTACCAAACCGTGTTGTAATGGCGCCAATGACACGGAGTAGGGCAGAGAACCCCGATAAAAAAGCAACGGCAGAATTGCAAGGAAAATACTACCAGCAACGCGCATCTGCCGGTTTGATTATAGCCGAAGGTTCTCCGGTTTCTTCGCAAGCAATTGGGTATGTAAACGTGCCGGGAATTTACACCAAAGCACAAACCGAAGGTTGGAAAGAAGTTACAAAAATGGTGCACGAAGAAAAAGGTCGCATCTTTTTGCAGCTTTGGCACGTTGGCAGAATCTCGCATCCGGACTTTCATAACGGCGAGAAACCTTTGGCGCCTTCTGCTATAAATCCGCAAAGCCAATCTTTTACGCCGCAAGGTTTTAAAGACACGGTTACGCCAAAGGAAATGAGTAAAGAAGATATTAAACAAACCATAGAAGATTTTAAAAATGCCGCTAAAAATGCGATGGATGCCGATTTTGACGGCATAGAAATTCATTCTTCTAACGGTTATCTTTTTCACCAATTTTTTAATAATTATTCTAATAAACGCGAAGATGAATACGGCGGAAGCATAGAGAACAAAGCGCGTTTCTTTTTTGAAGTTTTAGACGCCGTGGCAGAAATAATGCCGCAAAATAAAATAGGGGTGCGGTTTAACCCGAGTTTACACGATATTTTTGGTATGAAAATGGACGAAGAAACCATCCCAACATTTGAATATATAATCAAAAAACTAAACGATTATAATTTGGCGTACGTGCATTTATCTGAACCTTTTAACGATGTAAGCCACGTGCCGCATGCGATTACCAATATAGCCAAGCATTTTAGACCAATTTATAAAGGTACTTTAATGATTAACACCAATTTTGATTTAGAGAAAGCTAATGCGGTAATTAAAAATGGCGACGCAGACTTGGTGGCTTTTGGCAAACCTTTTATCTCTAATCCCGATTTGGTAGAGCGGTTTGCGCAAAATGCTAGTTTAAATAAGTGGGATAAAGACACTTTTTATACCGGCGGAAAAAAAGGTTATTTAGATTATGAACGAATGCAAGAAAAAGTAAACCAATAATATTTTTTTGCGGCGCATAATTAGCCGAAAAGTTTTCTTATTTTTGAAAAAAACCTTATGAAAGTTCACCATTTACTGGAAGAAAATAGTCTAGCTACCAAATTTGTAGCAGAATTACGCGATGTAGATAAACAAAAAGACGCTATGCGCTTTCGTAAGAATATAGAACGTATAGGCGAAATTTTAGGCTACGAACTGAGTAAAACTTTAAACTTTTCCGCTAAGGAAATAAAAACACCTCTGGGTAATGCAACGCATCAATTACCCAATCAAGACGTAGTAATTTGTTCTATTTTACGTGCCGGATTACCATTGCATAATGGTTTATTAAATTATTTTGATTGGGCAGAAAACGCTTTTATTTCGGCGTACAGACATCACCCAAATGAAGATGAGCATTTTGAAATTTTGGTAGAATATTTGGCTTCACCGTCTTTAGAAGATAAAACTTTAATTTTGGCAGATCCTATGCTTGCCACCGGCAAATCTTTTGTAAACGTTTTAAAGGCGTTAGAAAAAATGGGGAAACCTAAAAAAATACATTTAGTTGCCGTAATTGGCGCCAAAGAAGGTTTGGAGTTAGTAAAAGAAGAATTTCCTGAAAATAGCGAAGTATGGATTGCTACTATAGACGAAAAATTAGATAAAAACGGCTATATCGTGCCGGGCTTAGGCGATGCGGGAGATTTGAGTTACGGCTCTAAAATGCAGCATTAATTGAGCGCGGTAGTAAAAAATATTATAGGAATTCTTTTGGGTATCTTTGTTGGCGGCTTGGTAAATATGAGCTTAGTTTTAATAAGTGCTTCGCTTATAACAGAAACCGCCGGTTTTGATATAACAGGAGCCAGCGGTTTACAAACAATTCCTGATTTGTATGAAAGTCCGCAGTTTTTACTACCCTTATTTGCCCACGCTTTAGGAACACTTATTGCCACCTTGCTAAGCGTTCTAATTGCAGAAAATAACTTGTTTAAAGTAAGTTTTATTACAGTTCTGTTCTTTTTTGGTGGTGGCATTGTAAACGCAATTAGTGTTCCGGCTCCAACTTGGTTTATTGGTTTAGATTTGGTTGTAGCCTATTTTCCTGCCGGTTATTTGGGTTATCTTTTAGGAAAAAAAAGAAACAAAAATGTGTAAGCAATTATCTATTTTTTTAAAAGCTTTACGGAATGAGTAAGCGCCAATTAAACGCCTATTTAAAAGATTTATCAAAAGAAGAATTAGAAGAGCAGGTTTTAGATCTTTATCAGCGGTTTAAGCCGGTAAAGGTTTTTTACGATTTTGTGTTTAATCCGCGGGAAGAAGAATTGATGCGAAAGGCAAAATTTAAAATCTCTAAAGAATATTTTCCAGAAACAAAGCGCAAAGCAAAAACCCGACGATCTGTTGCGCAAAAAGAAATTAAACATTTTAGACAATTGGGCGTAGAGCCACATCTTACAGCAGATTTAATGCTTTTTAATATAGAAATTGCCCAAACCTATGCCGCAGAACAAAATAAATTAAAAGAAGCGTTTTGTAAAAGTATGTTTAAATCTTATGAAGAAGCTGTAAAATATATTACCAGAATGGGAATTATTCCTGAATTTAAAACGCGCTTACTTAAAATTGCCAATACCACCGAAACACAAAAATGGCCAAACCTTTATAGGTTTGAAAAACTTGCAATACAGTTTCAGGAAATGCCTTAGTTTTTGCGCAAGTTTTTTAAATCTTAGAATAAAAAACCACTTGAAGAGTAAGAACTTTTCTAAATTTTTTAAATATACGAACTTAAAAACTGCACGAATTACTTCCCATTAAAAGAAAGTAAATTTTACACAATCTATTTGAAAATCTTGCATTGCCTAATAATAACTATACAAATAGGGAAGAGGTGATTTTTGGAAATAGTCTCTTTTAAAAATCAAAATAAGTAGTAAAGCAAATTTATTTAGTATATTTATAATCAGTAACTTATAAACTAAATAGTATGGCTTATCCTTTGGTTAATTTTCATTTTCAGGTAGAATGGGGTGGCACGCGTATAGGCTTTACAGAAGTCACAGGACTTTCTGCTAAGCAAGAAATAGTAGAATATAGAGATGGTGCCTCAAAAGAATATACAACTCAAAAAATTCCGGGATTGCGCAAATATTCTACTATCGTTTTAAAAAGAGGTGTTTTTAAAGAAGATAACGAATTGTTTGAATGGTTTAATACAGTAAAGTTAGGCAACTTAGAAAGACGTGACATCACAATAAGTTTATTAAATGAAGAGCATGAGCCAACTATAACTTGGAAAATAAAAGATGCATGGCCGGTAGCTATTAATTATGCCGAATTAAATGCGATGAAAAGTGAAGTTTTTATTGAACGTGTAGAAATTGCTCACGAAGGGTTAAACGTTCAGAATTAATAAAAAATCATATTTAGCCGTTATGAATTATCCGCCTTTAAATATGCATTTCGTCGTTAAATTTAAACACAAAGAGTTTTCTAAAGATATACATTTTCAGTCTATTAATGGTTTAAAAGCGAGCATCTGTAAAACCGAAGAGTCTAAACTAGAAAAAGTGCATTTTGAGAATTTAATTCTTAAACGAGCTTATGAGCCAGATTCACGCTTAATTGCTTGGTGTATGAATAAGATTAACAACCATAAAACACAAGCTGTAAATCTCATAGTGCGACTTTTAAATTCTGAACAAAAACTAATCAGCGGTTGGATAATAGAAAAAGCAATTCCCGTATCCTGGAGTGTAGAAGAATTACATGCGCAAGAAACCAGAATTCTAATTGAAAGAATTGAACTTAAATACGATTTTTTTCAAGTATTAAATAGTCAAGGTGAAATAATAGCTCCAAAAGAAAAAGAAAAGAGAATGAAGAAATGATTATTTTCTTCTTTTAAAAGTATTTTCTCAAATTGATTTTTTTGTTAGACATTATAACTTATGAATGTGAATATAAATTGGTCGTAAAATTGCTTTTACATAAATGCTGACGATATGGACCTAAAGGCGTCATATCTGCATCTATGTAAAATAGAACAGAAAAAATTCTATTCGCGGTTTTACTTTAGTAAACACATTTGTACTATAATTTATATTATGTAAAATAGAATAATTCCGTAAAGAGATAGATAATTTTAATTTAATACTCCTCTGTTTTTAAGGCTGTAGCTTTTCCGCGATAAGCAATACGGTCGCGTTTTGTACTGTTTACATTTAAAACACTATTTCCGTTATTGCTTATATACAAAACAACCGAATAGTTTTCTTGACTGTTTTTTTGATCTATGCTAAAAGTAATTTTTGTCCGTTTTTTTTCGGGGTTATATATCATGGTAAATTCTTTTGGGATGTCGTTAAATTCTATTGCGCCCAAATTGCTTGGTTTACTAATTCCCTGTCGGCTTCCAAAATATGGTAAATACGCATTTATGGTGTCTGCATTGATTTTTAGGTAATTCTTAGAGGAACTTAGCGAAATATTTCCTGCTGTATTGCCCACACCCAACATTCCTTGCGCAGATAATTGCTCTAAAGCACGGTTAAAATTTGGTTCTGCAGAATTAAAACTGATTGCAATTCTTTTCTGTGGAATAAATTCAGGTTGTTGTTCTGGAAGATTTTTTGTGCTTTTGCAAGCTATAAACAATAAACTAAAAGAAGTTATAAGCAATATAGCGTTAACAGATTTCCTTAAAGTTCTCATTTTTTCAGCCTCTTTTAAATTTCCTAAAAAATTAAACACTCCTTAACAAAATAATAAAAAACTACGTTAAAGAGGTTTTTAATATCTATAAATATATGTAATTTTCAGTAAAAACAACACGTTATGACAAAGCGCGTCCGATTATTCTTACTCGTATTTTTTATAGTTGGTATTGCTACTTTTATAATGTATTATATTGCCAGTAACTCTATGTGGGATTCTATTTTTTTGAGCATTATTGGTGGTACGGTAGTTGGCAGTATTATTAGTTTGGCTTTACCTTTTATTTCTAAACAAAGACAGAAACGCAAAAACCAAGATTAGTTTTTTAGTAAATTTACTTTTTTACGGGCACCATAAATACCGGTATGGTGGTTTTTTCTAATACTTTCGTTGCCTCGGCACCCATAAAGAGTTTTTCTAAAGCGCTACGACTATGTGTTCCCATTACAATTAAATCTGCATTCCATTCTTTGGCGTAGTTCAAAATTTCTTCTGCCGTTTCTCCTACTCTTAAATGTGTCTGTATGTTTTTGCCTAAATGAGCAGCTGCTTTTTCTAGATAGTTTTCGGCTACTTTTTTAATTTCCTCCTGCATTTCTAAATTTAAAGCTACGTTATAACTATCATAACCTAAAAATGTAGGAAATTCTACGCCGTAATATTTTGTTTCCGTGAAAACGTGCAGCAAACACACTTCGGCATTCATTTGTTTTGCCAAATTATTACCTATTTCTGCTACTTTTTCTGAAGTTGGATGATAATCTATTGCTATTAAAACACGTTGCATACTATTTATTTTTTTACTCCTCTCCCACTTTCTTGTCTTCAAAACAGGGAGAGAAAATTTATTCTTCTTTTATTACAATCATAGAGGCTTTAAATCCTGTTGCCAAATTCCATTGGTTAGAAGAAATTACCGTTCCTTGATCGTCTAAAACCTTAAAAGCCGCTGTATTTGGTCCGCTTGAGCCTTGATTTAAAGCTTCAATTTCAATCTTATTAAAACCTTTTTCTAATTTTATAAAAATACTTTTAAAAGAACCTTCTAAGAAAACTTGATCTAAAGCTACTTTTCCGTTTACAATAATTCGCACCAAATCGCCATCTACAGCTTGATGATCGCGGCACAACAATTTTACATTGGCACCGGTTGTTCTAAACTCTCCTAAATCTTGGTTGCGTTTAAACTCTTCTATATTGCGTTTGCTTTCTTGTTTTTTTAAATATTTAGGATCAAATTTTTGATTGGGCTCTATAAAACCTTCATTTTGGGTAATATCTAGCTCTTTCTCATTACTTTCTAAACTTCTAGACGTATTTCTAGTGCTGTAAATACCCTTATTGGTTTTAGATAAACTTGGTGTAGAAGTAGAAAAACCATTCATATTAGTAGATCTCCCAAACATACTGCCACTAGTAGTTGTGTTTGAGTTATCTAATTGCGCATAACCTGTTAGCGGTAACAAGCTTGCAAAAACCCCGAATAAAAAAACAATTTTCTTCATAGTATAAATGTACAGATTTTTTCTTAAACAAAAACTCCACCAAACAATAATACAACCACTTTTCTTTTAAGGATTATTAACAAAAGTATAAGAATTCATAAGTACTATTTACTGAATATATTGAGTTATTTAGCACTAACCATTAAAAAAATTCACTATGAAATCTAAAATTGCACTAACCGCTGTAGCCTTGGCTATTGTAACAAGTTCTTGTGTTTCTAAGAAGAAATATACAGAGCTGGAAACAGAATTAGACAACACGCGCAGCACCTTGATGAAAACCCGCGTAGATAAAGAAGAATGCGAAGAGAAATACGCAAAAATTCAAGACCGGGTTACCGAGTATTACGCAAAAATTAATCGTTTGCAGGAAGAAAACGACGAAAAGTTAGAGATGATAGAAGACATTGGCGCTATGTCTAAAAAATCTAAAGATGCAATGCGTAAAACTTTACGGAATGTAGATTCTGAAAAATTAGCAGAAGCCAAAACCTTTAAAGATTCTGTAGATTTGGCCATTTCGTACAATTTAACCAAATCTTTATCAGATGGCGACGACGGTATTGATATTGATGTTAATGAAACCGTTGTACAAATTACTATCTCAGACGAGTTGTTGTTTAGAAGTGGTAGTTATTGGGTAAACCCGAAAGCACATAAACTACTTGGCAGAATTGCCGAAGTTATTAAATCTGAACCGGCAATGGAGGTTTTGGTAGAAGGTCATACCGATAATAAGACCATTGTAAAAGATTCTTATTTAGAAGATAATTGGGATTTAAGTGTAAGACGTGCCACTTCTATTGTTAGGTTATTACAAGATAAATTTGACGTAGATGGGCAGCAGCTCATCGCTTCAGGAAGAAGTAGCTACAAGCCGGTAGCAGACAATGGCACGCGCGACGGAAGAGAGAAAAACAGACGTACGCGTATTGTAATTTTGCCAAACTTAGACAAGTTTTTGGCTATGTTAGAAAGTTCAGAATAATATAAGAATTTTCTTTACGGAAGAAAGGGATAGTTCAAATTGAACTATCCCTTTTTTTTTGGTTCTAAAATAAAAATTCCGCGTAAGCGATACTATTTTTAGCCCTACTCCAAAAGAATTAAAGATTTTGTCTAAAAATTTTTTACCACCATTCCATATAAAATCCGGAAGCAATTACGCCGGCGGCCAAAATTATTAAAACTACAATAATAAAGCCCGCACCAATTTTTGTTTTCTTATTATCTTTAAGAATATAATCTTCTTTTTCTTGTCTGTTTTCTTTTTCCATAAATTTTTTACTGAAGTTGGAATGCCAAGATAAATGCTTTTTTTAAACTTTTAAAAAATGTTAGGACTCGATGTTCTAAAAAAAATGTTAAGCTTTTCCAGAATTAGAAGAAAACAGACTTAACTCCTTGGTTTTCAATTTTAATCTTATAGTTTTGCAAAGCGTTTACAAGCAGCTATAACTGTTTGTACGTTTATTTATTAAAACAGAAAATTAAACTCTATGAGTCAAGTTAAAACAAATGACACCGTTAAAGTACATTACACAGGAAAACTTACCAATGGCCAGGTTTTCGATAGTTCTTTAGAAAGAGAACCAATCGAGTTTACCGTGGGCGGTGGACAAATTATTCCGGGACTTGAAAACGGTCTTATTGATATGAAAGTAAACGAAAAGAAAACCATAGAAATACCCCAAGCCGAAGCTTATGGCGATGTAAAAGATGAGCTTTTTATGGAAGTTCCTAAAAGCCAATTGCCACAAGAAATAGAGCCGGAAGTAGGAATGGGCTTAGTTTCTAAAAATCCTGATGGTAGCGAGCGCCAATTGCGTGTTGCCGAAGTAAAAGATGATTCTATCTTAGTAGACGCTAATCACCCGTTGGCCGGACAAGATTTAGTTTTTGACGTAGAAGTTATGGAAATCAAATAAATTGTACGTTATAACTACTATAAAAATCACGAGCATTTTTTGTTCGTGATTTTTTTAGTTTATAGCACCATTACCAAATTGTTTAAAATTTAAAAAAAAAGCACAAAACCAGCGTATCTTCTTTAAAAAACGCACATAAAAACATTTTACTGTAAGTTAATTTGGAATTCTCGTCTAATTTACGTATAATGAAAACTGTGTTAATTTACAAAAACAGCCTATATACATGAGACAACTTAAAATTACCAAACAAGTTACCAACCGAGAATCGAAATCTTTAGATAAATATCTACAAGATATTAGCAAGGTAGATTTAATTACAGCCGAGGAAGAAGTAGAATTGGCACAACGCATACGTGAAGGAGATCAAGTAGCGCTGGAAAAATTGACAAATGCTAATTTACGATTTGTGGTTTCTGTTGCAAAACAATACCAAAATCAAGGTTTAAAACTTCCGGATTTGATTAATGAAGGAAATGTAGGTTTAGTAAAAGCCGCTAAACGTTTTGACGAAACCCGTGGTTTTAAATTTATATCGTATGCTGTTTGGTGGATTAGACAATCTATTTTACAAGCGCTTGCAGAACAATCGCGAGTAGTACGATTGCCGCTTAATAAAATTGGCGTTATTAATAAAATAAATAAAACTTTTTCTCATTTAGAACAAAGTTTAGAGCGCCCACCTTCTGCAGAAGAAGTTGCAAAAGAGTTAGATATGACAATTTCGCAAGTAAAGACTGCTATTAAAAACTCCGGAAGACATCTTTCTATGGATGCGCCGTTTAAAGAAGGCGAAAACGATTCTAATTTATACGATGTATTAAGCTCTGGCGAGTCTCCTACTCCAGACGATCAATTAATGTTAGATAGTTTAAGCATCGAAATTAATCGTGCTTTAGACACTTTATCTACTAGAGAGGCAGATGTTATTCGTCTTAATTATGGTATTGGCAACCAACCGGCAATGACTTTGCAAGAAATTGGCGATACCTTTGATTTAAGTCGCGAACGCGTTAGACAAATTAGAGAAAAAGGTATTAGAAGGTTAAAACACCAGTCTAAAAATAAGATTCTTAAAAAATATTTAGGTTAAGGTAATTTGAAGTTTATAAAAAAAAGGCTATCAGAGAAAAATAATCTCGATAGCCTTTTTTTATGCTTAATTTTAAGCTTTACTTTTTACTTACTTGATCTAAAACCCCCATTTCTTGTTCAGAAAGTTCTAGTTTTACCGCTTCTGTAAAGGCGGTTAAATGTGCGCTTTTTGTTGCGCTAGCAATAGGCGCGGTTATTCCCGGTTTTTGCATTGTCCAAGCCAAAGCTACTGCCGCATTAGAAACTTGGTGGTTTTTTGCAATTTCGTCTAAAGTATCTAAAACTTGTAAACCTCTACGGTTAAGATATTTCTCTACAAAATCTTTTCGTTTCTGTCCTTCAAAATCGCTTTCTTGCCTATATTTTCCGGTTAAAAAACCGCTGGCTAAAGAAAAGTAATTGGTAACACCCAAATCATTTTCTACACAGATTTCTTTTATTTTACCTTCAAATTTATCGCGTTCCAGTAAATTATATTCCGGTTGAAAAACTTGGTATTTAGGCAAACCATCGTTTTTTGAAGCGTCTAAAGAAGCTTGTAAACGCTCTGCCGAAAGATTAGAAGCGCCTATATAACGTACCTTTCCTTCTTCTATTAGTTTTTGGTATGCAGACAAAGTTTCTTCTACCGGGGTTTTGTTATCGTCCCAATGGGTGAAATATAAATCTAAATAATCTGTTTTTAACCGTTTTAAGGAATCTTCCACGGCAGTGAAAATATGTTTTTTACTAATATCTTTATCGCCGCCTTGTTGCATACTAGAACCAACTTTGGTAGCCGATATAATTTTATCGCGATTGCCGCGAGATTGCATCCACTCTCCTATTATTTTTTCGGATTCTCCTCCGCTGTTGCCTTCGGCCCAACGTGAATAAACATCTGCGGTATCTATAAAATTAAAGCCCATTTCATAAATCTCGTCTAAGATTGCGAAGGACTCTTTTTTATCTAACGTCCAACCAAAAACATTTCCGCCAAAAACAATTGGCGGCGTTTTTAAGTCAGTTTTTCCTAATAATTTATAGTTCATAAAATTACTTTTTAGGAGGTTGAGAAGGTCTAATTTCTACTTTACTTGGTAAGCTTCGTTTGTTCATTTTAAACAAATCTACAACCAGCTCACCTAAATCTTCCTTTTGAATTTTCCACGCATCTTTTTCTTTATTATTTTCGGGATCGTTACCATTAAAATGTGTACTTACAGAACCCGGCATAATAGTAGAAACGCTTATGCCTTCTTGGCGCAAGTCTAACATTACCGCTTGTGTAAAACCGGTTAAACCAAATTTACTGGCATTATAAGCAGAGCCGCCGGCAAAGAAATTGGTACCTGCCAAGCTAGAAATGCTTATAAAATAACCTTTAGCTTTTTTAAGTTCTTCTAATCCCGCTTTTACCGTATAGAAAACACCGGTTAAATTGGTATCTATAGTTTCGCGCCATTGTCTATCTGTTATCTCTTCTATATTTCCGTAATGACCAATTCCTGCATTGGCAATAACAAAATCTACACTACCAAATTCTTCGGCAGTTCTTCTTATGGCTTCTTCTTGGTCTACCAAATTGCGTACATCTGCTTTTAAGCCCAACGCTTTAGCAGAATTATTGCTGCCCAAATTAGTTGCTGCGTCTTCGGCTGCTTGTAACGATCTGCTAGTTACAGCAACGTTAACGCCTTCATTTAATAAAGCTTCTGCAATTCCGTAACCTATACCTTTACTACCGCCGGTAATAAAAGCTGTTTTTCCTTTTAAATTGTTCATTTTTAAATTTTTCTTGAAAATAAGAATTAGTCTTTAAAATTTGGCTTTTAAACAGAGCTTTGACAAGTTTTTAACGTATGCATTATAAAATGTTAAGTTTTTCCGATTTTAAAAAGTAATCCATAAAAAAAATTACCTTAGCATTCAAAATATCATAAAAAAACCAACAAAATGGATAGTAAATATAAAAAAATTGCAAAAGTAGGATTTTTTGCTAAAGGAAGTATTTACATTATTATTGGTGTTTTGAGTTTGTTAACGGCTTTAAATTTAGGCGGACAAATGAGCGGAAAAACGCAGGTATTTGAATGGATACAAAAACAAGCTTATGGTCAAGTATTGCTAATTGCAATGGCATTAGGGCTAATTGCTTACGCTTTTTGGCGTTATATAGAAGTAACGCAAGATCCGGAAGATATTGGCAACGATAAAAAAGGTATCTTAAAAAAAGTTGGTTTTGCCGTGAGCGGTTTATCGTATATTGCTTTTGCGGGTATTGCTATAAAAGCGGTGATTAGCAGTCAATCTTCCGGTAATAGTAGTTTAATAAAAACCTTGGGACCTACTGTTGCCAGTATAATTCTTATTATTGTTGGCTTAGGTTTGTTGGCCAAAGCAATTTTTTATTTAAAGAAGGTTTTTGAAAAAGATTTTTTAGACGAATTTGCTATCCAAGATTTAAAATATTATAAACTAATAAAGAATCTGGGATACTTTGGTTTTACTGCAAGAGGTCTAGTTGTTATGTTATTATCTTATTTCTTTTTGCGCGCAGGAATTAGCTCACAAGGTGATAAAGAAATTAAAAGCTTAAGCGATGCTTTTTCTTTTCTAAAAACCACAGATTATGGCATGTATTTGGCTGGTTTTGCCGCAGCAGGTTTACTTTGCTACGGACTTTTTGTATTGTCTATGGCAAAATTTAAAAAATTCAGCTAAACTTAAAGTGCAAATTGTATTTCTACTTTACGGAACTTAAAGCGCTTAGTATACCTTTAAAAACATGTTAAACATCTGCGAAAGCGTAATCCTTTTATCGGTTGTATTTCTATTTTTGCAGTCTATTTTTTAATCGATTTTTATGCGAAAATTTCTGAAAAACAAATGGGTAAAAAGAATAGGGATTTTTATTGCCTTCCTCATCGTTTTATTTTTTGGGTTTTATGCAAGTATATTTTTTGGGTTTTGGGGAAAAATAGCCAGCTCAAAAGAATTAGCCAATTTAAAACAAGCTCAAGCCACCCAAATCTTGGCAGATGATGAGCAATTAATAGGGAAAATTTACACGTATGACAGGCAATCTGTAGATTTTGAAGATATTCCGCAGCACTTAATAAACGCACTTGTAGCTACAGAAGACGCTCGGTTTTATGAACATGACGGCATAGATAATAAAAGCTTGTTGCGTGTGTTTTTTAAGACCATTTTATTATCAGATAAATCCTCTGGAGGCGGCAGTACAATTACCTTGCAATTAGCAAAAAACCTTTACGGAAGAAAAGACTATGGTTTTTTAAGTATCGTAATCAATAAACTAAAAGAAAGCATTGTTGCCGAACGCATTGAAGAAATATATTCTAAAAACGAAATTATAGCGCTTTATTTTAATACCGTTCCGTTTAGCGATAATACTTACGGAATAGAAAGTGCTGCCCATAAATTTTTTAATACTTCTACCAAAAACTTAACGCTCTCGCAAGCGGCAACTTTGGTAGGAAGTTTAAAAGCCAACCACAGTTATAATCCGAGATTATTTCCGGAAAGAAGTCAGTTGCGGCGCGATGTGGTTTTGCAGCAAATGGTAAAATACGATTACCTCTCTGCTGCAAAGGCGGAAAAAACAATGCAACAAAAAATAAAATTAGATTATCATTATTATACGGCCAATTTAGGTTTGGCGCCATATTTTAGAAATCGGGTAAAACAGCAGGTGAAAGCCATTCTGGAAGAAGAAAATATTAAAAAACTAGATGGCGAGGCGTATAATTTATATACAGATGGTTTAAAAATCTACACTACTCTAAATGCAGAAATGCAAGCTTACGCGGAAGAAGCTATGCGCGAACATATGCAAAACTTGCAAGAACAATACGAGAAAGCTTATGCGGCTAACGCGCCTTGGAAAAATAAAGCGCTTTTAAAAGAAGCTATCAAAAAACTCCAACTTTATAAAAATTTAGAGAAAAAAGGTTTTTCCGAAAAGGAAATTCAAGACAGCTTGCAAAAAACCAAAGAAACAGAACTTTTTGGCTGGGAGAAGAACACCGTGAAAAATGTTTCTACCGTAGATAGTTTAGCGCATTATTTAAAGTTTTTGAACACAGGAATGCTTTCTGTAGAACCTTCTACCGGCGCAATAAAAACCTATATTGGCGGGATAGATTATCGTTACTTTCAGTACGACCATGTTTGGCAAAGTAAACGCCAAGTAGGCTCTACTTTTAAACCTTTTGTGTATACCGCAGCCATAGAAAACGGTATGGATGTTTGCACGCATTTTCCTATAAAGGCAGTAACTTATACAGATGTAGATAATTGGACACCAACAAACGCCTCTAACAAATATGACGAAGATTTAAACTACTCTTTAGAATTTGCGCTAAGCAGATCTATAAATACCATCGCGGTTAAAGTTTTAAATGAAACCGGTATTGAAAATGTTATTTCTTTAGTGAAAAAAATGGGAATTGAAGAAGAAATAAAACCGGTTCCTTCCATAGCTTTAGGTTCTGCCGATATAAAGCTTATAGAAATGGCAAAGGCCTACTCTACTTATGTAAATAACGGCAAAGCCTCCCAGCCATATTTCATTAAAAAAATAGAGGACAAAAACGGTAATTTGCTGGCAGAATTTGTACCGGAAACCAACCAAAAACAAGCATTTTCTGATCGTACGCGACAAGTAATGTTAGAAATGTTGCAAACCACGGTTAACGAAGGTACTGCAAAAAGATTAAGAACAACCTATGGTTTGCGCAATGCTATTGCCGGCAAAACCGGAACCACACAAAATAATAAAGACGGTTGGTTTGTAGGTATAACACCAAAATTGGTAAATGTAGTTTGGGTAGGAAACGATAACCATAAAATTGGTTTTAGTTCTACCGGATTGGGACAAGGCGCCAATTCTGCTTTGCCAATTTTTGGTAGGTTTATGCAAAAACTAAATGCCGATAAAGAATTTGACGCGTATACGCACGCAAATTTTGAGCCGGTTCCTAAAAACATTCAAGAAGAGTTAGATTGCGAACCAACCGAAAAAGATGGTTTTTTCAAACGATTATTCGGTAAAAAAGAAAGAGAAGAGCAGCAGTTTGAGGAGGAAAAAGAAGATAAAAAAGGCGGTATTTTCTCTTTCCTTAAAGGAAAAAAAGAAAAATAAATTAGGGTGCGCTTACCGGCGAGCTACCAAAAACTACGTGTAAAATATTGGCAGCGCTAAAACCACCTTCGTTGGCAATATATATTTTACCTTCGGGACTAAAGGTTAAACCTTCTGGTTGGTTAAAAACTTTTGGATCAAAAACGTAAAGCTGCTTTTCTTGCCAGTTAGAATCTAAAATTAGCAATTTTGGGGTTTTTCCGTCTAAAATATAAATATCTCCCGTTTTGGGATGTATGCCAATTTCGGAGGGTTTAAAAACTTTATCGGTATTAAAATGACGTAAATCTTTAAACAACGGATTGTTATAGGTTATTTTATAAACCGGTTCTTTTAAAAGCTTTTTCTGCTCCAGATCAAACTGTAATATTTCTTTGTAATCTTTATCTTTTTCCGGGTTTTCGTCTTTGTAAGCTAACAACAACCTATTGAATTTTTTATCGTAAGTAATTCCTTCAAAATCATATTCATCTGTTAAGCCCAATTCATGTTTGGTAACTTGCGGTTCTTCTTTAGTAATATCTTCTACTTCAAAAATATAGGCGTCGCTTCTTAAAACGTAAGCTTTGTTACCAACCATTGCAATGCCTTCATAATCGCCATTTTCTGCAAATTTTATTTCTCTATCTATATTTTTTGTGATTAAATTGTAAATAAAAATACTACCTTTTTCATCTTGTATAGCAGCCATAGAGGTTTTGTCTAAATAGGCAATACCGGAAACTTCGTGTAAAGTATCGCTCATCTCCCATTTGTTTACCACATTTACTTCAGAAGGATTTACGTGATTTATTTCATATTTACTTCGAAATAAGAAATATACAACCGTTACAAATATTAAAATACCCAGCGTAACATAAAACGGCAAACTTTTAAAATAGCTCATATTCTTATTTTATTTTTTTTAAATTTAAAGAAACTTTGTATAACCATTGAAGTTGCTCTGTTATTAGCTGTACTTCTTGCATGCTGTTTTCTAAACTGTCGCTAATCTGATTTTTTCCTAGTTGCAATTCTTCAAAGCGCAAGGTGTCTAGGCGGCGTTTCTCTTGGTTAATATATTGCTTTATTTCTTTTATTTCCAGTTGGGGTTCCGGAATTTTTTTATCCTTGTTTTGTAAATTATTAATACTGCGCTTTAAATTGCCCTTAATAGTTTCGGCGTAAGCCTTAAAATAAACAGACGCACCACCGGTAGGATGTGTGCGAATAAAAGTTCCTAAACTGGCCAAAGATGCTAAAAAAGTATGGTTGTAAGAAGTATATTGATACAACCGATTATACGATTTTTGTTTAGATTTTGGCTCTTGTGCCATTCTTTGAAAAGCAGCGTTTAGATTGCCCATAGCTAGGAAAGCTTCCTTTCGTTTAAGTTTTAGCTTAGCAGAATCTTCGTTCTTTGAAATATAAAATTCTGTAATACCTTGAAAGTAGTCTAAATTTGCTTCTAAGGAAGCAATTACGCTTTTGTTCATTTCTTTATATTCCCAATTTGGCCATAAAAAAAAGCTTCCGCCAAAGGCTAAACCCGCGCCCAAAACCGTATCTAAAACGCGGTATTGAATAACATCAAAAGCATTTGGGCGCAACAAAGCATAAATCATTACAACATTTATCGTGATAAATGCGGCAGCACCAACATAATTTTTCTGAAACATAGAAAATGCCAAAATGAGCGAAATTATACCTAGAACGGCGTAAACATTATTGTTTTGCACTAATAATATTATACTAACGGCAACTGTTCCCCCAATTAAAGTTCCTAAAATTCTTTTAAAGGTGCGTTGCTTGGTTAAGCCGTAACTGGGACGCATTATTACCACAATGGTAAGCAAAATCCAATATGTATTTGGCAATTGAAAAAAAGTGCCTATAAAGAAACCTAAGAGCAACAAAACAGTTATGCGCAAAGCATGTCTAAAAATATTGGATTTAAAACTTAAATTCTCCCATAAAATCTTTGGACTATACGTAGTTGGCGTTATAAACTTTTTTATTTCTTTTGCTCTAAAACCTACATAATCTCCTAGCTTTATATTGTTTAAAACGTGCTCTATAGATTGTATTTTTTGGCGTTGTTTCTTTTCAAAATCCAGAACATTTTTTAAAAGCAAAAGTGTAGATTGTGAGAGGTTTTGTTGCTGATAAGATTCGGCTATAAATTCTTCTATTGTGTTAATAGAGTCTATGGCAAGTTTAGAAGTTTGTAATTTTTTACCATCGATAAAAACTTCAGAAATATGGTTTAATTCTTTACTCATTGCCAAAACCAACTTAACATATTCTTTTATAATTTGCGGATTGTAATTGGTTAACGCATCTACTTTTTTAAAGTTTACCGGATGCGCAATGGCAAGTTCTAAAATATCTACCAAATCTATAAAAATAAGCAGTCGGCGTCTGGTATAATTAGAGCTTCCGGATCTTTTTCTAGAGCTAAGCAAATGTTCGCGTAAACTTTCGTGTAAATCGTTTATTTTGGTGTGTAAATCGGTTTGCTTTTTTTGCAAATCTGCACGTTCATTTTTATACCGAAGCAAATCTGCGCGTAACTCTAAAAAATCTGCCGTTAATTTAGCAGTTTCTCCCAAGTCTAATTCTAATTGTTTAGTTGGTCGCAACCAAATAAAAAACGTGCTTATAAGCATATACCAAATACCACCAATGCCCATATACAAAACATGCGCATAAACAGATGCATCGCCAAGATTAGCATAACTTAAAACCAAAGCTAAAAGTCCGGACAATGCTACTAAAGATGCTCTAAAACCATAGACAGAAAGCATAGAGATAGCCATACTGGCAATAAAAAATAAAAGCAAGTTAAGCACCAGAAAACCTTTGGTTAAACTTAAAACCAAGGTCGTAAACATAATTAAAACAATGGCCAGTAACATACCGTTAAAACGGTGTTTTAAATTACCTTGTACATCGTTTGGTGCGGTTAATAAAACGCCTAAAACACTACCAAAACCAAAAGCCATATTGTTGGTATAAACAGCCAGCATAACAGGAATTACCGCTGCTAAAGCCATAACAAAAGACTTATATAAATCGGTGCCTTTTAGATATCTTAAGAAAGAAGTTTTACTGATAGTTAATGTCATTAACCGTTTTTATGCAACAAAGATATTTAAACTATTTAGGGCTGCTTTAAAATTAAGAATAGTTTAAATTTATTTTTAATTCGATTGCAAATACTTCCGTAAAGCTTTAAAAGTCTAATTAAAGGTAGTTTTAATACTATTTATTTTACGTTTACACGGAAGCAACTCTTGCGGGAAAGCACAAGATATTACTGGTAAGGTTTTTAAAGGAAAGTTATTTCCGTAAAGGCATTTATTAAAATTTGATTGTATATAAATCTAAAAGGATTGCTATTTTTGCATTAAATATTTTACTATGGAAGGAAGCGAACTTACAACCATTTTTTACGATTGGTTTTTAAATTTAGGATGGACAGACACCAGTGCTAAAATAGGAAATTTGCTGCTAAATTTGATTGCGCTTATTGTGGTAAGCTATCTTTTTAATTACGTATTGCGCAAGGTTTTAAAAAGCTTTCTTTTTCGTATTGCCAGACGTACATCTACCAAGTTTGACGATTATCTTTTTAAAAATAATGTACTATCGCATTTTTCTAATTTGCTTACCTTAATTTTGGTGCATTGGATTATTCCTGAAATTTTAACCGGTTTCACCTACCTAAAAGAAGAAGCCGTAATTCTAATAGAAATAGGTATTATAGTTGTTATTATATTACTTATTCGCAGTCTTCTACTTACCGTAAGAGATTATTTAAAAACCCTTAACAGTTTTAAAGATAAACCTATAGAAAGCTATATACAAGTCTTTATGATTTTTACTTGGTTTGTAGGTTTTATCTTACTTTTTTCGGTTATAACCGGAGAATCTGTGGTTTATTTCTTAACGGCTTTAGGAGCTGTTTCGGCAGTGATTTTACTTATTTTTAAAGATACTATTCTTGGTTTTGTAGCCAGCATACAAGTTGCGGTAAACGACACTGTGCGCATTGGCGATTGGATTACCATGAATAAATACGGAGCCGATGGCGATGTGATAGAAATAAATCTTTCTTCTGTAAAAGTTAGAAATTTTGATAAAACTATCACCACTATTCCTACCTATTATTTAATTTCAGATTCGTTTAAAAACTGGCGCGGAATGAGCGCTTCTGGAGGAAGAAGAATTAAACGTGCCGTAATTGTTAAAACCAGTAGTATTCATTTCCTTACCAAAGAAAAAATAAAAGAATTAAAGAAAATAGGACTTATAACAGATTATCTAAATAAAAGAGAACAAGAAATTGAAACGTTTAACAAAGACAACAATATAGACAGGTCTTTGCCAATTAATGGAAGAAACCTTACCAATTTTGGGGTTTTTAGAGAATATCTTAATACTTATTTGCAAAAACACCCTAAAATAAATCAAGAAATGACGGTTATGTGCAGGCAATTAGAGCAAACCCCACAAGGCATTCCGTTAGAAATATATGCTTTTAGCAAAGACAAAGTTTGGCGCAACTATGAGAATATTATGGGCGATATTTTTGACCATCTTTTAGCGGCGACCCCCTACTTTGATCTAGAGATTTTTGAATTGCCCACAGCAAAAGATTTTAACCGTATAGAATTAAACCAAAGCAATATAAAGCCGTCTACTTAAAGTTTTTATTTAAATGCTGATTATTAAGGACTGAAAAATGTAATTTCTCTAACAAATTATTAACCCTAAAAATTTGCATAAGCTGCAAAAGCCTTTACTTTTGCACTTTTGAAATGGGAAAGAAAAAGAACAAATCTAATAAAAAACCGCGGTGGAAACTTCTCCACCAATACTACTCGTATACAGGGTTTTATTCTTTTGTGGGAAAAAGTTTGCTTAAAGCTGCTATTCCCATCGCAATTTTTGTAGCCGCGCTTATTGGGGTACATTTTTTTGTGATGGATATCAACACCATGTTAACCTATATAACAGATAATTTTCCTGCTATTGGGGTTTTTGCTGTTTTCTTTGCATCAGAATCTATTTTAGGCTTAATACCACCAGAAATATTTATTGCTTGGTCCGGTAAATCAGTTTCGCCAAAACTGTATTTGGCCATACTTGCTTTTCTTTCTTATTTTGGCGGTATTATCTCTTATTTTATTGGGCGCGGCATTGCGGCCATTCCCGCCGTATTTGTGTATTTGGAAGTTAAGATGGCCAAGCACATTAAAAATATGCGAAAATGGGGCGGTTTTTTAATTGTTGTTGGTGCATTATTACCGGTTCCTTTTGCGGTGTCTAGTATAGCCGCCGGGATTATTAAATTCTCGTTTAGAAGTTATCTGCTTTTTGGTTTACTACGTTTTCTACGCTTTTTACTTTACGGAATAGCAATTTTTGGCGCGTTGAATTAAATTTTGAAAAAAATTAAATAATGTAATCTACAGATTATAACCTATACTAAATAATAATATTCTTGGTAAAATATAGGTTTTAGAATCTGCGATAACATAAGAAGTAAAGGTGTTTTGGTTTTTAAACCGCGTATCAAATAAGTTTCGTGCTTCTATTTTGAAACTCCAAGCACTACTTTCTTTTTGATAAAATAACGAAGTGTTGGCAATCTCATAATTGTTTTTTTGACCTAAGGTTTTATTTTTATAGGTGTAAGAAGTAAAATCTGCCGAAAAGATAAACCCATCTAAAAAATCATAATCTAAATTGATATAAGGTTTGGTGGTCATAAACTTAGTTGTATTATCACTAAGCTTAAAATTACCAAAACTTTGTTTCCAACCTATCTCTATAATTGGTAAATTGTCATAAAGTGTTTTTGCCGAAAAACTATAACTAGTATTGATGTTTTTATTTTTAAATTGGTCATCATTACTAAATTGTAAATAGCTTGTATTATTATAGCGCAATCCGGTTTGAAAATCAATTTTTTTAACTTTTTTACTTGCTCTTGTGTTAATACCCCAATTTTCTGAAGAGTTATTAACAAATAATAATGATGCAACTTGGTTGATACCATCATAATTCACTTTATCTGCAATTCCTTTTATTTGTTTTGAATAATTTGCAACAGCATAAATACCAAAACCGCGATATCCCATTGATTTTGTTTAGCGTAATTTAAAATCGTGTTTTAGCGTATTTTCTAAATTTGCATTTCCTTTAAAAATACTATTATAACGCTGTAGGTAAAATCTATTTGCAAATTGTGAAGCATTGGTAAAAGAAGATTTTAACTCGTAATCAAATCGTAAGCTTTTACGGCGGTCAAATTCAGCTTTAGCCGTTAAATTTGGTAAAACAACTAATTTGTTTTCTTTCTCTGTCAATGTTTGGTTCGGGTTCCAATGATAAAAATGTAAGAAAGCACCCTGATCAAAAGTAAAAATACCGGTTTTAAATTTATAAAATATTCCTGCAAAAGCGTCATTTAATCTAAATTGAAAATCGTTATTAAAACCCACTCCCGCAAAATTATTTATGCTTCCGTCTTCTAATTCTTGAACATCCTCTGTATTAAAACCTTGGTTAACATTAAAATTACCCAAAGTTGAGTAAATATGGTTATTTCTATTTATTATCCAATAATGTTTAAAAATAGCTTTAAACTGATTTTTTGTAGTCTCTTTAAATTGTTTTATGCTTATCGTGGGTTCATCTATAATTGGTATAAGACCAGATAAAAAATCATCATTGGTTTTCCATATATTTCTGGGCGTTAAATTATTATAAGTATAATCAACTACTGCTGAAAAAGAATGCTCTCTAGATTCCTTTCTATGCCACTCTACTGTTTGGTTAAAAAAAGTTTGTTTTCCATTACTATTATTTAAAAATGAACTGGAAAGACTATCAACTCTAGAATTAATACTATTGTTATAATCGTCATTTGCTCCTTTAAATTTAGACTTAAAGTGCCACTGGTCTGTATAATTGGGTAGATACTTTCCATTTACACTTGCCATTGCTAATGCATTACTGGTATTTGTGGCTATCGTATTTTCTTCCGTAAAGGTATTGTATCTATTGGTAGAT
Source organism: uncultured Mesonia sp. (assembly GCA_947494545.1). Classification (GTDB taxonomy): domain Bacteria; phylum Bacteroidota; class Bacteroidia; order Flavobacteriales; family Flavobacteriaceae; genus Mesonia. The sequence continues at coordinate 25,273 of CANLVH010000002.1, read as the reverse complement.
TCTATAAGCGTACTTTCTTTGGTTTTTGAAAAAATCCCGTAGCCTGTTATATCTAATTCTTTATTTACTTGTTGCGTAAAGTTAATTGCAGCAAATTTACGATCACTTTTAATAACATCTTCTTTTTCTAAAAAGTCGGCAAAATCATCATAGCTGTTCTCAAAGTTGGTGTTACCTTTATCAAATATTGAATTAATTCCTTTTTGAAAATTATAATATTGCTCATAAGTAAATACACGGTCTCTTATATTATTTAAATTCCCAATTACATTTAAAGTAGTTTTGGGACTGTAATAAAATAAGTTGGTGTGTGCATTGTAAAATTCGTTATTGCCCAAACCAGCTACAATATCACCAAAGATGAAATCTTTTTTATCGTCTTGCAGTTTTATGTCCATTGCCATATCTTCACTTTCTTGAAAGTCTTTAAGCATTGCTATTTCGTTATAATTATCTAAAACGACTACTTGTTTTACCGCATCGGCAGGAATATTATCTACAGCTAATTTAGTATCACCATCAAAGAATTTTTTGTTTTCTACTAGCATTGTTGTTACCTTTTTACCATTAACTTTTATATCACCATCTTTACTTACTTCAACGCCAGGTAGCTTTTTTAATATGTCCTTAAGTTTTCGTTCTTCCCCGCTAGTAATTTTATTAACATTATAAATAATTGTGTCTTTTTTAATAACCACTGGCATTTCTAATACTACTTCGTCTAAACTTTCTGCTTTTTCCTGCAATATTATATTTTTGGTTTGGTCTGATTTTAAGTTAATTTCGAAGGTTTTTTTTGCGTAACCCATATAATTAACCGTAACGGTATAAGGAATAGCTTTTAAATCTAAATCATAATTACCTTTTTGATTGGTAATAGAGAATTTAACTTCTTGCAAAGTGTCTTTTGGATGCGCTAACAAATTTGCAGATGTAAGCGGCTTACCAAGACTATCTGTCACCTTACCGCTTAAAGTTTTTTGCGAAAAAGATACAAAATTAATAAAAACAAAAATCAGGATATTTGCTTACCCTTACGCATATGCAAAATTAATTTTTGTTACGGTCTTTCATCATTTCGGCAATTCTATCATTTCTCTCCTCTAATGTAATTACCTTATCCCCTTCTTCAACTGTTTCTATTTTTAATTTGTTTTTATCTGGATTCAAGTTTATTTTGCTAACCGTAATAGTATATTCTTTTCGTGCTACTTCCAAAACTAAACCCGGTAGACCGCTATAATTTTTGGGACCAAATTTTACTGGGATTTGATTTCGGGTGCAAACCAGGCTATAATTTCCCTATCGTAGTAATGTCCTTGTCTACTATATAGTGTTTCTGTTGCAGTAGCTTTTAAGCATTCTATTTTTCCTATTTTTTTACGGGTATTAGTGATTTTCCAGCTTAACGGCTCGTAAGAAACAAAATTAAAAATTCTACTATCTTCAGCAATATTACCAGATTTTGTATTGGTATAAAATGGACTGTTACCCGCTTTACTTCCCATACTATAGGAATTTTCTTTTTTTAATGCTTTATCTTTAAAATAATAAGATTTGTTATTGTTAAAATGTAATTCGTAATAATCTGGTTCTGTATTTTGATAAAGATTAATCACTTGCTGTTTAACACTCATACTAACATCTTCGTCATTTTTTACATCTTTTATAAAATCTTTTTTATGCTGGAGATTCATTTGAGCTGTGTAATAAATAATACCACTTTGAGAATAAGTGACAAATGTTTGAAACGCTAAAATCAATAAAATTAAGTTTTTCATAATTTAAAAATCTCAAGTAAACTAAACTGTTAGTTATATGACCAACATAAAAAGAAAAAACCATTTTTGATTAATTTAAAACTATTTTAACAGTTTTTTGTACTGTTAAAATTAGAAGTTTATTTCAATAAAAAGAAAATTCACCTACTTAAAAGCTATGTTATATTTGTAATACCATACTCTTTTTTCAATAAAAAAAATGCTGCTTAAATATTTTAAACAGCATTTCTAGGCTTTACGGAATGCTTAAAGGTTTATTCTTCTCTAAACATTTCATTAATTCTACTTCGTAGTTTACGCGTATAATCTTCAAATAGCCAATCTCTGTAGTTTTTTGTATTATTTATAATACAGCGAGAATAGCGCTTTACACGGTCTTTAATATCGTCGTTCAATTCACGAGCCAATATTCTTGCATCAAAGACATCTTCGCTATTTTCATGACACATTTGGGCGTGTTGCTCTATAGATTTTTCAAGCACTTTTTTAGACTTTTCGCCGTTATCTACTGTTTTTTTGTATTCAGCTTTAATATCAAAATCAATATTATCTGAGTTGCTAAACATTTCGCGGGTTTCGTCTGGCATAACGTATTTAAACTCCCGCTCTATCTCTTCGTCACTGGTAATATTTTCTAAGAAATAATCGGGGTTTTTAAAGATTAATTGCCAATCTACCGGCGCGTCCCACATACCAAAACGTGCAGCATTATTCCCTAAATCTATTACGTTAAAGGTGTCTTTGTTTTCAAGCTTTCTACTTCCTCTACCAATCATTTGGTAATATAAGGTAAGCGATTTAGTAGCACGATTTAAGATTATATTTTCTACACTAGGCTCATCAAAACCGGTGGTTAAAATACTTACCGAAGTTAAAATAGCATCTGGCTTTTCTCTAAACCATTTTAAAATAGCTTTTCGCTCTTTTTTACTATGGGTATTATCTAAATGTTTTATCTCGTAACCGGCATCTCTAAAGGTCTGGTAAACATACCAAGAGGTATTTATCCCGTTGTTAAAAATTAAGGTTTTCTTTCCTTTACAACGTTCTTCGTAAGCCTGTACCAATTTTTCTTGCATCGCCATATTGGTATACAAATCTTCAGAAGATTTTACCGTATAATCACCATTTATACCTACTTGCAAAGTACCTAAACCAACATCGTAACTAAAGGTATTGGCCCGTGCCAAAAAACCTTTTTGAATAAGTGATGGTATAGAGTCTCCAACAATTAATTCTTTATAATTGTCTTTCATTGGGAGTTTTATGTTAGAACTTAAAGGCGTGGCAGTAACGCCTAAGATAAACGATTTTTCAAAATACTTAAATAACTTGGTAAATGAGTTATAATGCGCTTCGTCAATAATAACCAAGCCAACGTTAGAAACCTCTAGCTTCTCGTCGTTTAAACGGTTGTTTAACGTCTCTACCATTGCCACAAAGCATTGGTAATCGTCTTGGTCCGGCAGCTCTTTTACTTTACTGTTAATAATTTTGTTGCGTACGCCAAAACCTTTCAGCATTTTAGAAGTTTGCTTACAAAGCTCAATACGGTGGGTTAAAATTACCACCTTTTTGTTGGTTTGCTCGATATAGCGTCTAACTATTTCAGAAAAAACCACTGTTTTACCGCCACCGGTAGGCAATTGATAAAGTAAATTATAATCGTCTGGGGCTTCATTGAGGTAATGAAAAATCTTCTTTAAATCTTTTTCCTGGTAATCGTATAATTCTTTTTCAACAACTTTTTCAGCCATAAATTTTGTCTCCTTCGTCCTTTTTTTGAATTTTAAAATCCTGCAAAATTAAGCAGTTTTATAGGTTTTCTGAAATTATTTGAGCTTTATTCCAAAATATAAAACCAATCAGCTTATTTACAGCTACTTAAAATAGCTTAAGTTTATATTAAAACCTAGCCTTTGGCAATAATTAGCTAAATCTTACAAGCTTTTTAAAAATTGTAGGGTGTATGAAAAATTCTTCTCTTATTTTTGTAATTCGTAATGCAAAAAACAAACCATTTTGAATAATTCGAAAGCCCAAAAATTAATTAAAAAAATCCTAGACGATTTAGATCACGCCGGGATTATTACCAACACGTTAGTAGACGACCTCAAAAAGCTACGCCCTTACGCGGTAGAAGAAAAGCGGCCGGTTATTGCTAAAGCCATTCGTCTTACTTTTGAGCACGTAGAAGCCTACGATAGTTTTTATATTCCTATTCCGGAAGACGATCCCATTGCAGAAGAAGATCTGGAAGAAGATATAGAAATTGAGACAGCACCCGAAACCACCACTTCTACTCCCGAAGAAAGCTTAAGTTATTTACTTTCGTTAATCAAAGACAGCGAAAACCGTCGAAACATTGAAGAGATACGAGAATTTAATGCAGCACTAATAGAATACGCAGAAGAAAACTAATTATTTTTTTTCAGAAAAAGTGTTTTTGCAGAAACTATTAAAAGGTTTCTCAAAAACACTTTTTTATTTGTACTATTCTCTTTCCTACTTAATATAATACTTATTTTTTTCTTTACGGAATTTTTCAATTTGCCTAAAATTTCCGCCGAAAGGCTTAGCAGAAATTTGTAACATATTTTTCGTATTGTAAAAACAGACCTTTGAATTAAGCAACCAAAGAAAGCGTTTTAATTTTGTTAAATAGTTACTTGCCGTATAAGTAATTTTTAATTTTATAAAAAATTTGAAACTATGTCAATACTTACTATTATTCTTAGCGTTATTTTACCACCCCTAGCGGTTTTTTTAGAAAAAGGTTTGGGAAAAGATTTTTTAATCAATTTGATTCTTAGCCTTATTTTCTGGATACCGGGTGTTATTCACGCTCTATACGTTAACAGTCGCTAATCATCTTGTTTTTGCTGCCATTTCCAGGCGCTGGCTAAAGCTTCTTCTAAAGTGTATTTAGCTTTCCATTGCAATTCTGTATTGGCTTTTACCGTGTCTGCATAAGCGGCAACCACATCGCCTTCTCTTCTGCCAACAATTTTATACGGTAATTTTTGATTGGTTGCTTTTTCAAAGGTTTGTATAACTTCTAAAACCGAGTTGCCTTTGCCGGTACCAAGGTTAAAAATTTCGTAAGCGGTTTTGTTTTTGTTTTCTATAAGTCGTTGCAGGGCAATTACGTGCGCGTTGGCCAAATCTACAACATGAATGTAATCCCGAATGCAAGTGCCGTCTTCTGTATTATAATCGTTGCCAAATACAGATAATTCTTCTCTTTTGCCGGCTGCAGTTTGGGTTATGTAAGGCACAAGATTTTGCGGCACACCAATTGGCAACTCTCCTATTTTTGCACTTGGGTGCGCACCTATCGGATTAAAATAACGTAAGCAAATTGCTTTAAAAGCTGTTTCGCTTTTTATAAAGTCTTGTATAATTTCTTCGCCTATTTGCTTGGTATTGCCGTATGGCGATTCTGCCGGTTTTTTAGGCGCTTTTTCTGTAATTGGTAAATTATCGGCTTGACCGTAAACCGTGCAAGATGAACTAAAGATGAAATTTTCTATATTTCTACGGCGCATTTCTTGCAACAAATGCACTAATGTATTTAAATTGTTTTCGTAGTATAGCAATGGTTTTTCTACACTTTCTCCTACTGCTTTAGACGCCGCAAAATGAATTATACCTGCAATATCGGGATTTTCATCAAAAAAATCTGATACTTCGTACTTATCGCGCAAATCCAGCTTATAAAATTTTGGCGATTTATCGGTTATGCTGGTAATTCCCTGCAAAACAGAAATACTCGAGTTAGATAGATTGTCTATAATTATTACTTCAAAACCTTCTTCTAAAAGGCTTACCACCGTGTGCGAACCAATAAAACCAAGTCCGCCGGTTACCAAAATTTTCATTGCTTTATTATTTGTGTCAAATCTACTAAAGTTTTCTATTTAATAGGAAATGCTTTTTATAAATATTAACAGCTTAAAATAAAGAATTTAATCTGCTAACATGTTTTTAATAAGTATCTTTGTCAAAAATTTAAAAAATGGATAAGTCGGTTAAAATTTTTAAAGCTGTCAGCACCTTAGAAGCCATCTCGTTTTTGGTATTACTACTTATTGCTATGCCCTTAAAATACGCTTTTGACCAACCAGAAATGGTGAGAATTGTAGGAATGGCGCACGGTATTTTATTTGTGTTATATGTTTTTGGCGCTTATTGGATGTACGAAAAACTAAACTGGACTTTTAAAATGCTAGTTATAAGCGTTTTATGTTCTGTGCTGCCATTAGGTCCATTTTATATTGAGCGTAAATATTTGCCAAAATCTTAATCTTCTGCGCTAGATTTTAGTCGGTCTTTAACAAACTCTTTTTGGGTTTTGCCATGTGGAGTTGGTTTACCGTTTTTATCTAAATTTACCATAATTATCTTGTCTACGGTAAGTATGGTCTCGCGCGTCATCATATTGCGCACTTGACAAGTTAAGGTTATGGAGCTTTTTCCAAATTTAACTACATCCATTCCTATTTCTACAATATCTCCTTGTTTTGCAGATGCCGTAAAACTAATCTCACTCATATAAGCGGTTACCGTTTTGCGGTTTTCTAATTGTACCACGGTATAAAGAGCGGCTTCTTCGTCTATCCAAGCCAATAATTTACCACCAAACAAAGTACCATTTGGATTCAAATCTCCGGGTTTTACCCATTTTCTTGTATGAAATTTCATAATTTTTTATTTTTAAGATAAGCCTATTTTCTTTACGGAAAGGATTTTTACTATAAAAAAGCCTTATAGTTTAATTGCCAATTTATTTATAGCATCTTTTATAATTTGAGCGTGATCAAAAGCTAAATCTTCTTCTATTGGTAATTTTATCCAATGTGCTTCTGCGGCGTCATCTGCTCCTTTTGGTTTGGGCTTGTTTTGTAAAATTCCGCCAAAAGCGATAGACAACGTTCTACCTCGCGGATCGCGATTTATACCATCGTAAACTCCTATTTTAGATAAATTTTTAGCTTTTATACCGGTTTCTTCTTCTAACTCTCTAAGGCAAGCTTCGTGTAAAAGTTCTTTTTCTTCTACAAAACCTCCCGGCAAAGCCCATTGGTTTTTGAATGGATCATTGCCTCTTTTTATCAGTAAAATAAAGGTTTGCTCTTCTACTTCGGTAAAAATAACAGCATCTGTGGTTATGGAAATTTCTTGTTTCATAACAAAGTTTTTGGCAGTTTTAAATCTAAATTTAAGGCTTCGTTTAATTTTTCCGTAAAGTAAGCGCTAAGTAGCGGCGACTCTTTTTCTACATTTTGATGTACAAAAAAGTAAAGATTTTTAAGACCTTCTTTTTCCCATTTTTTTATGCGCTCTATCCAATCGTCTAAGCGAGAATAATCTGTTGCATGGTTGGCGCCATTATAGCGTATAAAAGCCGTTGGAGTGCTTAAACGCATATGCAACAAATCTCGCCGCCCGGCGCTATCTGTTATTATACTGGCAATAGTATAATCTTGTAAAATGTTGTTTAGCCTGTTACTTATTTCTTGATTTGTATGCCAATCTGTATGACGCAACTCTATGGCTAACGGAATTTCTTTTGGCCAAGTTTCAAAAAATAGGGGCAACCTATCTATATGCTTAGGATTAAAATTTTCTGGCATTTGCAAAAAGACCATTCCTAATTTTTCCTTTAACGGAAGTAAATTAGCGGTAAAATCTGTAACCAAATCGTCTGTATTTACCAAGCGTTTGGTATGGCTAATTAAACGTGGTACTTTTGGGAAAAATTTGAATCCTTCTGCTGCTTTTTCGTACCAGCTAATAAATTGCTCTTCGGGAAACATTCGGTAAAAAGAAGCGTTGAGCTCTATACTGTTAAATTGCGTAGAATAATAACTCAACTCGTCTTTGGTACCACGCGGATAGAAATTTTTTAAATCTTTCCTATTCCATTTTGCACAGCCCACATAAACTTCTTGTAAACCATCTTTATTTTCGGTTAAAACCTGCGTTGTTTGCTTGTGGTCTTTAGGTAGGTTAAAGTCAATTTCTGCGGGATTTTTTACTTTTCCAAACTTCATAATTACTCGGGATATTCAATTCGTAAATGGTAAATGTTTTTCAACTTTCGTTTTAAAACCTTTTTAATTACTTGTATTTCCTTAAAGGTAATATCGGCGTTTAAAAATTGCCCCTCCTCCATTTGTTTGTTGATTATTTTTTCTACAAACTCGTCTATAATTTGGGCGTTGGGCTCTTTTAAACTTTTGCTGGCGGCTTCTACGCTATCGCTCATCATTAAAATCGCGGTTTCTTGGCTAAATGGTTCGGGGCCGGGATATTGAAACCTGCTTTTGTCTACTTCTTTGCCGGTTTCTTCTGCTATTTCTTGTTGTTTTTTATAAAAATAATAAACAATGCTAGTACCGTGGTGCGTTCGGATAAAATCTATTATTCTATCCGGCAAGTTGTTCTTTTTGGCTATTTCTATACCATGAATTACGTGGTTTATAATAATTTCTGCACTTTCTCGTGGTTCTAATTCGTCATGCGGATTTACGGAAGTGGTTTGGTTTTCCGTAAAGTAAGTAGGATTAGACATTTTGCCAATATCGTGGTACAAAGCTCCCACCCTAACCAACATTGCATTGGCGCCAACTTCGTTTGCGGCTGCTTCGGCAAGATTGGCAACATTTAAACTGTGGTGAAAAGTACCCGGAGCCATATTAGATAACTCTTTTAATAATTTAGTATTGGTGTCCGAAAGTTCTAAAAGCGACATATCTGAAACCAAACCAAAAACTTTTTCGTAAGCATAAATAAGCGGTTGCACAAATAATAAAGCCACGCCACCCAATAAGAACATTACAAAAGTTTCGTAACTAATATCGTTCATATTGCCTTCCTGAATTATGGTAAACGAAAAGTAGGCAAAAATATAAACTGCGGTTATCTGTCCTACAGAAATAAATAAATTAGCGCGTTTGTAAAGTTCTGAAGTGGTTAAAATAGTTACAATACCGGCTATTATTTGTAAAAACATATACTCATAACTATTAGGAACAATAAAACCTAAAATAAGTACCGTAATAACGTGCGTAAATAAGCCCAAACGCGAATCAAAAAAAGCTTTTAAGGTTAACGGTAAAATACACAGTGGCACAACGTATACATAACTTACATTTAAGCGCATTACTGCGGTGGTAAGTAAAACCGCTAATAAAACATTAAAAAATACAAAAGTAACTTTGGTATTATTATCAAAAATAAGCGGACGGTATTGTTTTATAAATAAAAACAACATTAATAAAGCCAAAGAAACCAACAATACATAGCCAACTACCACTACATAATAACTGTTGGCCGTCCATACTTTAGACTCGTATTCAGATTTTAAAGATTTTAAAATACTTAGTTTATTGCCTTCTACAACTTCGCCTTTTGCTATAATTTTAGTGCCTTGGCTTACGCTGCCTCGGGTATAAGAAATAGCATCTAGTTTAGATTGTAAATCTTTTTGGGTAAGCGTTTCGTTAAGTTTTACATTGGGTTCTATAATTTCAAAAAACAATTCTTTTATAGAGCGTTCAAACTCTTTTAGTTTGGCTTCCTCTACTCTATTTTCTATAAAGTCTCCCAGCTCATCTTGCTTTAAAATATTCTTGTAAACCACTTCCTCTACCTCGTTTCCTTTTTTAAGGTAAACATATCTATCTTCGTCAAACGGATTGATCTCTAGCAAAACTCCGTTTTTATAGATTTCTTCTAAAGTAAGATCTACAAAACTAGTAATGGCTTTGTTGTTTTTTTGTAAAACACTGTCGTTAAAAACCGCACGAATTTGAGAAGGCAAGTTTTTTTCTATGCTTTGCGGAATGCTTTGGTCGTAATTATAATAAGGTGTATGGTTTTTTCTTATTTCACTTTTTTCTTCTGCTATTTCTTCTTTAGACTTTAAAATGGCAAAATCAAAAGGCGCATAAAGATTTTCGTATTGCCAGGGTTTTCCTTTAGAAATATCGTACTTAAATTTACTTCCTTTAGGAAACATATAAACAATAACCACCGTGGTTAAAATATATAACAGCACTTTATATATAAGCGCTTGGTTTTTGTAAATCTCGTTGATAAATTTATTCATATATAAAACTTGACAATCTCAAATGTACTAAAAAATATAAGTATTTATAGGTAGGTTCGTATGTTCTTTATAATTTGATTAAATTCGCAAAACTAGTAACTAAAATTTTGTACAATGAGTAAAGAAGTTGTAATTGTAAGCGCTGCAAGAACTCCTATTGGTAGTTTTTTGGGAAGTTTATCTTCTGTGGCTGCCCCAAAATTAGGAGCCGTTGCCATAAAAGGCGCTTTAAATAAAATAAATCTACAAGCAGATCAAGTTCAAGAAGTATTAATGGGTAACGTGGTGCAAGCCGGTGTTGGACAAGCTCCCGCACGCCAAGCAGCATTAGAAGCCGGTATTCCTGAAAGTGTACCTTGTACCACCATAAATAAAGTTTGCGCCAGCGGAATGAAAGCCGTAATGCAAGGCGCGCAAGCCATTGCCTTAGGAGATGCAGATATTATTGTAGCCGGTGGAATGGAAAATATGAGTATGATACCGCACTACGTACATATGCGCAAGGGCAAAAAATTTGGTCCCGCAACTATGGAAGATGGTTTGCAAAAAGACGGTTTGGTAGATGCTTATGATAATAATGCTATGGGGGTTTGTGCAGACTTATGCGCAAAAGAATATGAATTTTCTAGAGAAGACCAAGACGAGTTTGCTTTAGAATCGTATAAACGCTCTAAAAAAGCTTGGGAAAAAGGTTACTTTAAAGACGAAGTTGTTCCTGTAGAAGTACCACAACGAAGAGGAGAACCAAAAATCTTTGCCGAAGACGAAGAATACAAAAACATTAAAATGGAAAAAGTAGGTTCTTTACGACCCGCATTTAGTAAAGAAGGTACTGTAACTGCAGCCAATGCCTCTACCATTAATGATGGCGCCGGTGCGGTAGTTTTAATGAGCAAAGAAAAAGCAGAAGAATTAGGGCTTAAACCTTTGGCAACCATAAAATCTTATGCAGATGCTGCACAAGAACCAAAATGGTTTACCACTGCTCCTTCTAAAGCTTTACCAAAAGCAATAGATAAAGCAGGAATTAGCTTAGACCAAGTAGATTATTTTGAGTTTAACGAAGCTTTCTCTGTTGTTGGTTTGGCAAATATTAAAATCTTAGGTTTAGATAATAAAAAAGTAAATGTAAACGGCGGCGCTGTTTCTTTAGGTCACCCATTGGGTTGCTCTGGCGTGCGTATTTTAATTACTTTAATGAATGTCTTAAAACAAAACAATGCCAAAGTTGGTGCTGCAGCTATTTGTAATGGCGGTGGTGGCGCATCTGCAATGGTTATAGAAAGAAGCTAACTTTATTTTTTGGATATAAATGCAATACGGAATTTGTAACCTCAATATTGTGCCGGTTAGATTAGAAGCCGCAGACACAAGCGAAATGGTAACCCAACTTTTATATGGTGATCATTTTAAAGTTTTAGAAAAACGAAAAAATTGGAGCAAAATCCGTATTGCTTTTGATGCTTACGAAGGTTGGCTAGACAATAAGCAATATTTAGCGATAGAAGAAAATACTTACCAACAGTTAGAAGAACAACCCGGCATCTTTGTATCAGATTTAGTAGAATTTGCCGTAAGCAATACCAACTCCCTTCTTCCGGTTTGTTTAGGTGCAAATATTGCAGCCGGTAAACTTTTAGAACATCATTATGAAGGTCGCAGCTTAAGCGGAATTAAAAATAGAACCAGCGTTCTAGAAACCGCTATGCTCTATATGAACGCACCTTATCTTTGGGGTGGCAAATCTCCGTTTGGAATAGATTGTAGCGGACTTACACAAATGGTGTATAAATTAAACGGATATCGTTTATTTAGAGATGCTTCGCAACAAGCTAAACAAGGCGAAGCGCTTAGTTTTATTGAAGAAAGTACACCCGCAGACTTAGCATTTTTTGATAATAACGAAGGAGAAATTATTCACGTAGGTATTATCATGCCAGATAATTACATTGTTCACGCCCACGGCAAAGTACGAATAGACAGATTAGACCATACCGGCATTTTTAATACCGATACAAAACGCTACACCCATAATCTACGAGTGATTAAGAAAATTATTGATTAGTTATTTTATATAATTCGTGGTTTTTCTCTACTGAAAACAATTGTTAAAGAAAGCAAAATACGTCTTTATAAATAATGTGTTTTGCATAACTTTCTTTAAAAATTTTAAAGAAGATTTGTTATGGAATCGAAAGACACAAATGAAAAACAACCGGTAGGCGATAAAAAAACACGCGAGAAGTTTCAACAGGATACCAGTGACGACGACCAATACGTAGATAATCTGCCAAAGAAAAATTTATGGGAGAAATTTGTAGATTTTTTAGCCGGAAAGTAACAAAGTTTATTTCCTGCCTATTTCTGTATTTTTAGTTTATTCCGCAAAGAAATAACACTTAGTATTCCGCCAAGTAAAATAGCTGTGTATGCTTTATAATTATGTTCTAGCCCCATCAAAGTTTAAATAGGTTATCCCGAAGGCTAAAAACAAAATACCAAAAAAGGTTAGAGGATCATTTTGCTTTATTTTTCTCATTTGTAAATAGAAATTAGGTTAAGATTTTTTCGGCTAAGAATTTTTGTACCGCGTAAACATCTATGCTTTTATTAAATTTTTTACTAACCGACGGATTGGCCTCACTGGAAACCCAAATTTTCAACTCTGCATCCAAATCGAATGTACCGGCTGTTTCTAATGAAAATCTGGAAATACTTTTATACGGCAAACTCAGATACTCTTGTTTACTGCCGGTAAAACCTTGTACGTCTATTAAAATTAGGCGCTTATTAGTAAAAATAAATGTATCGCGTAATAGTTTAAAACCTAATTCTATCTGCTCATTAGGAATGAGTAATGCGCCAAATTTTTCGGTTAGCTTTTCGGAAGAAACTTCTCCCGCATTTCTCATTAATTTATTTAGTATGCCCATAAAAAAATTGTGATTTATTGAGGTAATATAGTTATTTTTTGCAAAATTCATTCTTATATAAAGAAAAGAATCTTAATTATTTACAATTAGCTTTAGCGAAACTTGTTATCAAAATTTCTGTAAAGCGGTTTAAACTGTAAAAAAGAATTGATATAGCTTTTTCCAAAACTGCCTACTTTATAGGCTTTAATTTCGTCTGTTTTTATTTCTATTTTTAATTTTTGTGATTGCACATAATAACCTCCTTTAGCCTCTATAGTATAATTGCCGGGCGGTAGTTGCCATTGTCTTGTGCTGTTGTTAGAAATGCTACCAACGCGTTTGCTGTTAATAAAAATATGAAAATCAAAAAACGCATTTATAATTTCGTTTTCGCGCTTAATTACTAAACTTCCCATTATACGGTAAATAAAAAATTGCCACAAAAATTCTCATAATTTAAAAACTTCAATTTTATCAAGTTTTAAATGTACCAATTTTATTGGCTTAGACAAATGGGTAACTTTAAAAAATGCATTTTTTGTTTTGTTTATGTTATTCCGCTTTAGCTATAAAAAACACTTTTTATTTCTTATTACTATATTCGCTAACAATAGTTAATTTATATTTTTTCTAAAAGCTTTAAACTGTATATAAAACTGTATATGTAAATACTGCCGACCTAGTTTTAGATTTACTGGCATAGAATTTATCCTAAAACTGATTGGTGAGGTTTACGGATTTTGGTGATGAACTGCTGTTTGCGATTCCAGGTATCACCCTACCACAATAAACAACAATTTTCTATAAAAAAACAAAGCCTGTTTAGATTTTAAACAGGCTTTAATTAGTTTTGAAAACAAGCTATAGAAATTAATTTTTCACGTATTTTTTATCCCTATTTCTTTGCTCAATTAGCGCTTCTATTTTAGATAAACGTTCTTCTAATTTACCTTTAGCTTTATCAAAGTTTTCTGCTTTAGCTTCCAAAATTAACGCTTGTTGCTTCATTTCTTTTTTAAGACTAGCAATTTTATTTTTTAACGAATCGTTTTCTCTACCTAGTTGCTGTATAGCAATCATCATCACGCCGTCTATATCGGCGCTGGCAATAGTGGTATCGTTCCCGATGGTGCCAATACCATCTTCGCCAAAATATTTATGAAAATCTTGTGCCATTGGTCCCCAGTGACGGTATTTCTTTTTGTCCTGACCAATATAATTCCAACTGCCAAGAGGCATTTTTTTAATGCTTTCTATAAAATAATTTCCCTTTGCAAGTTTTATGTTTTCTTTTTTATTTCTATCGGAAATGGTGCTCCACGAGTTATCGCCGTGTTGCATATAGATACCTATATCTGCTAAACCATCTGTATATAAATAATACCCATTGTCAAATCGAGCGTAAAATCTATTTGCCGTTACTCTAGTGTCTATAGTTATATCAGTTCTACTGTGATCTGCTAAATACATTGCGCCTTCTTTGGTTACTTGGGCATGAGAACCTATTACGGTGGAGTAATCTCCGACTGCGCGACTGTTATAGCCCATTGCTATAGATCCAGCACCCGCAGCTTCTGTGAAGTTTCCCATTGCTGTGGATTGAGCACCTGAGGCTCTTGATCCATTACCCATAGCGGTGGCGGTATTACCCGAAGCTTCTGTATAATTTCCCAGTGCTACAGAAAAATCACCGGAAGCTTCGGTGGTTTTACCCAATGCTATACTAGATAGCCCTATATTATCATAATCCCACACAGCTGAACCGCCGAAAAAACCCTCCGTACTTCCAGCGCGGAATGCTCCGTTTTTTGAAGGGATGAACATCATTTTATAAACTTCTCCCAAACCTTGATTAATCTGATTTGTATTTACCAGAAAATCCTTATCAAAATTGTTGATATCGTTATACCTTATTTTATCGGCATCCGCTTTAAAAAAATTGCCATTATCATCCAAGTATTGTTTTGTAACTAAAGCTTGTTGATCACTGTCAATTAAAGTGTTAGTCAATTCTGGTGCGGTCATCAAACCAGATTTCATAACTATAAACCCGTCGGCTCTGTTTGTATCATCTTCCCCAATTCCTACTGTAAATTGACGGTCTGCTATATTAAATGAATTAGCACTTGCCGGCGTATAATCTGTGTTAAAAGAACCTATTGTAGTTTCAGAATAAGATAATGCTTTTGTATACTGTCCCATTGCGGTAGATCCTCTTCCGGAAGCAGTAGTGGCATATCCCATTGCGGTAGAGCTGCTTCCGCTTGCGTCAGTAGAATAACCCATGGCGGTGGAGGCATAACCCGAGGCAATAGTATAATTCCCTATGGCGGTGGAGGCATAATTCGAGGCTTCTGTAGCATTACCTGTTGAAGTGGAGATTACACCAGAGGCTTTAGTGCCAGCCCCAAAGGCCACACTGTAATTACCTATATTGTTTAAATCCCACTTATCATTAATAACATATCCTGCACGAAATGCACCTTTAGAAGACAGAAACATCATTTTATATTCTGGATTATTATTACTAGATGTGTAATCAATATGATTGGTGTTCACCAAAAAGTCTTTTCCAAAATCTGTAGCGTTTGAATAGTTAATCTGATCTGCATCCGCTTCAAAAAAAGCATCTCCACTAGGGGGTGGGTCTGTTGGTAACCAATTGCTATTGGTATCATTCCACGATAAAATTTGTCCGTCTGTTGCGCCGTTTTGCGCAAGACCAAGCTCGTTAGCTGTTGTGCCGTCTCCGGTTAATGTAGCATTAGTTTCTACAGTTTGGCTACCCCAATCGTCGCCACTTATGTTGTCTGGCATCCAATTAGTACCATCAAAAGTAAGTACTTGTCCGTTTGTCGCGCCCATCGCGTCTATTTTTGGAGAAGTAATGGCGCCATCGTTAACTTTATCTGAAGTAATTGCATTGCTGTTAACTTTTGCAGTAGTCACCGCATTATCAGCAAGACCGAGTTCATTACCTGTTGTTCCGTCGCCGTTTAAAGTAGCATCGGTTTGTGCTGTTTGCGTGCCCCAGTCATCACCGGTTCCGCTTCCAGATCCGGTTTCGTCATCGGCTGGTTCCCAAGTTGTGCCGTTCCATTTTAAGATTTGCCCATTGGTAGCACTCATTTGGTTAATTTTCTCGCCGGTAACAGCAGCATCTTGTATTTCATTTGTCTCGATGTTTGTACCAAGATCAGCAGAAATTTCATCAGAACCGGAAATAGTAATTCCATCGCCCCCCGTGTAGGTTGTTCCGGCAGAACCGGTATCGTCTGTGCCGGGAATCCAGTTGGTACCGTCAAATTTTAAAACTTGCCCATTGGTAGCGCCCATTGCATCTATTTTTCCTGAAGTAACTGCGTCATCAGCCAAACTAAGTGGATTGGCGGTTGTGCCATCGCCATTTAAAGTAGCATCGGTTTGTGCAATTTGAGTTCCCCAGTCATCACCGGTTCCGCTTCCAGATCCGGTTTCATCATCGGCGGGCAACCAAGTTGTGCCGTTCCATTTTAAGATCTGTCCGTTGGTGGCACTCATTTGGTTGATTTTCTCGCCGGTAATGGCTGCATTATCTAATTTACTAGTTGTAATCGCGTTATCTGCTACACCCAAAAGATTTGCTGTTGTACCATCTCCTTCTAAGGTGGTGTTTGTTTGTGTTACTTGGTTTCCCCAGTCGTCTCCAGTGCCGCCACCGGTTCCGGTTTCGTCATTGGCCGGTCCCCATGTTGTACCGTTCCATTTTAAAACCTGACCGTTGGTGGCGCCTTGTGGGGCAAGGTCTAAAGGATTGGTGGATGTCCCGTCCCCTATCAATCTATTGGTGGTTTCGGTGGTTTGACTTCCCCAGTTATCGCCAGAGCCGCCAGTTATATTATCTGGTACCCAATTGATGCCATTCCATTTTAAAAACTGACCGGTAGTCGCGCCCATATCGTCTATTTTTACAGAGGTTACTGCATTGTCTGCAATTTTTGCTTCGGTTACAACCGCATCTTCTAATTCGTTGGTTTCAATTTCGGTACCCAAAACGGCTGAAATCTCATCTGCTCCAGAGATGTTAATTCCATTTCCCGCCGTATAAATAGTTCCGGTTGACCCGCCATTATCGTTTCCTGGCAACCAGTTGGTACCATCATATTTTAAAACCTGTCCGTTGGTAGCGCCCATATCGTCTATCTTTACAGAAGTAACCGCGCCATTTTCTAGATTTGCAGTAGTTACTGCATTGTTGGCAATTTGAGGATTGGGATAAGTGCCGGTTAAATCTCCGCCGGCATTTCCGGTTGGGTTACCGCCGCCTCCGCCACCACTTCCGGTAGTTGCAGAATACATTGCGTAAGGAACGCTTAACAATTCTGTAATACCCAAAGTAGCGTACGAACTACCGCCATTTGGATCTATTTGTACTTTGATGAATTTGTTGCCCGTGCTCCAATCTACACTGTTCATAGCACCGGAAACAGTAGTTCCTCCCCCTATAGCAAGATTATACAAACCAAAATTGTTTGTGGTAACGTTATGCGTCTCTACATAAACCGCCGTGCCACCATTCATGATACTAATTTTTAAACCGAGGTTTTGGTTGGCCATTGCCTCGCCATTTGTGCTCCTGGCAATACCTTGGTAGTTAAACTTCTCGGGCGTTTGCGCATGCAAATTCAGACTTATAAATATTGTACTAACGAATAAGAATATAATTTTTTTCATGGTGGTGTGTTTTTGGTAGGTTTTATGTTAAAAAAGATTTATCTGCCGCTGGTTTTTACGACTTTATAGGTTTGTCTGTAATTTTTTTCGCCGCGGTTAAAGGTTACGTTTAGCATATAAGTGGCTTCTGCCAAGGTGGAAAGATCTAGTTGTTGTTTTTCTAAACCTGTTTGTAAAAAGAATTTTTGTTGCATAATGCGTCTTCCTTGCAAATCGAAAAGTTGGATAGAAAGTTCGCCAGACCCTTGTAAAACAGGTTCTAAATGCAGTATGTTTTTAACAGGATTGGGGTAAATTGTAAGATTTTAGCTAGAGAAGATTTCTTCAGAAGCATCTAAATAATCGCTTTCTATTTGAAGTAAGCCTTGTGTTACAGTGATGTTTCCATTACTATGAGTGTCAACTACCATCATTTCACCAATAGAATATTGGTGGATTACTCCCGCAAGGCTTTCACTTCCGCCGGAAGCGTTTATTGTAGTTTGTGCGCTTATATTGCTAGAGAAAAAACCTGCTAGAATACATAAAAAATAAGATGGTGTTTTTGGTAGTTTTAGTTTTATAGCTTTTCATAAGTTTTTTGATTAAATGCAAATTATTCTTATTAAATAAACCGGAAACTTCCTAAGGATTGTAGCGCAATTAAAGAGTTTGTTTGAAACCGTTTTGGCATATTTGATGTGAATTTAAGCCATATTTCATATAAACTATCGTTAGATTATACGGGTGCTAGTATATAATTTATATTTGGTTTGTTATTGTGTATAGTTAGTAATTTGCTCTTTTTAAAAAACTTAAAAAATAATAGCTTATAAAGAATAGGATTATTAGTACTGTTTAAGGGATTAAAATAAATTTCATTTTCAGAAGGAAGGTTTATAGAGCTTTAAACTCAGGTATTTTTTCTGCTATTGACCTATTTTTTTGCTTTAAAATCAATCTAATTTCATAAAAACAAAAATCAAGGGTTCAAGACCAGCTACTCTTCTATCCCGCCTACTTCTATTACCGTGAGGGATTTCTTCTAACTTTAAGGTAGTTTCATTAATTTGCATAATCCTAAATTTTGTGATGGGCGGAAAAGGACGATCTCTTAAAGAGCTGCTTTGGGTCAAATTGATAGTTAGAATTTTAGCTTCTACCTCATAATACCCAATAAAATATTCATGAGTCATACAGCTTTCATCGTACCAACGCAGTTTTAATTTATTATCTGAAGAAAAGTGCAAACGGTCTCCTTTTCCTTGACATCTATTTTGGTAATCTACCAACTGACTGTTTGATTGCTTATTTAAAAATCCCGTTTTTTCAAAAGTCCAACTACCCCAGAGACTACCCGGTAGCGGTTGTTGCAGCGCAACACAACTGGAGAGCATTATGCAAACCGCAGATAGTAATAATACATTTTTTATAGTTGGATTATTCATTACAAAAATTATTAAAACACTAATAATCTCGTTTTTTTAGACAAGATGCATTGTGTTTTTAATTATAACTCGTCAATTACTAACCTAGCAATTTTTATAGATTTGCTTTTGTTTGCGGCCGCATCTGCAGAAGTTTTTGCGTGTACGTGAATTAAATTAGTTTTATACAAAAAGGTAATCTGACTCATTTTTTTTACTCCAAGTTGCCATTTCACCTACGTCATTTACAGCTTCGCCATCCTTATAAACAGCGATAGAGCGTTCGTATAATTTTTTATTGGTGTTTGCAGCTATAACAATACTTAATTCTGCCGGATAATCTGCCATTCTGCCATTGTAAACTTCATAAGGAAACGTAATAGTTTCCCATTTATAAAAGTAACTTGGATAGGTAGTATTTTTTTTAACCTTGCTTGTTACAGCATCTGCAGGAATATCTAAAGCATTTTTTATTTCGGCATTTGTCAACAACTCACATGGTGATTTATCTACGCTTGTATGTTTGTCACTTTCGCTCTTCGTAGTTTCGTTATTATCTTTACATGAAATAATTGTTATGCTTAGGAATAAAACAAACATAGAAAAGCTTATTAGCTTGGGTGTTTTGAAAACTGTTTTCACATCTTAAATTTTTTATTAGTAATTGTGCTAAGGTAATTTTGTCATCTAGTTAATCGGTTTTATTTATTGCTTTGTAAGCGTAAGCGCTCTACCATCTTTTTCTACTTTGAGTATTTTATTAGAAAATGAAAGAACTTTCCAAATTTCGGTTTTACCATTTTGGGTTACTTCAATTTCTTTATCGTCATTAATTTTATACTTCCCTTCTATTGGATCACCGGCTACACAATTGCCATTACTATAATTTTTAGCATAAGGTTTTGTTTGTATCGTTAAGTCTTCCGTAAACCGAAAAAAAGTTTTTTTAGTACACTTAGATAAAGGTGGACGTCCTTCTATATGCGCATAAAACCACTTCCCTATAATTGCTTTTGTAATAGGTAAATTTTCGCTTAAAGCGGAAACAGTATTCACTTGCATCATATTACCATCAGAGTTTAGTCGCTCTCCGGAAACCACAAAAGGTTCTTCGGGAAAGCCATAAATCATAATCTTTTTAGAACTTATGCTTTCTATAGGAAGCGCTCCTTTTCTTTTAGCATTTCGGTAAAAAGATATAAAGTAGGTGTCGTCTAACTTCTCTAATCGAATTGCTTTTCCGATTTCATCTTCTGCTTCGTCAAAAAATATGGGAATTGCGCGTTCGCGATAATCTATCTCAAATTTCATTTGCGTTATTTCGTCTTTTGTTAAGCTTGTTTTTGTAGGCTTTAAGCGCACAAAATCAATAGCCTTTTTTGCCTTATCCGGTTTTAACCGCAAACGCTGAGAATTTATAAACGCAAACTCCCCTCCTATTGGCACAGAACCTTTAGCTACTATTAAACAATTATCGTTAACTTGGTAAGCTGTTGCAGAACGGCGTTTATCAAATTCATAAAAAAAGACGCTGTCTTTGGTAAACTCTATTAATGTAGAATGCCGGGTATCTATTTTAGCAATGTTCCATTTTCCTTCTAGGCTTTGTGCAAAAGATAATTTGCTACTCATAAAAAATAACCCAAAGCAGAGTAAAATCTGTACTATTTTATGGTTAATTATTTTCATTTTTAAATTTTTATAGCTGTTTCTTCAAATCTTTTACTGAATTTTGACATTTATTCTTTTATAATAAACCAAGAATTATCTATAAATTTTCTGGATTTTTAATTTCCTCTCCTTTCCAATCAGAAAAGAGTTTTGGTGTATTTTCTAATTCTAAATTAGCATATTCTAAATGCGAACTTGCCGGTGACTGAAGGCTTACGCCATACTCAAAACAATTAGTAAAAACCACATCATGAATTTTTAAAAATTTTGAGCGTTCAAGTCTTACCACGCCATTTGGATTACCGGTAGTAGAACCGGCATTTTTAAAGTTTACGTGTGCAATCTTGTTTAGCGGGCTGCCGGAGTCTATGGTTAGTCCTTTCCAAAATCCTGCTACGTCGTGTTCTCCGCGAATAACAATAGGATTTTCTTGGGTGCCCACCATAACCAGAGAGGCCTTATTAGAAAGATGCATCCAACTTTGCGCCGGCATTATAATTTCTGTACCGGGTTCCACCGTTAAAACCCCTTCGTTATTTTTAAAGTTGTCTTGCAAAAAGTAAGGAACATCTAGTTTTACCCAAGTTGCATCTCCACGCAAAATACCGCCGTCTAAATAGATATAATCTTTTTTGTTTCCGGAAAAATTATTACTGCTATCAAACATTCTCAAGCGACTCACATGTGTTTTAAACGGAATATCGTTCTTGGTAAATGTGCAATTCTTTATAGTTATATTATTTACATCTTTCCCCACATCATCGTTAACCAACATGCCATAATTTTTATTTTCAGAAAAAGTACAATTCTCTAAAACTAGGTTGCTATTCTCGCGATCAACTTCCAAACCTGCTTTTGCGCCGTTTCCGGCATATTGTATTGTTACATAACGCATAGCGTTATTAAGATTAGAACTTTTGGTGTGTATACCGCGCCAATAACCTTTTGTATCTTCTTTTCCGGTTAGAATTATTGGTTTTTCTGCCGTGCCTTCTAAATTGAAAGAAGATTTTTCTTTAAAATAAATTCCCGCTCCTTGGTCAAAAGCTATTACCACGCCGGGTTCAATACGCAACTTATCGTCAACTCTTATAAAACAATCTATGGTATAATCTACCGGAGCTTCGGGATTGTCTTTAAGAATTGTATTTGGGTTTTTTACAAAATAATTACAATCTAATGCAATTGGCGCCGTGTTCCCTTCCGGGGAATTTGGACTTGTTGCTTTGTTTTCTTCCGCAAAGCGAACTTTAAAGTTTTCTTGCTTCTCTGTGTCTGCATCTTTTTTTGAAGTATTCTCTTTTTCGACCCCAGAAGAATTCTTTTCTAAATTAGGCTCAGTCGTGGTTGTTTTCTCTTTACAACTTACCAGCGCAAAACTGAGAAAAAGTAAAAACAACAAGAATTTTAATTTTGGAAAAAGTGTTTTCATATATTTTGTTTTAAAGAAAATGAAGCGGTTTTAGAAACTACAAGTAGCTGTTTAATTAAACTTATACTTACCCGTAAATAAGTATCTTAAATATAAACTGCGTGCAATCTTAGAAATTGATAGTTATTTAACGCACAAGAATTGGATAGCTTTTTGGAGCTAGTTTCGCATCTCTTAGACCACCAAATATTAGCTTAAAAATCTTGTATTCCTATATAAATTATATAGTTGGTAGAAAATACCTTATAACCGGTTAGTCTTTTGTTATAATTGGTTAAATGCATTCACTTTTTGGTTTTATACCGTTTTTGTATAAATAATTACCAATTACAAAGTTTTTTTAACCGCACATACATTTCAAATTCTATACGCTTAAAATTTTGTTAGTTTTATTGCACATATACGTTATTACTTATTTTTTACTTGAAAGTAAATTTGCGTCTTGCCCGTAAAAGTTATAGGTAGAAGAGCATTGTAAAATTCCCTGAAAAGGAAAAAATAAACGCTGACACCGAAAATAACGTATAGCTAAAAATCTACTATTTTACTACTTAAATAGTATTGGCTTTTAAACCACCCCGCTTTAAAACCAAAAGTTGTATTTAGACCAAAAATTAATCGGAATGAAGTTTGAACCAATGCTTTTTTTATGGCAGTTTATAGTAACTGTTTTAGCTTTTCTTTGTATTGGCAGCGCAATGCTAAACCGGAAAAAGAGACAGAAAAGCTTGTGGTTATATACACTTTACACAACTGCACTATTGGTTTATTTTCTTTTGGTTAGTCCGTATGATTTTACTTGGAAACAGTTTTTTGCCCCTAAAGTTTTAGACCTCTTAGCAGATTTTTTTCAAATAATTTATAGTGTCATTTTTTTCTTATTTTTTCTGCAGTTCCTAGACTTTAAAAAACACCTTACAAGCTTTTACAAATTTATAATTACCACAATAGGTTTTCTTTTTTTAACCACTGTTTTAGGATTTATATTACTAATTTTTAGCAATAATAATTTGTTGTTACAATGGTTTCCGCTTGTTGTTATGTTACTTGTGTTTTGTCTTCTCAGCTTTACATTCAGTAAAACATTTTCTCATTTAGAAAAAAATTGTAATCTCTTTTTTTTAACCGCAAGCAGTGTATTTATCGGACTTATTTTACCGCTTGGTTTTCTTGGCATTTTAGATAAAAAACTCTTTACGGAAAATATATTACTGCTTTTTTACCTAACTATTTTTTTACAGCAATTTTTTTTGAGCCTTGCTTTACTTTACGGAAATGATTGGTTAAACAAAAAGTTTTTAAGCAACATTGGATTAACAGATTTTACAACAACTTCTCCAAACATTTTTCCTACTGCAACAGATAATCTTGATAATGTCATGGGGCAAAAAAAATCAAAATTATCAATACATTCTAATTTAAGAAACGAAGTTAATTTTAGCGACCCCATTTACCATCTGCAATTAGTTTCTTTACAAAACCAAATGAATCCGCATTTTATCTTTAATGCTATCAATTCTATCAAAGTATTTCTAATAGAAAATAAAAAACAAGAAGCGATTTATTACCTTAATAAATTTTCTAAATTAATTCGGCATATTTTAGGCAGTACACAAATAGAAAGCATTTCTTTAGCCGAAGAAATAAATATTTTAGAACTCTATGTTTCTATAGAAAATATACGTTTAGAAGATAAAATAGAGCTTGTAATTAGCAACCCGCAAAAAATAAACCTTACTACCATTATGCTGCCCGCTATGCTTTTACAGCCTTTTATAGAAAATGCTATTTTACACGGGCTTATTCTTAAAGATCAAAAGAAAAGAATAGAACTCTTATTTTTGGCAAGAGAAAATACCATTAGTTTAAAAATTAGGGATAACGGGGTGGGTCGCGAAAAATCTCGAAAACGTCGTGCAGAAAAAACCTATCAAAATGAATCTATGGGTTTAAAAATAAATATGAAACGCTTGGCATATTTTAACCGTAAATATGGCGTAAATTATTCCTTTCAACTTCGTGATTTACAAAATAAAAACGGAGAAGCCGCCGGCACAGAAGTAGAACTTTTTTTCAACTATTAATAAGTTAACTATTCTTAAAAGTATTGCTAAAAAATAATGCAAATTTTACATCTACAATTTATAGATTCTTAAATTTTCTTTCGTTTTAAACATATTTATATTACGTTATCTTCGCTATTGAAATAAAAGTCAAGATTTATGAAAAATCAAAACAGTAAACGCTGGATAACTATTTATGCAATAGCCGCAGTGGTATTAATTGCTTTTCGTTACATAATAAATTTAGAGCTTTTTGATGCTTGGCGAGAATACATTCCGTTTGTGCAAAAATTAACTTTAAGTCTGTTTATAATTATAATAATTTTTTTGGTTGGTAAAATTATTGGAAGAATTGTAAGCACCCAAAGCCATTCTGAAGGCGATAAATATAACCTGTTGCGCATTATACGTTTTCTTACAATTACCTTTAGTTTGATTGTAGCTGCCTCTTTTTTATTTCAGAATTTGTACGCGGCAGCCGTAAGTTTTGGATTAATATCTTTGGTTTTGGGTTTTGCATTGCAAGCGCCAATTGCTTCTTTTATTGCATGGATTTACTTGGTGTTTCGAAGATTATATCTAGTAGGAGATCGTATTCAAATAAAAGATTTTAAAGGAGATGTAATTGAAATAAGTTATTTAGACACCTTAATTTTAGAGTGTAGCGGCGATTATCTTGGTAATGATAGAAGAAGTGGCAGAATAATTAGATTTCCCAATAGTTTAATCTTAAAAGAACAAATTACAAATTATTCAGGTCCGCAAATTCCGTTTATATGGAACGAAACCGCTTTACAAATAGCTTATACCAGCAACTTAGATTTTGTGGAAAAATGCTTGTTAACCGCCGCAAAAGAAGATTTTGAAGAACAATATCCCAAATTTGCCGCACAAAATCGTAAACAATGGGAACCGGCCGTTTATTTTAGAAATAATAAATACGCGTGGATGGAAGCCGTAATTTCTTATCCGGTAGAGCCAACAGACACCACTGGCAAAAGAAACCGTATATTAAAACGTGCTTTACCACTATTAAATAAAGCACCGGAAAAAGTACAGTTTCCCGAAGGTTCAATACGTTAATTAGCTGAAGTCTTTAACTAAACAACTCTGCACTGAAAGTGCAGAGGTTTATTAATACTGGGGACTGAAAGTCCCCCTTTACTATTCCAATAT
>CANLVH010000001.1 GCA_947494545.1 uncultured Mesonia sp. | reverse complement strand
TTAAATATTAAAATTAAAAAAATAGCTGGGGCCGGCCCCAGCTATTTTTTAACTTACACACTTTGTAAGATAGTCCCTTAATTCCCGCTTGGGCAAAAGATCTCTCCATTTGTCGAGATGACACTCGGAAAGCAAAAACCCCCAGTAGTTAGATACCGAGGATTTTCATCATTTAAGAAATTATGTCGACAATTATCGCACCAACAACTTTTTAGTATAAGTCGCAACTTTTTGTGTCGATTGCAACTGTACCAAGTAAACGCCGGGACTTAAATTCAAGTTATCCAAAGTCATTCCTTCTGCATCTATTGTTTTTTCTTGTTGCCACACTTGTTTCCCTAACATATCGGTTATGTTTATTTTCCATCTGCCTTGCTCATGCTTCGGTAAACGTATATAAACTTGTTCCCCGCTTTTTGTCGGGTTAGGGTATAAAACCCAATTTGATTCTGTAGTAACATTGTCTACTCCTAAATTTTCCGTAGAAAACTTTAAAGCAAAACGATTTGCATCTGTACTCGCTTCCACCTCCGTTTCTACGCTAAAAGAATACAAATTGTCTTCTTGTGTAATGGCAGTTTCGGTACCCAAATAATAATCTATTAAATAAACACTCAAATCTGTCCAATTATTAAAATCGAAAGTTAAGGTATAAGCCGTGTTTCGGTATTGATTGGTGAATAGAGGAATTATTTCTTCTTCGGCAGGATAATTTCTTCGGTCTATAGCCAGTAAATCTTCGCCGTTTTCAACAGCTATATTTTCATCTAAGTTTCCGAATTTTGCTGCGTCTTCTTCCGTTACATCGGTAGTATACGTATCGCTAAATTTAATTCTGAAGCCATCTAAAGCGGTTTCTCCTGCCTGCCAATCGCTTGTTTGATACAAGTTAACATCCATAAAAGAAATCGTGTTTTCGCTAAAGCGGAATACATCTGTCTGGTTGACATACACATTTTTAAAACTTTCTTTAAAAAGCATTTGTGGTGTACCATTTCCATCAGCTTTTACAAAAGCAGCCTGTCCCGGTTGCAAATACTGATTAGCATCTGAACCGCTAGGTACCGCCGGAGCTCCGGGACTTTCTACATCTATAGTAACATAGGCACCGCGACCACCTAAATTGTTAGAATTTGTATTATAATCTACGGCTCCGCCTAAATTAGGATCCCATAAGTAATAATCTTTCTGCAAATGCGAAGCTTGACTCATAACTGCCACCATATCTACTGCGGCCGGATACGGATTCCCAAAGAAATTAAAAGCGTTTGCATTAGCATTAAAATCTGCAGCCATATCTATATCGCCTTGCCGTACACTTCCGGTTGCACGTAAAATAGTATTATCCGGAATAGCTGTATTGGAGTGTACATTAATAGCACGGCTTCCTCTTACCATAAAATAATAAGGTTTTCCGGCTTCTAAAGTAGCATCAGCAGCATTGGTATTATCTACAGCCGACCAGCTTTGGGTAGCGTTATCAAAAGTAAATAAAGAAGGATTACCGCCCGGGGTATAGTCAAAACCATTCCATTGGTCTACATTACCTTGTGTTCCGGTAATATGCGTTCCGTAACCCGGATTAGGATTATCATTATAAGCTGTCGCGCCCTCTTGCCAGTTTTCGTGAATGGTGGTAGTTGTGGTTACCGGCGAACTTATAAACCTAAACGCTCTACGAGCAGGAATACACTGCTCGGTTATTACCTTTCCGGTTATAATTGCATTATTTAAATTATCTATTTGTGCCACACGTTGGGTAAAGTTATCAAAACGACAAGCTAAAGTAAGTTTTCCATTGGTCTCTAACGTGCCATTGGTTATTTTTACCACTTCGTTAATACGCAGACTTTCTCCCGGGTCTAAATTTATAGAAACACCATTGGCTTTTACTTCCAAAATATCTATCTCAGCTTTCTCTCCTGTAAATTCACTATTTGCAGATTCCATAACCAAATGATGTATATGCGCGTTTTCCCAAGTATTGTGATGCATCATATTGCCAGATACCGTTAATGTATTGGCAGACATATCAAAAATTGCATCGGGATCCATCCGTAAAGTACCCACATTTAAATCGGTATCTAAAACAGGACTGTTTGCAGTTAAGCTTTGCGACGGAATAAAAACATCGCTGGTACTATCTGGCATTGCGGGACACCAATTGGCAGGATTGGAAGTATTGCTGTCTTGTCTACCGGTCCAAACTGTTTCGTTAGCAGTTGCGTCGTCTAAACGGTTAAACTCTAAGCCTGCAGCCGTAACGCCGCCGCCGGTATTGGCAATACGCATTTCTACTTTTGAGTCGGCTCCTAAATAACCAGACCATACACCGGGAATTTCAGTGTCAGTCCAGCCGGTTGCGCTCCATACCGAAGTGCCGTTTATTATCAATTCGGCATCATCATCATGCTCACGAACGTCTATGCTATAAAATCCGCAAGGAAAATTTTTTCGTTTATAAATATACGAATTAGAATTACCTACTGACGTACCGCTATAACCCGGAGCATCAGAAGGGGTGCTGCTAGAGCTATTCGGCCAAGGAGTAGAAAAATTTAAACCGCCTTGTATATACATTCCTGCAGAATTGGTAAAATTAGTATCTCCAAAAACACTAACCTGCCATTCTCCGTCGCCAAAATCAGAAGCTATTTTTGTAAACTCCAAGCGACCATAAGACTCGCCACCATCTTCTTCCCATATAAACGCAAGTCTAGAATCTTCATCTAAATAAACAAGTGAAGGTAGCGTATAGTCTGAAATTACATTGCTGTCATTATAAATGACAGTACCATCTACGGCAATGATTCCTTCATCGTCATGCCAAACTTTAAGTTGGTACCAACCCGCAGGAAAGCCTTTTCTACGATAGTCTACAATATGCTCATCATTAGTCACTAAATTACCTGTATATCCCGCGGCACTACTGGGACTGGTATATCTATTCCAAGTTAGTTGGGAGTTGATATTTAAGTTATTTGCACCGTAACTATTGGCATCTATATAATAACCTCGAAATGTCGGACTTTGTTCTCCCCAAAACCAATGAAATTCTCTATTATACGCATAAACCGTCCATTGGTTTTGAATATATTCTCCTATCGTAGTAGGAGCAGTAGGAGTTCCACTTTGTGCTTGTAGGTTAGTAATTACCCCCATACTTAAACACAACAATAAAAAAAGTAGGTATTTTTTCATAATCCGATTTGTTAGGAAGCCCTATTCTTTTTCGAAACTCTTATACAGCATAAAATCTCTAAAACCGCAATAAATTCTCAGTGATTTATGGTGTTTTTAAGTTCTTAATTGTTACGAAGAATGAAGGCTTTGGTTAGTTTTATTTGAAAATATGTCTACAAAATTACTACGAGAAAACATACCATAATCGTAAAACGCGCTTATTCGCTTAACGTCTTTTTTAATCGACCAAAAGTGTAATAAACAGATTAATAGCCATTTAGTTAAAGTATTTTTAAAAAAAGAAAATATGAAGGAACGACTGAGAAATCATTCCCACTGTCATTTCAAAGGAGGAACGACTGAGAAATATCTACCTCAGCATATAGCGTATTGCTTACGGCATACAGCGCTAAAAAAAAGATCTCTCCTTTCGTCGAGAGGACATTCCCTATATAAAACCTTCCACTGTCTTTTCGAAGAAGAAACGACTGAGAAATCTCTACCTCAGCATATAGCGTATTGCTTACGGCATACAGCACTAAAAAAAAGATCTCTCCTTTCGTTGAGATGATAATCGGGAAAAAACAAAACATTCTACTGTCATTTTAAAGGAGGAACGACTGAGAAATCTCTACCTCAGCGTATAGCGTATTGCTTACAGCCTATAGCCTCTAAAAAACCGTTTTCCAAAGAATCTTTAAATCTAGTAGAAATGAATACTGCTCTATATACTTCTTGTTTAAGCGTACTTTTTCTGGCCAGATTATTTCTCTGTTGTATTGTTCGGGGTTTTCTTGTTCCGCTAAAAGTTCTTCTTCGTTTTTAAAGGCTATTGTTGCCAAACCGGTTATACCGGGTTTTAATGCTAAAATCTTTCGGTTTTCGCCTTGTAGTTTATCGGCAAAACCGGGAACATCGGGACGTGGACCAACCAAACTCATATCGCCTTTTAGCACATTGAACAATTGCGGCAGCTCGTCTAACTTTGTTTTCCGAAGAAATTTGCCGAAGTTGGTTATACGCGGATCGTTGGCTGCAGTTACACTTGTGCGTATATGCGCTCTTTGCCGCATCGTACGCAGTTTATAAATAGTGAATTTTTTGCCGTACTGGCCTATTCTAATGCTGGTATAAAAGCCGTTCTGTTTGGTACTGCTACTCGCCAGAATAAACCCGATTAGAAGTATGGGCAAACAAAGCAACAAGCCGAAAATTGCCATAAATAGGTCAAAAATGCGTTTTATATGTTTTTGCAGCGGAGTCAATTCCGTAAAGATAGTTTTATATATCTACCTGTTTTCCTAAATTTAGTTTTTATCATATACAAACAGCGCCAAAAGATTAAAAACAAGCGTCACGGCTTTGACCCGTTTCAGATAAAGTCGAACGGCTCGATGTACCATTGCAACTATTATTCAATTATATTTGCCATTAAATGTATACACAAAGATATAGCATTACTTTTTCTTAAGACCTAAATGTCTTAAGCTGATTTTATCGAAAATTAACCCGCCAACGATTAAAAACAAACCGATAATAGTGGGAAATAAAATTGGTTCGTCTAAGACAAAATAAATTACGACCAGCGATAAAAACGGCACTAAATAGACCAAATTGCCCACTTTTGCAGCACTATACGATTTTTTAAGCGCGATAGACCAAATAACAAAGGTAATGCCCATCTCAAACAAGCCCACATAAATGGCGCTAAAAAGGGCTTTGGTGTTTATAAAAACAATTTCGGAATAAAGGCTTATGGCGATTAGAATATAGATAAAACCAAAGCAAAAATTAAGAAATAGTTTTATAAGTTCTTCGCGCTTGTCTTTGATATTGAAAATCCAAAAGGTAGCCCAAACCACCGCAGACCCAAGTCCGAACAAAACGCCTTGAAAATTACTAAATGACAAGGAAATCAAATTTCCGCCGGTGGCAATAATGAGTACTCCTATAAAACTAATGCCAATAGCCAATAAATTTTTTAAACTGATTTTTTGTCCGAGTAGCGGCACGGCCAATAAACTTAGCATAATTGGCCAGGTATAATTGAGAGCTTGCGCCTCTTGTGCCGGCAACAAGGCGTATGCATTAAATAAAATAATGTAGTAGAAAAACGGATTTACAGCGCCATAAATCGCAGAGCGTACAAAAGCTTTTGGCGGCAGCGCTGCTAACTCATGATGCTTTTTTCGTACAAAGACCAAAACTCCCAAAGCTATTAAGGCTGTAGCCGAAGACCAAAAGAGCAGTTGTAAAAACGTATAGCTTTGCAGCGCTGTTTTCATTGCAGTAGCGGCCGTACTCCATAAAATTACAGCGATACCCGCATAAATATAGGCTTGTTTTTGGTTTTTCATCTAATTGCTTATAAAAGCTTTAAATGTATATCCTTATAGAAAGATGTACAAGGGTTTTGGGTGGATTTTTTTTGTAGTTTTTAAAAGATTCGGTGGCCTCGGTACAATTCCGATTGAAAAAATCGGAATCACTCGGACACCTTGGAGTTTGCTTTTAAAATAACTACACGGAGGTTCCTGAGTGCTCGACCGTAGGAGAGTATATCGAAGGGACCGGATTGAAAAAATCGGAATCACTCGGACACCTTGGAGTTTGCTTTTGTGATCGGTGGCCTCGATACAATCCCGATTGAAAAAATCGGGATTACTCGGGCACCTTTTATTTTGGCTTTTGCAATCGGTGGCCTCGGTACAATCCCGATTGAAAAAATCGGAATTACTCGGACACCTTGGAGTTTGCTTTTAAAATAACTACACGGAGGTTCCTGAGTGCTCGACCGTAGGAGAGTATATCGAAGGGACCGGATTGAAAAAATCGGAATCACTCGGGCACCTTGGAGTTTGCTTTTAAAATAACTACGCGAAGGCTCCTGAGTGCTCGACGTAAGGAGAGTGTACCGAAGGGGCCCGATTGAAAAAATCGGGATTACTCGGACACCTTCAATTGTGCTGGTGAAAAAACCGGAATCACTTGGGCATCTTTTACTGTTGTTATTTTTTTAATTTATGATTGAACAGTTCTATACATAAAAAACAAGGAGGAAAATACTTTCCTCCTTGGCTTTAAAAAAGCTTAAACAATTTCTATTAGTTGCAAGGCATTATAAATGCCATTGTTTAACGGATACAGGCTGTTGTTTAAAGTTTGATAAAATACTACTTTCATCAAATAATAATCATTACCCGGTCCGCTTGGGTTCGTTGAAAAGCTTAGCGTCACGGGGTTTTCAATATCTTCAATAAGGATATTCTCGATATTGGATTTTACCAATTCTCCTTCTCCGGTTTCAAAATCGAATTTGAGATGCGCAGCGCTTATTTCTACGTGCGTGGCTCCTTGTGGTTTTCCCAAATGTCTTTCCGGGTTAAACTGTGGGATGCTTATTTCGGCATTAACGGTGTCTAAAACAAAGACTTCTTTGAGTACCGTTGTAAGCGGTGCATTTTTATTAAAATCGAAATACCGCAAGCTATCTTTAGCTTCTTGCGTTTGTATGCCTAAGTGCACCTTACGCTCCCCTCTGATAGAGGTGGTGTCTTGGTTTTTCACTTTGGCTAAAGCTTGTGTAAGCCTAGCCGTTTTAGACCTGTCTTTTACATCGTATAAAACACTGTTTAGGGCGCGCCTAAACATTTTGCCGCACGCGGCCACGTGGCCAAACTCTCGACCATTTTCCCGTGTTCGAATAAAAGCAGGATCGTTCGCTATGCGATTTTTGGATACTCCGCTTTTCTTTTTGACCAAAATTTCTCCGTCCGGTCCTTTGTAGAAGGTCATCCCGTCCAGGGTTCCTTCAATTTTCAATAAAGAGGCTAATTTCGCCATGATTAAAAAATTTAAGAGCTGATAAGCTCGGTTATAAAATTAAATTGGAGCAAGGTCTTATACATTTAGGCGGTATACCTTCATTATCCCAAAGCATAAGTATTTCTTGCTGCTGGTACAAAGCTAAAGCAAGAAAAACCCGTGCATGTCGCTAATTAACAGATGCTTATAAATTTGGTTAAATAATTATTTTTTGATAAAAAGTGGTAACTTTTGACGTACTATGACGCTAACTGTCGCATTGTGTCGTTTTTTTAGAATCTTTACGGAAGGTTTTAATACACTCCGCATACACTAGCCATACTTAAGCCATACTTGAGCTATACGAGAGGTATATCGCAGGTCTTGCTGTCGGATATTTTTACCGCATTTACTTATACTATTGTTTCATAAATAAGAAGTGACCACAATTACTAGATAAATATGCTTTTTGAAATGTGAGGCTTGCCTATTAAAAATTTGCTAATATTTGTAACTACTTAAGGGGTTTTTATCTGCGTCTACTTTCCGCGAAAGCGCAAATAAAAAAAGTTTTGAACACTATATTTTGTCTTTACATTTTTCGTCTTGTTCTTCTTTGTCTTTCAGATAAAAAGAATTAAAAAAATCTTCGAAAAACCACTTTTTTAATTATATCCTAAAAACACGCTTCTTTTATCGTCGCCCACAATCCTAGTAAAAACAGGGTGTTCTTCTATATTGAAGGGTAATTCTTCTGTTTTGCAGAGCATATAAGTCAAATTGCTTTTTAAAAATTGACTTGGTGTTATAGTTTTGAGGAAGAAATTATTTATTATGAAAATACGGATTGTTAACACAGGTTTACTGCAACGTTATAAAAACGTAAAAATACGAACAGCACAACGCGAGATGCGCAAGATTAAGGATTATTTTGACAAGCAGCCCCATCACTTTGTTACGAACAGAGAGGTTGCGGAATATTATGGAGTTAGTATAGATGATATTGAAGGTTTACTAAACGAGTAATTATGGAAACCTCTGCCCCACGCATACGAATTATAGATGCCTACGACCTTAGGTTATTTAAGAATGTTAGTATGACTACGGCGTATAGGGAGTTCAAATTAATTCAGGAGCATTTTAACAAACAGAAATCTCATGTAGTTTTAAACCGAGAGGCCGCGGAATATTATGGAATTAGCGTAGCGGATTTTGAAGCGCTTTACCATTATAATCTTAAACATTAGGGTAAATTTCGTGAATAATTTTCTTCATCATCTTATAACCTTCGGCACGATCGTTTGTTTTTACTTTGTATAGGGGTTGATTGATTTCAAAAAGTTGGTTTTGTCTTACCTGGTTATACCAATCTAAAAATGCTGCCGGCTCTACCAAAATCCTATAAGCAGGATCTTCTTCCTCGCGCATATACCGGTAGAGGAAAGTAAACCTGGCTTGGCTTGATAAACTTGGCAGGTATTCCATAAACAATTTATAGGCTTTAAAGCCGGCAAAAATATGCTTTGGGTATTGAAAAAACTCGGGGCTATCTTTAATAAGATAATCTTTTTCTTTTGGATCTAAAAGTTGTTCAGCAAACTTAAAAACGGTTTGATACGGCTCGTAGATAGTATCATCTTGCCAATTAAACTCTCGTTTTCTTTTCTCTACTTCCATCAACAGCCAGTTTTTGAGCAATCTTTTGTAAATAGCAAGCTGCTTGGGATAGTCTATAAAAATAATAGGGGAGGCATATTGTTCGAAATCGAAATTTTCTTGAATGATTTTTTGTATTTCTTCTTCTTTTACTTCTCTTTCAAAAAAAATTTGCGTTTTAAAATATAAATAATCCAATTGCACAAAAAAATGTATCAAGCGACTTTCATACAATTCTAAACGTATGAAATCTGGACCTAACTTAGCTTGGGCATAACTATTAAAAGATATGGTGTGGTTCTTAAATGATTGTCTATACAGAAAGAAATCGAAGATTTTAATCTTGGCTTGATTTCTTTTTAAATAATCTAAATATACTTGCGCTCTAGGATTAACTTCTTCTTTGAGCTTATACGCTTCATCGATCTCCTCTAAATAAAATTTAAACCAAATTCTACCGTGATTTACCCCTCGAACCAATCTGTATTTTAAGTAATCTGGAGGATGTATACTGCTTAATTTCTCATATAGGTTTTCTATATGTTGCACTGTAAAAGGAATAATAGAATTTTTTTCGGAAAAATGGGTACGCTTCAAAAAATGTTCTTTATCAACCTCAGCTCTATTCATATTTATTGCAAAATTAATATAACTTACCAAGAAAAATCGCCAAGCGTTGGAAGCGTCCGGCAGAAGATCTTCTATACGCGCTTTTAAATCTAAGTCAGGTTGGTATTTTAATTGCATTCTTATGATTAATTGGTTGGTTGATTGATTTGTTAATTCTGGTTAATTTGATAATTTTCGCTATACACTGAACACTGATCACTGGTTAACTAGTTAATTTGAGATTGGTTAACTGGGGTTGTTTTCCCCGTTCTCTGAACACTGTCAACTGAACATTGATCACTAGTTCACCGATCATTGCTCATTTAATTGGTTTAGCCGGAATACCTACTGCGGTGCAATTATCGGGAATGTTTTTGGTTACTACTGCGCCGGCGCCGATTGTGCAATTTTTACCAATATTTATACCGGGTAAAACCACAGCTCCCGTACCAATATGTGTTGCTTCGCCAACTACCACTCCGCCCGCTAAGGTAGCGCTTGGCGAGATATGACAAAAATTATTAATTATACAATCGTGTTCTACAATTGCACCTGTATTAATTATCACGTGTTCTCCTATTTCTACTGAAGGATTCACCACTACTAACGGCATAATTACAGTTCCTTTTCCTAAAACAGAAAAGTTTGACACAATAGCTTTTGGATGAACAATCGCTTCCGTAAAGTTAAGATTATACTGTTGTGCAATTTTTTTTCGGGTTTGATTGTTACCTATGCTTATAATAAAGTTAGTTTTCTCGCTAATTTTAGAAGTATGCGCAACTTCATAGTCTAAAAGTTGACTAATACTTTTATTATCATCGTAAATCTTACCAACATTAAAAATCCCGGAAGATAAGATACACTCTAATACCACTTTGGCGTGACCACTTGCTCCGTAAAGATTTATTTTTTTATTATTCATAAATTGTTCCCTTTAAAAGGCTCAATCGTTGCATTGCCTTCCGCTGCAATTCCTTCCGAAACTAGCACCTTTTTTATTGTTCTTCCTAGAATTTTTAAATCTACTAAAAAACTTTGATGTTTTACATACCAAACATCGTAAGCAAACTTATCTTGCCACGATATAGCATTACGGCCGTTTACCTGCGCCCAACCGGTAATGCCGGGACGCACTTGGTGTCTTTTCTTTTGTTCTTTGTTGTACAAAGCTAAGTATTCCGGCAATAAAGGTCGCGGACCTACCAAACTCATATCGCCTTTTAAAACATTTAGCAATTGAGGTATTTCATCTAAAGAGGTTTTTCGTACAAATTTTCCTATTCCGGTAAGGCGTTCTGCATCGGGTAATAACTTACCGGCCGCATCGCGTTTATCGTTCATCGTTTTAAACTTGATAATACTAAAAATGCGTTCGTTTTTTCCCGGACGTTTCTGTACAAAAAAAGGCTTTCCCTTATTGGCGATGGTCAAAGCAAGGGTTACCACGATAAAAATAGGACTCAGAATTAGCAATCCCACTAAGGCGGTGAGGAAGTCAAATGTGGGTTTGATTATTTTTGAGTACATTTTTTTCGAAATTTGGGAATAGTGAGCAGTCATCAGTAAACAGTGAGCAGTAAGCTTCACTCATCACACGAAACTGAATATAAAAATCACTGCCTTTTAAAGTAATTGATTAAACCTATTAGCATTTTTCTAATTTCCATAATTTCTGTTAATAGATCTTGAATTTTTTCTTCAGGGATATAGGAGAGATTATTGGAAATTATTAATTGCGTTTCTAATTCTGCTAAACTACTTAAACTTATATATAAAAATTGAATATTTTCCTTTTTACTTTTTCTAGCTAAGCCCTCCGTTTAACCTGTGAAATACGATTTAAGTCTTTTTTTTAAGAACATTTTACCATAATGTGTTTTAAAGTATTTTTCTCTTTTTAATGCATCATTTGGGGATAAACAAGCTTCAAAATAAATTAATTTTAAAGGCTTACGATTTTTTGTAGATTTTACATAGCCATTATTGTGCTGGTTAAATCGTAAATTCAAATCTTTCGTATAACCTGTATAGTTTTTACCATCAACTTCGCTTTCCAAAATATAAACATAGAAAAAATCTCTCATAATGATTTGAATTAATTTCACAGGTCAAGTATTAGACGGTACAGAAATAGCTGCCCGACGAATCTGATTGGTCAATCCATAAATTTCCTCTCTTGGAAACACCTCTGTAGTTCCGTAGATTTTTGTTACAAAACTAATAGCATTTTTCCAAACATCTAAATCTTTATGTGTTTTCATATTTTCTGGTTTTCTGGTTTACCGGTTGACCGGTTTACTGGATTTCAGATCACTCATTACTCATTACTCACCTCCAACAACCTCTCATATTCCTCCAACAGCGCCTCCCAAACCAACTTTTGTTCATACCTGTTACAAATCATTGGTCTTGCGTTTTTTTGTAGATGTGTATAAAGGGTTTTATCGTTCATTAATTGCAACATTGCGCTTTGTAAAGCTTCTGTATCTTTTGGCGGAATGATAAGTCCGTTTTCTTGGTTATTGATGATTTCGTTGCAGCCATTTATATCCGTTACAATACTTGGTAAACCCATTGCGCCGGCTTGTAAAACTACATTGGGGAAACCTTCGCGATAACTCGGAAATGCTAAAGCATTACTAATTGCAAAAAAAGGTCGTACATCTTCTTGGTAACCTACTGAAATGATTGCAGGGTTTGTTTTTATTTCCTGAAGCGTCTCTTTTTTTAAAGGATCGAGTTCTGTTTCATAAGGACCAACTAATAAAAGTCTTGTCTCTCGATTCCGCTCGAGATGACATAGGCTTTTGAATGCATCTACTAACTCATTGATACCTTTGTCTGCTACCAATCGACCTACAAATACGAATACAAAATCTTCTTCGTTAATGTTTAAGTCTTCACGTAAACTTATTTTTTGAGCCTCGTTATAGGCTTCTGGGTTAAAGTGAGTGGTGTTGATGCCGTTAGAACTGCCTTGAGCAATAATTTTTAGTTTCTTTGCCGTTGTAAATCTTTCTTTCAATATAAAATTATATAAACCTTTGCTGTTTGGATAAACGTTAGTAGCACAAGCATAGGTAAGTTTTTCTACTTTGTTTAGTAACCAACGTTTCTTTCCCTTAGCTTCCATTAATGGTAAACCGGCTACAGTATGTAACCGATGCGGCACACCTGCTAGTTTGGCTGCTAACATGCCTGTTACACCCGCTTTAGGTGTATGGGTATGTACTATTTTTGGCTTTTCTTTTTTTAAAAAACGGTATAACTTCCACAAAGCTTTTAAATCTGCCATAGGAGTAATGGCGCGGGTCATTGCTATTTGCTTTGTGCGTACTCCTTCTCGCTTACCAACTGACTCCAATGCTTCTTCCGGTCCCGATGATACCGCCAGGACCTCAAAATGTTTTTGCATGAAGGCTAATTGCCCTTTTAATAAAACTTGCAAAGAAAGTGGCACCGTGGTTATGCGGATGAGTTTAGGTTTGGCCATTTAATACTTTTTTATAAGCGTCTAAATATTTATCAATCATAGATTCAATTGAATAATCTTTGGCTCTTAAATAACACTTATTTTTTATTTCTTCATAAAAAGCCTTATTCTCATATAAAGATTTCACTTTTTCTGCCAAATCTTTTGGATCATTCCTAATAGCTAATAACCCATGACCTCCCACAACTTCTTTTAATCCTTTAACATCAGATGCAATTACAGGTTTATTAGCCGCCATTCCTTCCAAGGCAGCTAATCCAAAACCCTCATAATGGGAAGACTGTATCACAACATCTGAAAAATTTAAAAGACCTGGGATGTCTGCTCTTTTCCCTAAAAATAAGACTCTATCTTCTAAATTTAATTTATTGACTAGTGCTTGACATGGTTCTAACAATGAGCCGCTACCAACTAATATCAATTTAATTTTATTTGGCAAAAACATTAAAGCATTTATAATTGTTTCTTGATCTTTTTGTTTTCTAAAGCTAGAAATTTGAATTAATTTAAAACTATTTCTAAAAAAAGGGTATTCTACATCACCGCAAAAGCGATAATCATCTAGTACAATTCCGTTGTTTATAATCTCAATATTGTTTTTATCACCTATATGTTCTTCTAAATTAATTTTAGTTGCAGCAGTTATGCAAGCAATAAAGTCAAGGTGAGCATAAACAAAATTATCTATAATCCTTGTTAACATATAATTTCTTCGCTTATTACTTGTACTATGTTCAGTGTAAACTAATTTAGTATTGGATTTTCTATTTAACATTTTAGCAAAAACAATCCAATAAAGAGATGGAAAAAGATGAATGTGCACTACATCATAATTTTCTATCTTCTTTCGCAATTTAAAAAGTAAAACAGGGTTATATACAGAACCCTTAGACAGAAATAAAACATTCTTATTTTTTAATTTTTCCGATAAAAAATTTCTAGTTTCTTTTAAGGCAATCACATCTGTTTGAATATTCCTTTTATTCATTAAAGGAATTAAATCAGAAACCAATTTTTCAGCTCCTCCAACTTCAAAACTATTAATGACATGTAGTATTTTCAATTTTCTTTATTTTTTTTATTTTAACATCATCCCATAGCTTTATAGCATAAGCTGCCGGATAGAAAAAAAGAGCAAATAAGTTATTGTTAATATTATTCCAATTACTTAAAATAGATTCTTTATTAAAAAAAGAAAACCGCCAGTAATTGATATAGGTGCGTGCTTTTATAAATAAACTTAGTCTTTTATCTTCTGCTAATTCTTTATATAATAACATAGCATAATCTGGACTTTTACGACGATTTAAAATGCTATTGGCTGATAAGCCTCCTTCTAAATACTCTGCAATATACACCACATCATTTACAAATAAAGCTTTATGGTTCTTAGCTAATCTATTCCATAACAAGCCTTCAGCACAAAACTTTTGATTTGGTATTATAGGAAATTTATATTTGCGCATAACATCTGCTTTATAAACCTCAGCTAAATCACCATCTATTTTATAAATATATTTCCTTTCCACCGAATCAGATACAAAAGAATAATTTCGAAATTGATTCCCTATAATTTTATTACCTTCAAATGCTTTCCGTGCAACTACACCACTTATAGCGGAAGGTAAAGTTTTAATATGTTCTTTTAAGGTTTCTAAAGAATTATGTGGTAGAAAGTCATCACTATCTACTATAAAGAACCATTCACCAGTTGCTAAATCTAAACCTTTATTTATAGCAATGTGCTTACCCGCATTGTTCTGCCTATAATAGGTAATAGATATTTTGGAAAGATTTTTAAGTGTATTTAAATAGTTTTCGGTTTCATCAGTGCTACCATCATCTACAATAACCCATTCAAAATTTTTATAATTTTGAGTACACAAACTTGAATATAGCTTTTTAAGAGTGTGGACTCTATTATAAGTTGGAGTAAAAATAGTAAACAATTTTTTCATTTATCTAAATTGCATTATTAAAGTAAAAAATACCGAAGTTGAAATAATAATTAATATTGTTTTAGTGGTTAATAATTTTTTTTCTTGATAATTGTGTATAAATGGAAAAATCAATATTATCGGCATTATAAACCAAGATAAATAAGCTATACGATTAGTGAATGGCACATAGATTAGCAACACCCAAGCCGCATTCGCTATTAAGTACATATTTATCAATTGAACAAATAATTTATTTTGATAATTCTTTTTATACAGTTGCCAATACGCTAAAAGTATCGGAATAGCACTATAAATTACAAAATCTAAGCGAAAACGTTGGTCTGTATATAAATCTTTATCTTCTCCAGAAAAGTAGGTTAAAGCTCGTTCATCTGCAATTACCGTATCGGAGGTAAAAATACCACTTACCACAGTTTCTAATTCTTGTCCTACTAATAAACTAATGGGAATAGCGCTTAACCATATTAACATTAAAATATTGGTATTGGTATAAAAACTGGCTACGATATATGCCACAAACGGCAAAAGCATGGATTTATGAAAGGTAATAGACAGCAACATAAGCGCATATAGTAACCATTTTTTATCCCGAAACCTTAAAGCAAAAATAAAAATAGAGCTGGCTAAACCACTGCGAACGCCATTGATACCAAAACTCCAAAAAGACATAGCGGTGATGAAAGTTACCAATGCAAAAAAAGCATATTCTTTAAACCATTTTTTAAAAGTCAAATACGGCAAACCCACATATAAAATAGCAGACAGCAAATAAAAACCTTGTATCTCCATAATTTGGGAACAAAGTTTCATAAACACATAAAAGCCAACATCTTTACTAAACTCGGTTCTAATCCCTTCTTGTATCAAGTCGTATGTTCGAGTATAGGCACCTGTGTCACCTAAATACGACCAGTGTCCCCACGGATCTCGTAAACCTATAAAACCAATGGTCACCAATAGTAAAAAAATACTCCCTACTTGTAAATTGATCGCGGGGAAATTCTCTAAATATTTATATTTAAATAAAGGTAACGTACTAAACAAAAGCACTAAGCTTAAACAAATATAATAGGCAGGGATGTAGTATTCTATTGGAATCATGAGCACATTTCAGCATATAAATTTTCAACGTACTTTCCCCAACTAGCTTTTTCTTCTACGCGTTTACGTGCCTTACTTCCTGCTGCTCGTACCAAATCCGGGGCATCTATTAGTTTTTGCAACAATTCTTTAAGTTCTTGCTGATTGTCTTGTTTTATTAACCAACCGCCTTTCCCTTCTTCTATCGCATCGGCAATTCCACCTGTTTTAGTGCCTATAACAGGAATGCCACAGGCTTGGGCTTCTAAAAACACCAGACCAAAACCTTCTACTTGGGTTGACTTTGTTTCTTGCCGAGTGGCTAAAATAAACAAATCATGTTGGTTATAAAATTGTGGCAACGCAGTATCAGACACAAAGCCATGAAAATATATTTGCTTTGCTAGGCTAGTCTTTGCTGCTAATCTTTTTAAAGGTTCCAAATACGGCCCTGTACCGGCAATATGCCATTCTATTTTTTCTTTATAGGTTTGTGGCAAACTTTCTAAACTCTTTAGAATAAAATCGTGCCCTTTAAACTGTAAAACCCTGGAAAGCGTACAAATTTTAAATTTATCGTCTTTTCTACTAATAGGCAGAGGTTTAAAAAAATCCGGATTTACGCCTAGAGGTAAAGCTACCGTAGTTGCTGCCGGATTAATTTTTTTTACTAAATTTTCCGTAAAGTGACTATTAGCAATTATTTTGTTTGCTTTCCCTAACATCCATTTGGCATAAAGCGGATTCCACAAATATTTTCTAAATTTACTTTCTCCGGTTAATAATTCGGCGCCGTGGGCTAAAACAAAAACATTTTTCATACCAGCCAATACTGCTAAAGCGGCATCGGGATGCCAAAGCCCACAAAGTACATCTGTATTTTTTTTATCCGGCCATTTTTTTAGCATTTGCAAGGCTTTTATTTCTGCTTTCCCCCGTTGTTCTGGTAGAAAATGCATAGTGACTTCTTGCATATCTTGGTAAGGTATGGCAAAGCCCTCTTTTTTTACAGTAAGTACTCGTATATGCTTATAGTAAGGAGATATATGCGTAACAATTTCGTGGCATAAACGCGCAATCCCGCCTGTAGAGGGAGGAAAATCATAAGAGATTAAAAGTAGGGTTTTATTTTGTTT
Source organism: uncultured Mesonia sp. (assembly GCA_947494545.1). Taxonomy (GTDB): domain Bacteria; phylum Bacteroidota; class Bacteroidia; order Flavobacteriales; family Flavobacteriaceae; genus Mesonia. The sequence continues at coordinate 401,288 of CANLVH010000001.1, read as the reverse complement.
CATTTCCGACCAACCAAAATAGGAGTGTATTTATTTAATATAATTATTAGGGGAAGTAACAAAATGAGCATTGTTACTGCAACTAATAGATTAAAAAATAAGCTATTATTCTGTAAAGGGAGCAACTCAATTAATTTCACACCTAAAAATCTAATTTTCAAGTGCAGACCCATAATAGCTAAGCTATTAACTCCAAGCCAAATTAACCAATAGCTTCTATATTCCTTGACTAAACCTAAAAGAGCTAAAGTAATTAAAATCCCTGCAGGATAAAATAGAACAGGCTGTCCTATTTCTGCCAGTCTCAAGTCTGGTGTCTCCTTATTTAAGAATGCCAACACAATACCAAATACCAAAAGAAATCCAGATTTTATTTCTAAGTATTTATTAAAGAAAAAATTTTCTAAGTACTTATAATTTGTTTTCAATAAAATACCGAAACCAAAAAACGGTATAGCCAATAGAGTAGATTTAATATGAAAAGGGAGTACCGCGTCTATATTATACATTAAAATGAACCCTAATAGCCACAAAAATAAAAGTACAATCCACCGCTTTTTTCTAAAAAAAACATTAAATAAGACATTTACTAAAAATATACTGGAGAGAAACCATAAGACTACATTCCAAGCTAAATAATAGTCGTTAGAAATACCCAGCAAAGTACCGATAAAAAAATCCTTTATGGTATAAATAGAAGTTCTAAAGTTCAACATATAATATGCTAAGAAACTAATAAAGCTAAAAAAAATATAAGGAATTAAAATTCTTCTAAATTTGCTTAAGAAGAAATTTGACATCTTTTTTCTTTTAAAAACAAAACCAGAAAGAACAAAAAATAATGGCATATGAAACGAAAATATTAGGTGACTAATATTTTCGTTTTTAAAAGATAGATGCCCAAGTACCACAAGAAAAATACCTATACCTTTTAAAATATCTATTTCTGAATAATATTTCTTTGGCTTAGTCTTAGTTTTTTCTGCCATTTTTTACCAATAATTTTCCTACTATTCTCCCTTCCTTTTTTCCTGCCGTATAATTTTTCCAAATTTTCGGATTACGATAAGTTTTATAATAAGCGGCTACTAATTTTAATAAATATAAATGAGCACTTATTTGATAATACCAGGGCAAGTGTCTTTCTATCAGTAAAGAACGATTTCGGCTTAAAGAAAAAATATACTTATCTATTTCGGGTACCCGACAACCGCCGGTTGCTGCTGCCAAATGGGTGACGTGAGCTTCGTAATTAAAATAAATTTTGTAGCCAGCTTTTCTTACCCGCAAACAAAAGTCAGTTTCCTCGTATAAAGCTGCTCCTTTGGTTAGGTGTTCATCTACGCCATTAACTTTGAGATAAACATCTTTTTTTACCGAAAAATTACCACCTCCGGCGTGGTCAACTTCTCTTTTTTCCATTTTATGGAAACCGCGTAAAGGGGTAGCAGAATACCAAATAAATCTACCTACGGCTTGATCTTTATTTGCTTTGTAAGCTTCCGTAATTCCTCCGGCACAAACACCAACATTCGCTTGTTGTAAAACCTTAGCGTGTTCTTGCAGCAAATTGGTTTTGCACGCTATATCGTCATCTAAAAAAAGTAAATAAGGGTATTTTGCTTGCTGTGCGCCATAATTTCGGGCTTCTGGGAGACCACGAAAATGCGTTATATAGTGATAGCGTAAAAAATCATACCCTAAGCAGAAATCTTTTACTTCTTGATCGGGCTGCATAGATTGGTCTATAATTAAAATTTCATAACCATATGCATAGCTTTGTTTTACTAAATCTTGCAATGTATTTAATAAAAACTCTGTCCGGTTAAGGGTGGGTACTATGATGGAGAAAGCTTTCATTTATAGCCAAATTTTTCAAATATCGGATTTTCCAGTAATTTTTTTTCACACTCCATAAGTGGTAGGTTTTTAAACTGTGCATAAACTTCACCATACCATTTTTTAAAAGCCACATTTTTATTTTCTAAACTTATTTCAATATCTAAAAACTCCTCGATTAATTTTTTATTCTCTTCTAACTTTTCTAATTTCAAAAACAATATTTTGTATTTACTATTTTCTAAAATATCATATCCTTTATCAAATTTCACTTTTTGGATATCAATATTTGTTAGTCTGCTTAATTCATTTTTAAACCATCTTAAGTAAAAATCATGCTCAAAGGTTTGTTCGTAAGCTTTTATTAAAGGGTCAAGATTATAATCACTTTTACCGCCGCCTTTTTCCAAACTATGTTTTGTTAACCATAATTCAAGATCTTGAAAAAACATAGACCTATTCCTATCAACAGGATGACGAATTACCGTTATAATTTTTGTTTGTTGTCTTCTAAATTTAAGTGCTAATTTAATAGTCAACCGATTTAAAAAAAAATAATATTTCTTTTAATTGGCATATTTTTTATACGTAGTCCTGAAGGTGGCAAATCACTATAAAGCGTATGTATTTGATAAGCTTTAGGAATAGAATTCACCAAAGTGGATGACCCAACTTTACCCATATTATAAATTAGTACAACACTTTTGTTATTATAAATTTTAAAAGTATTCTTAAAAAAGGAATATCTCATAATTTTATATAAACTTTCATAGTTCTCCAGATAATTGTGCGTATAACCGGTAATCTAAGAAATGATCGCATTTGAATCAAAAATTTCACTACTTTTCTTAGCTTGATATGGTTGTTAAAAATATTTATTTGTTTATTAATTTGGATAAAATCTAAAATTCGTCCTTGCGAAAATTCGTTCGAAAGAATTTGAATGGTTATAAGTTGAGCATAAAATTTTCGAATACTACTTATTAACGGTTGATATAATAAATTATCTTTATCAAAATAGAAGCATTTTATAATAAATAAGAGTGAAGCGTCAAAAAATTTTGCTCTTTTCTTTTTCGCTTTTTCTTCGTTAGAATAGTAACGATAATAACAATCAATTACATTATCAATGATTTTATAAGAAAAATTATAATACAATGCTCGCACCATCAATTCTACATCCTGCAATCTTACATAGTCAATATCAAAACCCTTTAATTTTTTAAGTGTTTGTTGCTTCCATAAAACGCTCATAATATTCCAAGGTAAAGGTAAGTCGTGTATTACAAAACTGTGCAAATGAGACTCTCTAGAACCATTAAGTATTTTTTTACTAGCTAAAACTTTATTAATATGATTTCGAGATTTGAAACGACCGTAATTAGGAAAAACCATAAAATCTAAACGCTCATCTAAGTGGCTTAATCTGTGGTTTAAACAGTCTAGATCTAAAATGTCATCACTATCAAGAAACATAATATAATTTCCTGTTGCAGCAGTCACGCCAATATTTCTTGCATAAGCTCCGCCTCTATTCTGTTTTAAAACTTTAAGAAAAAAATTTTCTTTATCTTTAATAAAATCTGATATTTTAGTTCTGGAATTATCTTTTGAACAATCATCTACTATAATGCATTCAATATTTTCATAAGTTTGGTTTGCAACAGAAAGCAACGTTTCTTCTATTGTATTCTCTGCGTTATAACAAGGTATTACTATACTTACTTTCTTCATAACTTGAGCCTGTTAAACAAAAGTTGCTTTTCTTCTTTGTTTAAAACCAAAAACAGCAAAAGTCCGAAAATTAAAGTAAAGAAAAGACTTTTTAAAATGAAATTAGTCCAACTTGCTTCAAATTGATTGGCAAATAAATAGCCTAAAGGTATTACAAGCAAACTTATTACTATAAGCGCAAAAGTTTTTTGAAAAAACCAGCGAATGTTTAATGCTAATTTTTTGTAGTAATAATAATTCATAATCCCCCATTGTAGGACAAAAAGTGGTATTAAGAGACCTATAATCATTCCTAATTCCCCGTATTTATAGGATAAAAAACTACCCGAAACCATACCAATTATACAAGCTATGAGAAAACTTAAGGTTTTAAACCGCAGAAGCTTTTTTGCTTCTAAAATACTATGCGCATAACCTTGTGCAATAGGCATAATATAAACCAGCATAATCCCTGCCGCTATATAATAGGCGTTTGCATAAGTATCTCCTACCCATAACTGTATAAAGTCTTTGCCTACCACAACAAAACCACCAAATATAAAAAGCAATAATAATAAAGAAATCCTGGCAACCTTTGTCATTTGCATAGTCAATACTTGTGGACTCGCTTGCTGGTAAACACTTTTTACAGCTTTTGGCAAAATAAGTCTATTAATAATATTTCCAAAAGTGGTAAAATATACGCCAAGCATTACACCTATTCCATAAACAGCTACAATCACGGGTGTCATATGTGTTCCTAAAATAACTTGACCGGTACGCCATTGAAATTGATATACCAATCCAAAAATAAAAATCCAGATGGAGTAGCCAAATATTTCTTTTAAATAAATCCATTCGAATTGGTGTAATTTAATGCGTACTTTTAGCTTACTAAGCACAAACCAAACTGTTAGCAATATAAAACCTAAATTAAGAAGGGTATCTAGCACAACAATTCCTAACGCATTGGCCCCAAAATTTAAAATAGCAATAATTAAAATTACTCGTAGAACATACTTAAAAATACTTAACCATCTAGGAAATATAAATGCCTCGTAACCGGTGCATATACCGGTAAAAGCTCCACCGGGCAAGGTGAAACCTATATTTATGATAAGTATTAATAACATCCAACGCGCTTTGTCTAATTGCGCTGCATTTAAAGTATCGCCAAACAAATTATCTATATTAAGATAAAAAACGCTACCCAATATTACGAGTAGCACACCTATACCTATATAAATAAGTAAACTAAGGGCTAAAAAATTTTCTTCGGATTTTTGATTTTCTTCCGCACGATATTGTGCCACATAACGAACAATTGCATTGTTAAGTCCTAAATCTAAAACAGACAAATAACCTACAAAAGCACCAATTAAGGTGTATAAACCATACTCTTCATCGCCCAACATTTTTATAATATACGGGGTAACTAACAAGCCGCCAATATTGGTTACTGCTAATTTGACATACGATAATACGGCTGCTTTTCTTAAGTTACTTATCATTATGCGCGGTTATAATCATCTTCTAATCTAACAATATCGTCTTCCCCAAAGTAACTACCGTATTGCACTTCTATAAAAACACAATTTTGCTTTCCGGGGTTTTCAATACGGTGCTTCGCTCCCTTTGGAATTTTTATTACTTCTCCCGAACCATATTCTTTAGTTTCTCCATCTAAAGTAACCCGTCCGGTTCCGCTTATAATCGTCCACACCTCTGCCCGATAACGGTGAAATTGATAAGACAACCTGCCTCCCGGTGCTACCGTAATTCGTTTAACCTTGTGGGTATTGGCATCTTCTAAAACAATATATTCGCCCCAGGGTCTTTCGGCATGTTCCATAATAAAAATTTTTATTTCCCGTTAGCGGATTTTATCAACGCGCAAAAATACCAACTTTTATAGGAGTAAAACAGCTTTACGGATTTTTTTTGATGTAAATTGCAGGTATTGGTTGATTTGTGATTTGTGAATTGGTTAAACAGTTAATGCGTGGATTGGTTAATTTGGTAAAAACCACACTTACTTTTACTTTAATAGATTCTTATAGATACGGACTTAAACAAAATACTTCAATGTAACCACAGTCGAGAAATTTCCAAATGCCGAGCTTCCGGCAGCGTTCAAGACAAGCTAAAGTCGAAAAGAGTCCAAATGTCTTGTTGAGCGCAGCCGAAACACTTTCACATTGTCATGCTGAGCGGAGTCGAGGCACTTCTAAATTACCGAAGTTTATATTTATCACTAATAATAATTGGAGATTTTCGATTGAGGGTTGTCGATTGTTGATTTTGGATTTTTTGATTACCACAAAACACCTTTGCAAACCAACCAAAAGATTCTGAATAAAACCTTTCCTCCGGTCTGGTTTTTCCAGAATAACAAAACTTGATAGAGGTTTTTGAAAATGTATTTTTTCCAGTGAGATCTAATTTGAGTATTGAAATCCCCACTCACCGCCCACCTCTCACCTCTAACCTCTAACCTCTACTGCCAATTGATCAACTTTTTCTTAAAAACCCTTAAAACTTTTGCAAACAGGTTAAATTATTTAAAAAATTACATAGTCAAAACAGTTAAATGACCGGAAAATGTTAACTTTCTCCTATTAATTTGGTTTAGTTGCAATTGGTATGAAAAAAAATTACTTACCTTTGTTTCCAAAATCTGTTTAAACACTACAATCTTATGAAAAGAATTACACTTTTAGTAGCTTGTATTTTTGCCACTGGTTTTATGTTTGCACAACAGCAAAACGAAGCAGAATACGACAAATGGTCTATTGATTTGAGCGCAGGCTTGCACAAAGCTTCGCGACCTTATACCGCTGGGTACCACTCTCCAACTTTTGGTCCTTGGAACGCCCAAGCTAACGTCCGTTATATGTTTAACGACAAATTCGGTCTACGTTTAGGCGCCGGTTATAACAACATTCAAGAAGGCGACGGTGCCGTAAGTGAATTTGAAACAAAATACTACCACACTACTTTAGAAGGAGTAGTAAACCTAGGAAACCTCTTAGATTTTAAAGAATGGACGCAAAACTTTGGTTTATTATTCCACGGAGGTGCCGGTTTAGCACAAATAAACTTGGGTGAAAATGCTGTGTATGCAGACGAAGATGATTACATGAGTACTTTTACTGCGGGGGTTACACCACAATTAAAGCTAAGTGAAAGCATTGCTATTTTTGCAGACCTTTCTATTTTCGGAAATGTAAACCAAGACTATACTTGGGATGGAAACGAAAAAACGTTAAATCGCGGCTTTGATGGCTTACTTACCAATGTAAGCGCAGGTATTACTTTCTATATTGGTGGAGAAGAAAAACATGCCGATTGGATAGATACTTCTGACAAAGCAAAAATGACAAAAGAATTGGATTCTTTACATAATCGTCTTGCTAAGATTGAGGACGATATGTTAGATGGTGATATGGATGGGGTTCCTAACTACTTAGATAGAGAGCCTAATACGCCAAACGGAGTAACCGTAGATTCTAAAGGTTATGCTATAGATAAAAATGAAAACGGTATTCCGGATGAAATGGAATCTAGCTTAGAAAGACATTTTGCTACCAAAGAATATGTAGACAACCAAGGCAGTCGAGGTGGTGGAAACGAAACCATTAGAGATCTTATCAATAATGGCTATGTAAATGTGTATTTCCAATTCGACAGTACCCAACCGGAAATTTACAGCTTGGAAGCTATTAACTACTTAGCAACTTATATGAAAGCTAATCCGGGTGCAAAAGCAGAATTGATAGGTTATGCAGATGAAATTGGCAATGCCCAATACAACGAGCGTTTATCGGAGCGCCGTGCTAAGAAAGTATACGATATCTTGCTTTCTGCAGGTATAGACGAATCGCGTTTAGAGCACAGAGGTGCAGGCGTAGACGACTCGGTAGATAGAAATTCTGCAGATGCACGTCAATTAGTAAGAAGAGTAACTTTCAAACTTAAATAAGCATACAGGTTTAAACAGCCTTTTAAAAAACCGACTTACACATTCGTAAGTCGGTTTTTTTGTTTTATAAAGCCATTGGTGGTTTGATGATTTGTTAATTGGTTGATTGGTTGATTAGATGATTGGATGGTTGGTTTATGTGAATAGAAATTCGCTGTTGTCCTTTCGATGGAGGTATGACTGAGAAATCTTTTTTCCAGAGATAGTTTTAAATTATCGTTAAGCGCCCAGATGGACATTGAATTTAGATTAACGCGAGGAATTAATTGTATAATGTATACTGTATATTGTACAGTGTAGAACGTGATAACATTTTGAAATTAAACTTTATTGTCTTTCTATGGAGGAACGACTGAGAAATCTTTTAGATTAAAGTTTATGGCTCATTCACATTGGGAAAGAGATACCTCCTATCGCCGATATGATACTCGAAAAAAACAAAATATTTCCCTGCTCTTCCAACACCTCTATACAAAAATTAAAAAACATCATTACTAACGTTCCAAAGCAGCGCTTTGCAATCTTTTTCCCCAGTATAAGCTTTGGTTTGCGTTAAAAAATCTCGAAGCCTTGGAGAGATTTTAGCAAACCAAAACTGGTTTTCAGCTATGCTGAAAAATACCTTGGAAAAAGCGTCTTTTCTTTTGGTTCGTTTTCTTTGGACGAGCAAAGAAAATGAACAAAGGTTAGTTGAAATGCAATATTTTAATTACGGTTAACAATTTTAAAAAGATGCTTCAATGATAGGAGAAACAACTGAAAAATCTCTCTCGCTTATTGTTAATTCACATTTAGAGTAAAGATCTCTCCTTTCGCGGTGATGACACTTGGAAAAAAGCAAACCACACAAAACCTTTGCAGGCCAACCAAAAGATTCTGAATAAAACCCTCCCTACGGTCAGGTTTTTCCAGAATGACAAGATTTGCGTTGATTTTTTTAGTGACCTTCAAATTTAGATTTTCACTAACCACCGCAAACTGACCACTGATTATTGCCAACTGATTACTACCTCTCATCTCTCACCTCTACTGCCAACTGAACACTGTTTACTGATTTTGAGTCTTTCGGCGCCGCTCAAGACAGGCTAAAGTCGAAACGAGTCCGAATGTCATGTTGAGCGCAGTCGAAACACTTTTAAATTACCGAAGTTTATTACTAATAATTGGAGATTGCAGATTTTTGAATTTTGAATAAAAAACCTAACGACACACAACCTTTGCAAACCAATCAAAAGATCCTAAATAAAACCCTCACTCCGGTTAGGTTTTTTCAGAATGACAGGTATATAACTAATTTTTGATAACAAAAATTCTTTGACCAATCTTCGAATTTAAATTTTCATTAGCCACTGCTAACTGATTACTACCCACTCACCTCTAACCTCTAACCTCTACTGCAAACTGACCACTGCCACCTGCCCATTCACCTCTCACCTCTACTAACTACTAACTACTCGTTACTCAATACTACACCTACCCTACTTCCTCCAAAACTTCCAAATAGAAGATTTGTTTTCGGTAGCACCGTAGCCGTAACCATAGCCGTAATTGTAACCGTAAGCACCTTCTTCTTTTACACCGTTTAACACAACGGCCAATTCTGTTAGCTTTTTGTCTTCGCGTAACTCATTTATATGGTTAAGCAGTTTGTTATCCGTAAAGTTGGCTCGCACCATATATAAACTCACGTCTGCTTGTTCAGCAATTAAAAAAGTATCGGTTACTAAAATTGTTGGCGCAGTATCTACAATAATATAATCATAAAGGTTTTTGGCCTCTGCCAATAACTGCTCAAACCTTCCGTTAGCCAATAATTCTGCCGGATTAGGCGGGATGGGACCGGAAAGTAACAGGTCTACATTTTCTACAGAAAACGGATTGTGAACAATAAGTTTTTCTATATTAATGCTACTATCGTAAAGATAATTAGAAACCCCGTCCCGATTCTTATCGGCTTTGATATAGGTATGCAACTGCGGATTACGCAAATCTGCTCCTATCAATAGAACTTTTTTATTTACGGAAGCCAAAATATTTGCTAAATTGGTAGAAACAAAAGTTTTCCCCTCTCCCTTGGTAGTAGAAGTCACAAAAATAACTTTTGAACTAGCCTTGGTTTTCGTGTTTAAAAAGTTGAGGTTGGTACGTAAAATCCGGAAAGCTTCGGCAAGAACACTTCTATCGTTAGGCTGAATTAACTTATGCGCGTCTTGCGCCAGTTGCGGAATCTCGCCTACCACCGGCACTTTTGGCAGCATACGCTGAATGTCATTTTTAGAATGCACCTTGGTATCTAATAAGAAAAGCAAATATAAAATCCCAAACGGAATTAAAAGTCCTACTACCAAAGATCCTAGAAAAATAATATTACGTTTAGGTGCCACCGGGCTTGTAGAAGTATAGGCATAATCTACAATTTTTACCGTAGGCGCTGTAATGGCATAACTTAATGCTGCTTCTTCCCTGCGTTGCAACAAAAACAAATAAAGACGTTCTTTTATTTCTTGCTGTCTTCTAATGGCGCGCAGTTGTTTTTCTTTTTTAGGTAAGTTTCTAATCTTACCGGAAGATAAACTTTCCTGACTTTCTAAATTCCGTAAAGTGGTTTCCAGACTTTGAATATACGCATTTACACTTGCCAAAATATTGGTTTGCAATTGCTCCAATTCTTGGTTTAGGTTTACAATCATCGGGTTTTCTTTGGTAGAGGAAACCAGAAGTCTATCTCTTTCTAAAACAAGCCGGTTATACTCTTGCGTAAGCTGGTTTATGGAAGCATTATTTACCCCAATATTAGCCGGCAATAAAGAAAAAGCTCCTTGGTTTTGCAGTACACTCCTTAGATCGCGGGTTACTGCCAATTGAGTGGCAGCCTCGTAGCGTTTGCTCTCTGCCCCGGCTTCCTTTCCTAAAAGCTGCTCGGTATTGGCTTCTATATTTATGACTTCGTTTTGTTCTTTAAACTGAACAATATTGCTTTCTACCGTATCTAAATCTTCTACCAAATAAAGCAGTCTATTTTCTACAAAGTCTTGTGTTCGCTTAGAAATAAGGCGTTTATCTTCGATTCCGTCTTGGTTAAACTGCCGAATTAAAGCATTGATAATCGCTTCGTTTTTGGCTTTATTGGGTCCTTTTATTTCGGCTGCCAAAATGTGGCTTTTTTCGCCTACAGGCTCAACGGTTATACCTTGCGATAAACTGTTTATTGCCGTAGTAAGATTTCTAAATTGCAAAAGCATTTTTTTAGGATCTTCTTTTACTTTCGGCTTTTTCTTTATGCTCAAATGGTAATCACCAAATTGTATGCTATCGTTATAGTTAGCCTTTATTTCTCCCAGTTTTTCTTCTTTTAAAGAAAACTGTCCACCATCTAAAGGGGTAAATAAAATTTGTGGCGAATTCTCATAATTTAAACTGTCTTTATACAACCAATTTACTTCTATTGGCACCTCGCGATTGTTTAGCATTGCCGGCTTAAAAGTGGCGTGACTGTAATATACATTTTGCAGGTTAAGCTTATTAATAACCTGCGCTAATAATCGCCTGGATTTAAAAATCTGAATTTCGTTCTCTAAGTTTACCTTAGTAAAATTAAAAAGCGTGCTAGAACCGCGCAACCCGGCCAGGTCTAAACCACCGTCGTTACTCTCGTCCAATACTTTTACTTTAGCTTTGGTTTCATAAATACTGGTAGTATACCGCAAATACAAATAAGCTCCTGCTACACAAATTATAACGCTAAGCACAAACCAAGGCCAATAGCTCAAATACTTATAAAGTATTTTTTTTAACTCGTTACTACTTTCAAATTCTTCTTTATATAATCTTGGGTCTTGCTCCATAGTTTGTTTACCTAAATATAATTACCGCTGCACTTAACAAAATGGAAACTACCGACAGGACAGTTCCTAAGTTACCTATAATTCCGGCAGATTTCACTTTTGCCGTATTGGGTTTTACATATACGATATCGTTTTGCTGTAAAAAATAATAGGGCGTATCCATCCAATCGGTTTGGGTAAGATCTAAACGAATCTTTTCGCGGGTGTCGCCTTTTTGCCGAATTACCAAAACATTTTCTCGCGAGCCTTGAATGGTTAAATCGCCTGCCAAACCAAGCGCTTGCGGCAAGCTAATACTCTCTTCAGAAACCGTGTATGTTCCCGGTTGTTTTACCTCGCCAATTACCGTCACTTTAAAATTTACCAACCGCACCCTGGCAGTAACGTTTTTAACGTATTTACCAATTTCGTCTTCAATCAAATTTTCTACTTCTTGGGTAGTTTTTCCTATTACTTGTAATTTTCCTATACCGGGATACTTTATAAACCCTTCTTCGGTTACCAAATAACCCTCTAATTTTAAAAGTTCTGTTTGTGTAGCTTTAGACGGAATGCCCTCGGCAGATTTTTCAAATTGATACGGCACCAAACTTTTGGGGTTCAAGGCACTCAAGTCTATCTTTAGAATGTCGTTTACTTGAATTTCCGGATGTTCGTAAACCCCGGAAACACTTCCCAAAGCTGTTTTATCTATATCTTGAAAGTAAATAACGTCTTCTTTAGTGGCACACGAGCCCAAAACAAAGGTTATTGCGAGCAATAAAATAATTTTTTTCATAAAAGCAAATATAAATAAGTTTTCTAATCTGCATGCCGCTATCTTAAAGTTAATCTACCAAAATTTCCGATTAACTACAGCTTTATCTCCTATAAATTTTTTCTTGGCGCAATTAACGGCTTTCTTTCCTAAAAAATAACCCCACACCTGCTTAATTAATAAAAGTTTAGTAATTTGCACCCCGCTAAAAAGGCTACTTTTTTTACTACATTTAAACTATATTTTTTTATATTTACTAAAACTATCTTAAGTGCCCGCATTACTTAAAGCTAAACTAATTATTGTTCGTCTATTGAGGCCTTTCGTAAAAAATTACGTGCCGCGGTGGATTATCTTTGCAATAGATTTACTTATAGCTTTCATCTCGGCACAATGCGCATTTTTCTTGATTTCCACTATTAATGGCGAGCCTTACCACTTTTTGCAATTCAATTGGGAGCTTCTTGCTATTGTTGGCATTCAAGCGCTTTTTTATGTTATTTTTCGCTCCTATTTTGGCCTGATACGCTACTCTAATTTCCGGGACACCATAAAACTTTTACAGGTAACGGTTTTGTGTGTTTTTAGTATTTTACTTATCAATGAGGTTTATTACGCTTACGCGGAAGAAAAACTTATACTCAACGCAGGGGTTATTATTTTTGGTTTTATCACTTTTTCCCTGCTTTTCTTTTTTAGGGTGGTGGTAAAACGACTTTACCAAGTTATTAACCTCAACAAACCCGGCATTAACGCTTATATTTTGGGCACCAAAGGCGAAGATATTGCTATGGCCGAAGGTTTAATATCTAAAGAAGCTAACCATTTTAACATTATTGGCTTTATAGGCTTGCACCAGCAAAAAACTAGAAATCGGGTTTTTAACTTGCCCATTTACAATTTAGCACAACTAAAAACCAGCAGCACTATTGCCGGAAATGTTATAGTGAGCGAAAAAAGACTACAAAACCTTAAAATTCAGCATCCAAATTTAATAGAAGAACTTTTAGATTTAAAAATTAAAATCTTTAAGCTTCCCAAACCACAGGATTATAAAGAGCAATCTTACTTTCAAGCTTTACGCGAAATTAAAATTGAAGATTTATTACAACGCAATCCTATAAAATTAAACAACCAAAAGCTTAGCCAAGTCTATAAAAACAAATGCATTTTTATTACCGGGGCAGCGGGTTCTATAGGTAGCGAAATTGTAAAACAACTCATCTCTTTTCAACCTAAACATCTTATTTTAATAGACCAAGCCGAAACTCCTTTACACGAATTATGCGTGTTTTTAAAGAAACACCATCCTAACTTAGCCTTTACGGAAATTATTGCCAATATTAGAAATGTAAAAAGAATGGAAGAACTTTTTGAAAACTTTCAACCAGACATTCTTTTTCACGGCGCGGCATATAAACACGTGCCAATGATGGAAAACAACCCCATAGAAGCACTCAGCGTAAACTTTGAAGGAACCAAAAATCTGGCAGAATTGGCAATTCAGCATCATATAGAACGTTTTGTGTTTGTCTCCACAGATAAAGCGGTAAACCCGACCAATATAATGGGAGCATCCAAACGCGCCGCCGAACTTTTAATACAGTCTTTGTCTAAACAAAGCAACTCTACCAGCTTTATTACCACAAGATTTGGAAATGTTTTAGGTTCTAATGGCTCGGTTATTCCGCATTTCACCAAACAAATTCAAGAAAAAGGACCGGTAACGGTAACGCACCCGGAGATTACACGTTATTTTATGACCATAGACGAGGCTTGCCAACTGGTTTTAGAAGCGGGAGCTATGGGCAATGGCGGAGAGATTTATGTTTTTGATATGGGCTCGCCCATCAAAATTATTGATTTGGCAAAACATATGATTCGTTTAACCGGACTTACCCCCTACACCGATATTGAAATAAAATTTACAGGCTTGCGGCCGGGTGAAAAATTGTACGAAGAATTGTTGGCCGATAAAGAAACTACTTTACCAACCCACCACGAGAAAATATTGATTGCACAAGCCACGCATCAATTTACAGCAGATAAATTAAACTTACTGCAAGCTTTAGAAAACGGCATAAAAAATAATTGTTCAAAAACCGGTTTACAAGCCTTGCGTAATTTAATACCGGAATATACTTCTTCAAACCACCAAGACAACTCTGCACCCCAAAAGTACGCAACAGCGAAATAAGGAATAGAGGGTAGTGGGTAGTGGGTAGTGGTGAGTAATTAGTTGCTTAACTTTAAGTAATCTTTGCTCCGTATGTCAGACTGAGCATTCACAGTAAAAAAGTTTAAATAGAACCTGATGCTTCTCCTCCTAAAATAAGATGGCATTTGCCAGCCATTAAAGAGTATTACTCGCCTGTATAGAGTTAATCAAAGTCCAACTATTACTAAGAAATAGTAACCTTACAATTACTAATTAAATATCCTTTTCCGGCCTACCGAAAATTGCTCGTAAAATTGGCAGTGCAGTAAGCCTGAAATTTAGCTTGCAAACATACAATTTAGAGCAAGTGTAGCCTGTCCCGAGCTAAGTTGAAGGATAAGCCTAGTCCGCAACTAGAGTTGGGGATTGGTTGGTTTTTTCATCAATGGAAATCGAAGATTCACGAACTCCGTCAGTAACAGAAACAAATCGTGAGTAAAAAATGAACATAATTAATTAAAAATTACTTCTGTCCGATTAAATTAATTAAAACTAATGACACGCTAATAATAGTAAAGAGTTTGAAAGATTTTATAGTATATCACCTTGCTTTAAGGGTTTTTATTTTTTTAACGGCCTAAGCGAAGTTTGCGTTAAAAAATAATGTGAGTGGAGGGTTAAGCAAACTGCGCCAGCCGCAAAACATTGAATAGAAAATAGCAAAACTTTGAGGTTTAAAAATTTATGAAAACTAGCAAATACCTTTAGTTTGCGCCGTAGCGAGGGAAATTTTTAGCAAACTTCGGTTAAGCCTAGTCCCCAACTAGAGTTGGGGATTGGTTCGTTTTTTTGTCAATGAAAAAAATGAACAAAGAAATTTTATTGAAAATAACTATTGCTAATCTTAAGAGCAAGTTTTTTTAATTGGCCAGTAAGGATTAAAAATCAAAATTTCGATTGAGTTCGGATTTTTTATTAATAAAGGTAATTTTAAATCTACTATATAAATCGCTTTAAACTAATTTCTTTGAAGATTACGTTAAAGATATCGTAGCAAAAAAGAACCAATTCCATTCCAAACTTCAAAACTATTTAGGTTCTTATAGCGATACTTTTTACAAAAACCCATTTAGGGAAACTCCATAGACACTCCATAGACAAGCCATATATAGTCCATTAAAACTTCTCAAAAACCCATAAGAACTTTTAGCGTTGTTTTTGCAAGCAAATATTAAAGTCCCCCAGGGGAGTCCCGAAATTTCAGGATAGGAGAAATTAGCAGGCTATTCAATAAGCCTTAAAAAAAATCAACCAAAGTAATGATCGGGATTTAATTTTCATTAACTTACTAGGGCTTGCTTCGACTGCGCGCTCAGCATAAACTTCTCGCCCACATTTCTACTTCCTTCAAAAAAAGAAATCCCAACCAAATTAATGATTGGGATTTAATTTTTGTTGGCCTACTAGGGCTTGCTTCGGCTGCGCTCAGCATAAACTTCTAGCCCTAGAAATATTTCTTCATTGAACAAAAAAACCGAACTCTTTTTAGAATTCGGTTTTCATTTTGTTGGCCTACTAGGGCTCCTCTCGACTGCGCTCAGCATAAACTTCTCGCCCTAGAAATCTTTCTTCATTAAACAAAAAAACCGAACTCTTTTAGAATTCGGTTTTCATTTGTTGGCCTACTAGGGCTCCTCTCGACTGCGCTCGAGACAGGCTTCTCGCCCATTTCCTTATTTTCCTTAAAAACACAAAGCCCTTAACTGCAATTAGTTAAGGGCTTTTCTTGTTGGCCTACTAGGGCTCGAACCTAGACTCTTCTGGACCAAAACCAGACGTGTTGCCAGTTACACCATAGGCCAATATATCAATGCGGATGCAAATTTAATAGAAAGTTTGATTATACCAAACAAAAAAATAAAAATTATTGCCCTTTTTGACTAAAGCATTTCTTAAAGGCAAATAAAGTATTCAGAATAAAGAATTTATGCATGTAAAATTTATTTTATTTTTTACTTCAGCACCCAACAAAGTTCAGTTTCAAAAACGTAAACAATCTATTTGGCTGCTTGGAAAGCCAATATTTACTAAATATGCGCTACTCAATACTAACTACTCAATACCATTTAACAACACACAATCCGAAAATAAATAGTATTTTGCAGTATAAACATAAAAAAGGCGTTTACGCTTTTAGCAAAAAAGCTGCATGGAAGAAAACCAACAAGAAAAAGAACGACAAAAAAACATCGACTCTGAGTTAGAGAAAACAAATTCAGAAGAAAAAAATACAAAGAAAAGTCACGGCCAAATTTTAAAAGAACAAATTACAGAAGGCCAAGAAATATATGACCGTAGCTCTAGAAGTATATTTTTAAGCTCGTTTACCGCTGGTCTTGAAATTGGTTTTAGTTATCTGTTGCTCTGTACGCTCTTCTATTTTTTAACGGGCATTTTTACCGAAGAAGTAAATTTTAAGATGCTTGCATTGGTTTATCCGTTTGGTTTTTTAATGGTTATTTTAGGACAATCTATTTTATTTACCGAACAAACTTCGCTTTTAACCCTTCCTGTACTTAATAAAAAACAATCTGTTTGGCGTCTCTTAAAATTGTGGACTATTGTTATTATGGGCAATTTAATTGGCGGTTATCTTATTGCTTTAGTCTTATTATGGATAGGTCCTAAACTACATATTTTTGATATGCTAACGATAGAAAAAATTGCACTTCACGTAACCGAAGCTGCATCGTTTAGTATTTTTGTTAGCGCCATTTTAGCCGGCTGGCTTATGGGATTACTTTCTTGGCTTATTACTTCTTCCAAAGATACCGTAAGCCGTATTTTAATTATCTTCGGGATAACCGCTACTATGTCTTTTACCGGTTTGCACCATAGTATTATTGGTAATGTAGAAGTTTTTGCAGGTTTAATAAGTTCAGAAAAAATACAAATTGTAGATTATGCTAAATTTCAGAGTTTGGCACTGCTAGGTAACGCGGTTGGGGGAGCAGTTTTTGTTGCGCTTTTAAAATATCGCGCATTTAGCGTTAATTTTCCGGTAGATTAAATAGGGCGATAAGCTTTAAGCGGTAAGCAGAAATAACTTTATTTGACACGAAAAACGCTAAACCAAAAACACACAACGTCAAAAGACCCAAGACTCACGACTATTTGACTCAAGACCAAATTAAAAAATGTATATTGTTACTTTATAGAGTCACACGCGTCAACCAATTAACCAATCACTAATTTACTAATCTACAAATACACCAATATTCGATCACACGAAAAACACACAACGTCAAAAGACCCAAGACTCACGACTATTTGACTCAAGACCAAATTAAAAAAATGTATAGTGTATAATGTACATTGTTGCTTTATAGAGTCACGCGCGTCAACCAATTAACCAATCACTAATTTACTAATCTACAAATACACCAATATTCGATCACACGAAAAACACACAACGTCAAAAGATCCAAGACTCACGACTATTTGACTCAAGACCAAATTAAAAAAATGTATAGTGTATAATGTACATCGTTGCTTTATAGAGTCACCCGCGTCAACTAATCAACCAATTAACTATTCTCAATTTAACAAGTCAATCAACAAACAACGAAAAACTACTAACGACCCAATACTCATGACTATTTGACTCAAGACCAAATTAAAAAATGTATATTGTTACTTTATAGAGTCACGCGCGTCAACCAATTAACCAATCACTAATTGACTAATCCCCAATATACCAAATTAACGAATTTACATATCACTAATCACTAATTAACTAACCCCCAATCCACAAAAACATCGCCCGGTAAAATTTTATAGATTAATTTTCGTTCCTAAAACAAGCAAATATTCTTAAATTCGCCGTTGAGCGATTTTTAAATCATTATAATGAAGAATTTCAACTTTAGCCGGTGGAACCAAATTTTGGGTTGGACCGTTTTCTTAATAGCTTTAATTACCTATACGTTAACGGTAGAACCCACTACCAGTTTTTGGGATTCGGGAGAATATATTTCTACCTCCGCAAAATTACAGGTAGGTCACCCGCCGGGAGCGCCGTTCTTTCAAATGATGGGCGCTTTCTTTTCCATGTTTGCGCCAGATGCAGAAAATGTAGCTTTTATGGTAAACATGCTTTCGGCTGTTTCGAGTGCTTTTACTATTTTATTCATGTTTTGGTCTATCTCGCTCTTGGTCAGAAAAATTGCCGGTCCCGCAGAAACGCTATCCGGCTCAGAAAAAATTGCGGTTCTTGGTAGTGCTGCGGTTGGTAGTTTGGCTTTTAGTTTTACAGATAGTTTTTGGTTCAACGCAGGAGAAACAGAAGTGTATGCAATGGCCAGCTGCTTAATGGCTATTATGTTTTATCTGGGACTTTTATGGGAACGCGATATGTTTAAACCCCGCGGCAACCGCTGGCTTATTTTAATCGCTTTTATTATCGGACTTTCCTTTGGAGTTCACTTTATGGCTTTGCTTACCATTCCTGCAATCGGATTTCTGTATTATTTTAAAAACGTAGAAAAAATAACCGTTAAGAACTTTATTTTTGCCAACCTTATTGTAGTGGCTATTTTATTGTTTATTTTCCTACTATTATTGCCCTACACGCTTACTTTCTTTGCGGAAGCAGAAGTGTTTTTTGTAAACAGTATTGGTTTACCGTTTAATTCGGGAACCATTATTGCCGGTTTGGTGCTAATTGCTGCTTTTTATTATTTACTTCGGTACACCCGAAAAAAAGATTTTATACACGCCAACACTTTCTTGTTGTGCATCCTCTTTATTTTTATAGGATTTTCCAGCTGGATTATGTTACCAATTCGTGCCAACGCCGGAACGGTAATTAACGAAAACAGTCCGGATAACGCAAGAGAATTACTAGCGTATTATAATCGGGAACAATACCCCGATAATAGTTTGTTTTACGGTCCGCAATTCTCCGATATTTTTGGCACCTTAGATCCTGACAATCCATATATAGACGATAAACCGAAATACGAAGAGAATTACGAAACCGGCAACTACGAGATTGTAAATAACTACAAAAATGCCAAGCAAAATTCCGGTCCGCAGCATAAAGCTTTATTCCCGCGAATGTGGAGTACAGAGCATGCCGCCAATTATATGCAATTTACCGGCGCGTTAGATTTTAGCATAAAACCAGAATACAGAAGCGAGCAACAACTGGTGCAAACCGTGCGCGAGTTTAAAAAAGCTTATGCTTTAAACCAGATTACTAACGAAGATTATATTTCTTTCCTGCGGCAATTCAGTCAGTATCTAAACGTAGAAAAACCAAGCATGGCTTCCAATCTGCGTTATTTGTTTGAGTTTCAGATTGGGTATATGTATTGGCGCTATTTTATGTGGAATTTTGTCGGGCGCCAAGACGATGTGCAAGGTAAATACAACGATGTACACGGTAATTGGCTTAGCGGAATTAACTTTTTAGACGAAATTAGATTAGGCTCGCAAGAAAATTTACCTTCCGATGTAAAAAACAATAAGGCGCGTAATACCTATTTCTTTTTGCCGCTTATTTTAGGATTGCTCGGTTTGGTTTTTCAGTTAAAAAACGATAATAAAAATTTTTGGGTCTTATTGGTGTTTTTCCTTTTTACGGGAATTGCACTAAAAATTTACCTAAACGAACGACCATTTGAACCGCGCGAGCGCGATTATGCCTTGGTTGGTTCCTTTTATGTGTTTGCCATCTGGATTGGTTTTGGGGTGTATGCGCTCTACGATTTGCTGCGTGAACATTTAAAACCCAAAATAGTAGCGCCACTGGTTACGGTGGTTTGTTTATTGGCCGTTCCCGGGGTTTTGGTCTCCCAAAATTGGGACGATCACGATCGTTCAGACAGATATACCGCACGTTCTATGGCAAAAATGTATTTAGATTCTGTAGAAGAAAATGGTATTTTGTTTACCATTGGAGACAACGATACTTTTGCGCTTTGGTATGCGCAAGAAATTGAAGGTTACCGCACAGACGTACGCATTATAAACACCAGTTTGCTCGCCACTTCTTGGTATATCTCGCAAATGAAAGAAGCCGCTTATAAAAGTGAACCGGTAAAAACTATCTTAGAAAGAGAAGACTTTCAGTACGGCACTAACGACTATGTACGTTATTACGAAGATCCGAGAATTAAAGACACTTTACTTATTAAAAAGTGGATACAGTATATTGCAAGTGACAACCCAACTACCCAAGCAGAAATGCAAAACGGACAAACAATCAATACTTTTCCTACCAAAAATTTACGTATTCCGGTTAACCCGGAAACAGCAATTGCCAGCGGAATTGTAAAGGAAGAAGATCGCGATAAAATTGTACCGCATATCGACTTAAAAATTGGTAGCGAAGTGATTTATAAAAACACTTTACTAATGTTAGATATTGTTGCCAATGCCAATTGGGAAAGACCTATTTACTTTACCGGCGGCAGCTTTGGCGATGCCAATTATTTATGGATGAAAGATTATTTACAATTAGATGGGGTTTGCTATAAACTGGTACCAATTAAAACAGAAATAGACCCGGAAACCCCATACGATATGGGAAGAATAGATACCGAAAAAATGTACGATATTGTTACCAATTGGGATTGGGACAATAATGGTAGCGACGACATTTACCACGATCCTGAAACCCGTAAAAACTCTATTACCTATCGCGGCAATTTAGCGCGTTTAGTAGAAAATTTACTGGCAGAAGGCAAAACCCAAAAAGCAAAAGAAATTTTAGATTTGGGTATGGAAAAAATGCCGGTAGACAAATTTGGTTATTACACGCTTTTAGAGCCTTTTATTAGCGGGTATTATCAAATTGGCGAAAAAGAAAAAGCCAGAGAAATTTGGCAAGAAGTAGCAGAAAAATACAAAGAAACCCTGCAATATTACAGTCAGCTTAGCTTAGAGAGACAATACCAAATGGGCGATGAAATAATCACCAACATAGAGCGCTACAGAAGTCTGGTAGATTTACTACTCTATAACCAAGACGAACAATTAATAGAGCAAGAAGCAAAAGCATTTAACAAACACTTGCAGCTTTTTGAACATTTTTACGAAGACGAAGAAGATTATGACCCGGCGCAACAGCAAGAGCAAATAGACCAAAATCAGAAAGATTTATTGCCGGATAACAACCAAAAACAATTACCAATTGACTCTGCCCAAAGTACCCCTATACCGTAAATTTTTAGATAGCTTAAAATTTATAAGGGTTCCGGCCATAGTAAAGCGCTTTTATTCCAAATACGTTTGGAATAAAAGCGTTTCTGATAAAAGCGTATACCTAACTTTTGACGATGGACCAATTCCAAAAGTTACGCCTTGGGTTTTAAAAAAATTAGAAGAATACCAAGCAGAAGCTACTTTTTTTTGCATTGGCGAAAATGTAAAAAAACATCCGGAGATATTTCAGCAACTTTTAGCTTCCAATCACGCTGTTGGCAACCATACGCATAAGCATTTAAATGGTTGGAAAAACAGTACCAAAACCTATTTAGAGAATACAGAAAAAGCCAATAAATTAATAAAAAGTAACTTGCTACGACCTCCTTACGGAAAAATTCGCGCTAAGCAAGCAAAATGTTTACTGCAAAAAGGATATAAAATTATCATGTGGAGCGTGTTGAGTAGGGATTACGACAATGCTATATCGCAAGAAAGATGTCTTCAAAATGTATTGAATTACGCAAAACCGGGAAGTATAATCGTTTTTCACGATAGTCTGAAAGCAGAAAAAAACTTGCGTTATGTTCTACCGAAGGTTTTAGAACATTACAGCAAAAAAGGCTATTTGTTTAAAAAACTTTAAGCGTTTTTCTGAAGCACTTCTATCAAACTTTCCACCGAAAGGTTACCTGCTTCCTGCCACAATAATTTTTCATTTTTATAGACCATAAAACTTGGAAGATGGTTAATTTTTAGCGCTTGTACCAATTTCTGGTTGCTTTGCGCATCTATTTTAATAACTCTGGAATCTACATTTGGTGCGGCAGCCACCTTTTTAAGCTTATCTTTTAAACTCTCTACTTGCTCGGCATTTTCGCTATCGTAAAAGCAGAGCAAGACCGGTTTTTCAGATTGTATTAAACTCCCAAATTTTGCCATAAATTTTTATTTTAAAAAATAAAATTAAGCAAGGCGCTTATAATCACCAAAAGATTAGGAAATTGTTAAGATTTTTAAAATAAAGAGAGATTCATAGAATATGCTCTTAAGGTATCTCGAGGACTAGATCCAGAACTAATTAATTGTGCAAAAACTCTTACATAATCGCCCGGGTTCATCGTTACAGTTCCTACCACAGAAACATTTCTTACGCTGTTATTCACATCAACTTCGTCATAAGACTCAATTCCATTGGGAATTTCAAGCAAATTACCTGCACTATCATATCTTACTACATAAAATGCCAAAACAGTACTTGAGGTTCCCGAAGTGGTTTCGTAAGATATAGAAGAACTTACCTGAAATTGTCTTGGCGCTTTCCCGTTATATTGTAATACATTTTCTGTTAAACCATTTGCTGAATCACTCATTCTGAACAAATCATTAGATTGATATGTTCCTTCAATCGGCTTTCTACCAGACCCTATATCGAAAACAGGACCTGAAGAACCAGTATTTCGTTCTATAAAGATAATTCCAGTAGCACTATCATCTATCTCTTTAGGAATACCTACACAATCTACCGCCCAATCATTTGTAAAATTATATCCAGCATAAATTTGACCTGAACTATAAGGCATAACATAGTCCCCACTTCCTGTAAATACAGTTTGTTTTACTGTTGCATTCTCGACGGTAGGATTAGAACTAACATCTATACCAACCGCTCCAGAAGCAACGGTAGAAAAACCACTTATTTTCTGTATAAAACCAAAAGTACCTGTAAATGTTTCGTAAGCACCGCCGTTACTAGGTTGCCATCCCATATTATTAAGTAATAAGTTACCTATATCTGAATAAGTGATTCCATCTGAATTTCCAATATATTGTAACACATTAAAAAATACTAATCCATATCCTGCAACGCTTCCAACGGAGCTAAACCCATTTACTACGACGCTTTGAGCTATTAGACTATTAGTATTAGAAGCAGAAAGATCAAATACGCTACCTGTATTTGAATTATTAAATGTTAAATTTCTAAAACTAGCATTTTGCGATCCAACAAACAGAGAGGCAGAACCTGTATAGTTTATAACATCTTCATTGGTATCTTTACCCACTACATAAGCTCCATTTACATTAATAGATTGACTAGTGGTTATTACACCATTAATTTCGTAAAGTGTATTAGTATCTAAAGTAATTGTTCCTCCTTGACCTCCGCCCGGGAAATCTTCTACACTTTTTACAATTACATAATTGTCTCGTGTATTTGTATCTGTTAGTAATAAAACCCAGTCTTCGGAAGAAGGAGTTCCTTGATTATAATAATAACCATCTAAATCTGTATCGTAAACAAGTAATGAATGAGCAGGCTCTACAATAGCTTGTCGTTGCGCAGTAGTCATTCGGGGTATTAACAAGCCGCTCTCTGTAGATCTGATATCCAGACTTGAAGACTCGTCCGGATCTATAGTATTAATACCTACTTGTGCGTGTAAAAAAATTGGGGATACAATTAGTAAAAATAATAGTAATAATCTCTTTCTCATCATTTAATCTCTTTCCGTTTAAACGACAAAAATATAGATTAAATGTAAAATAAAAAGTTAAATCGTTGATTTTTTTAACTTTACAACGGTTATCTCCGGCCACATACCAACTCTACCCGGGTAGGCCAAAAAGCCAAATCCGCGGTTAACATTTATAAATCTGTTTTTTTCTTTATAAATACCTGCCCAATGTTTGTATCTAAACTGCACCGGACTCCATTTAAACCAACCGGGAATTTCTATACCAAATTGCATTCCGTGTGTATGGCCGCTTAAAGTAAGTTGGTAATTTTTATCGTGATCTCGAATATGTTCGTCCCAATAAGATGGGTCGTGACTTAGCACTATTTTAAAATCTTTTTCAGAAAGATTTTGGCTGGCTTTATCTATATCGCCGTGTTTTACAAAACCACCGGAACCCCAATTTTCTACACCTACTACTGCAATTTTTTGTTGGTTGCGCTCTATGGTTCTATGCTCGTTTAAAAGCAAATCCCAACCCATTTCGTTTTGAGTCTTTTTAAGCTGTTGTAGGTTTTCTTTCTTTTCCTTAGCGGAATTCCACTTTACATAATCGCCATAATCGTGGTTTCCTAAAATAGAAAAAACACCATCTTTGGCATCCAGTTTTTTAAAGAGATTTTTCCAATCTTGCATTTCGTCTGCGCGGTTGTTTACCAAATCTCCGGTAAAAACTATAGCATCGCTCTGTTGCTGATTAATCAAATCTACAGCGTATTCTATTTTTTTATGGTTATCAAAACTTCCGCTATGTACATCGCTAATTTGGGTTATACGGTAGCCATCAAAAGCCTCGGGAAGATCATCAAAAGTTAATTCGTATTCTAAAACTTTAAAATTGTATTTGCCGCGCCACATTCCGTAAAGCAAAGAAGCAAATGGTATTGCAGCGAGACCTAAAGCTAATGTGCTCACAAATTTTCTTCGGGAAGGCAAAGCTTCTACAGCAGATTTGGTAAATAATTTTTGGTAACCAAAATAAAGAAACCGCAAAATATCTTCGCCAAACATAAAGAGTACAATAACAGCTTCGGCTGCCATAACGGCTAAAACAAAACCAAAAGCCAAACTTCTGTTTCCTGTAAACACACTGCCCGAGTAAGGTTGCAACCAATGGTATAAAAAATAAGATAGCACCAAAGTTACCAACCCAAGAAACCCAAAGTGCAAATACGTATTTTTAGTAAGGGTTTTTACGGCTTGAAAGCTGTACCAAGTGAGTAAACAATAAAGCGTTATAAAAATAAACCAGCGCATAATAAAATTTTGAGTCGGCAAATTTAATGCAATACTTGTTCCTAAAATTTACTTTCTCAATATTTTAACGCGTGTGAAAGAAATAGTTTTTGATTTGAACTTCATAAAAATTTTTAAACACAGAAATTTTGCATTCTAAGAAGCTTTTGTTCATTTTCTTTGCTCGTCCAAAGAAAACGAACCAATCCCCAAATAGATTTGGGGACAAAAATTCTTTACGGAAAAGCTTAGCTATACTGAAGAAAAAGGATTTAAAAACTTTAGATTTCATATAGTTTATATTACTAAAAAAGGAATTGCCACATTTTTTCTATTTTGCTTAAATTACTCGTAATTTTGACTTTCAAACTTTTAAATTCCCTTACACTATGGCCAATCAAAAACGCCTTTTCTTATTAGACGCTTATGCTTTAATTTTTAGAGGCTATTATGCCCTTATCAAAAACCCGATTATAAATTCTAAAGGCCAGGACACTTCTGCCATAATGGGTTTTGTAAATTCTTTGTTTGATGTTATAAAAAGAGAAAAACCAGACCATTTGGCCGTTTGTTTTGATAAAGATGGCAGCGCAGAACGCACAGAGCTTTTTGCAGATTATAAGGCCAATAGAGATGCCACGCCAGATGTGATAAAGCAGTCTATCCCAATTATTCAAGACATTTTAAAAGCAATGCACATTCCGGTAGTAGAACTTTCCGGCTTGGAAGCCGATGATATTATTGGCACTTTGGCAAAACAGGCCGAAAAAGAAAATTACCAAGTATTTATGGTAACGCCAGACAAAGATTTTGCGCAATTGGTTTCTGAAAATATCTTTATGTACCGCCCCGCCCGAATGGGAAATAGTATAGAAGTTTGGGGAATCCCGGAAGTGCAAAAACGTTTTGGAGTAGAAAAACCAGAGCAGGTTATTGATTATTTAGGAATGATGGGCGATGCCTCGGATAATATTCCGGGATTGCCGGGAGTGGGCGATAAAACCGCTAAAAAGTTTATTAAAAAATATGGCGGAATGCAAGGTTTATATGAAAATATAGACGAGCTAAAAGGTAAGATGAAAGAAAAGGTAATCGCCAACGAAGAATTGGGTCGCTTATCAAGAAAATTGGCCACTATCTTTACGGAATGTGACGTAACCTTTAACGAAGAAGATTACGAACTTTCTAAACCCGATGCAGAAAAAGTAGTAGAAATTTTTCAGGAACTGGAGTTTAGACGTCTTACCGACCAGTTTGTGAAAATGTTTAACGAAGGAAGTGATTCAGATAAAGGTTTGACCACTTCCGATAAAAAAGCTACACAAAAAGAAGAGAAAATAGCGGGCGCCGGTCAGTTTTCTCTATTTGGGGAAGGCGATCAAAAAGATGTAGCCGCCGAAGATTTTCAAGGTTACAAAAATTTAGAAAACACCCCGCATTTATATCAAAATGTAGCGCCGGGAATGGCAACCAAATTGTTTTTAGAGCGTTTAATGAAACAACAATCGGTTTGTTTTGATACCGAGACTACCAGCCTAAATACCAACCAAGCCACATTGGTAGGCATTGCTTTTAGTTGGGAAACCGGCAAAGGTTATTATGTGAGTTTTCCGGAAAATCAAGAAGAAGCCCAAGAAAAAATAGAGCAATTTCGCCCGTTTTTTGAGTCGGAAGAAATTGAAAAAGTTGGTCAGAATTTAAAATATGACATAAAAGTTTTAGCCAATTACAACATAAAGGTAAAAGGCAGTTTGTTTGACACGATGTTGGCGCATTACATCATTAATCCGGATATGCGGCATAATATGGATGTGCTTTCGGAAACTTATTTAAATTATCAACCGCTTTCTATAGAAAAACTAATCGGCAAAAAAGGGAAAAAGCAAAAATCTATGCGCAGCGTTTCCTTAAAACAACAAACCGAATATGCCGTAGAAGATGCTGATATCACTTTACAACTAAAACATTTCTTTACGGAAGAATTAAAAGATGCCGACAACGAAAAATTGTTTGCAGAAATAGAAATTCCGTTGCTACGCGTTTTGGCAGAAATGGAATTGGAGGGCATTCGCATAGACCGCGATTTTTTAAAAGAACTCTCCAATGCGCTTACCAAAGACATTGCAGAACTTGAAAAAACCATTTACCAAGAAACAAAAGAAGAATTTAATATAGGTTCGCCAAAGCAACTGGGCGAGATTTTATTTGGTAAAATGCAATTGGTAGAAAAACCCAAGAAAACCCGTACGGGGCAATTTTCTACCGCAGAAGATGTATTATCAGATTTGGCCGGCGAGCATCAAATTGTTGCAGACGTTTTGCAATGGCGCGGTTTGGTAAAACTTAAAAATACGTATATAGATGCCTTGCCGGAAGTAATAGAAGAAAAAACCGGGCGCGTGCACACACAATATATGCAAACCGTAGCCGCCACGGGAAGGTTGAGCTCTAACAATCCTAATTTGCAAAACATCCCAATTCGTACTGAGCGCGGCAGACAAGTCCGTAAAGCTTTTGTACCGCGCGATGAAAATTATGTGTTGCTTGCCGCAGATTATTCGCAAATAGAATTGCGCATTATTGCCGCTTTAAGTAAAGAAGATACAATGATAAAAGCTTTTAAAGATGGCGAAGACATTCACGCTTCTACCGCGGCTAAAGTTTTTGACGTTCCTATGGAAGAAGTTACGCGCGAACAACGTAGCAATGCAAAAACCGTAAATTTTGGAATTATTTATGGGGTTTCTGCTTTTGGTCTAAGCAACCAAACCGATTTATCCCGGGCAGAAGCAAAAGAATTAATTGACACCTATTATAAAACCTATCCAAAATTACGCGAATACATTCACGAACAGGTAGAATTTGCGCGTGAGCACGGTTATGTTTCTACCGTTATGGGAAGACGGCGTTACTTAAAAGACATAACTGCCCGTAACCACGTAGTGCGAAGCGCGGCAGAGCGCAACGCCGTAAACGCGCCAATACAGGGTAGTGCCGCAGATATTATAAAAGTGGCAATGATTAATATTCAGAAAAAACTAAGCGAAAAGCAGTATAAATCTAAAATGTTGTTGCAAGTACACGATGAGTTGGTATTTGATGTACACAAAGACGAGTTGGAAGAATTAAAACCCCTAATCAAAACCGAAATGGAAAATGCTTTTAAATTGGAAGTCCCATTAGATGTAGAAATTGGCGTTGGTCAAGATTGGCTGGAAGCGCATTAGGCGTTTTAAGTAGTAGGTATTAGGTGGTAGGCATTAGGATTTAGGTGTTAGGTTTTAGGAAATAATTGTAATGAAAAAAATTATATTTTTTGCTTGTTTGTTAATTGCTATTGCTTTGCTGGTAAATATTGTCTTTATCTTTACGGAAGGTTTAGAACAATTAACCACCTATGGCCATGCTTATTTATTCGGAAAAATTATTGTTTTCTTGGGTTTTGCCACGCTAACGTTTTTTTTAGGGAAAAGAACGGGCGGGGAATAACTATTTTAGGTTCACAAAATTAAAACGATTATGAAATTCAGTAAAGAGTTTAAAGAAGCAGTATTGCACTTATCCGAAAAGGAAAAAGACAAATTGCTATTGCGTTTACTCAAAAAAGATAAAAAATTAGTAGACCAATTGTATTTTGAGCTTTTAGACGATAAAAATGTGGAAGAAAGACGACAAGAGCTAGAGGAACACGTAAAAAAGCAGAGTCGCAGCATCGCAAAAGAGGCGAAATCACTAAACCAACTAAAAGTACTTACCAGTTTTTTAAGTGGAGACATAAGCGCACACGTACGTACTACCAAAGATAAATTTGGAGAAATTTCTTTAAACATACTTATGCTTACTACAGTAATAAAAAACGCCGAAGAATTGTTTGAGGAAACCCATCCGATGCACGCACAAAAATTTTGTGTTTATGTAGTGGCGCGTTCGTTTAAGATTTTGGTTTTGTTACAAAAAATGCACGAAGACATACTTTTAGAGTTTGAAGAAACTTTGCCGGAATTAGGAAAGGCAATTGCAAGCCAACATGTACTTATGAAAACCGCCATTAACCACGGCTTAGACGTAAATTGGTTAATCGTAGAAAACAACATCCCCGAAGATATTGCAGAAATTCAGAAAGAAGTAAAAAGCATGGGGTTTTTGCGGTAAGCGTTGAGCGTTGTGCGTTTTTTGTTTATCGTTTTTCGCTTCTTTTTTGTCGTGATTTGTTAATTAGGGATTAGGTGGTAGGTTTTAGGAATTAATTAATTCGGATAATTTTATAAAGAGACAATATACAATATACGTTTTTTAATCGTGGTTCTTTTATGTCGTGGTTCGTAGCACGTATAATCGTTTATTCGTGTAGTGGTGATTTGTTAATTGGTTAATTTGGGATTAGTTGGGTTTTTGCTTAAACTTTTTGAAATGCTTCACTATACATTATTCAATATACACTATACAATTTTTAATCGTGGTTCTTTTTTGTCATGATTCATGGTTCGTAAAATCGTGTAATGGTAATTCGTTAACTGGTTAATTGGAGATTAGTGGGTTTTCACTTAAACTTTTTAAAATGCTTCAATATACAGTATCCACTATACAATTTTTATGTCGCTTACAGCCTATAGCATAAAGCTAATAACACAAAGCATTTAACATTCAACTACTTGTAACTGAGTGGCTATTTTAAAATAATAGCTTAGGCTTCTTGCTAAATAAATTTATAATTGTATTTTTGCACCCCGTTTCCCTAAATTGGGAAAGGGCAAGGAATGTTTAATTATTAAAAAAAGTTAGTGTGGACACATTAAGTTACAAAACAGTATCTGCCAACAACCAAACTGTAAATAAAGAGTGGGTTGTTATGGATGCTGACGGACAATCGCTTGGTCGCCTTGCTTCTATTGCTGCAAAGTATATTAGAGGAAAGCACAAGCCAAATTTCACCCCACACGTTGACTGCGGCGACAATGTAATAATCATTAACGCAGAGAAAGTCAACTTAACCGGTAAAAAATGGGAAGCGAAAGAATATATTCGTTACACCAATTACCCAGGGGGACAAAGACGTTTAACCGCGCAAGAATTATTTGACAAAGATCCAACAAGAGTTGTGGAGAAAGCGGTTAAAGGAATGCTACCTAAAAATAAATTAGGATCGGCACTTTTTAACAATTTAAAGGTTTTTGTAGGCGGAGAGCACAAATATGATGCGCAAAAACCAAAAAGTATTAATTTAAACGAACTGGTGTAAATGGAGACAATTCACAAAATAGGTCGTAGAAAAACTGCTGTTGCGCGTGTTTACTTATCGGAAGGTAAAGGAAACATTACCGTAAACACCAAAGACCTAAAAGATTATTTTACCACCGGTACACTTCAGTACAAAGTGAACCAAGCATTAATGTTAACCGGTAACGAAGAGAACTTTGATGTTTCGGTAAACGTTTTTGGCGGTGGAATTACCGGGCAAGCAGAAGCAATACGTTTAGCTTTATCTAGAGCAATGTGTGAGCTAGATGCAGAAAACCGTGGCATTTTAAAACCGGAAGGTTTATTAACACGTGACCCAAGAATGGTAGAGCGTAAGAAATTCGGTCAGAAGAAAGCCCGTAAAAAATTCCAATTCTCAAAACGTTAATTGGTTTTGGAAGGCTTTTGCTTTTCAAAAAGTATTCAAATTTAATTATAAATTTTGTTGTTATCCCAAAGGCAAGGTTTGGGAGTTAGTTTAGCATCTAAATAGGTGAGGCCGTTACCAAAATAGCGTAAGCCACTTATCTATTGCTATCTCAACAGAACGTAAACTATTACAAAAATGGCAAAAAACATAGAAGTAAAAGACTTACTGGACGCAGGTGTACACTTTGGTCACCTTACCAGAAGATGGAACCCGAATATGGCACCTTATATCTATATGGAGCGTAACGGGATTCACATCATAAACCTATACAAAAGTGCTGCAAAAATGCAAGAAGCCGGAGACGCGCTTAGCAAAATAGCAGCTAGTGGTAGAAAAATCTTATTTGTTGCTACCAAAAAACAAGCAAAAGAAATTGTTGCTGAAGAAGCAGAAAAAGCAAACATGCCTTACATTACCGAGCGTTGGCCAGGTGGTATGTTAACCAACTTTGTAACCATTAGAAAAGCGGTTAAAAAAATGGCTTCTATAGACCGTATGAAAAAAGACGGCACCTTTAATTCTCTTTCTAAAAAAGAGCGTTTGCAAGTAAGCCGCTTGCGCGCAAAATTAGAAAAGCAGTTAGGCTCTATTACAGATATGACCCGTTTACCGGGCGCACTTTTTGTCGTAGATATTACCCGCGAGCATATTGCGATTAAGGAAGCACAGAAATTAAACATTCCTATTTTTGCAATGGTAGATACCAACTCAGATCCGCGAGAGGTAGAATATGCCATTCCAGCAAACGATGATGCTTCAAAATCTATCAAAAAAGTGGTTTCTTATGTTTCTGATGCTATTGTAGACGGTTTATCTGACCGCAAAGCAGAAAAAGAAGCGAAGAAAGAAAAGAAAGAAGCTGCAAAAAAAGAAGAAGCTACTAAAAAAGCTGCCAAAGCAAAACAGCCAAAAGCAGAAGTGCCTTCTACAGATAAAGAAGACAAAAAAGCAATGAAAGAGGCTAAAGAAGACGTAAAATTAGAGTCTAAACAAGAAACCTTAGACAAAGCTTTGTCAGACAAAAAAGAAGACAAAAAATAAAATCTTTTATGGGATAAGTCGTTTTGTAAACTAAGTTTTTAACAAACGACTTATTTTTTCAAACTATAAAACACAAAAAATATGGCTAAGATAACTGCTGCTGAAGTAAATAAATTAAGAAAAACCACCGGTGCCGGAATGATGGACTGTAAAAAAGCTCTTGTAGAGGCAGATGGTGATTATGATAAAGCAATTGAAGTGCTTCGTAAAAAAGGTCAGAAAATTGCTGCTAAGCGCGCCGACAGAGAATCTTCTGAAGGAGCTGCTATTGCAAAAGTAAACGATGACAAAACCCGCGGAGTAATTATCTCTTTAAATTGCGAAACAGACTTTGTTGCTAAAAATGAAGACTTTATACAATTGGCTAATGATTTTGCTGGCTTGGCTTTAGATTACAATTCTAAAGAAGAATTCTTAAACGCAGATTTTAAAGGTCTTAGCGTAGAAGAAAAACTTACCGAGCAAACCGGAGTTATTGGTGAGAAAATAGAAATTGGTGCTTTTAAAACTTTAGAAGCTCCATTTGTGGGTTCTTACATTCACGCCGGTAACAAAATTGCTGTATTAACCGGCTTGTCTAAAGCGGTTGATGGTGCAGAAGATGTTGCAAAAGACGTTTCTATGCAAGCTGCTGCTATGAATCCTATTGCTTTAAACGAAGACGGCGTACCACAAGACGTTGTAGATAAAGAAATAGAAATAGCAAAAGAAACGTTGCGTAAAGAAGGCAAACCAGAAGAAATGTTAGATAAAATTGCTCAAGGTAAAATAAAACGTTTTTATAAAGACAATACTTTGGTAAACCAAGTATCTATTAAAGACAGTAAAACTACCGTGCAAGAACACGTACAATCTTTAGGAAAAGACGTAAAAGTTATAGGCTTTGAGCGTGTAGCTTTAGGCTAAAATTTTTATTAAAATTCTAGAAAAAACCACTTTATCTATCTTGATAAAGTGGTTTTTTTATGCAATGCTTTTGCGCAAAAAGATTATCACTATATTTGCAAAACTTATCAACACAACCTATGCAATATAAACGAATTCTTTTAAAACTCTCCGGCGAAGCTTTAATGGGAAAACGCCAGTACGGAATTGACCCGGAACGCTTGGCAGATTATGCCCAAGAAATTAAGAGCGTAACCGATAAAGGTATTGAAGTTGCCATAGTAATTGGCGGTGGAAATATTTTTAGAGGCGTAGCCGGTGCCAGTAAAGGTATGGATCGTGTGCAAGCAGACCATATGGGTATGCTGGCCACCGTAATAAATGGTTTGGCTTTACAAAGCGCTTGCGAAGATGCAGATGTACCAACAAGATTGCAATCTGCCGTAAAAATAAACGAAGTAGCAGAACCATTTATTCGGCGTAAAGCTATGCGGCATTTAGATAAAGGCCGGGTAGTAATATTTGGTGGTGGCACAGGAAATCCTTATTTTACGACAGATTCAGCAGCGGTTTTACGCGCTATAGAAATTAATGCCGATGTTATTTTAAAAGGAACGCGGGTAGATGGTATTTACACTTCAGACCCGGAAAAAAATCGCGAAGCAACCAAATTTGATTTTATCACTTTTGACGATGTATTGCGAAAAGGTTTAAAAGTTATGGATACCACCGCTTTTACCTTAAGCCAAGAAAATGAATTGCCAATTATAGTTTTTGATATGAATAAACCCGGGAATTTACTAAAGGTAGTTTCGGGAGAGAATGTTGGCACCAAAGTAAATCTATAAACCCAATTTTAACAAAAAAGACCAAAAATAATTCACAAATGGAAGATGTTAGTTTTATTATAGAAAGCACAGAAGAATCTATGCAAATGGCTATTAAGCATTTAGAAAAACAATTGCTTAATATACGTGCCGGCAAAGCCAGTCCTACAATGCTTAGCAGCGTAATGGTAGATTATTACGGCTCACAAACGCCGCTAAATCAAGTTGGTAACGTACACGCTCCGGATGCAAGAACCATTACGGTTACTCCTTTTGAAAAATCTATGATTCAAGAAATTGAAAAAGGTATTCAAATAGCCAATTTAGGTTTTAACCCTTCCAACAATGGCGATATGGTAATTATTAGCGTACCACCACTTACCGAAGAACGCAGAAAAGAATTGGCCAAACAAGCAAAAGCCGTTGGCGAAGATGCTAAGATTGGCGTTAGAAACGATAGAAAAGTCGCCAACAACGATCTTAAGAAATTAGATATTTCTGAAGACGAATTGCGAAGCGCAGAAAATGAAGTACAAGAACTTACCGATAAGTACATCAAAAAAATAGATAGCATTTTAGAAAATAAAGAAAAAGAGATTATGACGGTTTAATTAGCTTTATTCCTAATTTAAGACTTTAAGCGACCTTAGTGTCGCTTTTTTTTATATTTTTCGATAACTTAAAAAATAAATAAATGCTGCGTTTCCTTATCGGAATATGTTTGTTTCTACTGCCATTATTTATGGTAAGTCAACACCGGCAAATTAGCGGAAAGGTACTAAACGCCAACACGCAAAAACCGCTTCCGTATGCAAATGTCTATACACAACATTCGCTTACGCCAAGCCTTACCAATGTTGATGGCACATTTACACTAAAAGTAGCAGATACCGTTTCTGAGATAATTATAAGTTATCTTGGTTTTCAAAACAAAACCCTTAGCATAAAAGGTAAATCAGAGCTATTGGTAGGTTTAACGCCAAAACGAGAAGCCTTGCAAGATATTGTAATTAGTCCCACAAGAAAACTTGCCGAAGAAATTATTGCAAAAGTTATTGCCAGAAAACCCCAAAACAACAGTCGAGAAAAATTTGATACCTATAGTTATAAAAATTACAGCAAAACTATTATAGACGACGAAGATAGCGTGCTTAACGTGCAAGTAGATACGACAAATAGAGAAGTACAAACCATTTTTAACCAAGGCCGCTCCTACTTATCAGAGCAAGTGAGTGTTTATGAATTCAATCAAAAAAAAGGATTAAAAAAAACAATAAAAGCAACTAGAACGGCAGGTTTTGAAAGTCCGGTGTATGAGTTGCTGAGCTTAAAAATACAGTCAGAATCTTGGTACGAGAAAGATTATACGGTTTTTGGCACAGATTACGCCGGCCCCTTAACTAAGAGTTCGTTTAGAAATTACCGCTACAAAATTTTAGACACCACCCAAACCAAGCGTCCGGCTTATTTGGTTTATTTTCAGCCAAAGCGACAAAAAGCAGTTGCCGGTTTAGAAGGCGTTTTATATATAGATACCTTAAATTTTGGTTTGCAAAAAGCCGTGGGGCAATTGGTTGGAGAAGTAGATATTAAAGCTCAACAAGATTTTAAATACTTCCCGGAAGAAGATATTTGGTTTCCCGTAAAAAATACGCTCACCCTAAAACCCGGCACAAGTGGTAAAAAAGTTTCGATTTTTGGCGGAAATATTTCCTTAGGAAGCCTTCCGGAAAGAAAAAACGCCGCTCAAAACCTTTTTTTACAATCGGTTAGCACTAATCAAAACATACAATTTAATCCAGAATTAGACATTCCTAAAAATAAAAGTGCTGTTTCTATAGTACCAAATGCTGCTAAAAAATCGGCAGATTATTGGCAAGAAAACAGAAGCTTGCCTTTTACCGCAAGAGATAGAGCTACTTTTAAAAAAGTTGATAGCATCATAAAAAAAGAGAATATTGCCAGAAAAATAGACATTATTCAAAACTTTAATATTGGCTACTTCCCTATTGGTTTTTTTGATGTAGATCTGCGCACCCTTATAAAAGTGAATAACTATGAAGGTTTGCGTTTAGGCTTTGGCGGAAAAACAAACGCTAAGCTTTCCGAAAAGTTCAGATTACAAGGTTACGGCGTTTACGGCTTTAAGGATGCCGAAATTAAGTATAGCCTTGGCGGCGGAATTAGATTAAACGAAGAAAAAAACACCTGGTTAAACTTAAATTATACAGACGATGTAAACGAGGTTGGCTCTTA
Source organism: uncultured Mesonia sp. (assembly GCA_947494545.1). Lineage (GTDB taxonomy): Bacteria > Bacteroidota > Bacteroidia > Flavobacteriales > Flavobacteriaceae > Mesonia. The sequence continues at coordinate 365,353 of CANLVH010000001.1, read as the reverse complement.
TTTTTATCTTACCGATGCCCGCGTATATTCGTTATTTGAACCGCGTTTGGTAAATATAAATTTCTATTATAAATACAAAAAATGGCGCGCGAGCTTGCAGCACCGTTTTACGCCCAATTTATTGAGCGAGTGGGAACTTTCTAAAAGCGATATTACCCAAACCGGCTCGTACCGCTACGAGCACGAAGGCAAATTTTACAAAGATTATACGCTTACAGAAGCTACTGCATCGTTAAGATGGTCACCTTTTAGCACCTATTTAAAAGCTCCCGACAAAACCATAGAATTAGAAGTTGGTTACCCAAAAATATCTTTTCAAGCCACCCAAGCTTTCAGTAATATTTTAGGCGGTGATTATAACTTTACTAAACTGGGCGCTAAAATAAATTATACCATAAATCGCATCACGCAAAACAATACAGAATTTATTTTAGAAGGAGATTATGTTACCGGAGACGTGCCACTTACGCATAGTTTTCACGCTTTTCCCAACAACCCAAATAAAGAAACGATTTTAAATAGATTTTCGGTTGCGGGTAGGCGTACTTTTGAAACTATGTTTTTTAGCGAGTTTTTTAGTGACCGCTTAGCAAGTTTACAGGTTAAACATTTCTTTAGAGAATTTGATTTTGGTAAATACAGCAAACCGCAAATTGTACTTATTACCAGACACGCCATTGGTAATATGCGTAATATAGACAAGCATTACGGACTCAATTTTAACACCTTAGACCACGGCTATTCAGAATCCGGTTTTGAAATTAATAAAATACTTTACGGATTTGGTTTAAGCTTTGCCTACCGTTACGGCGCTTACCATTTACCTAAGTTTGAAGATAATATTTCGTTTAAATTCACTTTTTATTTTAAGCTTTAATTCTTTTTACTTGAGCTCGGCCTAAGAATTTTTTTGAGAGTTAATAATCTTTTAAAAAACAGTATTATTAGCGTTCCAAAGCAGCGCTTTGTAATCTTTTCTTTTGGCTTGGTTTATCCTCAGCTTAGACGCAGGGTTTTCTCTTGTATCCGACGAGCAAAGCGAGAGGAATACAAAGAAAAGAAAATGAACAAAGCTTCTTAGAACGCAAGATTCCTAATGGCTTGTAATTTTTTAAAAAACAAACTTAAAGCAAGGTTACAGCGTTAAGCTTAAAGCCAGCATCTTTTTATTTTAGCGTATTTAAGGATTTATTAACAAGCATTTTATACCTTTGCAACCGCAAATTTAGGCTATGTTAAAACTATTCAGCTTCGGATTTTGGAACGTTGTTGCCAGAACTATTTTAAGAAACCGGGTAATTATTTTATTGCTGGTTTTAGGAATGACCATCTTTTTGGCAATGCAATGGAAAAACATGCGTTTTTCTTATACCGAAGCCAACTTGCTTCCGGATGATCATCCGGTAAACCTAGAATACCAAAAATTTCTAGATAAGTTTGGAGAAGAAGGCAACCTCATCGTTATTGCCACCAACGATTCTGCCTTATTTACTCCAAAAAACTTTGAAGCTTGGAATAGTCTAGCCACCAAATTAGACTCTTTTTCTGCGGTAGAATATACCATTGGCATAGGTAACTTAAAAAAACTGAAAAAATTTAGCAATCCCAATAGGTTTGAATTAGTGCCGCTAATAGATTCCGGTATTTCTTCTAAAGACACTATTGCCAATTACAAAAACGAGTTGTTTGAAAAACTGCCTTTTTACGAAGGTTTGGTTTACAGCAAACATTCTAACACCGTGCAAACTGCGGTTTATATGGATAAGGAAGTGGTTAATTCTAAAGAACGAAAGATTTTTGTTCTAAACGATTTGGTGCCTCTTATAGAAAATTTTGAAGCAGAAACCGGGATGAATGTACGCGTTTCCGGTATGCCGTACATCCGCACGCTCAATTCGCAAAACATTATAGACGAAATACAGTGGTTTGTTGGCGGGGCACTTTTAGTTACCAGCCTTATTTTCTTTTTCTTTTTCCGCTCTATCCGGGCAACCTTAATTTCTATGCTTACGGTAATTATTGGGGTAATGTGGGCGTTTGGAATTTTAGGTTTATTGCATTACGAAATCACGGTTTTAACCGCTATTATTCCGCCACTTATAATTGTAATTGGTATTCCCAATTGTATTTTTCTTATCAATAAATACCAACAAGAAATTAAAAACCACGGAAACCAGGCAAAATCTTTGCAGCGTGTTATTACTAAAGTTGGTAATGCTACTTTAATGACCAACGTAACCACAGCTTCCGGTTTTGCTACTTTTATATTGACCGAAAGTACGCTTCTTAAAGAATTTGGTATTGTGGCATCTATAAATATATTGGCCATTTTTATACTTAGTTTGCTTATTATCCCCATAATCTACAGTTATTTGGCTTTACCAAAAGAGCGGCATTTAAAGCATTTGGGCAAAACTTGGTTAGAAGGTTTTGTAAACTGGATTACCGGAATGGTAAAAAATCGCCGTATAAGTATTTATATTGTGTCAATTATAGCTCTGGTGGCCAGTATTATTGGCATTTATACCATAAAAGTTTCGGGCAGTTTGTTGGAAGATATGCCAAAAGAAGCGCAATTTTTTAAAGATATTGAGTTTTTTGAAGAAGAATTTGACGGCATTATGCCAATGGAGTTTTTAATAAACACCAACCGCAAACAAGGCGTTTTAAAACTTTCTACTTTAAAAAAAATGCAAGAATTAGACGAGCTTATGGTAGATATTCCGGAGCTTTCTAAATCTGTTTCGGTTTTAAATTTGGTAAAATACAGCAAGCAAGCTTATTATAACGGCAAACCAAAATATTATCAGCTTCCTACCCGGCAAGAACGTAATTTTATCTTTCCGTACCTAAAAACTTTAGAGGGCGAAGGTAATATCTTAGATGCTTATGTAGACAGTACCGGCCAATTTGCACGGATGACTGTTTTTATGAAAGACGTTGGCACCGATGAAATGGAACGCATAGAAGCCAATTTATGGCCAAAAATAAACAAGATTTTTCCCCCCGAGCGTTATGATGTAAAAATGACCGGGAAAGCCTTGGTTTTTCAAAAAGGAACCAAATATTTAATCAAAAACCTTATTATATCGCTTTCGCTTGCCATTTTGCTCATTGCTATTTTTATGGCTTGGATGTTCCGCTCGTTTAAAATGATAATCATTTCGCTTATCCCAAACCTTTTGCCATTATTGATTACCGCCGGAATGATGGGCTTTATTGGCATCCCAATAAAACCTTCTACCATTTTGGTGTTTAGTATTGCTTTTGGGATTTCGGTAGACGATACTATTCACTTTTTAGCAAAATACCGCCAAGAGCTCAAACAGAATAATTGGAAAATTAAAAAATCTGTTTTTGCCGCTTTACGCGAAACTTCGGTGAGTATGTTTTATACTTCTATTGTTTTGTTTTTCGGGTTTTCTGTATTTATGATAAGTAGTTTTGGCGGCACAGTTGCCTTAGGCGGACTGGTTTCTACCACCTTACTTTTTGCAATGTTATCTAATTTATTGCTTTTACCTTCTCTTTTACTTTCGTTGGAAAAAAATATCGCCAACAAAGAAACTTTAAAAGAACCCCACCTAAAAATTATAGATGATGGTGAAGAAGAGATTGCAGATAACAAGGAATAATTACCAATCTAATTCCTATAAAAAAGCAAAATTCATTTCTTCAAAACGACGATTAAAAACGATAAAAACTGTGTATTTATTTTTTTAATAAATTTTTATCTTAAATTAGCTTAAAATGTTAAAGTTCATATACAAATTATAATTTATTTGGGCTAAAGTTGCACTAGAGTTAACTCTTGGCTACTCCAATGATAAAGTTAAATCTTTAGCAGGACCAAAAACCGAATCGAAATTTAACAATTCCAATATAGAAATAGGCTTTCAAATACATTTAAAAAAATAATAAAACCAATTAGAATCTTATACTAATTGCTTTATAAGGGAAGCAGTAATTAGATAATATATAAAATGAAAATTTACGGAAATTGCAAAAGTTGTAAAGCTGAAATAAGTACAGAAGCCACTACCCGGGTAGAGTTTGCAATGCGCGATGGCGAAACAAAAAAAATTAATTGCAAAAATTGCGGTTCCAATAGGCAATTTCACGTAGATGAATTATATGCCAAAGAGTCAAAAACACCTGTTTTGCTCACCGGAATTACTTTCACGGCAACGTTACTTATTACACTTTATTTTTTGTTTTTTACAAAAAGTGATTACATCTACTTTGCATTTGGCTTCCCTATAATAGTTTACGTAATTCTAAGCAAACAAGACCGCCTACGGGTAACCGCATTTAACAAAAGAAAATTAAAAGGCATAACACATAATATTAATTTAGGACAATCATAAATAAAAACGTTTCGCAAGTTTATTAATAAAACTTTCGGTAGAGCCTTAAAAACTATATAGGTTACTAAACTCGTCACATTTTTTTATCTTTAAAGAATCGTATACAATTCTTTAGATTTAATACAAAATAATTTTAAAACCCTATGCTAAATCGCAAATTTCTACTTTTTTTTATTACCGGGATATTTTCTGTAGGAACTATTACAGCACAAAACACCAACAAAACATCTTATATTCCTAAAAACAGTATTTGGGTGGGCGGCAAAGTAGGGCTCACTTTTTACGAAAATGAACTAGCGCGCCTTAACGAAGCCACTTATTTAGGACAGGAAATCAATAATTCTATAAAAGCCGAGATCACGCCACAAATAGATTATGCACTTCTCGATAATTTTTTAGTCGGCGCGCAATTGGGTTTTGGCTATGCTTATTTTGAAGAAGACAGCACTAATTTTACCAGCAAATCACAAAATTATAAGCTTGGCTTACAAGCAGCTTATTATTTAACAATTATTGAGCAAATGTATATTTTTGCCGAGCTTGGCGGAAATTATAATTATTTTAAAACAAAAGAAGAGAATAACAACCTGCAATTAAGCACTGACAATTCGTATTTTAAATATTATCTAGATGTAGGGGTTAGCTTGGCAGCTTCTAAGCACTGGTTGTTTTCGGTTGTATTTAAAGATGTGTTGAGTTACCATTCTTCGCTACCCAATTTTTCCGGAAAAGAGGATTTTAACGGTGGAGTTGTTTTTAAAGACTTTATCAATTATCCGCATTTTTCGGTAAAATATAGGTTGGAGTAATAATTTCTCTTTGCTGTTAGGCTTGCCTATTTTTCTATGCAAAATTAATTCTTGCTCTAATTTTAGGTCGGTTATTTTTTAGGCTTTCGCCAAACAACTATATTTGTGGCTTATTAAAATTTGAAAGCATGAGAGATACCAAGATTGCAGAATTATTGCAAACAGAGCATTTGTTACAAGAATATACCGTAAAAGGTTGGGTACGCGCGTTTCGTAGTAATCGTTTTATTGCCTTAAACGACGGCTCTACCTTACATAATTTGCAATGCGTGGTAGATTTTGATAATACCCCGGAAGAAACTTTAAAACGCATAAATATTGGCGCGGCCATAGCCGTAAAAGGAGAATTAAAAGAAAGTGAAGGCAAAGGCCAACGCGTAGAAATAGACGTAAAAGAAATTGAAATCTTAGGTACGGCCAATCCAGATGAAGTTAAAAAAACCATTTTGCAGCCAAAGCGCCACAGCTTAGAAAAACTACGTGAGCAAGCACATTTGCGTGTGCGCACCAATACTTTTGGCGCTATTATGCGCGTGCGTTCTAAGCTGTCGTATGCCGTGCACCAATATTTTAACCAAAAAGGTTTTTACTACGTAAACACACCCATTATTACCGGTAGTGATGCAGAAGGCGCCGGCGAAATGTTTAAAGTAACCAATTTTAATTTAGAAGATTTACCAAAAACAGAAGATGGTAAAATAGACTTTAAACAAGATTTCTTTGGCAAAGAAACCAATCTTACCGTTAGCGGACAGTTAGAAGCAGAGGCTTATGCCATGGGCTTGGGACAAGTGTACACCTTTGGGCCAACCTTTAGAGCAGAAAATTCTAACACCTCGCGCCACTTGGCAGAATTCTGGATGATAGAACCCGAAATGGCGTTTTGCGATTTGGATGGCAATATGGATTTGGCCGAAGAATTTATAAAATATATTTTAAACTACGTATTAGAAAATTGCGACGATGATCTGGAGTTTTTAGAAAATCGGTTAATTCAAGAAGATAAAAGCAAGCCCGAAAAAGACCGCGCCCCTATGGCATTGCGCGAGAAGTTACGTTTTATTACCGAAAACAACTTTAAACGTGTGAGTTATACCGAGGCTATCGAAATTTTACGCAACTCTAAACCCAACAAGAAAAAGAAATTTGACTATGTAATTGAAGATTGGGGAGCAGATTTGCAAAGCGAGCACGAGCGCTATTTGGTAGAAAAACACTTTAAATGTCCGGTAATTTTATTTGATTATCCGGCAGACATTAAAGCATTTTATATGCGCCTTAACGAAGACGGAAAAACCGTACGCGCTATGGATGTTTTATTTCCCGGAATTGGCGAAATGGTTGGCGGCTCACAAAGAGAAGAACGCCTAGACGTTTTACAAAACAAAATGAAAGAGTTAGACGTAGACGAAAAAGAATTGTGGTGGTATTTAGACACCCGCAAATTTGGCACCTGCGTACACAGCGGCTTTGGTTTAGGTTTTGAGCGTTTGGTATTGTTCGCCACTGGAATGAGCAACATTAGAGATGTAATTCCTTTTCCAAGAACGCCAAAAAACGCCGAATTTTAAGTTGCCCGGCATAGAAAAACATATTGTTCCTGCAGGCGTAGAAAAAATACGTTTGCAGGAATATGCTTCCAAAGTTTTTGAAAGTTTACCCACGCGTTCGGCGGTAAAAAAAGCCATTAAAAAAGAACGTATTTTACTTAACGGAAAATTGGCCAACACCGGAGATTGGATGCAAGAAGGCCAAGTTTTAGAGCTATTGACAGAAAAAATTTCGCAAAAAAAAATCTTTAAATTAAAATTGCCGGTTATTTTTGAAGACGATTATCTGGCCGTAATTCACAAACCAGTCGGCTATCCTACCAACGGCAATTATTTTAAAACCATAGAAAATGCTTTGCCCTTTAATTTAAGAAAGTCTTCGCAAAAAGACGCGCTTCCCTATCCTATTCCGGTGCACCGATTAGATAATCCTACTAGCGGACTTTTACTAATTGCCAAAACCCAAAACCTTAAAACACATCTGAGTTTAGCTTTTGAAAATCGGGAAATAGAGAAAAGTTATTTGGCAATTGTTTCAGGAGAAATAGCGGAAAAAGGTAGTTTTGATAATCCTATTGAAAATAAAAAAGCCTTTACGGAATTTACTCGCCTCAAAACCTTCCGTAAAGAAAAAAAAGAATTTGCTTTGGTAGAATTATTTCCCGAAAGTGGCAGAACGCACCAATTGCGCATTCATTTATCTACCAATAATTTTCCCATTGTGGGCGACAAACAATATGGTTCTAGAGAAATTGTAAAAGGAATTTTACTCACCGCGCATTCCTTAAAATTCGAACATTTTATCACCAAAGAAAAACTACATTTTAAAGCAGAACTTCCTAAATCTTTTCAAAAGTTTATGGAAGAAAAACAGAAACAGTAAAGATCTTACTACAAGAGGTTTCAACCTCTTGCTGGTGTAAAAAATCACGAAATCCTGAAGTCTTTTAAAAAGTTTATAGACAGAAAATAGATTTTTCTTCTTATCTTACTTTCTACGAAGCTTAACAAAATTTTGGTAGCAATTGTCATACCAAATTTGTTATTTTTGTTAGTAGACTTTTATAAGAATTATTATGCTCAAACAGCAATTAAATTTTAAACTTTCGCAAAAACTATCACCACAGCAAATACAGCTGATGAAGTTGATACAATTGCCTACGCAAGCTTTTGAACAACGCGTAAAGCAAGAATTAGAAGACAATCCGGCTTTAGATAGCGGAAAAGAGAAAAATGAAGAGGCAGAATTTGACGAAGAATTTAAAAACGAAGGTAACGAAGACGAGCACGAAGTAATAGAAACCGAAATTGATGTAGACGAATATTTAAGCGATGATGAGATACCAAGTTATCGCCTGCAAGCCAATAATTACAGCAAAGACGATGACGACGATAAAAAAGTGCCGTATGCTTCCGGTACTTCTTTTGCACAATATTTAAAAACGCAATTACAGACGTTCAGGCTGGAAGAAGAAGAGCGAAAGATTGCAGAATTTCTGGTTGGCAGCGTAGACGAAAGCGGTTATATAAGACGCGAAGTAGCAGATATTGTAGACGATTTGGCCTTTACGCAAAATATTTATACAGACGAAGAAACAGTTGAGCGTATTTTAGGCTTAGTACATAAATTAGACCCGGCCGGCGTAGGCGCGCGTTCTTTACAAGAATGTTTACTTATTCAGCTAAAGCGGAAAAAATCTACCGCGGCTGTAGATTTAGCTATCGAGATTTTGACCGATGCTTTTGATCCCTTCAGTAAAAAACATTATAAAAAGCTGTTGCATAAATTTAGTATTTCTGAAGATCAATTGCGAGCGGCTATAGAAGAAATAGAACATCTAAACCCAAAGCCCGGCGGCTCTTATAGTAGTCATACCAGAATTGTAGAACACGTGGTGCCGGATTTTACCATAAAAATAAAAGATGGCGAATTAGAACTTTCGTTAAACGGAAGAAACGCACCACAAATGCACGTTTCGCGGCAGTATAACAACATGCTTAAAGGTTATAAAGAAAGCAAGAAAAAAACCAAAGAGCAGAAAAATGCGGTAATGTTTATTAAACAAAAACTAGATGCTGCAAAATGGTTTATAGAAGCTATTCGTCAACGCCAAGAAACGCTTTTTGTTACCATGAGCGCAATTATAGAACACCAAAAAGAATATTTTTTAAGTGGTGATGAGCGCGATTTAAAACCTATGATTTTAAAAGACATTGCAGAAGAAATAGATATGGATGTTTCTACCGTATCGCGCGTTGCCAACAGTAAATATGTAGATACGCCCTACGGTACAAAATTGATAAAAGAATTCTTTTCGGAATCTATGAAAAACGATCAAGGCGAAGATGTTTCCACTCGCGAGATTAAAAAGATTTTGGAAATGAGCGTAGACGAAGAAGATAAGAAAAAACCCCTAACCGATGAAAAATTGGCAAAAGTTCTTAAAGATAAAGGCTACCCCATTGCCAGACGTACGGTTGCCAAATACCGTGAGCAGTTAGATATTCCGGTGGCGCGTTTACGCAAAGAAATCTAAGATGCGGTTTTTCTTAAAACTTGGCTCCTATTTATTCCATCCGCTTTGGATGCCAATTGTAGGCAGCATTTTCTACTTTTATTTAAGTCCGCGGTTTTTTCCAACTTCTCTGGTTAAAGCAAAAATACTAGCCATTAGTATTCTTACGGTTTTTATACCTATTGTTTTTTTCTTGTTAGTGAAGAATTTAGGACTCATAAAAAGCTTAGAGATAGAAAAAGTAAAAGAGAGACGCTTACCGCTACTGTTTTTTTCGTTACTGATTTTAACCACCAACAATTTTATTGTAGATAGCGAGGTTTTCCCTGAACTTTTCTATTTTTTTAGCGGTATTCTGTATGCGTGCTGCGCAGCGCTTTTCTTTTCTATAATTGGTTATAAAGTAAGTTTACACATGATTGGCATTAGCGGTTTGTTGCTTTTTATTGTAAATCTAAGTTTACTTTACACAACCAATTTAGGCTATTGGCTTGCTTTTTTAATTTTTGTATTAGGTTGGACAGCCGCTTCGCGTTTGCAAGCAAAAGCACATTCTAACGCACAGTTATTAGTTGGTATTCTTGTTGGCGCTTTACCACAAGTAGTTTTATACTTGTTATATTTAGATATGGCTTATTAATTTATAAGACTATGAGCTGTATGCTATGGGCTTTAGGCGGAAAAGAAATCTGAATGCTACAAATAAAGTTCAACCTTCAACGAAAAAGGAATCAAGACGCAAGGGAACCACGAATCACGACGAAAGGGAGCCAAGACAAGAAAGATGGGAAAATTGAAATGTCCAACGAAAAACGAACAACAAAATAAGCGATATGCAGTAAGCTTTACGCTGTAAGTTGAATAGCAATTTTATAGTGTATAATGTTGTCAGATTAACCAATTAACGAGTCCCCAAATACACAAATAGTCGAATACACGATTAAACGCACAACTAACCACGACAGAAGGGAATCAAAATAAAAAGAAACGAAAAACGAATACACGCTATAAGCGATAAGCGGGATAAAAAAACTGAGATTGGAATTCTGTAAATAAAGTTTAACCCAAAATGAACCAAGAACCAGGACTAAAGGGAACCAAGATTAAAGAAACTGGATTAAAAACTATAACGAATCACGCAATAAGCTATAAGCGGAAAATATTTTTAATGGTGAAAATTACAATTTGATAACCAACACCGAAAGACTAAAAAAAAGGAATCACGAAACATGATAAAATGGAGCCAAGACAAAAGTAAAAAGAAACGAGACGAAAAACTATAAGCTATAAGCGGAGTGTAAAATTAAAAATATAATTCCTATACTAGCTTCTAAGCACTAACTCTAAAGCCTCCGCACGATTGCATCCCATAGTTTGCGCGATAAATTATAGGAAGCGGGGAATCCAAGAAAACTGATACATCAGTAGCGTAATATTAAAACTAATTGATACGATTTTATTTATTTATTATTATATGACTGATTTCAGAAGAAGAAATAATATGCGTATCATCTGTATCACTATTCAAAAAAAAATAATAATTTTTAGTTTTTCCCACGTAGATACAATCGTCACTCTTAAAACTAATCGTATTTGAAAATTTAAAATTATAATTAGAATAAAAATTCTTTTTTATCACTTTATATAATTCACTATAACAAGACAAGATCACATATATCATTAATAAAATAGAAACTGAAATTAAAATGATAGCTGAAATATTGGCATTAGGATAAATAAGCCGATAATTAACTATTTTTAAAATAAAAAATGGTACAATTAGCCATATGCTTATGATTAATAATAAAAACTCATAAAAATATATATGTTTTGCTGTTCTGTAAAAAACAAATAAAACTATTGAAATGGAAATTAAAAATAAGTAATAATTATAGTCTGATGGTAGTGGAGGAAATACTTTCGGTAGTGTTTTTACAGATTCTAATGAAAAATCTAAATTAAACGACGTAATAAAATATAAATTAGTCAGAGAATAAATTAATAATATAAGAAAAGCTACCAAGTTATCCATAAACCATGTTACAACTTCTGAAAATTCGATAAAATCAATAATATTAATTTTAAAGAATTTAAAGTATAAAAACATTTTAATAAAACCTGCCATTATTAGCATTGCACTAAGCAATGGCAGATAGTTTATCAAGGAATCTATGTGTGTTTCTAAGTCTACATTCATGACTCAATTTATTATGGTTGTGCTCAAAAATATGTTTGTTGGGTAGGTCAGGGTTTATTATATCACTTGGTGATGCTTTATCGACATCAAAAATATCATTTTCAGACCTAAAGGTTTTAATGTTTTTCTTCCTTATTTCACGACCTAGAAGTGTATCAATACCACCGAAGGTAATATCAATGGGAATAATTTCCTCAAGAAGTCTTTTAACTCCTTTTTTAGAAATGGCATAGCTATAAGAACCTCTTCTGCAAATCCACGGCACAAAGTATCCATTATTAGGTTTAGTTTCCACGTGAATTTTATTCATAAATTGATTTCCAAAAATCACTAAATCAAAACCCTTCGGAAGATTTGCATATTTTCCAAATAAAAATTCAGAAGAATCTTTAAGTATAAAATCATCCTCTAAAATTAAATATGTATCTACATCATCTTTCAACAGTTTTAACCAACAATTAATATGACTTATTAAACAAGCAATACTAGATTTAGTTAAATATTTTAAAGAAGTTTTCGTTATAAAGAATTCCGGTAAACTGTCTATCAAGAGCTCATTCGGCGCAAAAGATTTTAAAACATACCTATTAACATCTTGATCTAAACGCTTTATTAAATTCTGTCTTCTGTCTTTCCTATATTCAAGAGATAAAATTTTAGTACTTATCAAAAACTTTTCCGTAGGTATATTTTTATTTTTTTTTATAGTTATTATTTGAATAAGTTTAATTAGGTCTTTTAAGGTATAATCAAGAGCAAGTGTATTTAATACCTTACTCTCAAACCAAAATTTTGAAAATTTTCTCGACTTCATATATTATTTGTAGCTTAATGTTTAAATATATTAAATTAAACTTTAGCCTCTATTGTTATTTCTAAGAAGTGTCAGAGAACAGAATTTTAGAATCCTAAAATTGAAGAAGTCAAACACAAGAAGTATGTTTTTAACTAATATGTGCTTTTGTCCAGTTATTAGTTGTGTGGATCAAATTTTCGCTCTCTTTAGAGCCGAGACAAACGTAAATTTGGAAAAGTAGGAATTAGGATTTAACGAAAAAACGAATACACGCTTTACGTGATAAGCTTTTAAGCGGAATAAAAAACTAACGTAAAAAGTATACACTAATCACTACCCTCTACCCCTCTCACCACTCATTACTAATCCCGCTTCTCCTTCAACCCATTCAACATAGCTTTGGTCATTTTCTCGAGGTCATATTCGTATTTCCAATTCCAATCTTTTTGGGCTTGTTCGTCGTTAATGCTAGACGGCCAAGAATCTGCAATTGGTTGTCTAAAGTCCGGTGCGTAATCTATGCTAAAATCAGGTATTTCTTTCTGGATGCTTTCTGCCAACCGCTTTGGCGTAAAACTAATGCCGCCTAAATTATACGAAGAACGTATGCTTAATTTATCTGCCGGAGCTTCCATCAAACTTATGGTTGCCTTTATCGCATCGTCCATAAACATCATAGGCAAAGCGGTATTTTCGTCTAAAAAAGAAGTATATTTTTTGTCTTTTAAGGCTTCATGAAAAATCTCAATAGCATAATCTGTTGTTCCGCCTCCGGGTAAGGTTTTATAACTGATTAACCCCGGATATCTAATGCTGCGCACATCTACTCCGTAACGTTTATGATAATATTCGCACCATCTTTCGCCGGCTTGTTTACTAATTCCGTAAACGGTAGTAGGCTCCATAACGGTGGTTTGCGGGGTGTCGTTTTTAGGCGTACTCGGACCAAAAACTGCAATACTCGATGGCCAAAATACCTTATTTACTTTTTTATCTTTAGCTAAATTCAATACATTAAAAAGCGAATCCATATTCAAATTCCAGCCGCGCATAGGAAATTTCTCTGCCGTAGCGCTTAACATTGCTGCCATTAAATAGATTTCGTCAATCTCATAATGCATTACAATATCTTCTATGGCTTTATAATTGGTAGCATCTAAAGTTTCAAACGGACCAGATTGCATCAAATCTTCACTACCTTCTCTAATATCGCTGGCTATAACATTATCATTACCCAGTTGTTCGCGCAATTTTAGCGTAAGTTCTGTACCTATTTGCCCACATGCGCCAATAATTAATGTTTTAATCGCCATAGTTTATTTACTTTTGTTACTAAAGAATTTCAACTGTCAAAAAAACGATTTTTCTTGCTGTCTGCAAAATGATTTTGGAAATTGCTAACATAAAAAATTGTACCTTTTGCAGTTATTAATCTACTTTATGAAAAGATTATTCAATAATAGTTTTGTTCTAATTTGCTTGTTGATATTAGCAGCTTGCAATACTTCTGAAGAAAAACAAAAAGCTCCGGTTTCCTTTACGGAAAAATATGCCGAAGCCCTACAAAAAGAAATAAATTTAGACAGTTTAGAAAAAGTAAACCTTTTGCCGGAAGCACAGCAAAATCTTTCCAAATGGCCGGCTTTTTTAACCTTACAGAATGAAGTAAAACGTTTAGACGAAGCCAAGTTGCAAGAAGTGGCAAATAATTGCAACAATTTATTAAATAGCATACAAGAAGTTGAAAAGACTTTGCCAGAAGTTTTTCAAGAAAAAGCTATTCAAGCTAGAATACGGGTTTTAAAAACCAAAACGGCTATGCTAAGACAAAACTTGAGCACCCCAAGCACCAAACCCCAAACTATTGAAAGTCTTGCGAAAGAAATTTATGCAGCCTTTCAAAATTTAAAAATTCAATTAAACGAAGTTTTTTTAAAGAACTTAGAAGACATAGAAAAAGAGCTGGAACGCGCCATACAACCAGATAGCCTCCTTGCAAAAGATAGTCTCCGCTCTACTGTAGAAACGCTTAAACCAAAATCGTGAAAAAACTAGTTTTCTTTTTTATTCTTACTTCATTTCTTTCCGCGAAAGCGCAAAAAACACCGGATGCAATTTTAGATAAATGGCACCATGCAGCTGCCGAAGCAAATTTTGAAACTTATTTTAAATTAATGGCAAAAAACGCCGTATATCTTGGTACAGATGCCACAGAGCGTTGGACAAAAAAAGAATTTAAAGCTTTTGCAAAACCTTATTTTGATAAAGGCCAAGGCTGGACTTTTGTACCTTTAAAACGCAATATAATGTATAGCGAAAACAAAAAACTTGTTTGGTTTGATGAATTGCTTAACTCACCACATATGGGTTTGGTGCGTGGTTCAGGGGTCTTGGAGCGCGTTGGCAAAAATTGGAAAATTAAACATTATGTTTTGTCGTTTGCTATTCCTAATGAAAAAGCTCGAGAAGTTACCCAGCTTAAAGAAGCTTTAGATAAAAAACAGCTAGGAAAATTAAACCAAACCGACTAATTTTAGTCTTACTTACAGAAAATCAACAATAAACTCAATTTTTAAATGAAATTAAAATTAAAACACGGCCTATTGTTTACCGCCGCCAGTCTATGCTTAGTTGCTTGTAAAACCGGCGAAAAACAAGATGTCACTAACAAGCAAAATACAGAAGTACTTGCCGAAAGCACCGAGAAAAATCCCGGTTTAGATTTACATTATATAGATAATTCAGTAAGTCCGCAACATGATTTTTATAATTTTGTAAACGGAAATTGGCTAAAAGAAACCGAGATTCCGGGTGATCGTACTTCTTGGGGCGGCTTTCAAATTTTACGTAAAAATACCGATAACGATGTATTGGCAATTTTAGATGCTGCGCAAAAAGAAGGCAAATACCAAAAAGGCACAGATCAAGCCAAAGCTATCTTTTTATTTCAGTCGCAGTTAGATACTGTAACACGTAACAAAGCCGGCATTAAACCGTTACAACCTGCTTTAGATAAAATTGAAAGCATAGAAAGTTTGGCAGATTTGCAAACTGTAAAAGCTAAGAATGCAACGGTAATATCTGATCCGTTTTTTGGTTTAACTGCTTTTTCCAATCCTACCAATAGCGATATAAATTCTGCTTACATCGCACCGGGAGGTTTAGGTTTACCGGATAGAGATTATTATACAGACACCGATGATGCTGCAAAAAAAATTCGCCAACAATACAAAGAGCATATTAGTAGAATGCTACAATTTTTAGGCGACTCTGAGTCAGAAGCTGCAAAACAAGCCAACACTATCCTGGCTTTAGAAACCCGCTTGGCAACACCACGTTTAGACAAAGTGGCTAGTCGTGATTTTAGAAATTTCAACAATCCGCGTTCTATAGATCAAGTGTCTAAAATGGTTCCTGCTATAAATTGGGAAAAATGGATAGAAGATTTGGGTGTAGAAAAAGATCTAGATACCGTTTTGGTAATGCAACCTAAATATATGGATGAGTTGCAAAAAATCTTTGCAGAAGACAAGCTGGAAGATTTAAAAACACTTATGCGTTGGGCAACTTTAAATAGTTCTGCAAGCGAGTTAAGTACAGAAATTGAAAAAGCAAATTGGGACTTTTATAGCAAAACCTTAAACGGGGCAAAAAAACAACGTCCTATTCGTGAGCGCGCTTTAAAAACTGTAAACAATAGCATTGGTGAGGCTTTAGGAAAACTGTATGTAGAGCAAAAATTTCCGCCGGAAGCAAAAGCTAAGGCAGAAAAAATGATTGCAAACATCATTAGCGCCTTTGAAGATAGAATAAACCAAGTAGAATGGATGAGCCCGGATACTAAAACCAAAGCGATAGAAAAATTAGATAAATTTACTGTAAAAATAGGTTATCCGGATAAGTGGGAAGATTACTCTAAACTAGAAGTAAACGCCAATAATAATTACTACCAAAATAGAGTAGCAATAGCTAACTGGAGTTACAAAGATAATTTATCTGAAATAAACGAGCCGGTAGACAAAACAGAATGGGGAATGTCTCCGCAAACGGTAAATGCGTATTTTAATCCGTTTAACAACGAGATTGTTTTTCCTGCTGCTATTTTGCAACCGCCATTTTATAATTATAAAGCAGACGAAGCCGTAAACTATGGCGGAATTGGCGCAGTAATCGGGCACGAGATTTCGCACGCTTTTGACGATAGCGGAGCTCGTTTTGACGGCGATGGAAACCTTAACAACTGGTGGACAGAAGAAGACCTAAAACAATTCACTTTACGCGGAAAACAACTTGCCACCCAATATAGTGATATAGAGGTTTTGGAAGATGTTTACATTAACGGCGATTTTACGTTGGGAGAAAATATTGGGGACCTTGGCGGCGTTTTAGCGGCTTACGATGGTTTACAAAAATATTATGAAGCCAACGGCCGTCCGGGAAAAATTGACGGCTACACGCCGGAGCAACGCTTCTTTATGTCTTGGGCAACCATCTGGAGAACAAAAATGCGCGACGAAGCTTTAAAATCTAAAATTAAAACAGATCCGCATTCTCCGGGAATGTATAGAGCTTACGTACCTCTACAAAATGTAGATGCTTTTTACGAAGCTTTTGACATTAAAGAAGGCGATGACATGTATATTGAGCCGGAAAAACGCGTTTCTATCTGGTAGAAATAAGCTGTTTTTTGACTTATAAAAATCCTCCAATTTCTTTACGGAAAGAATGCGGAGGATTTTTTTATGGCTGGTGCCGAAAAGTAAAATCTAATTTATGCGTAGTTATTTCTGTAGAAATATGCTTGCCCAAAGAAGCTTTTTCGCCACTAAAATGTGGCACCGCTAAATCGAATTCTTCGGCTTTATCTGCGTAATAAAATTGCTTTTGCGGATGGTAAGGGTAAACCCCGTGTACGATTGGCAAATAAGTTTCACTCTCTAAAATAGTTTGTAAAAGTGCTATACAATCTTCTCTTCTAATTAAATTTACCGGTGCTTTAGGACTGGTTATATTCTCTCTACCCGCCAAGAATTTTACGGGATGTCTGTTTCCGCCAAGCAAACCGCCAAAACGTACTATAGTAGTTTTAAAATTAGCATTTTCTAGCAACAATTCTTCTACCGCCCGCAGTTGCATTCCCGCTTCTGAAGTAGCGTTTGGTTTATCGTTTTCTTTATACATGGGCATTTCGGTTGTATTTTTAAATACAGAAGTAGAGCTAACAAAAATCACCTCTTTTACACCAGATTTTTCTATAAATGCTAATAGGTTTTTAATTTTTTGAACAAAATCAGATTTTGGTTGGGAGCGCAAACCCGGCGGTATGTCTATAATTAAAAAATGTACGTTTTCTAAGAAAGCTTCTATTTTTCCTTCCACAGCTTTTTCCGTCAAGACAATTTGAAAAGCCTTTATATTCTCGCTTTCCAACATAGATAATTTCTCTGCAGAGGTGGTAGAGCCGTGAATTTGGTAAGCGTTTTTTACGAGGTGTTTGGCTAGCGAAAAACCTAACCAGCCGCAGCCTAATATGGCGCATGTTTTATTCATAAGCTTGTAAATTTATTGTTTGTTTAGTAATAATAGCATCGTTTAAAACAAAAGGTTTGGGCATCATATTTTTTTCTCTAGGCGTTACATTAAACCATTTATTTTGTAACAAATTGTTGCTGGCTGCGTAAAATTCTAATTTAGGAAAACGGTTTTTATCGAGTTGTAACTCAATTTCGAGAACATCTTTATCTACAGCATAATACGTAAACAATCTATCATTTTTGCGGTGGTTATAAAAATATGTCGGAGCGTCTTTATCTAGATTTAGCGTCGGCGGTTTTTTTCCGTTAAGGGAAAGTTGCTTAACTTTTATTTGTTTTTCTAAGAAAAACTCCATTCTATTAATTTCACGTCTGGGTTTTATTCGTATAAGAAAACTGTTAAACGCCTTTTTAGATGAATCTACCTGCACGCTAAAATCTGCCAAAGGAATATTGCTTATTGGCGCCGGCGAAGAATAGGTAAATGTATTTTGGTATTTACTGTGGAATACTGCACCAAGATCTGCCTTTTGTGCATCTTTTATATAGCGTTCGGTCCAATTGTCCGGCATTTTATCGTAAGTAAGCCAAGAGGCACTATTTTCTTCTTTGTTATACAAATACACTAAACTATTTGGTTTCTTATTGTCTTTACCAAAACCGGCGCTAAGATGCGCTTTACCAAAATAGAAAATAGCTATTAAAAGCGCCAGACCGGCTAAGAGTTTCTTAATCTTAAAAGCATTAAATATTGGCAACAAAAAGCCAAAAACCAAAACACATAAAACTGCACTTATTACCAGCATTTTTAAACCTAAACCAACCGGAAAAAACTGAATAAGCGGCGCAAAGATAAAAATAGCCGGTGCAGAAAGTAATAGCATAAAAAACAAATTGGGTTGCCCTTGCTTTACGGAAAAGAAAAATGCAAGCAGACTAAAGTATACCGGCAAAATGAAATAGCTTGCTCCTTTTAAGAAAACTGCCAAAACAGTATTAAGTAACAGCCAAATAAATAACGGCGCCACCAGTAAAGAAGGCCGATACCTTTTTTTTGTTTTATAACTATAAACATAAAATAGAACCGCAAAACTTAACGCGACAAAAGCTGCAATATAATCGTGCCCATTGGCGGTAAAACCATTTAAATTTTCTTGGTATTGCGGGTAGAGGTACCAAATAAACCTTATGCCAAAAAAGGCTAAGAAACCACTAATTAACAAACTTGCTAAAAATGGTATAAAACTTTTGGCTACGTATTTTCCGTTAAGACGTTTTTTTCTAAAACCATAAAAAATAAGACCAATAAAGAGTAACCAAGCAAGTAGTAAAAGCGGCAAAATCCAGTAATAGGAATAATGCACAAAATTTACGAGTGGAAAATTAAAGAATACTTCTTCATCTACAGATCGTAAATTGCTTAAATCTATATTGGCAAAATGCGGCAGCGCACCCATTAAATAAGTGGCTTGATGTGCTAAACTATTTTTATCTAAGTTTTGCGGCGTATCATTAGCGGTATGGTAATCGTAATGATCGTCTATAAAAGCAAAAAAGAAACCGGGAATATTCTCTTCTTCTCTAAATATGGTAGAATCTGTATCGTTTGGTAGTTTTTTATACACGCTATACATTAAAGAAGTAGCGTTTGGAAACGGAATTTCGGCTTGTGCAAAAGCTTGAATTAATTTGGTGTTACCGGCGTTGGTTTCTAAAATCGTGTTAGAAGGTCCGCCGCTTCCCCGCGCTTCAAAATTTAAAACCAGGCCTATATCGCGTACCCAAGCATGTTCTTTTACAAACAAGCCGGCACCGTTAAGACCAATTTCTTCGGCATCTGTAAAACAGATAATGACATTGTTTTTAAATTGCTCTTCTTTGCCAAGAAAAACTCGTAAACTTTCTAAAATAACCGCTACGCCAGAACCGGCATCACTAGCTCCGGACGAAGAATGCACCGCGCTGTCGTAATGGGTTAATAGCAGCAAATCGCTGCCCGGCTGCGGATTGGTACCGGGTATTTTGGTTATAATATTTTCAGGAGCGGTAAACGTGCCAAATTTGCTTAGGTAATAGCCTTTTTGCGTTTGCACTTCTAAGCCCATTTGTTGCAAATTATCTACAATATAATTGCGTACCAAACTATGTTGCTTAGTCCCGATAGAATGTGGTTTTGCACCAATTTTATTTACATGCTTTTGTGCATTCCGTAAAGAAAAACCAGAGGACAAATCTGTCTGGTTACCAACATGCGGCATAATGCTGTAAAAACTATAAAAAGTTAAAAGCACTAAGCCTATTAAAACCAATAATTTTGTTAGGTATTCTTTCACGATTAATTGGTAGTTTTTCGCACCAAGGCGTAGTAATCATTTTCTAGAGGCAGGTAACCTTGGTCGTAAACAAAGTAATATACCGT
Source organism: uncultured Mesonia sp. (assembly GCA_947494545.1). GTDB lineage: Bacteria > Bacteroidota > Bacteroidia > Flavobacteriales > Flavobacteriaceae > Mesonia. The sequence goes on along the minus strand of CANLVH010000001.1, from coordinate 345,165 downwards.
ACCTTTTTTGGTGGTGTAAATTTCGGTAAAATAAGTAAAGTCAAAGCCTTCATTGATAAGCGTAGAACGGCTGGTTTTGGTTTTTTTATCCGGATTCAACTCTTCTAAAATTCGGTAGTTTTTTCGCAGACGATTGTTAATATTTCTAATTAGGTTTTTAGCGTCTTTATTGCGTTTGTTGTTATAGGCATTTCTACAATAATCGTTGCAGAACTTCTTATCGGCCCGGCCAATAATTTTTTCATCACATTCTAAACAGGTTTTTTGCATAATAAAAACGGTTGGTTAGCAAGAGTATTTAAATTTACAATTTTTTTGTTTAGGTAAAAATTAAAGCGGTTTGCTTTCTTTATAAATACGATATACGAACAAATCTTCTGTTTTATGCAATGTTATACCTCTAAACAGCTTTAATCTTTACGGAAAATATTATTTTTAATAAAACTGCGAAAATGTTTAAATCCTATCTTGTTTTATTAGCACTGTTTTTTGTCTGCGTTAATTCTTATTGTCAACAAAAGAATGCAACAGACTCTATTGTTTACAAAGGCAAACAAAACACTTTTTTAGATAAACTTTCTAGTTTAGCGCAAGGTTATCGTTATCTAGGCCAAGCGGGAGATCTGGTTTTGTATTCTAATAAAACTTTTTAATATACGGGTTGTTTTGTTTATAGTGGCCATTATAAAAAAGCAGAAGACAAGCTTTATTTAAATGTAGAAAAGATTCAAGATATTGAAGATTTTAAAAAGCAAGACCGCAATTTGCTGCTTACTAAGAGGCAACAAGGCTTAGAAAAAATTAAGGAAATGCGGTTGAAAATTATAGACGCGGAGCATTTGCGTTTTATATCGGAAAATAAAAGAGTTTTGGGCGGCTCCCTAAAGCGCATAAAAAAACACCGCTAAAAATAGCGGTGTTTACGAAAAAAACTAAAAATAATAGGTTTATATTATTCGTGGATAACGCGCACTTGAGCTGCGGTCATACCTTTTCTTCCTTCTTCTTCAACGTACTCTACTTTGTCTCCTTCGTCTAAAGTTTCGCCGTTAAGACCGGTAACGTGTACAAAAATGTCTTTACCTGTTTCGTCGTTAGTAATAAATCCGTAACCTTTGGATTCATTGAAAAATTTAACTGTACCTTCCATTGTAATAAAAATAATAATTAATAATGAGCGACAAAACTACATATAAAAAACCGAGAACACTTGAAAATCTTCTATTATTTTTATTTATTTTTTAAATTATTGTTTTAATCGATTCCTTTTTCTTTCATTTTTTTCAAGTTCTCTTGACTTAAGGTATAATCTTTTAGGCGTTTTCCGCGCCAAGTTTTGAATAAAAACAAAGGCATTAATATAAAGCAAGAAGCCAAGACGGCAACGCCAATTATTTTATCTCCTGTGGCAAAATCTTCTTCTATTATTCTAAAATAAAAGCCAACTCCTACCGCTATTACAATACTTATAAAAAGCACCCAAATTATTTTAGTTAACATAGTAATTGATTTAATAACTTATTAATTTTCTTCGATAAGCCGTTAGCATTTTAGACTTAGAAACAAAACCAACGTACTTACCGTCTTTTATTACAGGTAGGTTCCAAGCGCTGGTATTTTGAAATTTATTCATAACGCGTTGCATATTATCTTTTCCGTAATAAATACAATCTGGTGGATCATGCATCAAAAACTCCACCAAAACAGAATTATACAAAGAGGTATCAAACATAATTTCGCGTACATCGTCTAAAGTAATAATACCTACCAAGGTGCCATCGTCATCTAAAACCGGAAAAAGATTACGCTTAGATTTTGCTACGCCTTGCAATAACATATTTTTTAAGGTCATTTTTGGTTTTAGACTTATAAAATTGGTTTCTATAATCTGGTCTAATTTCAGTAAAGTTAAAACCGCCTTGTCTTTGTCTTGGGTAATAAGTTTGTCGCTTTCTTTTAGTTCTTTGGTATAAATATTATAACTCAATTGGCTACGGCTAATTAAAAAAGAGATGGCTACACTAATCATAAGTGGTACAAATAATTGGTAACCTCCGGTAATTTCGGCAATTAAAAACATAGCAGTAAGCGGGGCGTGCAAAACGCCGGCCATAAGACCTGCCATACCAACCATTGTAAAATTACTGTTAGAGAGGTTAAAGCCTAAACTATTAGAAAGGTTTACAAAAAAACTTCCGGTTACAGCGCCCAAAAACAAAACCGGTGCAAAAACTCCCCCCACTCCGCCGCCGCTAAGGGTAACAGCTGTTGCAATTGGTTTGAGTAAAATAAGGCCTAAAATTAAAGCTATAACCGTCCAGTTATTGCCGAGCCATTCCTGAAAGTAAAATCCGCTAAAAGCTACTTGGTAATCTTGTGATATTAGACTATTCATAAAGCCAAAACCCTCTCCGTAAAGTGGGGGTACAGCAAAAGTGAGAATTCCTAAAATAACGCCTGCCAGACCAACTTTTACTAACTGATTTTTAAACTTAGAAAACTGCCGCTCTATTGCAAAGTAAACTTTAGAAAAATAGATAGAAATTACCGCAGTTAAAACACCTAATAAAGCATAAAATGCAAGATCTGATATTTTAAAAGAATCTATATTACTAAAATTAACAATATATTGTTCGCCAATAAAAAGCATACGTGTAATTACTGCAGAAATAGAGGCTAAAAGCAAAGGAACCAAAGAAGCAAACGTAAGGTCTAAACTGAAAACTTCTACCGCGAATAAAATAGCCGCAATGGGTGCTTTAAAAATAGCAGACAAAGAACCTGCTGCAGCACAAACCAACAATAACTTTCTGGTTTGCGGACTCATATGAAACAATTTGGCAATATTAGAACCCACAGAAGCCCCGGTAGCTACTGATGGTCCTTCTAAACCTACCGACCCACCAAAACCAACTGTAATGGGAGCAGTTAATAAAGAACTAATAATATTGCGACGCTCCATTTTTCCTTCTTTTTGAGAAATGGAAAAAAGTGCCATCGGGATACCGTGGCCTACGCCGGTTTTTAAAATGTATTTACTAACAAAAAACACCAACAACAGGCCCACCGAAGGGAACACAAAATAAAATAAGTGATGGTAATTTTGCAAACTTCCGCGCTCAAACAAAGAGGCGATAAAATGCGTAGCGTTTTTTAAGATTACCGAAGCCAAACCTGCCAGAAGGCCTATTATAATGGCAAGTAAGTATATAAAATTATTGTTAGAGATGTTTTTATATCTCCAAATTAAAAATTTGGTAAAAGCGCTTTTATTCTTCAACATAAGTTCTGCAACCTCTCCACTATTTTAATTTTACCCGCTTTTAAACTAGAACAAGATTTACTCTCGCAATTGCAAGTTAAGATCTTTTAGCTGTTGCTCATCTATTGCTGCGGGAGCATCTATCATAACATCTCTACCGGCATTATTTTTAGGAAAAGCAATAAAATCTCTAATGCTTTCTTGTCCGCCAAGTATTGCAACCAATCTATCTAAACCAAAAGCAATGCCGCCATGTGGCGGAGCTCCGTACTCGAAAGCATTCATTAAAAAGCCAAATTGTTTTTGCGCTTCTTCTTCCGTAAAGCCTAAATACTCAAACATTTGAGCTTGTATTTTCTTGTCGTGAATTCTAATAGAACCACCGCCAATTTCGTTTCCGTTAAGTACTAAATCGTAAGCATTGGCTTTTACTGAACCGGGATCTGTAGCCATTTTGGCCATTTGCCCAACTTTGGGAGCAGTAAACGGATGATGCATTGCGTGGTAACGTTTGGTTTCTTCGTCCCATTCTAATAGCGGAAAATCTACCACCCATAGTGGTGCAAACTCTTCTGCGTGGCGCAAATTTAAACGCTCTGCCATTTCCATACGCAAGGTGCTTAGTTGTGCTCTGGTTTTATTGGTATCTCCCGAAAGTATACAAATTAAATCTCCCGGTTTGGCGTTGGTTTTTTCTGCCCATTTTTTAAAGTCTTCTGCATCGTAAAATTTATCTACCGAAGTTTTAAAACTACCATCGGTATTATATTTTGCATAGACCATACCTTGCGCGCCAACTTGCGGACGTTTTACCCATTTTATTAATTTATCTATTTCTTTTCGGCTATAATCTGCGCCGCCGGGAACCGCTATACCAACTACTAATTCTGCTTCGTTAAAAATTTTGAAATCTTTGTGCTGTGTTACTTCATTTAACTCGCCAAATTGCATCCCGAAACGAATATCGGGTTTATCGTTTCCGTAAAGTCGCATTGCTTCGTCATAAGTTATACGTGGAAACTCACCTACTTCTACATTTTTTATTTCTTTTAATAAATGACGGGTAAGGCCTTCAAAATAGTTAAGAACATCTTCTTGTTCTACAAAAGCCATTTCGCAATCTATTTGTGTAAATTCTGGTTGACGGTCTGCGCGTAAGTCTTCGTCCCTAAAGCATTTTACAATTTGAAAATATTTATCTAAACCGCCCACCATCAACAACTGTTTAAAAGTTTGTGGCGATTGTGGCAAGGCGTAAAACTGCCCTTCGTTCATACGGCTTGGCACCACAAAGTCTCTGGCGCCTTCTGGCGTAGATTTAATTAGGTATGGCGTTTCTATTTCTACAAAATCTTGTTGCGATAAGTAGTTGCGAACTGCCATAGTTACTTTGTGGCGCAAGATTAATTTTTCTTTTACCGCGTTGCGACGCAAATCTAAATAACGATATTTCATTCGTAATTCCTCTCCACCATCTGTAGCGTCTTCTATGGTAAAAGGCGGATTTTTAGATTGGTTAAGAACTTCTATCTCTTTTACAAGAATTTCTACGTCACCGGTAGCCATTTTTGGATTTTTAGACTCCCGCTCAATTACTTCTCCTTCAACTTGTATTACATATTCGCGACCAATTTTTTCTGCAATTTCCATCACTTTTTCAGAGCTGCGTTCTTGGTCAAAAACCAATTGGGTCAGGCCGTATCTATCGCGAAGATCTACCCAAATCATAAAACCTTTGTCTCTAATTTTTTGTACCCAACCGGATAATTTTACCGTTTTACCAACGTGCTCTATTCTTAACTCTCCGTTATTATGACTTCTATACATGGTCTTGCATTAAAATTTGGGTGCAAAAATAAGAAGATATACGTTCTTCTACTATTAAACCCTCTATAAAATTAGCGGGCAATTTTTAAAGTTTGGTTTAACAACAAAATAATAAAAAGCGTATTTTTCTCTTTACGGAATTAAATGCTCTATAAAATATAAAACATTAACCCGAGCTTTATAGTATTTAAACCTACCGGATTGGCGTTTTCTAAGGTATTTGCATCAAATAATGGGTTTAAACTATAATAGACGTAAAAGTTGAAAGTATTGTAACCAAAGCTAAATGTTAGTCCGGTTCTAAACCGATTTAATTCGTCTATATTGCGTTGTACAACTTGCTTGTTTGCTTGCTTAAAATTAGATTTAAAATGAAACATATAACCAAATCGTAAACCGGCGTAAATTCGCCAAAACTTATGACTTTCCGGTGTAGAAGTACGCCACCTAAATTGTAATGGCGCTTCTACTAAATAGGTAGAATACCGGTTAGTTTCATAACCAATATCTTTTCCCAATACTTGAAAAATAGTATTTTGATTTTCTTCGGCAATCAATAAATTAAGACCATACGAATTTGCAGATAAACCCAAACCGGCTCCAAAAGCAATATTTCTTTGCTTATTTATGGGCATATCTCTAATAAAACCCAAATGCAAACCACCGGAGAAACCGGATTGAGAAACACCCGACGGACGATTGGAAAGTAGGTTAAAAGTGAAACCAAAATAAAATTGATCTTCTCTATACAACTTATCTACCTTGCCCGGCGACAAAACAATAGTATCGTTTTCAGACTCTTCTAAAGTGTTTTCTTGTCCCATTAACAAAACAGGAAAAAAAAGACAGCATAAAAAACTTAATAGGATAGTTTTCATAGGGCTTAAGATAAAAAAACATCCAACAAGAGTTGGATGTTTTTTCAAAATTATTTTCTATACACGATACATTTTACTGCATATTCTTAGAAGCTTCACCGGGTCTGGTTGTATAATTAACACGGTATTGTTCTGCTCTTCGTAATTCGTACTTAATATCAGACACCAAGCCCATATTGGTTTCGGTATCTATTTTAAGTGCTGCGGTCAAGTTGTTTTGCAACTCTTCTCGCTTAGATTCTCTTTCTTCTATTACAAATTGCTGTATGTCTGATACATCTGCAAACTTATCATTTAGTTGCACCCGCGCTTCTGTACCATATTGACTTTGGTAACGATCGCTTGGTTTTCCCGCATAGATATACATAATTAAATCTTTCTTTTGCAACTTCTCTACTTGGTCTGCATACGGTAAGTCGTTTTGAATCATCAAAGTATTTTGACGCATTACTGTAGCAACCATAAAGAAGAACAACAACATAAAAACAATATCTGGTAAAGATGCCGTTGAAATAGCAGGTAAATCGCCGTCTTTTTTCTTTTTAAATTTAGACATAATTTAATTTCTTAGTCCTAATTAGTTTCTTTTCTTGGGTTCTGCTTCCGAAAGTTTCATTGGATACATATCTCTAATGCGACCAATTTTCTCTTTCAGTTTATCGGTATCTCCGTCAAAATCGGGATCGTTAAAACGTCTCTCCAATTCTACGAAAGAGGTACCAAATAAACGCTGCGCTTCCCTATTCCGTAAAGCATTATAAGCTGCGGTAAGTTCGTTTCTTACGGCAATATAGGTTCCGTACTCTGTTTCGCGGTCATTTTGTAAAGAAATAATTGCTTTAACCGGGTTATCAGATGATTCCGGGTCTGCACTTCCTTGACAATAATTACACGCTTCGTCTCCGGTTCCGCCACCGTTATCTAAAAACTCTATAGCTGCTTCGCGCAAGTTGGTTAACTGCATTGGCTCGTCTTCTACCAATAACTTGTTGTTTTGGTTAACCAATACCATAAAGATATTTTTTTGTTTAATTGGTGGTGGATCTTCCGGTTGATCTTCTATTGGCGGCAATTTACTGTTGATACCTTTATCGGTTTCAATAGTAGTTGTTACCAAGAAAAAGATCAATAACAAGAAGGCTATATCTGCCATAGATCCTGCATTAACTTCTGGTGCCGATCTTTTTGCCATAATTTGTTTATTACTTAATTAATTTTTTTATGCCTGAGAAAACCATAGTACCTACTGCTACAATAGCAAGTATGTAAAAGGTTCTAAGACCGGTATCTACCCAAATAGAAGTAGTTTCATCTACGCTTGAACCTGCAGCTAATTCAAAATTAACGGTTGGCTCTGCAATGAAATAAGAAACTAAAACTACTACTGCAAATATTCCTACAGATAGAAGGGTTTTCTTGATGTTACCGGTAGCTAAGCCTTTAAGTACAAATATTGCTACCAAAATAATTACGACAGCCAAAACTGCATAGGTTAGATAGATAAACGGATCTAACATACTCGCTTGCATGTCTCCCGAGGCTTTAATAGCATCGTCACCGGCCACGACTATTCTTCCTAAGAAGATAAGCCCGATTACCCCGATAACGATTGCTAAATATTTTAAAACTTTATGTAAAGTCATAATTGCTGTATGTTAAGTATTATCTTCTATTTTTGTGTGCTACTAAGATATCTATCAAAGTAATGGAAGCATCTTCCATATCGTTTACAATACTATCTATTTTTGCAATAATATAGTTGTAAAAAATCTGTAGAATTACCGCTACAATAAGACCAAATACGGTGGTAAGCAAGGCAATTTTAATACCTCTTGCCACTAAGGATGGTTGCATATCTCCGGCTGCTTCAATTCTATCAAAAGCGTCAATCATACCTAATACAGTACCCATAAACCCAAGCATAGGAGCCAAAGCAATAAATAATGCTACCCAAGAAACGTTTTTCTCAAGTTGGCCCATTTGCACACCTCCATAAGCTACAACAGCTTTTTCTGCTGCCTCTGTACTTTCGTCTGCGCGGTCTAAACCTTGATAATAGATAGAGGCTACAGGACCAGAAGTATTTCTACATACATCTTTAGCAGCTTCTATACCACCACTATTTAAAGCGTCTTCTACGTTTTGCGCCAATTTCTTAGAATTGGTTGTAGAAAGATTTAAGTAAATAATACGCTCAATAGCAATTGCCAGTCCAAGTATTAAACACAAAAGAACAATTCCCATAAAAACCGGGCCTCCTTCTATAAATCGTTTTTTCAAAGTTTGGTGAAAACTTAAGTTTTCCTCGGTTGCTGCTTGATCACCAGCAGCATCTTGATCATCTTGAACAAAATTTACTGTTGCTGAAGGCATTGCATTTACACTATTAGTCGCGTTCGCAGTAAGGCCTCCAAAGACCATAATTGTAGCGATTACCAGAATAGAAAATAATCTTCTCATTACGTGTTGTCTTAATTTAATTAGTTAAAAGGTTAAATATATATAAAAAATATCAGTTATGAAAAATGAAAATCTAGCAGAGAGGAAGGGATTCGAACCCTCGATTCCGCGATAACGGAATACACACTTTCCAGGCGTGCGCCTTCGACCACTCGGCCACCTCTCTAAATTACATCATTCTACTCGAAAAACGGCTTGCAAATAACAAAAAAAAAACTACTCCTAAAAACATGTTGCGTTAATTTTACAACATTTCGCCGCGCAGCGAAGTTTCGTAGATAGTTTTAAAAACTTTTGGAGACAATTCTTTGGGTAACAAATACATCATTTTAGCTATTGCTGCCTCTGTAGTTATGTCTTTACCAGAGATAACGCCAAGCCGCTTTAATCGCGTACTTGTCTCATAATGACCCATTGCCACACTGCCGCCAATGCATTGCGTAACATTTACAAGTAAAATACCTTTTTGCAAGGCTTCTTTAATTAGTTTTATAAACCAATCTTCGTTACAGGCATTTCCGCTACCGTAGGTTTCTAAAATAATGCCTTTTAATCCTTTTATTTGAATGATTTGCTTAATTAATTGCTCGTTTATTCCCGGAAATAACTTTAAAACCATCACATTATTGTCTAATTCTTTGTGTACAATAAGTTTTTTGCGCCGGTTTGGACGTTTTAAAATGCTTTCATTTACGGTTAAATGCACCCCAGATTGTGCTAAAGCCGGATAATTTAAAGAGGAAAAAGCCTGAAAATGTTCTGCATTTATTTTAGTGGTTCGGTTTGCACGATAGAGTTTATACTCAAAATAAAGTCCTACTTCATTTATAACCGTCTTGCCGTTTTTCTTTAAACCTGCCAGTTGTATTGAGGTAATCAGGTTTTCTTTGGCATCTGTGCGCAAATCGCCAATAGGTAATTGCGAGCCGGTATAAATAATTGGTTTGTTAAGATTTTCTAAGATAAAACCAAGTGCCGAAGCAGAATAAGACATCGTGTCACTGCCGTGCAAAACCACAAACCCATCGTAATTATCATAGTTCGCTTCTATAATTCCGGCTATTTTTATATAATATTCGGGATTCATATTAGAAGAATCTATGGGTTCTTCAAAACTTACCGTATCTATCTCGTGCTCTAACAGACGTAATTCCGGAATTTTTTGCAAAAGCTCGTCAAAATTAAAAGCTTTTAAAGCTCCCGTTTCAAAATCTTTTATCATACCAATGGTACCACCGGTATAAATGAGTAATATTTTAGAATTATTGGACATAATTAATCTATTCTAAAAATTTCTTTAGCATTTTTGGTAGTCTGCTTAGCTATTTCTTGCCAAGACAAACCGTAAATTTCAGCTAATTTTTTTTGAATTTCAACCAAATAAGCACTTTCGTTTCGCTTACCGCGGAAGGGACTCGGCGCCAAATAAGGAGCATCTGTTTCTAAAACAATTTCAGAAAGCGGTACTTGATCTAAAAACTTATCTATTTTTCCGTTTTTAAAAGTAGCAACGCCACCAATTCCTAATTTCAGATTGTAGGATAAGGCTTGTTTTGCTTGTTCTAAATTTCCGGTAAAGCAATGAAAAATTCCGTAAAGCTTTTCGTCTTTTTCTTCTTCTAAAATTTCAAAAATCTCATCAAAGGCTTTTCTGCAATGTATTACTATAGGTAAACCTAATTTTTTTGCAAGTTTAATTTGCGCTCTAAAAGCGCCTTGTTGCATTGGCAACGTAGAAGTATCCCAATGCAAATCTATACCTATCTCTCCTACAGCGTAGAATTTTTTATCTTTACGAAATTGCTCTTCAACGTGCGCCAATTCTTCTTTATAATCTTCTTTTACCGAGCACGGGTGCAAACCCATCATTAAATACATTCTGTCCGGATAGGCTTCTGCCAAACTGTACATTGCCTTGGTCGTAGCCGAATCTATGGCGGGTAAAAAGATTTTTTCTACCCCCGCAGCTATTGCCCGGTCTATAACTTCTTTTCTGTCTTCTTCAAAAGCTTCACTGTATAAATGTGCGTGCGTATCTATTAACGTCATTTTGCGAAGGTAATTTAAATTGTTCAATTATATTTGCTCAAAAAGAGATGGCAAGTTTACGCAAACTTTTAACCGATAAAGGCTACAAACGTATAAAATTACAAATAACTGCAACCAATCATTTAGAAATTCCTGCCAAAATAAACGGCGTAGAAGGTATTTTTCTTTTAGACACCGGCGCATCTAGTTCTTGTGTTGGCACAAATACGGCAGAGCATTTTAAGCTGTTTGCAGAAGATAGCGACATTAAAGCAGCCGGCGCAGGAGCAACCAATATGCTTACCCAAGTGTCTTCTAACAATTTACTGGAAATAGACCAATGGAAAGCGAAAAAGATAGATTTGGTACTTTTTGACCTTAGACACGTAAATGAAGCTTTGATACAGCACGATGCAGAAACTGTACACGGTATTATTGGGGCAGATATTTTACAGAAAAGTAAAGCGGTTATAGATTATAAACAAAAGTGTGTTTATCTGAAATAATTTTTGTGCAGGAATAATACGCTTTAAACTTTTTTTACCGAATTTACATTTATCGCAACTTTATAAAAATAAAAAAGCAACGAATTAACATTCGTTGCTTTTTTGTTGGTATACAAAATAAATTAATTAGAGTTCTAAAGCGTGTTTTACATCATTATCCATAAGAAGTTCTTCCGGGTTTTCTAAAGCTTCTTTTATAGCTACCAAAAAGCCAACAGATTCTTTTCCGTCTATAATTCTGTGATCGTAAGAAAGTGCCAAATACATCATTGGCCTAATTTCTACTTTCCCATCTATCGCTACCGGACGCTCAATAATATTGTGCATTCCTAAGATTCCGCTCTGCGGCGGATTAATAATTGGCGTAGATAACATAGAACCGAAAACGCCGCCGTTAGAAATTGTAAACGTACCGCCGGTCATTTCGTCTACGGTAATTTTACCATCTCTAGCTCTGGTTGCTAAGCGTTTTACTTCTTGTTCAACTCCGCGGAAGCTTAAATCTTCTGCATTGCGTATAACCGGAACCATTAATCCTTTAGGACCTGAAACCGCTATACTGATATCTTTAAAGTCGTAAGTAATCATTTCTTTTTCGTCTATCATGCTGTTTACTGCAGGATATTCGTCTAGAGCTCTTACTACTGCTTTGGTAAAGAAAGACATAAAACCAAGACTTACGCCGTGTTTTTCTTTAAAGTCTTCTTTATATTTTTTACGCAATTCGAAAATTGGCGTCATGTCTGCCTCATTAAAAGTAGTTAACATGGCGGTTTCGTTTTTAACGCCCACCAAACGTTCTGCTACTTTACGGCGTAACATAGACATTCTCTTACGTTTTTCTCCGCGGTTACCTTTGCCTGGAGAACCCATAGATGGTTTGGCATTTTGTGCATCTTCTTTAGTAATGCGACCATTTTTACCGCTTCCTTTTACATCTTTAGGATCTATATCTTTTTCTGATAAAATCTTTTTTGCTGCAGGAGATGGTGTGCCTTCTGCGTAGTTTTTATCGTCTTGTTTTTGAGCTGGCGTAGATTCTTTAGAAGGCTTTTGCGATTTTGAATCGGTTTTAGCTTTTTCTTCTTCTTTTTTGCCTTTATCGTCTTCTAAATCTTTTTCAGATTCTTTAGATTTTTGAGAATCTTCAGATTCATCTTTTTTGTCTTCGGATTTATCGTCGTCTTTAGACTCTTCTTCCTCTGATTTATCTTCTTTATCGTCGCCAGATTTCTCTGCATCTGTATCTATTAGGCAAATAACTTCGCCAACCTCTACAACGTCTCCTTCTTCCGCTTTAAGCGTAATAACACCGCTTGCTTCTGCAGGAATTTCCAAGGTTGCTTTATCGCTGTCTACCTCTGCAATAGCTTGGTCTTTTTCTACATAGTCGCCGTCTTCTACTAACCACTCTGCAATTTCAACTTCTGTAATAGATTCTCCCGGTGAGGGGACTTTCATTTCTAAAGCCATAATTTAATTTATTTCTGTATACTTAATTTATTCGTTTAATGTTTTATCAAAAACGCCTGCAATAACGCGTTCGTGTCTTCTTTTAAATCTTACTGAACTTCCTGCAGCGGGAGCGCCGTAAAACAACCTACTGCAAACCCTAAAGTCTTTAAACTCTTCTAAGTGTAACAGCAAATGCGAGTAAGCGCCCATATTTCTTGGTTCTTCTTGCGCCCATACCAAATCGTCTGCGTTTTCGTACTTGCCTATAATTTCTCTTATTCTGCTGGTAGGAATTGGGAAAAGTTGCTCTAAACGTACTAATGCAACATCATCCCGCTCTCTTTCTTCTTTTGCTTCTAAGAGATCGTAATAGAATTTTCCTGTACAGAAAACCAAAGTTTTAATTTTTTCTACATCTGCATCTGCATCGTCTATCACGGTTTGGAAACCGCCGTTTGCTAAATCTTCTTTTGGAGAAACTACTTTTGAGTGTCGTAACAAACTCTTAGGCGTAAAGACAATTAATGGTTTTCTAAACCCAACTTTTACTTGTCTTCGTAAAAGGTGGAAGAAGTTTGCCGGTGTGGTTACATCTGCTACAAACATATTATCTTTGGCACAGAGTTGTAAATAACGCTCCATTCTTCCTGAAGAATGTTCTGCTCCTTGGCCTTCGTAACCGTGCGGCAAGAACATTACTATACCGTTTTGTAATTTCCATTTATCTTCTGCGGCAGAAATATATTGGTCTATTACAATTTGCGCCCCATTACTGAAATCGCCAAATTGTGCTTCCCAAATGGTTAAACTATTTGGACTTGCCATAGCGTAACCATAATCAAAAGCTAAAACCGCGTATTCTGACAGTAAGGAGTTATAAATATAGAATTTACCTTGCTCCTCTTTTAATTGGTTAAGCAAAATAATTTCTTCTTCGCTATCTTCTACCGTTAACACAGCGTGTCTGTGAGAGAAAGTTCCGCGTTCTACATCTTGACCGGACATACGCACGTCGTGACCTTCGTGCAATAACGTACCATAAGCCAGGAGTTCTGCCATACCCCAATCTAGCTTATTTTTATCGAAATACATTTTTCTACGTGTTTCGGTTAATTTACCGAGTTTACGCATAAACTTTTTATCTTCTGGTAGTTTGGTTATTGTTTTGGCAATTTCGCTAAGATCGTCCAAATCAAAAGTAGTGTCTACCGGCTCCATCATATCACTTTCGGTGGCATAATTATAACCTTCCCATTCTTCTTGTAGAATTGGTGTTATGATGGTTTTATCTTCTTTTTTAGAGCTTTCCAGGTCTTCTTCTAGCTCGTCTTTATATTCTTCTTTTAATTTTTTTATGTAATCTTCGTCAATTACATTTTCTTGCAAAAGACGTTTTACATAAATATCTCTAGAATTGTCGTGTTTGGCAATTGCCTTATACAATTTTGGCTGGGTAAATCTAGGCTCATCTCCTTCGTTATGACCATATTTTCGGTAACCCAATAAATCTATAAATACATCTTTTTGAAAATGCATTCTAAAATCTAATGCAAATAAAGAAGCATGTACTACCGCTTCTGCATCGTCTGCATTTACGTGTAAAATAGGCGATTTGGTTATTTTTGCCACATCTGTACAATAGGTAGAAGAACGACCTTCTAAATAATTGGTGGTAAAGCCTATTTGATTATTTACTACTATATGTATAGTACCGTGCGTAGTGTAGGCTTCTAATTGTGCCATCTGAACTGTTTCGTACACTACACCTTGTCCTGCAATTGCTGCATCGCCGTGTACAACAATAGGCAACACGCTTTTAGGATCGTCTAAATGATGATCGTCTTGTTTTGCGCGGGCAATACCTTGTACAATAGGACCAACAGCTTCTAAATGAGAAGGGTTTGGTGCCATATTAAGGTTTATTTCTTTACCGCTTTCTGTCTTACGGCAAGAAGTCCACCCCAAGTGATATTTTACGTCTCCGTCAAAAATTTCTTGTTCGTAGTCTTTACCTTCAAATTCGCTAAAAATATCTTTTGCGCTCTTGCCAAAAATATTGGTTAAGGTATTTAACCTACCCCGGTGCGCCATTCCCATCACAAACTCGTGCACGCCAACTTCTGCGGCATGCTCTATTAATGTGTCTAAAGCAGGAATTAGCGTCTCGTTACCTTCTAACGAAAAGCGTTTTTGACCTACATATTTTCTATGTAAAAAAGTTTCGAAAGAAACCGCTTGGTTAAGTTTTTTAAGAATTCGTTTTTTCTTTTCTTCCGAAAAGTTTGGATGATTCTCGTTTTTACGGATATAGGTTTGTATCCAATTTATCTCTCGAGGTTTGCGAATATACATATACTCCATCCCGATAGACTCACAATATATCTTTTGCAAGTGCTCTACAATATTACGTAGACTTGTTGCGCCAAGTTTTAAGAACTCTCCCGCTTTAAACTCTTTGTCTAAATCTTCTTCAGATAAACCAAAGTTTTCTAGAGCTAAGGTTGGCCGGTATTTTCTGCGTTCCCGCACCGGGTTGGTTTCGGTAAATAAGTGACCGCGCGTTTGGTAAGCGTCAATCAATTGTACCACTTTAAATTCTTTTAAGAAGACTTCGGGAATTTCCACGCCTTCTTCTTGCGCCATTGGCGTCTCTATTTCGGCGGTGCCATTTTCTACCGTTTTTCCAAAATCAAAACCTTGAAAAAAAGCTCTCCAACTAGGTTCTACACTATCTGGGTACTGCAGGTATTTATCGTAAAGTTCTGCGAAATAAGCGGTGTGCGCCGCATTAAGAAATGAATATTTATCCATAAGAGGAAACTACAATTATGTTTTTTCTTTAAACATTCCAAAAATACAACTTTTAGCAACAACAAGCCCCTTCTAAGTATAAATTTATCTTATAATGCTTTTATTCTTTTCTACTGCGCAATTTTTTTACACCGTACGAGTCATTAAGGAGTTACCAAATTGCAGAAGCATTTCTTTTTTATTTTCTTCTATTTTTAATTGTTTTAAAACTTCAAAAGCTTTGGTGGTGTATTTTTCTATTTCTGCTTTGGCTAAAGCTGCTGCACCACTACTTTCAAAAATACCTTTTACCGTTTCTATCTTTTCTGTAGCATCTGCAGGCGCTATTGTATACAGATGTTCTAATTGTGCGGCTTCTTGTCTAGAAGACTTTTCAATAGCTTTAAGGTATAAAAAAGTTTTTTTATTCTCGATAATATCACCTCCTACTTGTTTTCCAAAACTTTCAGGATCGCCAAAAGCATCTAAATAATCGTCTTGTAATTGAAAAGCAATTCCAAGGTTAACACCATAATCGTAAATTATTTTTTTTGCATCTTCTTGAGCTCCGGCAATAATAGCGCCCATTTCTAAGGCTGCTCCTACCAATACGGCAGTTTTGCACCTAATCATTTTTATATATTCTTCTAAACTTACCTTATCTATCGTCTCAAAATCTACATCATACTGTTGGCCTTCACATACTTTAATAGCTGTTTTTGTAAAAAGAGTTGCTAATTCTCTAAAAGTGTCGCCTTGGTAGTTTTCAAAAAGTTGGTACGCATTTATAAGCATGGCGTCTCCAGAGAGAATAGCCGTATTGATATTCCATTTCTCATGAACACTTTCTTTTCCTCTTCGTATTGGGGCGGCATCCATAATATCGTCGTGCATCAGCGAGAAATTATGAAAAACCTCTATAGCCAAGGCAGCATCTAAAGCTTTTTTATGCGAAGTACCAAAAACTTCTGCCGCCATTAAAACCATTACCGGTCGTAAGCGTTTCCCACCAATATTCAATATATAAGAAATGGGTTCGTATAGGTTTTTAGGCTCTTGCACTTTTATTTCTTCTTGCAGGTAAGAAGAAAAAGCCGATTGGTAAAAAGAAACTTCCTTCATCTATTTTGTTAGTTTTTTACAAAAATACCATAATTAAAAAGATTTCAAATCTTCTTTTCTCAAGTTATTCTTTACGGAAAAAACTTTGGAAACTTTTTTAGTGCTAAAAGTTTCTTTTCTATCTTTGCAGCCGCTATGAAAGAAAAGATTTTAAAAACGTCTACCGACTTGTTTTTAAACTATGGGTTTAAGAATGTTACGATGGATGAAATTGCCGAAGAATTGGGCATTTCTAAAAAAACCATTTACACGCATTACCACAATAAAGCCAAATTGGTACAGCACTGCTCCTTAAACCTCTTTAAGGAAATTACAAACCATATAGATAATATTGTTGCCAAAGACCAAAACCCAATAGTTGAGTTGCAGCAAGTGCATAGATATACTTTGCAACGCTTGCGCGAAGAAGATTTTTCTCCGCAATTTCAATTAGAAAAATACTATCCTAGAATTTATTCGGCTTTGCAGGAGAAAAAAATTACTTATATGCGCTCGTATATGGTAAACAATCTTACCAAAGGAATGCAGCAAGGCTATTACCGCCCTGATTTGGATGTCGAAGTAGTTTACAACTTTTATTTTATGACTTTAGAAGGCATAAGAAACAGTAAATTTTACACCCTTAAAAGCTACTCTATACCTTTTTTAGTAAAGCACTTTTTAAATTATCACCTTCGCGGAATAGCTTCCGAAAAGGGATTAGAATACATAAATAACCTATCAAATTCTGGCAATTCATGAAGAAATTATTCTATATTTTTATTTTCTGTATTTTTGGTTATATAAATATAACCCACGCCCAAACCGAAAAATACAGCTTCACCTTAGAAGAAGCCATCACCTATGCTTTAGACAGTAGTTATACGGCTATTAATGCTAGAAGAGATATTGCTGCGGCCATAAAAAGAAAATGGGAAACCACTGCAGACGGGCTGCCACAAATAGATGCCAATGTAGATTACCAAAATAATTTAAAGCAACCCGTGCAACTGTTACCGGCAGAAATTACCGGCGGACCTCCGGGCACTTATATACCTATTACTTTTGGTACTAAACAAAGTATGTCTGCTACCGCTACTGCAACCCAACTTTTATTTGACGGCTCTTATTTTGTAGGTGTACAAGCGGCAAAAACTTTTTTAGAATATACCAATACCAATGCCCAAAAAACCGCTTTAGAAATTAGACAAAATGTTATAGATGCCTATGGCAACGTTTTATTGGCCAAAGAAAGCTTAGAAATTCTAGAAAAGAACCAGGCTACTTTAGAAAAAAACCTAAAAGAAACCCGTGCAATGTTTGAAGAAGGCTTGCAAGACGAAGAAAGCGTAGACCAATTGCGCATTACTTTTTTGCAAAATGCCAACCAATTGCGTAATGCCAAGCGTATGCTTACCATAAGTAAAGATATGCTTAGTCTGAGTTTAGGAATACCTATAGAAAGCCAAATTAGCTTGGTAGATAATTTAGATAATCTGGCAGAAGAGAACATTCGCTTAGAATTGATGGATGCCGAAGAAGACATTGCAGAAAATATAGATTATAAACTGGCTAAAACGCAAATAAGTCAGCGAGAGCACGAGTTAGACCTAGAAAAAAGCAAAGCTTTACCGCGTTTAACCACCTTTATAAATTATGGCACCAGCGCGTATAGCGAAGAATTTACCTTTTTAAATGATAACCAAGATTGGTTTCAATCATCGGTATGGGGGGTGAGTTTAAACATTCCCATTTTTAGTTCGCTAAAGCGGAATGCCAAAACCATACAAGCCAAAATAGCTTTAGAACAAGCAGAAACCCAATTTGAGCAAACCAAAGAAAAAGTACGCCTAGAGATTAAAGAAGCCAAAAGCAACTATATTTTTGCCATAGAAAGTTACCGTACCGCCAAAGAAAATTTAGAATTGGCAGAACGTATAGAAAATAAAAATCAAATTAAATTTAGCGAAGGGATAACCGGTAGTTTTGATTTACGCCAAGCACAAACCCAACTCTACAACGCACAGCAAGAGTATCTGCAAGCCATGCTAGACCTCATCAATGCAAAAGCTAAATTAGAAACTGTATTAAACACGCCACAAATAGACTTCAATAACAACTAAACACATGAAAAAAAGTATCATTTTACTAGTAGGGATAAGCCTTTTATGGGCTTGTGGGAAATCTGAAAAAACAGTAGACCAAATTATTGAAGAAGGAAGCCTACCCGAAATAAGAGCCAAAAAATCGGAATTGAACAGTAAGCAAAAAGAAATTAGCGATAAAATTGCTTTGCTTAACGAAAAAATAGAAAAATTAGATACAGCAGAATCAAGACCTTTAGTAACGGTAGAGAAATTATCGGACACGTTATTTAAGCATTATGTAGAAGTACAAGGAGATGTAAAAACCGATGAAAACATAGTTATTTACCCAGAATACTCGGGGGTGTTAACCAAAATTTACGTAGAGGAAGGAGATAAAGTAAGCGCCGGACAAACCTTAGCAAAAATAGACGATGGAGGTTTATCTAGTCAATTAGCAGAAGCTAAAACCCAGCTGGCTTTGGCTAAAACTACTTACGAACGGCAAGAAAGACTCTGGAACCAGCAAATAGGTTCTGAAATTCAGTATTTAGAAGCAAAGACCAAATACGAAGCCATGCAAAATTCTGTAAACCAACTACAAGCGCAATTGGCAAAAACTGTTGTAAAAGCGCCGTTTAAAGGCACGATAGATAATGTAATTGCAGATCAAGGACAATTGGTTTCGCAAGGACAAAACCAACTTTTCAGATTAATAAACTTGCGCGATATGTATGTTAGCGCAGATGTACCCGAATCTTATTTGGGCAAAATTAATAAAGGCACAGAAGTAATTATTTCCTTAAAGTCTATAGGAAGAGAGTATAAAGGAGAAGTAAAACAAGTAACCAGTTTTATAAATCCCAACAATCGTAGTTTTGAGGTGAAAATAGCTATTCCCAATGCAGACGAAGCTATAAAGCCAAACTTGATAGCTACCGTAAAATTAAATGACTATTCCGCACAAAACGCCTTGGTTATTCCGCAAAGCATTTTACAAGAAAATGCTAATGGAGAGAGTATTGCTTATTACATAGAAAAGAAAAACGATAGCGTAGGGGTTGCAAAAAGAGCAATCGTAACTACCGGTAAAAGCTATAAAGACAAAATAGAAATAACCGAAGGTCTAAACGAAGGACAAATAATTATTCTAGAAGGAGCCAGAACTATACGCGAAAGCCAGGAAGTTAAAATAGCACAAGAAGATGAGTAAAAAAGACACCTACAAAGGCTTTGGGCTTTCGTCTTGGGCAATAGACAATAAGATGACGGTTTATGTAATTATTGCTATTGCAGTAATTGGCGGTTTTATGTCTTACTACAGTATGCCAAGAGAAGCTTTTCCGGAAGTAGTAGAAACCAAAATTTATGTAAGCTCTGTTAATCCAGGAAACTCGGCAGAAGATGTAGAAAAGTTTATTACAGAACCTTTAGAAGAAGAGTTTAATAATATTGGCGGGGTAAAAGAAATAACCTCTACCACTTTACAAGATTACAGTATTGTAATTGTAGAGTTTGAAGAAGATATTGCCATCCCCGCAGCCAAGCAGCAAGTAAAAGATAAAGTAGATATGGTCAAGGCAGAAACCACTTGGCCAACTTTAGATAATGGCGCAAAGGTAGAACCGAATGTATTTGATTTGAATATTTCGGAAGAAATGCCCATTCTCAACATTAACTTTACCGGAGATTATACCGTACAGCAGTTAAAAGATTATGCAGAATACCTGCAAGATAAAATAGAACTTTTACCGCAAATAAAAGAGGCGACTATACGTGGTGCCGAAGAAAAAGAAGTAGAGATTGCTGTAAATGTGTTTAAAATGACAGCGTCTAAAGTTAGCTTTGACGATATTATAAACGCGGTAAAATATGAAAACAAAACCATATCCGGCGGTAACGTTACCCAAAACGGCATAGAGAAAAACATTAGGGTAATTGGCGAAATAGACGACCCGCAAGAATTAGAAAATGTAGTTGTAAAGCGCGAAGATGGCATTGTTTACCTTAAAGATATTGCTCAGATTAATTTTCAAGAAAAAGACCCTACAACTTTTGCTAGAGAATATGGCCAACCGGTAGTAATGCTAGACGTTAAAAAACGTGCCGGTAAAAACATGATTGAGGCCGTAGAAGAAATCAAGCAAATTGTAAAAGAAGAAAAAGAAGCTTACTATCCTACAGATTTACATATTTCGCTTACCAACGACCAATCTATTAAAACAGAAAACCAAGTAAACGACCTGGTAAACAACATTATTTTTGGGGTAATTTTGGTAGTTGGCGTACTAATGTTCTTTTTAGGATTTAGAAATGCACTCTTTGTAGGAATTGCCATTCCGCTTTCCATGCTTATTTCATACATTATTTTATCTTCTATGGGCTACACGCTTAACACCATGGTTTTATTTGCTTTGGTAATGGGCTTGGGTATGTTGGTAGATAACGGTATTGTAGTAGTAGAAAACGTTTATACTTTAATGAGCGAAGGCAAATCGCGTATTGCAGCCGCAAAACAAGGTTTAGGCGAAATTGCTTGGCCAATTATTGCATCTACCGCAACTACTTTGGCAGCTTTTTTTCCGCTTGGACTATGGCCGGGGACCATAGGTAAATTTATGGTGGTGTTTCCAATCACTTTATCAGTAGTTTTGGGTTCTTCCTTATTTGTGGCTTTAATTATAAATGCCATGCTTACTTCGCAATTTATGCAAACAGAAGAAAAAGAAATGAGTAAAAAACGAGCGCTGTATGTAAGTTTAATCCTATTAATTGGCGGCGCATTATTTTTGGCACTTGGCTTTATTATTTCTTCCGGCGCTTTACGCGGAATTGGAAACTTAATGCTCGCTGCTTTGTTATTGTTATGGCTTTACCGCTGGTTTTTATCTAAAGCAGTAAATTTCTTTCAATTTAGAGCCTTAAAACGCTTAGAAAGTTGGTATGAAAATTCCTTGCGTTTTGCGTTAAAAGGAAGAATGGCCTACTTGTTTTTCTTTAGTACCGTAGCTTTACTTTTCTTAAGTTTTGTTCTAATTGCTTTGGCGCAACCAAAAGTATTGTTCTTTCCGGAAAACGAACCTAACCAAATAATTACCTATATAGAATACCCGGAAGCTACCGCTATAGAGAAAACCAACGCGCTTACCAAAAAAATAGAAGACCGTATACAAGAAGTAATTAAACAATACGAAGACGAAGACGGTTATAATTATATGGTAGAGTCTATGATCTCGCAAGTGGGAGAAGGCGCCGGCAATCCGCAAACAGATGGCGGTCAACAAAACGAAATGCCCCATAAAGGAAAAGTTACTTTGTCTATGCGGGAGTTTCATAAAAGACGCGGCGTAGAAAGTAGCGATGTTTTATCGCAAGTTCGTAACGCAGTAAAAGGCTTTCCCGGCGTTTCTGTAATTGTAGAAAAAGACAATGTTGGACCGCCAGCGGGTTATCCCATCAACTTAGAGATTAAAGGCGAAAATTATGAAAAAATGTTGGCTGAGGCCGAAGACATTCGTTCGTACATCAAAGATTTGCATATAGACGGGATTGAGGAGTTAAAACTAGATGTAAACAAATCTAAACCGGAATTAGATGTTCGCGTAGACCGACAAAAAGCCGGAAAATTAGGCGTTTCTACCGCAACTGTTGGGCAAACTTTGCGTCGCGCTATTTATGGCGAAGAAATCTCTACCTACAAAAAAGATGACGACGATTACGAGATAAATGTACGTTTTCAGGAAGAATTCCGCTACGACGAAAATGCTATTTTTAACCAACCCATTACGTTTAAAAATCAAAATACTGGCGCTTTAATTCAAGTACCAATTTCTGCGGTTGTAGAAAAAAAGCCAACTTCAAGCTTTAGTTCTATTAAACGTAAAGATCTAAAAAGAGTTATTACGCTCTATTCTAACGTGTTAGAAGATTATAATGCCAACGAGATTGTAAACCAATTGCGTAGGGAGCTAGAAAATTATAAGCTTCCTAAAGACATCACGATGGAGTTTACCGGCGAGCAAGAAGAGCAAGATAAAAACATGAGCTTTTTAGTGAAAGCCTTGTTAATTGCTATGGGCGGTATTTTACTCATTTTGGTGGCGCAATTTAATAGCCTTTCTAAACCGGTAATTATTTTAATGGCCATTATTCTTAGTTTAGTAGGCGTATTTTTAGGCTTGATAATTTTTCAGATGGATTTTGTAATTATCATGACCATGATGGGAATAATCTCCTTGGCGGGAATTGTAGTAAACAACGCTATTGTATTAATAGATTATACGCAAATTTTAATAGACCGTAAAAAACAAGAATTAGATCTAGAACCGGAAGATTATTTAACCAAAAAACAATATTATGAGGTAATTGTAGCCGGCGGTAAATCTAGGTTGCGCCCGGTATTGTTAACCGCCATTACTACCGTTTTAGGTTTAATACCGCTTGCAGTAGGATTAAATATCGACTTTTTTACACTCTTTACAGATTACGATCCGCAGATATACATTGGCGGCGATAACGTAAAATTCTGGGGACCTTTGGCCTGGACGGTTATTTTTGGACTTACCTTTGCCACTTTCTTAACTTTAATCGTGGTGCCGGTAATGTTTTACCTAACCAATCGCGCAAAAATAAGAGTAAGAAAAAAACGCGGGAAACCGCTACAAAGTTCTAAAGCGTAGAGCAAAAAAAACGGTCTAAAACCTTATAATTTTAGACCGTTTTTAGTTTTCTATTTCAAGTCAAGTTTAGATGCTTTACTAGTCGGTAGTCTTTAGGCGTGAGTCGACAGACGTTTCTATCTTTTTCACTTTTTTCAACTCATCAACTCATCAACTCATTAACTAATTGACTCTTTCACTACTTAACTCTTTTACTCTTTATTAATATTGTATGTAAAACCAACGCCCAATACTTCACGTACTTGCACTGCTTGTACCGCATTATCGTCATAAATAGCTTGAAAAACAAAGTTAGCAGAAATATAATCGTTTACTTTCATATTAATGTTCAACGTATAATCTAGGTCTACATTCTGAGGATCTTCCAAGTAATTGGAATACAAACTCAGCATATTTTCCATCGTTACATTTTCTACCAACGTATATTTTGCAAAAACGTTTACAGAAGCACCAAATTCAAATCTGCTATTTTCGCCTTTATCTACGCCATAATAATCGCCATCTTCGTAGCCGGGCATACTGGTAAATTTGTCGTCTACAAATATTAATCGCGCAGTAGCCGGGGCGATATTAATCGTGAAATTATCATTTTTTTTCCAAAGCATACCAGGGCCAAATTGCAAGTATCCGGGAGACATAAAATGCGTGGTTTCGGTTCTTATAGTTTTTGTGTCAACTACATCGCCATTATCGTTTAATACATCTTGCTCGCTGTATTCATAACCTTTAGAAAATTGCGATTTAAAATTTACAAAAAACGAATAAAACCAATTAGAATCTTCTATTTGGTAACCACCAACCGAGTTTAGCTCTACTCTATCGTTGGTTTTTCTGGTAAACCTGTCGTCTTTGGTTTTGGTAAGACCATAATCTGCCAAAATTTTATTGTCCCAAGTAAACTTATCTTTTCTATAATTAATGTTATAATTCAGGCTTAGGTTTCCGGCATAATTAGAAGTTCCGCCACCTTGCCATTCTGCGTTAAAAGCAGCTTGGTTAAAAAGCAAAGAGATTGCACCGGAGTTGGACCAACCGTTTTTTTGTTCTTCTTCTTCGGTGGTTTCTTGTGCAAATACAGAAACACTAAACAAAAACAAACCGCATAGTAATAACTTCTTCATAAACAGATTTTTTAATTTTAGGATGCAAAGATATAATATTCTCGCAATTGCAATATTTCGACTTATAACTTTACGGAAGTTTTAAGACAGTTTTCTGTTCCGTAAAACCTGGTTTCGATTTAAGCTTTTCCAATTAAAAATTTACAAATCGATAGGATTCTTGCGCTTTAAAAAGCATTGTTTATTTTCTTTGCTCGTCCAAAGAAAACCCTTCGACTTAAGCTCCGGATAAACCAAGCCAAAAGAAAAAGAATGAAAACCTATGCTAAATATTTATATCGAATTCAAGAGTAAAGTAATTTTAACGCGCAAAAAAGAAACGTGTCAAATTTCAACAAAAAAGGGCAGACTTTAAAAAGTACAACCCCTTATGATTTTAACTTTACGGAAAAATACCTTCCGCGTAAAGCAATATAAAATTTTCTATTTTTATTAAACTTAAACCCTTATTTTTTCTTTTTGTAAAGTGGTACAGAAGAGCAAGCCTCGCCAAACATCAAGCTTTTTACCACCGGTTGTAGTTTTTGCACAGCTTGAATATAAGCATCTTCCGGAATGGGTTTGTTAGCGCAACCTTTTATAATTACCGGCAAATCTTTATAGTCAGCAACATTTAGGTTTTCCAGCACATTTTGATAAATGCTTTTTTCTAAGTCCTCTAGATTACCAAGAACAATTTTTTTAGCATGTGGCTGTAAATTTACCGTAATAAGCATATATGCCCAAGCAGGAACAATTGCGTCTGAGCTACAAGTTAAAGCAATAAACTGGTTTTTATATTGCGACCAATCGTGTTCTTTTACTGCTTTACGGAATTCTTTTTCGCGCAACACAAAACCTTCGTACAGCCAGTCTTTTATATCAAATAAAAGTCGGTTTTCTTCCGGGTAATATTCCTCTAAATTAAAAGTGACCAATTTACTTTTGGCCACTCTGTTTACAATTTCTTCCATAAAATTATTTTACAGCATTCCCAATTCAAATCGGGCTTCTTCGCTCATCAATTCTTGTGACCAAGGCGGATCAAAGGTTAATTCTAATTCACAATCTTTTACCTCATCAATAGATTTTACACGCTCTTCTACTTCTTGCGGCATACTTTCTGCCACCGGACAGTTGGGCGTGGTTAAGGTCATTAAAATTTTTACTTCTCTGTCTTCGTTTACAAACACATCATAGATTAATCCTAGTTCGTAAATATCTACTGGAATTTCGGGGTCGTAAATAGTTTTTAATACCCGTACAATTTTTTCTCCCAGTTGATTGGTATCTATAGTTTCTGCCATCACTTCTTTTATTTAATTTGCTTTGGTTTCGTATGCTAGGGCATACATTTTTAATTGTTTTATCATACTTACCAAGCCATTAGCCCTAGTTGGCGATAAGTGTTCTTTAAGACCAATTTCGTCTATAAACTCTGTATCGGCATCTAAAATTGCTTGCGGCGGCTGGTTAGAAAAAACGCGAATTAAAATGGCTATTATACCTTTGGTAATAATTGCATCGCTATCTGCGGTAAAGACTACTTTGTCGTCTTCCATTTCTGCATTTACCCAAACTTTGCTTTGGCAACCTTTTATAAGTTTATCTTCTGTTTTGTATTGATCTTCTATAAGAGGTAAAGATTTTCCGAGTTCTATCATATACTCATAGCGTTGCATCCAGTCGTCAAACATAGAAAACTCGTCTACTATTTCCTCTTGTATTTGTTTTATGTTACTCAAAATTTATTTATTTTAAAATAGCGGTAATTACAGTCATGTTGCTACTCGTGTTCAGTTTTAAGGTTTCGCCGTCAAACTTATAACGTTTTATTTTTTCGAGATTGGTTAAGAGGTCTTTTTCTATTTTCATCTCTTCCTCTCCACACATTTTTTTAGTGCTGTAAACACCGTCTATTTCCATTTTTTTCTTCTTAGCTGCAAAGTTTGCGCCATAATTATTGCAGGTAGATTTTCCGGTTATTATATTCTCGTCTGTATCGAGTTTCATAGAGATTTTGTAATCTCCAACATATTCGTTGTTAATACTTATCACCTCCATATTCATTGTTTCTGAAATGGGTTGGTGATCTGCAATTTTACAAGACCAAACTAAAGTGCTTACAAATAATAAGTAAAGTAATTTTTTCATGATAACATAATTTTAGCGCGTTTTACCGCATTTAAAAAAGTATCTATTTCTTTCTTAGTATTATAAAAGGAAAACGAAGCTCTAATGGTACCGGGAATTTTATAGAAATCCATAATGGGTTGAGCACAGTGGTGTCCGGTTCTAACGGCAATGCCCAATTTATCTACAATAGTACCAATATCGTACGGATGCAAATCTTTTATATTGAAGGAAATAACGGCAGTTTTCTTTTTGGAAGTTCCATAGATTTTAAGCCCATCTATCTCCAACAACTCTTTGGTTGCATACTGCAATAATTCGTCTTCGTATTCTGCAATTTTATCCATACCAAGGTCCAAAAGATAATTAATTGCACATCCAAATGCAATACCCCCACAAATATTTGGCGTTCCGGCTTCAAATTTATGTGGAAGCCCGGCATAAGTGGTTTTTTCAAAAGTTACTTCTTCTATCATTTCGCCTCCTCCTTGGTAAGGTGGCAATTTGTTTAACCATTTTTCTTTTCCGTAAAGCATTCCTACGCCTGTAGGTCCGTACATTTTATGCGCAGAAACTACATAAAAATCTACGTCTAAAGCCTGTACATCTGCCTGAATATGCGGTGCGGCTTGTGCGCCATCTACCAAAACAGCGGCTCCTACTTTATGCGCTTTTTCTATTATTTCTTTTATCGGGTTTATAGTACCTAAAGCATTAGAAACATGGTTTACAAACACCAGTTTGGTTTTGTTAGATAATAAGGTTTGAAAGCCATTCATATCTAACTCCCCTTCTTCTGTCATAGGAATTACCTGCAATTTGGCGCCGGTTTTTTCGCACAGCATTTGCCACGGCACAATATTAGAATGGTGTTCTAAAGCAGAAACCAAAACCTCGTCTCCTTCTTTTATTTCTGAAGCAAAACCATTGGCTACCAAATTAATACCGTGGGTGGTACCGGCAGTAAATATGATTTCTTCTTTTTTGCCGGCATTAAAGAATTTTTGCAAAGCAATACGCGCATCTTCATAAGCTTCTGTTGCTTCTTGCGATAAACTGTGTACGCCGCGATGAATGTTTGCATTGTAGTTTTGGTAATATTCTACAATACAGTCTATAACCTGTTTTGGTGTTTGCGAGGTTGCCGCATTATCAAAATATACTAACGGATGCCCGTTTACTTTGCGCGTAAGTATAGGAAAATCTGTTCTTATTCTTTCTATATCCAACATGTAATCGGTTTAAAAAACTTGAATTTTGACTTATAAGTCAAAACCCAAGTTTACATTTAATTTATTAGCAATTAGTTTATTAATTCGTTTTTTAACCTCCGGAACTTTTACACTAGAAAGCACCTTATTGGCAAAAGCGTACATTAACAATGCTTGTGCTTCTTTTGGCGGAATACCTCGAGATTTTAAATAAAACATCGCTTCTTCGTCTAATTGCCCAATAGTACAACCGTGACTACAAACTACATCGTCTGCAAAAATTTCTAATTGCGGTTTAGAGTTGATGGTAGCATTATCACTAACCAATATATTGTTGTTGCTTTGGAAAGCATTTATCTTTTGTGCAATTTTATCTACGTACACTTTTCCGTTAAAGACACCAACAGATTTATCGTCGTAAATACCTTTATAATCTTGGTGACTTTCGCAATTTGGTTGTGTGTGGTGCACCATTGTATTATGGTCTACGTGCTGTTTATCTTCTATTAAGGTTACCCCTTTTAAAATAGAGTTTATACGTTCTCCTTTTTGGTAAAAGCATAAATTGTTACGCGTTAGTTTTCCACCAAAAGAAAAGGTATGTAACGAGCAAACACTTTGTTCTTTTTGCTCAAAATAAGTATTGTCTATCAACGAAGCAGAAGCCGTGTCGTTTTGTATTTTATAATAATCTACAATAGCATTTTTGTTAGCAAAAACTTCGGTAACAGAGTTGGTTAACACCTCGTTATCTGTCAAACTTTGGTGCCGCTCTATTATTTGCACTTGTGCATTTTCTCCTACTACTATCAAGTTTCTGGGTTGCAACATTAAATTTGCTTCTGTACCCGTAGAAAAATTAATAATCTGTATAGGTTTGTCAGAAACCGTGTTATCCGGAATATTTATAAAAGCCCCTTCTTTAGAAAAAGCGGTGTTTAGAGAATTTAAACCGTCTTTTGGTGCAATTTTATCAAAATAAGCGTCTATAATAGGCTTAAATTTTGGTCGGCTTAAAGCAGCAGACATCAAACAAGCATCTACTTTATCGTGCGTGGTATCTGATAAATGTGACGAATAAATACCATCTATAAAAACAATAGTATAGGTATCTATATCGTGAATAAAATATTTCTTTACGGAATTATAGTCTATATCGCTTTCTTTTTTAGGAAAAAGACTATAATCTTTTTTTAATAAAGCATTGAGCGAAGTATATTTCCAGGCTTCGTCTTTTTTGGAAGGGAAACCTTTTTCTTCAAAATTCTTAATAGCTTGGTTTCGCACTTTATGCACATCTGCATTCACGTCTACACTTTCTTCAAAAGCAAAAAAAGAAGAAACCAATTTATCTTTTAAACTCATAGAATTATCTTTTAAAAATGAATAATACCCAGTTTCTTAAACCGGTTTGGTTTCGGCTTTAAGCCAATCGTAACCGTGTTCTTCCAGTTTGTGTGCCAATTCTTTTCCGCCAGATTTTACAATTTTCCCGTCTACTAATACGTGTACATAATCTGGTACAATATAATTTAGCAAACGTTGGTAGTGGGTAATTACCAATACGGCGTTATCTTTGGTTCGTAATCTATTTACACCGTCTGATACAATCCGTAAAGCATCAATATCTAAACCGGAATCTGTCTCATCTAAGATGGCCAATTTTGGATCCATCATCGCTAATTGAAAAATCTCGTTTCGTTTTTTCTCCCCGCCAGAAAAACCTTCGTTTAGCGAGCGCGATAAGAAACCACGATCCATTGCCAACATCTCCGATTTTTCTCTAATTTTCTTTAGCATATCTTTGGCCGGCATATCTTCTAAACCTTGCGCTTTACGCGTTTCGTTAATGGCGGTTTTTATAAAATTGGTAACCGAAACTCCCGGAATTTCTACCGGATATTGCATAGACAAGAAAATGCCTTTATGGGCGCGTTCGTCTACTTCTAAATCTGATATATCTTCATTTTCCATCAAGATTTCACCTTCGGTAACTTCAAACTCTTCTTTACCGGCAATTACAGATGCCAAGGTACTTTTACCTGAACCGTTTGGCCCCATTATAGCGTGTACCTCGCCACTTTTAATTTCTAAATCTATTCCTTTTAATATCTCGGTTCCTTCTACACTTGCGTGCAGGTTTTTTATTTTTAACATAGTCTATTTATTTATCCCCTTTAATTTTAATACTTGATTCCCCGGTGGGTTTGGAAACCTTTATTATTTCTTTTATTTCTATTACCTCGTCCCAGCCTTCTTTCATTGGGTTGGGTTTTATTTTTGCTTTTACGGTAACCGGCACCATATCAAAATCGTCTCTTTTTAAAGCATTTACCTCTTTAGACAATTGCATTGTCATAGAGTCTAGCACCACCCCGTAAATTTGATTTTCTTGTTTTAAAACTGCCGCATCTGCCAAGTAAAGAAATTCGCCGCTAAGGCTTACCAAATCGTCTTTGGGAGATTGGGTTTCTTCTTTTGGCGCTTCTTCTTTAGCTTTTTCTGCTTGCTTGTTTTTACCACAACTTAGCAATAAGGCAAAAGCAGCAATAATTAAAATGTTTCTTTTCATCTGGTTTATTTATTATCCTACAGAGCCTTCCAAAGAAATTTCTAAGAGTTTTTGTGCTTCTACCGCAAATTCCATTGGCAATTTGTTAAGCACTTCTTTGCTAAAACCGTTTACAATTAAAGCAATGGCTTTTTCTGTATCTATACCTCTTTGGTTACAGTAAAATATCTGGTCTTCACCAATTTTACTGGTGGTTGCCTCGTGCTCTACTTGAGCAGTTTTATTTTTTGTCTCTATGTACGGAAAAGTATGCGCCCCACATTTGTTACCCATTAATAACGAGTCACATTCTGAGAAGTTACGGGCGTTTTTGGCACGTTTGCTTATTTGCACTAAACCTCTGTACGAGTTTTGCGAATTTCCTGCAGAAATACCTTTGGAGATAATGGTACTTTTGGTGTTTTTACCCAAATGAATCATTTTGGTACCTGTATCTGCTTGCTGAAATTTATTGGTTACTGCAACCGAATAAAATTCACCAATAGAATTATCGCCTTTTAAAACACAACTTGGGTATTTCCAGGTTACGGCACTACCGGTTTCTACTTGCGTCCAACTTATTTTGGCGTTTTTCTCGCACAAACCACGTTTGGTTACAAAGTTAAACACGCCACCTTTACCCTCTGCATTACCGGGATACCAGTTTTGTACGGTGCTGTATTTTATTTCGGCATCTTCCATAGCGATAAGCTCTACCACGGCTGCGTGCAACTGATTTTCATCTCTCTGCGGTGCGGTACAACCTTCTAAGTAACTTACATAGCTTTCTTTATCTGCCACTACCAATGTACGCTCAAATTGCCCGGTTCCTGCTTGGTTAATTCTAAAATAAGTAGAAAGCTCCATTGGGCATTTTACCCCTTTAGGAATATAACAAAACGAACCATCGCTAAACACAGCCGAATTTAAGGCTGCATAAAAGTTGTCTTTTTTAGGCACTACGGTTCCTAAATATTTTTTAACCAACTCTGGGTGTTCCTGAATTGCCTCGGACATAGAGCAGAAAATAATTCCTTTTTCCGCCAAAGTTTTTTTAAAAGTTGTGGTTACCGAAACAGAGTCCATCACCACATCTACGGCTACGCCGGCCAACTTTTTTTGTTCGTCTATAGAAATCCCCAATTTTTCGAAAGTTTCTAACAACTCGGGGTCTACCTCATCTAAACTATCGTATTTTGGTTTTTTATTGGGTGCCGAGTAGTAAGAAATATTCTGGAAATCCGGCTTTTCGTAATGTACATTAGCCCAATCCGGTTCTTCCATTTTTTCCCAAATCCTGTAGGCTTCCAAACGCCATTCGGTCATCCATTCCGGTTCGTTCTTCTTTTTAGAAATTGCCCGAACCACATCTTCATTTAACCCAACCGGAAACGTATCCGATTCTATATCGGTATAAAACCCGTATTCATACTCTTGGGTTTCCAACTCTTTTTTTAAATCATCTTCTGTATATGCCATAATTTTAAATTATTAAGGGAAAAAGCTAAAGAGTTAAACAGTAGCAATTCCACTTCTCTTTTTAATGAATTTGATGTAATTAGAAAGCTGCTTTGATATTCCTACAACGCTTTCTCTTGTTTGCTCAAAGTCTAATTCATCAATTAAATTTAATCTTTTCAAAATGAACAATAAATTCCCAACCTATCCGGCAGAACCTTTAGAATAATATAAAAACCGAATATATTCTTTATCGGTTTGGCGTTCAAAGCCTTCTGCTATGTTATTGGAAATTGACAAACTTGCTCTTTTTAATTGATCTGCAATTCCAAATTCATACTTGAATTGGTTTTTATTCAATAATTGGTACATAGCAACAGTAAAATCAACTGCATCTTGATACACTTTCAAATCTTCAAACTGCGTTGATTTTGCCATTTTCTACCGGTTATTATTCTCTTTTACTTTTTATCTATTTAACTCTTTTACTTCTTAACTTTTTTACTTCTTAATTCTAAATTCTTAATTAATAATTTAAAGAGAAAAACTTTCTCCACAACCACAAGTTCGCTGCGCGTTAGGATTGTTAAAAACAAAACCTTTCCCGTTTAAGCCTCCCGAAAATTCTAAAGTAGTCCCAATAAGGTATAAAAAGCTTTTTTTATCTACAATGAGTTTTATGCCATTATCTTCAAAAACTTTATCCTCGTCTACTTTTTCTTTATCGAACCTTAAATCGTAAGACAGGCCGGAGCATCCGCCGCTTTTCACACCTACACGAACAAAATCTTCTTGGGCGCTAAAACCGTCATCTGCCATCAAGCTGGTTAATTTTTGTTTTGCTTGCTCGCTAACTTTTATCATACATTGTTTATATTAATTCTAAATTAAGTACAAATATACAATTTAGCCAACTGAAAACCATATTTGTAAACATATATCTACGCTATAATTTAATAAGTTTTTATTATGACCGTTTTGAAGGGAGAAATGCTTGTTTTAAAACTCCGAAAAAGCTTTTTTTAAATCCTTATTTTGGCAGTACTTTTTAATTTTCCTTTGCAGGGGAATACGGGGGGTTAGGAAATAACAACTTCGCTAATTTTTAAAAATTCCTAATCTTCAAAATCATTTTAAAATTATATTTTTAACAAAAATTTAATTACACATTATGAAAACTATAATAAAACTAACGTTCATTTTTCTTATTAGCTTATCCACCAGTTGCCAAAGCGACGACGACGGTGGCGACCCAATCAGTCAGTTACCCGAGGCGACGCAGACCGGTGCCGGCACCTTTGGTTGCCTTGTAAATGGTGAGCCGTTCATTGATAATTCTGGATTCTTTAACACGTATTATCAGCAAGTTAATGGCGAGTTTTTCTTTTCAATTGGAGCTGGTAGTGATTCGAATTCAATTTTACGCCAAGTAAGATTAGCATCCGAGGAAGCCGAAATTGAAGAAGATAGTACCTACAGCTTAAAATGTAACGAAGCTGGAGAAGTTTATGCAGAGGTTGGATTCCCAAACGTACTATTGGGCAACGATACTTGCGAAAGCAATTTTGGAAATTTAAATATCACGAGATTTGATCTTAATGAAAGTATAGTTTCTGGTACGTTCGAATTTGATATAATAGACCCTCGTGATAACTCAATTATTGAGATCAGAGAAGGACGCTTCGACGCTTTATTTACACAATAAAATAATATAAAAATGAAAAACTTAATAGCTTTACTTTTAATAACTACTACTTGTTTTGCACAGGAACCTGAGTTTTTTGAAGTTCCTATTTCTGTTCAAGGAAATAATAATTTGTCTGCGACTTTATTAATACAACTTCTACCAGACCAAACAGAAATAACCAATCCATTTATTGTTGCTGAG
Organism: uncultured Mesonia sp.; assembly: GCA_947494545.1. Taxonomy (GTDB): domain Bacteria; phylum Bacteroidota; class Bacteroidia; order Flavobacteriales; family Flavobacteriaceae; genus Mesonia. Next base: position 311,754 of record CANLVH010000001.1, on the reverse strand, counting down.
GGTTTTGATGCGGGAAGCATAACGGACCCTGAAACACAATATGGCGATACAGATATTATTTCTTTTAAGGAAGAGGTAGACGATGGCGGAAATATGTTAAATAACTTAATTGATCCAACAGACATTGATAGAGATTACGACATCATCTACGTCAACTGGGACAACGGCATGGCAGATATGCGCTTAAAAGTACGCAGTCGGCGGTACGCAGTATAAACTCAAACACATAATATTATGAAAACCCTCATTAAAACACTACTCGTATTACTAATAAGCCTCACCACCAGTTGCCAGAGCGACGACGATATGGGTGGTGGCGACCCCATAAGCCAACTGCCCGAGGCCACGCAGACTGGTGCCGGCACCTTTGGCTGTCTGGTAAACGGCGAGCCCTTTGTGGATACCTCTGGAAACTTTAACGCCTTTTACCAACAAGTAGATGGCGAGTTCTTCTTTTTTGTTGGTGGTGATGATAATGTAAATGGTGTATCTGAAATAGAGATTTACGCAAACCAGATCCAACTAATTGAAAATGAAACGTATCCTTTAGTAGCTGATGAAGCTGGCTCGGCATCAGGTTTTATATTTTACAATAACAGTGCAGGGACATTTGCCACTACTGACAGTAACAACAATGGACAATTAACTATAACACGTTTAGATTTAGAAGAAAACATAGCTTCAGGAACATTTAGCTTTAAAGTTTTAAACCCTGACACAAATGAAATAGTGTCTATAACTGATGGTCGTTTTGACACATTTATAACCCAATAAAAATTTCAATTCTTATGAAAAAAATTCTATTCTTAATACTCATTACAACTAATTGCTTAGCCCAAGAGCCTGAGTTTATCGAACATCAAATTACCGTACCGGGAAATAGCTCGTTATCCGCGACATTACTTATGGATTTAATCCCAGGTAATACGCAAATAACTAATCCTTTTATTATCGCAGAGGGCTTTGACGCGGGTTCAATTACTAATCCCGAATTACAATATGGGGATACTGACTTAGGAAGTTTTCAAGAAGACCTATTTCCAGAAGCTGGTTTAATGTTAAGGGAGTTAATCGAACCTGATAGTGCTAATCAATCCTACGACATCATCTACGTCAACTGGGACAACGGTGTGGCAGATATGCGGGACAACAGCCTGGTGCTGGAGGCCGTCATTGACTGGGTCAATGATGAAAAGGTTGGCAATGAGCCCAACGTCCTCTTAGGCCAGAGTATGGGTGGCGTTGATGAATGTTGAATGCAGAATTAAGAATGTAGAACACCGAAGTAAAAAAAATCGACAATCAAAAATCCCCAATCAACAATCGTTAATTAAAAAAAACACATTATGAAAACTACAATAAAACTACTTTTCGTATTACTCATCACCCTAACCACCAGTTGCCAAAGCGACGACGACGGTGGTGGCGACCCCATAAGCCAACTGCCCGAGGCCACGCAGACCGGCGAGCAGACCATAGGCTGTCTTGTTAATGGTGAAGCCCTTTTGCCGAATGCAGATGGTGATATGCAATGCTTTTATCAATTTATTGATGGTGAGTATTTTTTAGGAGTTAGCTTTTCTAAAAGGAATAGCCCAGCAAGCAAAAATATCAGGCTTTCAATTAAAAGGGTAGAACTTATTGAAAATCAAACCTATTTACTTGATAATGATAATAGCATTTCTGAACCATTTACAGGGGGATCAGGTACCTTTACCCAAACTGAAAACTTTATCGAAGGTGGGGAGCAGTATGAAACTAATGAAAATGCTTCGGGTACGTTAACTATCACAAAACTATCTGACGGTATCATATCAGGAACATTTGAATTCACTGCACAGGAAATAACAACAGGAGCACTAATCGAAATAACCGAGGGACGTTTTGACCTATTATGTACAAACTAATTAGTTATGAAACAATTTATTACAGTAATTTTATTTTTAGCAACCATTATTGGAAATGCACAAGTCCAGGAACTTTTTGAGCATCATATTACGGCCAGTACAGGTTTCAATGGGTCACCTGGTTCTGCCACGCTTCTTATTGATGACGCCAACGGTGATAACCTAATTACTAATCCGCTGATTATTGCTGAAGGCTTTGATGCCGGTGCTATTACGTCACCAGAAATAGAATTTGGTGATACTAATATTGAAACTTTTATTGATGATATTGAAGAGTCAGATAGCGATGAATTGAGAGATTTGCTTACAAATAGCACACAGTTTACGTATGGCGACCAGGATTACGACATCATCTACGTCAACTGGGACAACGGCGTGGCAGATATGCGCTTAAACTCGCTGGTGCTGGAAGAGGTCATCAACTGGGTCAATGAGGAAAAGGTGGGCGGTGCGCCCAACGTCCTCTTGGGGCAGAGTATGGGTGGCGTTGATGAATGTTGAATGCAGAATTAAGAATGTAGAACACCGAAGTAAAAAAAAATCGACAATCAAAAATCCCCAATCAACAATCGTTAATTAAAAAAAACATATTATGAAATACCCCATACAGCTTTTTATCGCCCTACTCATAACCCTCACCACCAGTTGCCAAAGCGATGACGACGGCGGTGGCGACCCCATAAGCCAACTGCCAGAAGCGACGCAGACCGGAGAAAACACAGCGGGTTGTTTGGTGGATGGCGTGCCGCTAACACCAAAAAGCAATGGTGGAATAAACAGCGTCTTTCAATGTTTTTATCAACAGGTTGATGGTGAATTTTTTTTCAATATCAGTTTTACCGATAATACTGGAGAGGACAATTTAAATGTCAGTGTTAGGTCGCGTATGATGGAAATTTCAGAGGGCGAAACTTATATATTGAATATTGGTGCATTTTCAGAATCAGGATATGGAGCAGTATACGGTGGTAGCTCTACGAGTTTTTACTCTACTAGTACAAATAATACGGGCCAATTAACAATCAGCAAGCTTGACTTTAATAATAATATCGTTTCCGGCACTTTCTTTTTTGATGCTGTAAACAATTCCGGTGAGACAGTTTCCATAACAGAAGGGCGCTTTGATGCACAGTTTACACAATAACAAAACTACATTATTAACTATTAAACCTATTAAATTATGAAAACCCTCACACCTTTTTTACTCGCCCTTTTCCTTTTAACCGCCTGCAGTAGCGACGACAATGACGACTGCCAAGGCGTGGACTGCCTACCAGAAGCCACGCAAACTGGCGCCGGCACCTTTGGCTGTTTAGTAAACGGCGAGCCCTTTGTGGACAACTCTGGCAACTTTAACTGCTTTTACCAGCTGGTGGATGGCGAGTATTTTTTTGGGATTACTGGAGAAATAAATAGAAATGATTATGTCCAAATCGATATTGGGTCAATAAATTCTGAGATTCAATTAGACGAAGAAGTAGAATTAAAAGAGAGGGAAGATGGTAATTTCTATGCTTGGCTAAGCTTCGATTGTATATGCCCACAAGGTAAGACGACCACATCCCAACCAGGTAGATTAACTATTACGAAATTTGATACATCTGAAAGTATAGTGTCTGGAAAATTCGAATTTACTGTAACAGATCCCACAACTGGACAAATTTATGAGATAACTGAAGGGCGTTTCGATAGTTTTTTTACACAATAATAAAGCTACATTATGAAAAATTCATACTATTACATTTAAAGAGGAAATACTATAAACTTCCAAAACCAAAAAGCAAGAATCTTAAAATAGATTACCCTAGAATTCTCTAAATTATTCACTATAAGTATTTCAAAATTTAGCGACGGCAAAATAATTTATCTTCTTACATTTAAGTCTTTAGAAAACCGTAATTTTGCAGCTTAAACCTAGGCTATGTTTGACAATAAAGACAGCAAAACCAACTTATCAGAATTAGGCGAATTTGGCTTAATAGACCATCTTACCCGCTTTGTAGAAATAAGCCAACCCAGCACCAAAACCGGGATTGGAGACGATGCCGCCGTTTTACACTTTGAAGACGAAGAAGTGGTGCTTACTACAGATATGTTGGTAGAAGGCGTACATTTTGACTTGGCCTATATGCCGCTAAAACACTTAGGCTATAAAGCAGTAATGGTAAACCTTTCTGATGTTTATGCCATGAATGCAGAGGCTACACAAATTACGGTTTCTATTGCGGCTTCTAACCGTTTTCCGGTAGAAGCTTTAGAAGAGTTGTATAGCGGAATTTTACTGGCAGCAAAAAATTATAAAGTAGATGTAATTGGTGGCGACACTACTTCTTCTACCGCCGGCCTGATTATTAGCATTAGCGCAGTTGGGAAAGCCAAAAAAGAAACTATTGTAAAACGTAGCGGTGCAAAAGCCAACGATTTACTGGTTGTAACCGGCGATGTGGGCGCAGCTTATATGGGCTTGCAAGTTTTAGAACGCGAAAAGCAGGTTTTTAAAGTAAATCCTAATGCACAACCAGACCTAGAACCTTATTCTTATATAGTTGAACGTCAGTTAAAACCGGAAGCCAGAAAAGACATCCCGGATTTATTAAAAGCCTTGGAAGTACAACCAACCAGTATGATAGACATAAGCGACGGACTTTCGTCGGAAATTATTCATTTGTGCAAAAGCTCTAAAACCGGCGCTAATTTATTTGAAGAAAAAATTCCTTTAGATCCGGCGGTTATTTCGGTTTGCGAAGAGTTTAATATAGACAGCACAATGGTTGCTTTAAGCGGTGGCGAAGATTACGAACTTTTGTTTACCATAGACCAAAAAGATTTCGAAAAAATAAAAGGCAATCCTAACCTAACGGTAATTGGCCATATGACCGAAGAAAACGAAGGAATGCACCTAATTACCCGCGCCAATCAAAAAATACCAATCAAAGCCCGCGGCTGGAATAGTTTTGAGGATGAAACGGAGTAGATTTTTGGCTGCAATGAATTTTTACCTGTTAAATTGCAATGTCCTATTTAAAATTCCTATCCAGCAGGACTGTAAAGATACTGCTGAAAGTTGATAAAAGCATTTCTGATAGTCCTAATATTACCGAGTTTCTCTTTGGCATCAGATAAAGAGTGGTATCTTAATTCTAATAGCGCTTTGATTTTGGAGTCATCTAATTCTTTTACCCCCACTTGTACGTATTGCTTAATTACAAAATTCAAAAAATCTTGTTGTTCTGCGTCATAAGAATCTATATGAACTTTAGCGCGTTCTGCCCGGTCTAATCTTGGCACTAAATCTTTATGATAGGCTATGTAAGATAGCACATCAAAAAGATCACTTTCTTCACCGTGAACTACTTTTCTAAGATCTTCCAATTGTTCTTCAGAATAACCTTTTTCTTGTAATTCCTGTAATAATTTTTTTCGCGTAGAAGGAACACTCCAGACCTTTCTCAGTTCTTCTTCGGTTTTAACCAAAGTCGGTAAATCACCAAATAATCTTTCCACAAATTGCTCTGCAGTTACAGGTTTTCCGTCAGGGCTCCAAAAAGAAGTTTTGACCATAGAATCTAACTCTCTGGTTTTTCTGTCTGATAAGGTGACCTTAACCATTTCTTTACGCACATTACATCGGCAAGGTGCATAACCACATTTATAGCAAGGCTCTTCGGGTTCTTTTGCACAAATACAATTTACCCTTCCGCAGTCTTCACAAACTTCATTATCTCCGGTGGGTTTTGGTTGTTTGATGACAGGCTCTAAAGGTGGCCCGTCCCATTCGGGGTCTTGAAAATGTTTATGCGCTTTTACAAAATCATAAATAGTAAAAAATGCTTTATTTTTAAACAACCTTGTACCTCTACCTACAATCTGCTTAAACTCTACCATCGAGTTAATTGTTCTCAGCAAAACAATATTTCTAATTTCGGGAGCATCTACACCTGTACTCAATTTTTGACTAGTTGTCAAAATTGTAGGAAGCAGTTTTTCGTTATCCTGAAAATCCCGTAAATGTTGTTCTCCCAATTTACCATCGTCTGCAGTTACGCGGTGGCAATAATTGCTGTTTTTACTTTTAGCATTTTGATTGATCAAATCTCTTATAAAAGCAGCGTGTGATTGATTAGCACAAAAAACCAAGGTTTTATGGTTTTGGTTAATCGCATCCATAAATAACTTAACGCGATAAGCTTCTCTTTGCTTAATTTCTATACTTCTGTTAAAAGCACTTTCTTTGTATTCTTTGCCTTCTTCAATTGAGCCTTCTACATCATCTTCAGGATCGTAGGTGTAAGAATCTATTGTGGTGCTGTATTCTTTAACTTTAAATGGCGTTAAAAAACCGTCATTAATGCCCTCTTTAAGACTATACTCATAAATTGGCTCTCCAAAATATTTGTAGGTATCGCCATTTACATCGCGTTTTGGCGTTGCGGTTAATCCCAATTGAACAGCTGGACCAAAATAATCCATAATCGCGCGCCAAGAACTTTCGTCATTTGCACCACCTCTATGACACTCATCTATGATAATGAAATCGAAAAAATCTTTAGGGTATTCTCCGAAATAAGGAGTTTCGTTTGGCCCGCTCATAAAACTTTGAAAAATGGTAAAAAACAAACTGCCATTTTTAGGCACTCTCCCTTTTTTCTTGATATCTTTTGGAGTGATACGGACCAATGCATCTTCATCGAACGCATTAAAGGAGTTAAAAGCCTGATCTGCTAAGATATTTCTATCTGCCATGAATAAAATTCGCGGACTTCGCTTGTGGTAATTGTTTGTATTTGCAGTTAAATTCCATTTGGCTTGAAACAGCTTCCACGCCACTTGAAATGCAATAGCTGTTTTTCCCGTTCCCGTGGCCAAGGTCAACAGCATTCTATCTTTACCATTGGCAACAGCTTCAAGGGTTTTGTTAATTGCATTATTTTGATAGTAACGCGGTTGCCAAGTACCACCTCTATCTTCAAAAGGAATTTTAAATAAACGCTCTCGCCATTCTATTTTTTTAGGAAATAGCATTTTCCACAATTGCTCTGGAGATGGAAATTTTGTTACATCTGCCTCTTTCCCTTTTTTTAAATCTACTTGATAGATTTTTAAACCATTAGTCGCATAGGTAAAACGCAATTGTAAACGCTCTGCATAATCTTTGGCTTGTGGTAAACCTTCTGTATAATATTTATCGGCAGCTTTGGCTTCTATAACGGCAAGATTTCTGTTTTTATACTGAAGCACATAATCTGCTTTTAAAGGTCTTTCTCTAACTTCACGACCAATTAATCTGCCTTGCGTGATAGGATATTGTTTACGGATGTAACTTCCTTCGACCACGCCCCAACCTGCTTCTTTTAAAGCTGGGTCTATATAATCGTGTTCGGTTTGTGCTTCGTTCATAATGAAATTGGCTAACAATTTTTTTTTGAAACCTTATAGGCTGTGAAGTTATAAAACTAAATACAGATAAAGAAAAATTTTTATAAGACTTATATTTGCATTAATTTTCTGAAAATTATCATCTTCTTGAAAGCATCACTTAATATAAATCGCTTAGATTACTTACTAAAACTCTACCGAATGGATAGAGAAGAGCTGTTGGTGATGATTAACGAAGAAGCAAAACGAAAAACTCCTATTAAAGAGGAAGAAATTTTTACGGATGAAATAAAGTTAAGCCATCTTAAAAAGATTGACAAAATATTTAATAAAGGACTTTCATTTTATATTGATCCCAGTCCGATTAAAGCTAACAAAGCTTCGAATATCTTTTTTAGAAAAGACAGTTTTCAAGACGAATTAAACATTGGCGCTAAAAAAATTGTAAATCAATTTGAAGATTTAAAATCTACACTTTCTGCAATTTCCAAGTTGGGTCAGTTAAAACTTAAACGTCAATTCCCTTTATTTACAGTTCAGCAAAACCCGCAAGAGGTTGCAGCATTGGTTAGGCGCAAGGTTTATCCCAAAAATAGAAAATCTGATAAAAGAGAATTTTTAAAACAGCTTATTTCAAGTTTGGCAGAAGAAAATGTTTTGGTTTTTGAATTTGTAGAAAATCATAACCTGAAACATAAAGCCAACATCAACGGTTTTTTTATTCAGCCTAACTTTATTGTTTTAAAAAGACAACAGAAAAGTTTAAGCAGAGAATTATTTACGCTTGCACACGAGCTTGGTCATTATTTACTTGAAGAAGAAGAAATTGAAGATGTGGAGGTGATCTTTAAAAAACAAAATGGCGGTGGTATTGAGAATTGGTGCAACGAATTTGCTTTTCACTTTTTAGCAGGTTCTTTTTCTGATGAACTAGATCATTTAAAAAAAGCAACGAAAGAAAATAACTTTCATCAAGCTTACATTAAAGAAGTTGCCAATAAAACCCATCTCAGCACTTTAGCGCTATACACAAGATTACTTTATAAAAGAAAGATAAGCCAAGTAAATTATAATTTGATTAAGAATAGCATACTCAAAGCTATTCATCAAAAAGAATTAGAAGAACAACAAAAGCGTGAACTCAACAAAGATTTAGGGATTGTTTCTCAAGCCAGAGCACCAAAACCCATCAATTCGCCTTTATATGTAAATATCTTGAAAACAGGCTTATATGAAGGTATTATAAATGAAGTTGATTTTTGCAAACACCTTAAGATAAAACCTGAAAAACTGGACCAATACTTTTGAAGAAATTTTTGATCGATACTAATTCTTGGCTCATTATTGTACGTTATTATCTTGATTTTGACGAACAAAATAAGCTATATGAATTTCTTGAAGCATCGCTTGAAAATGAATCGATCATTCTAATAGACAAAGTTTTTACAGAGTGTAAATATCAAGCAAGTGGAGTTGCTCTGAAAAAACTCCCGTTTTTAACGCAAAAACCTTTTCATACCAAAACAAATGATGTTTTGCCCTATCCTAAGTTCTTTAATTTACTGGAAAATCAATTTTGTGATGCTTTTCAACGAAAACAGTTAGATGATCACGAATTTGAGCTCTCAAAAAATAGACATTTAGAATCGGCCGATGTGAAATTGGTATTACTCGCCAAAACATTAATGCAGGATGATGATGTTGTACTAGTAACAGAAGAAACCAGAAAGCAAAACGATAGAAAGCCTTTTTGCAAAATACCCGTAATGTGTGACGAGCTTAAGATCAACTGTATTTCTATTGCTCAGTTTTTAAAAGAAAGTGAGTTGCAAATTAAAATTGAATAATAAATTACACCTCACGTAAAGCTTTAAACCTCAACGCCCTTACTCGTTAACTCCCCCGAAAAGGCTTTTTCTAATAAAGATTTTTTAAGTTCTTCGAGGTTTTTGAGCTTTGACTCATATTTTTCTATTAATGAATTTGTATTTTCTTTTACAAGTAAAATATTTTTAACTATTATTTCTTTTTCTTTTTTTGAAACGTCTGGAACTTTAATAGAATTAAGTTTTTTCTGATTTAATTTAGGTTGAGCCATACCACTAACGTATGGTTCCAAACTAATAGAGTTCAAATAAAGTTCTATAAATTTTTGATCTATTTGGTCTTTAAATCTCAAAACGTGAGCGTGATTATTAACCCAAGTTTTACCTGATATTGAAAATGCTATTGGGTATGTTCTAGCTAATAAATTTGCTCCATCTTCTGAAACAAGTAACAATTCTTCATCAAACAAATAGTCTTTAACATAATCAACAATTCCGGAAGCACCATAATAAGGTATTTCTCCTGATTCTCTTTTACTTTTTGTGATTGGTACTCTTTTCCTATCTAGATTTTCACAAACCTCTCCCAACTTCTTCTCTTCCCAACCCTTCGGCAAGCTCTGGACACCGCCTTCGCCTTGCTGACTAAAAATTTGGTTGAGCTTCGATTGAAATAAATCTTCTGCATTTTGAATGTTTTGCTTTAGATTGGCAATGGCTTGATCTATTTTAGCAAAAGCTTGATCTAAAATTTGAACGATTTGCTGTTGTTCTTCTAATGGCGGGATTGGGATTTTAATTTTTCTTGCCCTAGTAATAGTTAAGGTTCCTACTGTAGCTCCCATAGATTTGTGAAGAACTTGTTTCAAAACTAGATTTGACTTAAAAGCATATTCAATATATTTTGATTCTATTTCTCTTTTTTTCTGAAACCAAAGAACAGAGGCATCTTTGAAATAAAATTTATCATTTTCGTTGACTAAATAGCATTGTCCTAAAGTTCCAACTGCTGAAATAATAATATCATCTTTTTCAGGTACTCCAGTTTTTAATGCATATTCATTATAAAGTTTTTCTGATATATATAATTCATTTTCAACAAACCCATCACGAGATAGTTTTACAACTTCTCTAGCTCTATAAAAAGGCACTCCTTTATTCCTCCAGTCAGATTTATGTACTCTTTTACTAGATTTTACATTGAAAATATCATCTAATTTCTTTAACTCCCAACCGTCTTTCATATCAACTCCTCAATTTCCGTTAATAATTGGTTGGTTTTAGTATCTAAGCTTTTCATTTCTTGCAGAATCTCCTCAGGAGCACGTAATGGTGCTTCTTCTGGGGTGTTAGGGTTTTTTACAGAAAGGTCATACGTTTCAAGATCTGGTAAATCTTTCAATTTAAGATTCCACGACTGTTCGGTTTCTGGTCGAAAGCCTTCGACTGCGCTCAGGCTGACAAATTCTTCTAAATCTTTTTCATTTAACGGGTTGGTTTTTCCCATATTTCTACCCGGATCTAACTGGTAATACCATATATTTTTAGTGGGTTCTCCTTTTTCAAAAAACAAGACTACCGTTTTTACACCAGCTCCTAAAAAAGTACCACTTGGCATATCTAAAATGGTATGCAGTTTACAGGTTTCTAACAAATACTTACGTAAACTTATGGAGGCATTATCTGTATTGCTTAAAAAGGTATTTTTAATAACAATAGCAGCTCGCCCACCTGTTTTTAAACTTTTAATAAAATGCTGTAAAAATAAAAAGGCCGTTTCGCCCGTTTTAATATCAAAATTTTGTTGAACTTCTTTACGCTCTTTCCCTCCAAAAGGCGGGTTAGCTAAAATAACATTGTAACGGTCGTCTTCTTGTATATCACGTATAGGCAAGGTAAGCGTATTGATATGAATAATATTAGGCGCTTCAATGCCGTGTAAAATCATATTCATTACCCCAATTACATACGCAAGATTTTTCTTCTCTTTCCCATAAAAGGTGTCTTCTTGAAGTGTTTTTAGGTTACTGGTTGTACGCTGCATTTTAGCGTACATATACTCGTAGGCTTCACATAAAAAGCCTGCTGAGCCTACCGCACCGTCATATACGGTTTCGCCTATTTGAGGATCAACCACCTCAATCATCGCCTTAATTAAAGGTCTTGGGGTGTAATACTGTCCGCCATTACGACCAGCATTCCCCATATTTTTAATCTTGGTTTCGTACAAGTGGCTTAGTTCGTGTTTATCTTTACTAGATTGAAAAGGCAATTCATCTACCAAATTTACAATCTCCCGTAAGTTATACCCACTTTGTATTTTATTACCAATCTCACTAAAAATTTCCCCTATTTTATATTCAATGGTTTTAGGGTTGTCTTTTGCTTTTTGCTTAAACTCCGCTAAATATGGAAATAACTGAATGTTCACAAATTGCACAAAGTCTGGACCCGTCATTGCTAAATTATGATCTAACTCTCCATCTGCTTTTTTAGGCATTGCCCAATTAGACCATCTATATTTTTCGTCTAGAATAAAGCTATAGTCTTTACCTTCTAACTCTGCTGCATCAGCTTTATCTTTTTCTAAATCGTCTAAGTATTTTAAAAAGAGCACCCAAGAGGTTTGCCCTATATAATCTAATTCGCTATCTGAGCCGGCGTCTTTATATAAAACGTCGTCTATATTTTTAAAAGTTTGTTCAAACATTGGTGATTTTCTTACTTTGAGGGGTTAAAGATAAGTTTTTTTAGTGTTTATAATAAAGAGATGAAAATGATAAGCAGACTTACAAAACCCAAATTGCCTATAACGGCGTTTTACACTTCCATTCTTTAGCGTTATCTTGTTAATATACTTCTATAAGCTTTACATAGCCTTTACATAACCTTTGCATAACCTTTGTATAACCTTTGTATAGCTTTACGGAATTTTAAAAAAGTAATTTTAAAGCTATTCTAAATTTTCACAAAAACCCAACTTTCCGCGAAAGCGAGAAGAGAAAGCAAGGGATTAAAAGGCGTTTTTTGGAAAAATTATCGAATCTAATTCTCTTCACTAAACTCTAAAATATCTTTAGAGTTAAAACCGATGTAGATAAAGTCTGCAACGTTGGAATCTTTTGTCATTACGCTAAGTTGCTCGCCCGATTCTAATTTTAGTAAAAGCTGAATCGAGTCGCCAAGTACCACTTTTTTAATCACTTCTGCTTTTGTGATGTAGTCGCATTCATCAATGCTTTTAGGGTCTGCGCCTTCTTGGGTTGGAAAAACTTTAAATTTTTCATTGCGAATGGCGTGACAGCAATTTTCGTTTAACGGACATTTAAAGGCCGATTGTAGATTTTTATTGATCTGTACGGTATTTCCAAATAAGGAAGCCACGTATAAAGTGTTGGGTTTAACATACAAATTAGCCGCGGCATCTTTCTGTATAACTTTTCCGTTTTGAAGAATCATAATTTCATCTGCCACAGAAAGGGCATCTTGCGTATCGTGCGTAACAAATAAAACAGTAACGCCGGTTTTTTTAATAATATCAAAAACCTCGTTTCGCAATTGCATACGCAGCATCGCGTCTAGGTTACTAAAGGGCTCGTCTAAAATTAACAAAGAAGGTTCTGGAGCCAAAGCTCTTGCCAAAGCAACCCGCTGTTGTTGCCCGCCAGAAAGTTGATGCGGATAGCGTTTACCTAAATCGCTTAAACCAACCAAGTCGAGCATTTCTTGCGCTCTTTTTTTCTTGTTTTTGAGCTTTGAAATTCCGTAAAGAATATTTTCGGAAATAGTAAGGTGCGGAAAAAGAGCGTATTCTTGAAACACCAATCCAATTTTTCTTTTCTCCGGCTGTACAAATTTTTTAACCGAAGCAATTACTTTTCCGTTAAGGCTAATACTACCTTCATCGGGTCTTTCTAAACCGGCAATTAAACGCACCAAAGTTGTTTTTCCGCTACCGCTTTCGCCAACAATAGCACAAACATCTCCTGCGTTTAGGTGTATACTCACATTGTCTAAAGCATTGTTTTTGCCCTTGTCGTAACTTTTTGAAAGTGATTGTATTGTTAGCATTTTATTTATTAATCAATAATTTATTGAGAAAAATAACCGGAATCATCGCTGTAAAGATAATGAAAAGTGATGGTATGGAAGCTTCCATTACCATTTCATCGCTTGCGTACTCAAAAGCTTTTACCGCTAAGGTGTCTATATGATACGGTTTGAGGATTAAAGTGAGTGGCAATTCTTTCATTACATCAATAAAAACCAAAATCACAGCGCTAAAAACACCTGTTTTAATAAGGGGAAATTCAATTTTACGGAAGGTTTTAAGTGGACCAACGCCTAATACTTTGGAAGAATCCGGGATGCTTTCGCTCACTTTTAAAGCAGTTGAATCTATAGGATTGTAAGCTACAGCCAAAAATCTGACGGCATACGCATAAAAAAGTGCGATTAAAGTTCCGTTGATTAGCAAGCCAGAATCTATACCGATTTGAGCTAGAACTTTGATGAGCCATTTATCTACTGCCAAGGTTGGCAGCATAATACCAATGGCAATTACGGCCCCCGGAATAGCATATCCCAAAACGCCAATTCTAGCAGTGTTTTTAATAAAATGAAGTGCACTCCATTTGGAAAAATAAATTAACAAAAGCGCAAATAAAACGGTGATAACCGCCGCCGAAATTGCAATGCCAAAACTTTGCAGGGACAGCAAGATAAAATCGAGGTTAAAAACCGTTGAAGCGGTAAGCGTTGCCCAATAGAGAAGTTGCGCCACCGGTAAAATAAACCCCAGAAATACCGGTAAAAAAACAACTGAAAATATAAGCCATTTTTTGGTTCCACGCATTTGTCTTCTGGCAAGCTGCGTATTGTTTGTTTTTGTCGAATTAAACTTCATTTTACGGACTTGCCATTTTTCAAACAAAATCAGAGCAAAAATAATCACCACTAGTATTGCCGATAAATAAACAGCTGTTTGTGGTTCTTCTAAGGAAAACCACGACCTAAAAATACCGGTTGTAAACGTATTGACACCATAATATTTAGCAGCGCCATAATCGTTAAGAACTTCCATCAACACCAAAACCAAACCGGCAACAATAGCCGGTCTTGACAACGGAAGCATCAGTTTAAAAAAGCTTTTGGTTTCGCCTACCCCAAGCATTTTAGATGCTTCTAAAAGATTATTGGCTTGGTTAAGAAAAAAAGCCCTTGCACTTACATAGACGTAAGGAAATAAGGATATGCTTAACACAAAAACAAGTCCGGCTTTGTTCATCACATCAATACGGATAAAATCAAGGTTTAATTCTCTTAATAGTAAAGCTAAACTACCGCCATAGTCAAAAATGCCGGCATAGGCATAGCCCACAATATAAGATGGTATTGCTAATGGTAAGATGAGAAGCCACTCCATTTGCTTCCGTAAAGGAAAATTAAACCTTGAAACAAACCAAGCGGTTGAAACGCCAAAAATTAAAACAAGTATGCTACAAAAGAGAATAAGGTAGAGGGAATTTGCGATATATTCTGGCAATAAATAATCCAGAATATGATCCCAAGATTCGCCGGGACCCGCAAAAAGCTCTACACTAATAAAAAGAATAGGCAAAGCTAAGAAAAGAACAATGGCCAGCGTAAAAACTGACCATCTGTTCGTATCTCTTAAAAGCCTATTAACCTTAGTAGATATAGACAATTTTTTATTATTTCCAGCCGGCTTCATCAAAAAGTAAAACGGCTTTTTTGTTATTTTCTCCTAGTTTTGTTAAGCTTAAAGTGTCTTCTTTAAACTCTCCCCAAGCTTTAATATCTTCTACGGGCTCAACAGTTTCTACAACCGGAAATTCATAATTGGCAGTTGTAAATTCTTTTTGCGCTTTATCGCTCACTAAAAACTCAATAAACCGAATTGCATTTTCTTTGTTTGGCGCATATTTAGTAACCCCCGCACCACTTACATTAACGTGCGTTCCCCTTCCATCTTGATTAGGAAAAAACAAATCTATTTTTTTAGCGGTTTCTACTTCTTCGCTATCCGGAGAGTTTAGCATTTTACCAATGTAATAAGAATTAACAATTGCCAAATCGCCTTCGCCGGCTACAACGGCTTTAACCTGATCTCTATCGGAGCCTTTTGGCGTTCTTGCCATATTGTTTACAATACCTTTTGCCCACTCTTTTGCTTCTTCTTCGCCATTATTGGCAATAATAGAAGCCATAAGTGATTGGTTATAAATATTAGAAGAAGATCTAACTAAGATTTTATCGTTCCACTTTTCGGAAGTCAAATCTTCGTAAGTAGATAACTCTTCCGGCGAAACCCTGTCTTTGGCGTAAGCAATAATTCTTGCTCTTTTTGTAATGCCAAACCACTGGTTATCGCTATCTTGTAAATGAGAAGGTATTCTGTTTTCTAACTTTTCTGACTTGATACTTTGCAATAAACCTTGTTCTTTTGCGCGGTGTAAACGGCCGGCATCTACGGTAATAAGCACATCTGCCGGAGATTGCTTCCCTTCCATTTTCATTTTTTGGATTAACTCATCTGCACTTGCGTTTGTCACTTTTACGGTAATGCCTGTTTCCTTTTCAAACATCTCTATAATGTTTTGATCGGGTTTGTAATGACGGTGCGTGTAAAGGTTAACAACCTGTTCTTTCTGTGCTTTATCTTCCGTAGAAGTTTCTTTGTTTTTCTCATCGTTTTTACAAGCAGTAAAAAGGGAGAAAGCAACGATAATTAAAAATACTTTTTTCATGGTGATTTTTTAAAACAGCAAATGTATTAATTTAGAATAGATTTAAATAAAAATAAGCTGCTTGTAAATCAATTTTAACATTTATTAAGAAATAGCTTGTCGGAATTCTATAAAAAAAAGATGACAGGTTGATAACAAACTTTCTAAAAAAAGTAAGTTTAATTAGTTTATCTGACTCGAAATACTTTTGGCGATACTTTTTGAATTTTTTATTTAAAGGATGCTCCATAGTTACCCCATAGATACTCCATAGATAGTTCCTTAAAACCCTCCATTAAACCTAAAAGAACCTTTAGCGTTATTTTATGTGTAGAGCTCCCGGTTTTATCTTTTCAACTGCCTGATTAAAACGGTATTTCTCAGCGAATTTCTTTTAGGTATTTTACGCCAATATGATTTTGCTGTTTTTTATTCTTGTATACTATAACACTCCTATAACCTCTATATAACCTTTACATAACCTTTGCATAGGCTTTAAGTAGGCTTTGGGTAAGCTTAAAAAACCCAGAAAATGTTCTTGATCCCATTTTAGGTTGCGTAGAATAACCACGATAGTAGCTGTCGTGAGAATCTGAATAAATTATATAAACAAAATATTTTTCCATACCAAAATAAAAAAAGCCTCTCCTTCTTACAGGAAAAGCTCTTCATTGGTTTAACTACTTAAACCTTAAATATCAAAGCTTTACGCTTGACATTCACAACACAACTTCGTCAAAAAAAGCCTCAATTAAGAATTGAAGCTTTTTTATTGTGGCCCCAAGTAGACTAGGGGAAGACTCGAACTCGTCCCCAAGCGCACTTGGGGATGACAGGCAGGTATTCTTCTACAATTCATTTTTGGAAGATTCGATTAATTGCTTTATTTGAGATTTACTGTATTTTTTAATTTTCTTTTCACGAATTAAAGCTTCTCGTTTTGTGGGAAAAGATTGCAGAAAAACCAATTCCCAAGGTCCTTTACTTTTAGTATATCGGCTTTCACCCTCGTTATGCTGCTCCAAACGTTTTTCAGGTTGCGTAGAATAACCACGATAGTAGCTGTCGTGAGAATCTGAATAAATTATATAAACAAAATATTTTTCCATACCAAAATAAAAAAAGCCTCTCCTTCTTACAGGAAAAGCTCTTCATTGGTTTAACTACTTAAACCTTAAATATCAAAGCTTTACGCTTGACATTCACAACACAACTTCGTCAAAAAAAGCCTCAATTAAGAATTGAAGCTTTTTTATTGTGCCCCCAGGTAGACTAGGGGAAGACTCGAACTCGTCCCCAAGCGCACTTGGGGATGACAGGCAGGTATTCTTCTACAATTCATTTTTGGAAGATTCGATTAATTGCTTTATTTGAGATTTACTGTATTTATTAATTTTCTTTTCACGAATTAAAGCTTCTCGTTTTGTGGGAAAAGATTGCAGAAAAACCAATTCCCAAGGTCCTTTACTTTTAGTATATCGGCTTTCACCCTCGTTATGTTGTTTTAAACGTTTTTCAGGTTGCGTAGAATAACCACGATAGTAGCTGTCGTGAGAATCTGAATAAATTACATAAACAAAATATTTTTCCATACCAAAAATAAAAAAAGCCTCTCCTTCTTACAGGAAAAGCTCTTCATTGGTTTAACTACTTAAACCTTAAATATCAAAGCTTTACGCTTGACATTCACAACACAACTTCGTCAAAAAAAGCCTCAATTAAGAATTGAAGCTTTTTTTATTGTGCCCCCAAGTAGACTAGGGGAAGACTCGAACTCGTCCCCAAGCGCACTTGGGGATGACAGGCAGGTATTCTTCTACATTTCATTTTTGGAAGATTCGATTAATTGCTTTATTTGAGATTTACTGTATTTTTTAATTTTCTTTTCACGAATTAAAGCTTCTCGTTTTGTGGGAAAAGATTGCAGAAAAACCAATTCCCAAGGTCCTTTACTTTTAGTATATCGGCTTTCACCCTCGTTATGTTGTTTTAAACGTTTTTCAGGTTGCGTAGAATAACCACGATAGTAGCTGTCGTGAGAATCTGAATAAATTATATAAACAAAATATTTTTCCATACCAAAATAAAAAAAGCCTCTCCTTCTTACAGGAAAAGCTCTTCATTGGTTTAACTACTTAAACCTTAAATATCAAAGCTTTACGCTTGACATTCACAACACAACTTCGTCAAAAAAAGCCTCAATTAAGAATTGAAGCTTTTTTTATTGTGCGGTCTGGACGAGACTCGAACTCGCGACCCCCTGCGTGACAGGCAGGTATTCTAACCAACTGAACTACCAGACCGTTGCTGTATTTTAAAGACTTAAAGCTTGTCTTTTTGCAACTAACGCATTGCGTAATTGCGAGGGCAAATATACATGCATTTATAGTTTCTGCAAAAATAAATATAAATTTTTTTTAAGTTATTTTTTCCTCCTATACAAATTTTTGACGTTCAATAAGATAGGTGGTCAAAATTTTATTGAATTTTTCTTCTACAGCAACCGGCACGTATTTAATTTTATATTGAATGCAACGTAAACGCAGCTTTTCGAAATAGGTTTTAACTGCTTTTTGGTAATTTTCTTGTATATTTTCTGCATACAGGTTTATACTTTCGCCACTTTCTACATCTAAAAACTTTTTTGGTGCATTATCAAAATCAAAATCCAACTCGGTTTTTTTGTGGTAGGTATGAAATAAGACTACTTCGTGTTTGTTGTATTTTAAATGGCTTAGCGCATCAAACAGCTTATCTTCTTCCATATCAGACTGCAACATATCTGTAAACAAAAATACCAACGAGCGGCGCTTGAGTTTTTGTGCTATCTGATGCAAATATGTATAGGTTTTTGTTTCTTTATTATTGGGGGTAGATAAAATACTTTTTTCAAGTGTATCTAGTAGTAAATGATGATGCCGATCTCCTGCTTTTTCAGGAGCGTAAAATTCATAATCTTCACTATACATACTTAAACCTACCGCATCGCGCTGTTTTTTTAATAATTGCATAAGCGCAGCACAGGCTAAAGCCGAAAAACCTATTTTGTTGAGTTTATCTATGCTTTGTTGCTTTAATTTTGGGTAGTGCATAGAAGAAGAATTATCTACAATTAGATGGCAGCGTAAATTGGTTTCTTCTTCGTATCGTTTGGTGTAGAGCTTGTCTGTTTTTGCATATAGTTTCCAGTCTATATGTTTAGTGCTCTCGCCGGGATTGTAAATTTTATGTTCGGCAAATTCTGCTGAGAAGCCGTGAAACGGACTTTTGTGCATTCCTGAAATAAAGCCTTCTACTACTTGTTTTGCCAACAAGTCTATATGTGCAAAGCCGCCGGTTTTAGAAAGTTGGTCTTTTAACTGCATGCTGTTTGTTTTTCTGCCAGGGATTGAGTGGCCTGTCGGAGCTCTTATTTTGTCTTTGTCGACAAAATAAAGCGACTAACGAAAGCCCGGCCACGCTTTTTTGCGTGGGGCAGCATAAAGGTAAAAATAAAAAAGGTTTGACGCTATGCCAAACCTTTTAAATATGTATGTTTTTCTTAGTTTACAAAAGCTCGTCTATTGCTTTCGTATAAGTGTCTTTTGGCGAAACGCCTACTTGACGACCTACCAACTCACCATTATTAAATACCAATACGGTTGGGATGTTTCTTACGCCATATTTTGCGGCAAATTCTTGGTTAGCATCTACGTCTACCTTACCTACTACAGCTTTACCTTCGTACTCGTTGCTAATTTCGTCTATAACCGGTCCTACCATTTTACATGGCCCGCACCAAGCTGCCCAGAAATCTACCATTACCGGCTTATCACTCTTTAATACTTTTTCTTCAAATGTTGCGTCTGTTATCTCTAATGCCATAATTTTTATTTTTTTTGTTACACAAATATACAATTTTTAAACCATTAATTTGCGCTTTAAGATTAGATTAGGTTATGCGCTTATTGGTTTAATTTATTTTATAATGCAGGTTTTGCTCTTCTAAACTTTGTAATAATTCTTGCGATATTTTTACTTTTTGTCGTTTGCTGGGCATATGCAATTTTATACGGTCTTGCACTTTATATACCACAAAATTTAAAAGATGATCGCCGGGATGTGATCTAAACAAATCTTTTAAATCTGCTATTTGGTTTTTTTGCAAGTTGTCTATGTCTAATTGTATAGTAAGCTTACCGGCGTAAGTATTCATCACGTCTTGCAATTGTTTAAACGAGCGAAACTGAATTCTTGGTTCGCCACTTTTACCGGTTTCTTTATTGCGCCAACCTTCTTTTATAAAAACTTTTATGTGTACAAAGTTATTGGGCATTAAGAAATGTCTGTATTTAAGATATTCTTCGCCAAAAATTCTAAATTCGTAAGACTCGTTATAATCTTCTACCATAAAACGAGCCCAGCCTTTTCCGGCTTTACTTACCAAATGCTGTACATCGTTAACCACACCGGCGAAAGAAATTTCTCGATTTACATTTTTTTGCAAATCCCTAAAGCTTTCTAAATTACCATTACAAAAGTATTTTATCTCACTTTTAAAATCGTCTAGCGGATGCCCGGAAATGTATATACCTACTACTTCGCGTTCTTTTCTTAGCTTTTGCATAGTTGGCCATTCTTCGCAAGGCGGCACTATTGGTTCAGGTATTTGTACTTCGCTGGCTTCGCCAAATAGGCTTACTTGCGAAGAGTTTTGGTTTTCTTGGTATTTGGCAGCATATTTTATCACTTTTTCTAAAAAGGTAACCTCATCGCCTTCGGTATGAAAATATTGTGCTCTATGTGTTGGGGTAAAACCATCAAAACCGCCGGCCAATGCTAAGTTTTCAAAAGCTTTTTTGTTGGCAGCGCGCAAGTCTATACGTTTTGCCATATCAAAAATAGAACGATAAGCGCCCTCTTTTCTGTTTTCTACAATGGTTTTTACCGCGCCGCTTCCTACGCCTTTTACCGCGCCCATTCCAAAACGTATTGCGTTATTTTTGTTTACGGAAAATTTAAAGTACGACTCGTTTACATCCGGACCTAAAACTTCTAACTTCATACGTTTGCACTCTTCCATAAAGAAAGTTACGTCTTTAATATTGTTCATATTATTAGAAAGAACCGCTGCCATATATTCTGCCGGATAATGTGCTTTGAGATATGCTGTTTGGTAGGCAATCCAAGCATAACAAGTAGAGTGCGATTTGTTAAATGCATAACTGGCAAAAGCTTCCCAATCTTTCCAGATTTTTTCTAAAGTTTCTCGCGGATGCCCCTTTTCTTCGCCACCGTTTAAAAATTTTGGTTTTAGAGTTTCCAGCAAAGCAAAAATCTTTTTACCCATTGCTTTACGGAGTAAATCTGCTTCACCTTTAGAGAAACCGGCCAGTTTTTGCGAAAGTAACATTACCTGCTCTTGGTATACGGTAATACCATAGGTTTCTTGCAGGTATTCTTCCATATCTTCTAAATCGTAAGCAATTTCTTCTTCGCCGTGTTTTCTGGCAATAAAACTCGGGATATATTCCATTGGTCCCGGTCTATACAAGGCGTTCATAGCAATAAGATCTTCAAAAACCGTAGGCTTTAGGTTTTTCATATGCTTTTGCATACCGGGAGATTCGTATTGAAATATACCAACTGTTTCACCACGTTGAAAGAGCTCGTAAGTTTTTTCATCGTCAAGCGGAAAACTCTCCGGATCTAAATCTATACCGTGTCTTCCCTTTACAATTTTCACCGTGTCTTTTATTAAGGTAAGGGTTTTAAGACCTAAAAAGTCCATTTTAAGCAAGCCGGCATTTTCTACAACCGAGTTGTCAAATTGGGTAACATACAAATCAGAATCTTTGGCTACCGATACCGGAACATAATTTGTAATATCGCCAGGCGTGATAATTACCCCACAAGCGTGAATACCGGTATTTCTTACCGAACCTTCTAATACGCGCGCTTGGTTTACGGTTTCTGCTTCTAAATCTGAACCTTCAGAAAGGTTTATAAGTTCGTTTACTTTTTCTGCTTCTTCTGCTTTAAATTTAGACCGAATGCCTTTTTCGTCTAAAGCAAATATCTTGTAGAGTTTAGACATATCGGGCACTAGCTTTGCAATTCTATCTGCATCGCTAAGTGGTAAATCTAAAACCCTGGCTGTATCCCGAATACTCGATTTTGCCGCCATGGTTCCGTAGGTGATAATTTGCGCAACCTGGTTGGCGCCGTATTTTTCTATTACATAATCCATTACCCTACTTCTGCCTTCGTCGTCAAAATCTATATCAATATCGGGCATACTCACACGATCCGGATTTAAAAAACGCTCAAAAAGCAAATCGTATTTTATAGGATCTATGTTGGTAATTTTTAAACAAAACGCTACCGCACTTCCTGCAGCAGAACCCCGACCGGGTCCAACCGATACATCCATATTTCTGGCTTCGCGAATAAAATCTTCTACAATAAGGAAATAGCCGGGATAACCCGTATTTTCTATTACCGAAAGTTCAAAATCTAAACGCTTTTCTATTTCTGGGGTTATTTCGCCGTAGCGTTCTTTGGCACCTTCGAAAGTGAGGTAGCGCAAATAGGCGTTTTCTCCGCGTTTACCATTATCTTCTTTATCCCGCTCGTCTAAAAAACGCTCAGGAATTGTAAAAGCAGGTAATAAAACATCGCGCGATAATTTATAAACTTCTATTTTGTTTACTACCTCTTGCGTATTGGTTATTGCTTCGGGTAAATCTTTAAAAATCTCCTTCATTTCTTCAGAAGATTTAAAATAATATTCTTGGTTTGGCAACCCGTATCGATACCCGCGACCTCTACCAATTGGCGTGGCTTGTTTTTCGCCATCTTTAATACACAATAAAATATCGTGCGCATTGGCTTCTTCTTTTTCGGTGTAATAACAGTTGTTGGTAGCCAATAACTTTACGCCATGTTTTTTGGCCATAGGAATAAGCATCTGGTTTACCCGATCTTCGTCTTCCTGGCCGTGGCGCATAACTTCCACATAAAAATCTTCTTGAAAAGTTTCTTTCCACCACAGTAAAGCTTCCTCAGCTTGTTTTTCGCCCACATTTAATATTTTACTGGGCACTTCGCCATACAAATTACCGCTTAATACAATAACGTCTTCTTTGTATTTTTCTATAATTTCTTTGTCTATTCTAGGCACATAGTAAAAGCCGTCTGTATAAGCAATAGAAGACATTTTGGCCAAATTATGGTAGCCATTTTTATTTTTGGCCAACAACACGATTTGGTAACCGTTGTCTTTTCTGCTTTTGTCTAAATGGTTTTCGCACACAAAAAACTCGCAGCCAACAATGGGTTTTAATTCTTTTTTACTAAAATTCTCGTTGTTTTCTTCTGCCGTTGCTTTTTCTTCTGCCAGTTTTTTGTTGTAATTTTCTACGGCTGTTACAAAATGAAAAGCGCCCATCATATTGGCGTGATCTGTAATAGCTACTGCCGGCATATTAAAATCGCCGGCCGTTTTTACCAAGCCTTTTACATCTATGGTAGATTGTAAAATAGAAAATTGCGTATGGTTGTGTAAATGCGTAAAACTTTCGTCTTCAAGAAGCGCTATATTTTCCTCTACTTCTTCTTCAGAAATAAAATCTTCTTCTTTCTCTGCCAATTGCTCCCGAATAGCAGCAGAAGCTTTTTGCAGATTAATATGCTTTAAGCCAATAAGCGCAATGGGCTGCGGATTTGCTTCAGAAAAACGCTCAAAATAATCCTCTTGCACATCTAATTCTTCTGCGGTAAAAACGCGTTTTCTTATAAGTTCTAGAAAACAACGTGTAGTGGCTTCTACATCTGCCGTAGCGTTGTGCGCTTCTGCAAAAGGTTGGTTAAATAAATATTCGTGCAGCTCTGTTAAGGTTGGTAATTTAAACTTGCCTCCTCTACCACCGGGAATTTGACAAAGCTGTGCGGTTTTTTCTGTACACGTATCCAAAACCGGTAGTTGCGCCAAATTGTTATCTACAGCTTCGCGGTAAAACTCGGCTGCCATAATATTAACGTCAAAGCCTACATTTTGACCAACCACAAAAGTAGTTTTATCTAAAGCTTTTTTAAACCGCTCTAAACCTTCTTTAAGCGGTATACCGTCTTCTTGCGCCAACTCGGTAGAAATGCCGTGAATTCTTTCTGCGTCATACGGAATATTAAAACCTTCCGGTTTAATCAAAAAATCTTCCCGCTCTATAAGTTGCCCCATCTCATCGTGCAACTGCCAAGCTATTTGTATAGCTCTTGGCCAGTTGTCTGAATCTGATATGGGAGCGTCCCAACGTTTGGGTAAGCCGGTAGTTTCTGTATCAAAAATTAAGTACATAAAATCTTTTTCTGAAGGTTTTGGGCAATAAAAGTAACCAATCTCTTAAGTTCAAAAAAGTTAATTTCACAATAAAAGAAGAAAATCAAATTCAAAATAATTTTTAGGTTTTCTTAAGTCTGCATTTATAAATATTACTTACAGAAAACTTTTGGTGATAACAACTTGCCAACTTCCGTAAAGCGATTGTAAAAAGTTTTATTTGTCTCTTTACGGAATAGAAAAAGCCAATAATAATCGTATATTTCAATTATAATTGCACGAAATGCCCCTAAAAAACTAAGAAATGACCGAAGCCGAAGTGAATGCCAAAAAACTGGAAATCATACAATTTATACTAGATTGTAATGATGAAAAGATTTTATTGGAATGCGAACGCATTTTAAAAGAAGCGAAAAAATAATTCTTTACGGAATGATTTTTAATTCCGTAAAAAAAGAGATAGGCTTGTTTAAAACCTATCTCTTTTTAAAGTATATTATTGACGAAAATTTGAAAAAAAAATCTAACTCGCTTGTGGAAGCAAATGTGCTTTTAAGTTTATCACCGAGGTTTTACACGCTGATAAATCTTCTTTAAAACGGAGTTTCCCCGCAATTTTATTTTCTGAATTAAGGGTTTCATAATTTTTTATCCCCTCCAATAAATTGTTTATAAACTTTTCCCATTTTTTAAACTCTCTACGCGTAGGTTGCGCAACTGTTTTAATTTCTTTGGTAAGAAAATCTATATACAAGCGTAACTCGGTTATAAACATAGAAGATCTGCCGGGATTTATCGCTAAAGCTTTACGACCGTAAATATGGTTAGTCATTTCTTGCAAACTACTAAGTGACGAAAAATTGGCAATATTTGGTCCCGGGCAAACGGTTACCGCTTTTTGTTTTTTAAGAAAAGGAACCTGATAATTTAATGCGACCGAATTACTTAAACCAACGCATAAACATTCTTTTGCCAAGACGTCTTCTTGTTGTTGTTTAAGCTCTTTCTCTGGCAAGTTTGCTTCTTCTAGCTGTTTTAATTTCAGCTTTTGGTATTTGTGCGAAGCCATACAAATGGGTTTGTCTGTAAATTCTGTATTAGAAACCAATAATTTTTCGGTACAAGGACTTCCCGGTTTCCCTTTTTCTATGCGTTCTAAACGTTCTTTTTCTGCGCTGGTATTTTTTAAATAATTAAAACCTACGCCCAACGGAGAAGCTTTGCTGCAAAACACATCTTTTTCTTTTGCTTCTTGCAACTGGCTTAAGGTAGTTTTATCTACATTGGTAGCTTCCGGACATAATAAAAACGGGGTTCCCCAGCCGGTGCCGTCTACTTGGTAATATTCTCGCAACAACTTGTCTTCTTCGTGGGTACCAATACCACCTTGCACTGTTATTTTTATAGGATGCGGCTTAGAAAAACCGGTTTTTCCTTTGGCAATAATTGCCGGATTGTACAATTCGAACAAGCTGTTTTTAAGGTTTTCTTTATTTTCTTTGAATTCTTCTAAAATTGGTCCCATTAGCAGTCCTTGCGTAGCAAAAACGTGACCGCCACAATTAAGACCGGATTCTATACGAAACTCGCTTACCCAAATTCCTTTTTTAGCCAAATATTTTCCTTGTATAAGTGCCGAACGATAATCGCTTACCTTAATAACTACGCGTTTATGAAAACTACCCCAGTCTTGTGCATCAAAAGCAGAAAAGCTTTCCATATAATTATATAAACGCGGATTCATACCCGCAGAAAACACCAAAGAAGAATTTTGCAATTTACTATCTGCATAACCTTTAAGAGCGGTTAAGGCATCAGAGCCATTTTCTATGGTTTCGCCTGTTTTATCGTAGTTATCTTTATCTACTTTGGTCATAATATTTACCTCTATGGCGCCGGGTATTACTGCATCGCGCAATTTTTCCGTAAAGGTATTTTCTGTTGTGAAATCTGCGTCTGCTCGCCACTCTTTAAACTTTTGATAAAGCTTAGATTCTTCGGGGAGCATCTCAAAATATTTGCGTAAATCTGAACCGGTCTCAAAAGTTGAGCGCTTGAGTTTCTCTAGATTAGACTGCACCAAATCTTGCATTAAGTTTAAGTAATCTGTAACCCTACGGGAACGATAGTCTTTTTCTTTTGGTCCAATTGGTTTATAAGTTTTACCTTCTTTTTGGTAGTAATATTTCCGCATTAGCTCTACTAAATTATCTTCTATAACAGAAACGGCAGAATTAATTCCGAAATGCGCTAATTTAATAGGAGAATCTATGGTATAAGCAATGCCCATTACCGGGATGTGAAAACTATGCGGACTAGTGGTTTGCATAAAGTTGGTTTTTAAATTTAAAAGCGGTAAACTTAAAAAACAACTTCTCTGTAAAATATGACAAGCGTCATATAATTTTTATATATCTTTTGAGTGGATAAAAATGGAATAAGATAAAAAGCAGATAATTTCCTTTACGGAAAAAAAAGCGGCTGTCTCTTAAATAATCGATAAACCAATTACCTAAAGACAACCGCTAAAATTTTAGAAGAATTAGCTTTTAATAAGCCAACTCAAAAGTGCCGTTGGTTATTTCTATTTGACCGTTATCACTATTTTCCAGTATTCCGGAAAAAGTACCGTTTAGGTTTCCGGTAGTATTAAGATTTATTGTACTGGTAAAGGGGTTCGTCTCCACCATTTCTGCAGGATAGAACATAGAAGTAAGACTAAGTTCAAAATTTTGTATAATATCTTGGCCTTCGGTTTCTTCCGGTACTTCAAAATAGATAGTATAATTATTTTCTGCAGAAGTTTGGCCACTTACTTGTAAAAGACCGTCAGCAACATTTACTTCTACCATATCAAAATTAATTTCTTGTGTTCCTGCGGTAAGGCTTATATTCCCAATATCGTTATTACCATCTTCGTTTTCACAATTACCCAAGGTATCTATCACGGCTTGCAATTCGCCATTGTCATCGCCGCAAATTTCTATTTCTTGCAATAAAGCATCTTTATAAGCATTGCAAGCTAAAGTAAATTCTTCGGCGTTTTCAGTATTGGCTTCTTCATAAATAATAGCTGCTGCTTCGCGCGCTTCGGTAGCTTCTGGGCAGGTGGTTTCTTCGCCACCAGGTGTAGGATTTTCTAACGGCACAAAAAAGAAATAACCTTTGTTAAAATTTAAAGTATCTCCGGTAGCGCTATACGCATCAAAATAAAATTGCCCGGAAACGGTATTGCCTTCTATTTTTGTTATTTCTATTTCTCCAAAGCCGTTGGTGCCGGTAGTAAAAACCTCTTCGTTATTATTGGTGAAACTAGCTGTATTTGTGGCGTTTTCTCCTAAGGTGTAATTTCCTACTTTTAAGGTATCTACGGTTAAAGCAATTTCTTCAAAACCGGTTTCTCCTTTTATGGTATAAGTGTTGTCTTCATTTTTGGTAACAAAAGAGCTGTTTGTTCTAAAAAAAACGCCATTTACTTCGCCTTGTATGGCGGGCGAGTTAGATTCAATTTCGTCACTGCAACTAAAGCTTATGCAAGCAATTAGGAATAAAATTAAGTATTTCTGCATGGTTATTGGGATATTTTAAATTGTTGGTTTGGTTACAAATGTAACAGAAAAAAACAACAAGTTTTTATATTGAATAAAAAAATATATAGTACATTTGCAGCCTTATTAATAATCGGGGTCGAGCACCCCAAAATTTAATTTAATTATGCCTGTAAAAATAAGATTACAAAGACACGGGAAAAAGGGAAATCCGTTTTACTGGATTATTGCTGCAGATTCACGTGCTAAAAGAGATGGTAAATACTTAGAAAAACTTGGTATTTACAATCCTACCACCAACCCTGCAACAATAGAATTGAATGTAGACAAGGCGGTACAATGGTTGCAAAACGGTGCCCAGCCAACAGATACGGCCCGTAACATTCTTTCTTACAAAGGCGCTTTGTTAAAACATCACCTTGCCGGTGGCGTACGCAAAGGAGCTTTGACCGAAGAGCAAGCAGAAGAGAAATTTAAAGCTTGGTTAGAGGAAAAAGAAAGCAAAATAAGCAACAAAAAAGAATCTGTTACCAAAGCGGAAGAAGAAGCTAAAGAAAAAGCTTTGGCTGCCGAAAAAGAGGTAAACGAAAAACGTGAAGCAGAATATAAAGCTGCCCGCGAAGAAGCAGAAGCTGCCGCAAAAACCGAAGAAGGAGAGCCGGAAGCTAATGTAGAAAAAGAAGTAGAGGCAGAAACAGCAGAAGAAGCCAAAGCAGAAGAAAAAAAGAAAGAAGAAAAGTAATTTGCTAACCAATGCAAAAGAAAGATTGTTTCTATCTTGGCAAAATTGTTAGTAAATTTAGTTTTAAAGGGGAAGTACTGGTTAAATTAGACACAGACGACCCTGAATCTTACTTAGAAATGGAATCGGTTTTTGTTGAATATAACAAAAATCTGGTTCCATTTTTTATTGAAAAAAGTTCGTTGCAACGTAGCGAGCTACTTCGGGTAAAATTTGAAGATGTAGAGAACGAAGCAGATGCCGAAGATATTTTAAAATGCGATTTGTATTTGCCCCTCTCGCAATTACCAAAATTAAAAGAAGACCAATTTTATTTTCATGAAATAAGCGGTTTCGAAGTTATAGATAAAAACTTTGGAGAGGTGGGCACTATTAAAGGCGTAAACGATTCTACTCCGCAAGCCTTGTTTGAAATAGAAAAAGACGGCAAAGAAATTTTAATTCCGGTTAACGACGATTTTATTGAAAAGGTAGATAAACCAAACCGCAAAATCTACGTAAACACCCCAGAAGGACTTATAGAAATGTATCTTTGATTGGGGATTAGAGGTAAGTTTTTAGAGGTGAGTGGTGAGCATAAAATTATTTAATTACCCAATCACAATTCTCTAATTAACTATTCTACAATTAAGCATTCTCGATTCATCTAATTTACAACCGCCATGTCCAAACCTTTTAGATTTAAAGAATTTAGCGTAGAGCAAGACAAATGTGCAATGCAAATTGGCACCGATGGCGTTTTGTTGGGAGCTTGGGCTGCAATTCCTAAAAACACGTTTTCTATTTTAGATATTGGCGCCGGCACGGGCGTAATTGCTTTGCAAATGGCACAACGCAGCCATGCCGAACTTATAGACGCGATAGAAATAGAAGAAAACGCTTACGAACAATGCGTAGAAAATTTTGAAAACAGCCCGTGGAATGACAGGTTGTTTTGCTACCACGCCAGTTTAGAAGAGTTTACAGAAGAAATAGACGACACCTACGATTTGATTGTTAGCAATCCGCCGTTTTATGACGAAAATTTTACTTCCGCGGAAGCTACAAGAAACACCGCTCGTTTTACGGAAGCTTTACCCTTTAGCGAGCTTATAAAAAACGCCGCCAAATTACTTTCCGTAAAGGGAGTTTTCTGTTTGATAATTCCGCATAAAAATCAAAAAGAAGTTTTGCAACTGGCCAAAGAAGCAGGTTTCTACCTTCAAAAAATAACCTTGGTGCAAGGCAATACAAACGCTCCTGTAAAACGCAATTTGTTGCAGTTTGGCTTTACGGAAGTTACTCTTGTAAAAACCCATCTTATAATAGAAAAAGAAAGGCACGAATACACCCAAGAATACCAAGATTTGGTTAAAGCCTTTTATCTAAAAATGTAAGAGATTAACTGGTAATCTTATTTGTAGCCTTCTTGTATAAAATTACTTCTTTAAACTCATAATCTTTTATCACCGATACTTGTTAACAGATTAGTTTTTTAATGGTTTTAGATAAAGGCGTTCATTTTTATCTAAAAAAGAGCAATCGCATTTCCGCTCGCTTCCGCACGCCGTATTCTATCAATTTTATAGCTGTAAGCTTCGGGTACCTTAAACAAGTTAAATTGCACTACGATAAAAAGCTGAGACACATCAATTCCTCCAGTAGCAATATCGGTTGTTTCTACTAGTACGATTTCAAAAAGGCCCTGTCTTCAATGTCTGAATCTGTAATTGGAACTATATCTTATATTCTCTTAGCATTATCTCGTTATAAAATTATTATTAAATAGCTTATTCCCAAATGCCTTCTACAGATTTTTCAAACGGAGCGCCTGTTGATGGTAATGGCAAATCGTTTCTTAATAAATTACCGTGCATATCAATCAAAGAGAGCATTGGAAAATGAAATCCTTGCTTTGTTCTTACGTTTAAAAATTTTAATAATTTAGAATCGTCTATATTTAATAGTCTATATTGATTTTGAACACCAAGTTCATCTTCATATAATTGCGCTCTTTTTTTCCAAGTGGAAAGTGATTGATTTAAATTTATGTATGTGAATTGTACCTCTTGTGATTCTTCTAATTTCTTACGAACTAAATTTCCTTTTTGCATATCTATATCTTCAGTGGGCAAAAACCTGTCAAAATATATAATACTATATTGCTTCTCTAATAATATGGTTCTTAGTGTCACAGTATCACCTGTTGTAAAACTAAGCACTTTTTCTTCTAAAAAAGGTGAAGGGATTTTTGAGCTACTACTTTGTAATTTATTTTCAATTTCATTCATAGCCATTTTCTGAGAAGCAGTTAGTTCTTTTTCTTTATAGATGGAAATTTGTTCTTTTAAGAATTCTTTTTCTACACTCCCTCTTCCAAAACCACCACTATAATAATAACGTCTAATCAACTTTCCCAGCAAATTAACCCTAATAGGATTGTCGATATTATCTTCAATATATTGAAACTCTCTCTCAAAATTTTCGATAGTATAACTAGCAGATGTATTTCCTGAGAAATAACTCCGAATGACTTCTTCCAAACTTCGCTGGTAATAATCATTCCCCACAAGATTAGGTTGATCAAAATCTTTCAATTGAACATCATCTAAATAATCTCTTAAACTTAGTGGTGCCTCTCTTGAGCTTGCGTTTTTTTCAATAACTGAATTTAATCCTTGACTGGTATTAACGTATAATCTATTTACAGGATCCCACTCAGATCTTGGTGCCAATAAATTATATAAATACTCAAAATAAAGCTCTTCCCCTACTTCTTTTATAAATTTCTTTGAAACCTGTGGATTCTTCTGTATATAATTTTCAAAGAAGGTTTTTCGGGAATCGTAAAGATTTTTTACTCTGTCTTTATAATTCATCAATTCATTTTGATAACCCACTTTAGACCAAGCTATATCTCTAGGATCTAATTCTGCAAAGAAGTTATAATTTGCTGCATTGGCACCAGTAAATTTAATATTGCCTTTGTCTATAATAAAATTGAGACTGTCTCCTGGACTTGCATAAACACGAGTATTAAAAACCTGAATTCCTTCGTTTGTCATAATCCCACTACGAATTTTTAGAATTTGCGGTTCGTTTATATTTGGGATAATAAGTTTGGAATTTTCTTTTCTCAGACCCGTATAATTACTTATCTCCTCGTTAGAATCTGCCCCATAGAAATGACCATAATTGGTCACTTGAATGTATTCTATTTTTTCAAAACTAGCTAAATCAGAAACCAAAACTACATCGGCAGCAGTTGTATCTTTTAAAGTCCTATATTCCCTTTTCGTAGATTCTTTAGATGCACTTTGTTGATCATTTTTACAACTTATTAAAAAGCAGAAAGAGAAGAAAATATATATAACATAATTAGTTCTTAAGGTTTCAAATATATTCATAATGCTAAAAAATTAAGCCTTTTATATAATTGTTCGGCTAAAGATATTTCTAAATTAACAGAAAAAACGCTCACTGAGACGTAAATCTTCTGCTACAATATTTGCTTGATTTACATTTCTTGACTAAAAGAGATTTCTTTGTTATAGGATGTTATAAATTTTTCAGGAAGAATAACATTCATTAAGAGCTTTCCATCAGAACTTGAAGCCATTGAAATAGATTTAATTCTTCTCTCTAAACACCAAATTCATTAATATTTTAACACCTCAGCATTCATTACGACAAATAAATTAAGATAAATATTACTAAACAAGATTAAGTATAAATAAAATGGTTTAAAAATCTAAAGATATAATTTTATTCTTCAATTTAGAACCAAATTATTGGCTGGTATGTCATCATTCGTTAACTTTACAGCAAAGAGTTAACTTAAAAGCAAATTATATAAATGAAAACCGACTTATTTCAAGCCCCGGATTATTATAATATAGACGATTTACTATCTGATGAACATAAAATGGTGCGTACTGCAGCGCGCGATTGGGTTAAAAAAGACATTTCTCCCATTATAGAAGAAGCTGCTCAAAAAGCAGAATTTCCTAAATCTATTATTAAAGGTTTAGCAGAAATTGGCGCTTTTGGCCCGTACATTCCACAAGAATATGGCGGTGCCGGTTTAGATCAAATTTCTTACGGATTGATTATGCAAGAAATAGAACGCGGCGACAGCGGAGTGCGCTCTACCGCTTCTGTGCAATCTTCTTTGGTAATGTTTCCTATCTGGAAATACGGGAACGAAGAACAACGTAAAAAATACTTACCCAAGTTGGCTACCGGAGAATATATGGGTTGTTTCGGTTTGACCGAACCTGACCACGGTTCTAATCCAGGCGGGATGACCACCAATTTTAAAGATAAAGGCGATCATTATTTATTGAATGGTGCCAAAATGTGGATATCCAATTCTCCTTTTGCAGATATTGCCGTAGTTTGGGCAAAAAATGAAGAAGGAAGAATACACGGACTTATTGTTGAAAAAGGTATGGAAGGTTTTTCTGCACCCGAAACCCACAACAAATGGTCGTTGCGAGCTTCTGCCACCGGCGAACTTATTTTTCAAGATGTAAAAGTGCCAAAAGAAAACTTATTACCAAATAAAAACGGCTTGGGCGCGCCACTGGGTTGTTTAGATTCTGCCCGTTACGGAATTTCTTGGGGAGCAATTGGCGCAGCGATGGATTGTTATGATACCGCTCTACGTTATGCAAAAGAACGTATCCAGTTTGATAAACCTATTGCGGCCTACCAATTGCAACAAAAAAAGTTGGCAGAGATGATTACCGAAATTACCAAAGCCCAATTAATGGCCTTGCGTTTAGGACAACTTAAAAACGAAGGAAAAGCTACAACCGCACAAATATCTATGGCGAAACGCAACAACGTAGACATGGCGATAAAAATAGCCCGCGAAGCCAGACAAATTCTAGGCGGAATGGGAATTACCGGCGAATACAGCATTATGCGCCATATGATGAATTTGGAAAGTGTAATTACCTACGAGGGTACGCACGATATTCATTTACTAATTACCGGAGCAGATATTACCGGTATCCCGGCGTTTAAGTAAAAGAGTAAACTTAGAGAAATAAGAGAAGAGGTCGCCTAAATTGTTTTTAGACGACCTCTTTTTTTTACAAAGATTAATTAGTTTATGAATTATTTCTCCAGAAATTCTTAATTCCTAAATAAACTCCCACCATTAATGCTAAGCCCACTAAACCATTTATTGGAGCTGCCGGCACATCTGGAACATTAGGATCTCCGCCCGGAAACGGAATTTGCGCTTGGGCAGGCACTGTTAAAATTATAAAAAACAGCAAACCGAAGAGTATCCTAAAAAATACAGTTATTTTATTTTTTGTCTTCATGTTTTTATTTTTTACTTGATTATAAATCGTTTAATGGTATGTGTCTCGTCATGTACAATCTCTAGAAAGTAAGTTCCGTTGCCTAAACGACCGGGGTTGACGTGCAGTTTGCCGTTTGAAAACCTTTTTTGAGAGCTATAAACCAATCTTCCAAATAAATCCCAAATATCTATTTTCACTTCTTGGTTTTTCCATAAAGAAGAAGTCAGATAAAAACCTTCTTGTGCGTTAGTTGGGTTTGGATAAAGTTCTATATAATTAGTTACTAAATTACTGTCTGTAGATAAAGTTTCATCTTCAAAGCGTAAATAAAATCTATCTACTGCTATACTTGCATTATTATCAAGCTGTACATTAAAACTAATGGTGTTTTCTCCATTGCTTAAGAGTACTTCTTCTTCCGTAAAGGAATCTACAAGATAAGCAGTGGTACTTTCCGCTAGATTAGCTGTAGTAATTACCAACATATAAGCTTGGTGTTCATAATTATTGGTAAACAAAGCAATTTGTTCTCCATCTAACGGAGCTTGTCTGCGTTCTACACTATATACAGAACCCATACTGCCAATACCTATATTTTCTGTAAAATTGAATGGTTTTACCGCATCTTGGTTATTAAGGGCGTTATCGTATTCTGCAGCAAATAAGATTGCAAAACTATCATGTAACTTTCCGCCAGAATTATAATTTTCTGCTGTAAAAAGCTGGCCGGTAATGTGGGCATTGTTCTCCACAAGATTTTCCGGTCTAAAAGTACTGGTATGTTGCCCTGGGGTTTTATCGGATTCAGAAAACAAGACAGATGTAGCGCCGTTTGCAGCAGTTGCTACTTGTACGGCTTGTCCCGGTTGCATAAACTGATCAGCTTCTGAGCCGGAGCTATTACCACCGCTATTTAAATCTACCGTTACGTAAGAACCATAAGTACCTAAAGTTGGATCGTACACGTAAATATAATTTGCATTTAGGTTTTGCGAATTTGCAAGTACATTTGTAACATCTATAGTACTTTGGTAAGGGTTGGCCAGCAAGTTAAATTCGCCAGCTACATTACTCAAATTGGAGGTTTGCACCTTATCACCAATATACAAATCTCCTGTAGTTCGTAAGACTGTGGTATCTGCAATTGCGGTGTTACTCATTAAATCTACCGCACGACTACCACGCACAAATAATAAATAGCCTTCTCCAGCCGTTACGTTAGTATTATTGGTATTAGGAACGCTTACAAATTGTTGATTTACTGCATCTAAAGTAAACAAGGACGGATTTCCGGTTAATGTTGCATCAAAACCATTGGTTTGATCTGAAGTGGTTCCTGTAATATGCGTTCCGTAATGCGGATTTGGGTTATCTGTGTTACTCGTAGCTCCTTCTTGCCAATTGGCGTGAATAGGTTGCGTGCTCGTTACCGGACTACTCAAAAAGCGGTAAGAACGGTTTGCGCTCATATAACGTTCTACGGTAAACTCTCCCGTTATAACCGAAGTAGAAGGTATTGCTGCTAACTCTCCATTTTTATTTTCGGAACTTTTAAATATAAAATTACCATTGTTGATAATATTACCGTTTACCGTTAATACCTGCTCTACGTTTAAAGTTGCACCGCTATTTACGTTGATATCATTTGCTTCAATATTGGTGGTAAACGTGGCAGTACCTTCCATTACCGTAATATTATCGCTGGCTGTAAAATTGGGATCTATGTTAGGATTGCTCGGCGTCCAACCATCGTTGTCATTTAGGTAAACATAACCATCTTGTCCACAAGCATCTAACACAACACCGGTGGGAATAGTTAAGTTACAGCTGTTTTCTTCCGTAAAGGAAACCGTATAATTTACCGGTCCGGCTGTAAAATCTACAGCAAAACTTTGCGGACTTCCGGTTATGGAATAATTTGTACCATTTACCGTAATGAAACCTTGTGCGGGCTCGTTTTCGTAAGCTACTACCAAGTTTGTAGTGTAAACACCGGTATTAGAACCACATTCTGTAGGAATTTCAAAACTTACTGCAGATAAACTACAAGTTGGCGGCGTACAAGTGCTATCTTCTTCTATTATTCCCGTAGCAACGGCTTGTCTTCCGGCAGCATCTATAACAGTTACACTATAAGTGCCGGCTTGCGCCTCTAAGGTCTCTCCTATAACTCCATTACTCCAATTATAAGAATAAGGTGCTGTTCCGTTACTCGCTTCGGCCGTTAAGCTTCCCAGATATTGTTCTTCACAAGCTGGTGTTGCCGCTATAGAAATAGTAAAACTATTTAATTGCGCAGAGGCAAAGTTATCGTTATAATCAAATTCTAATTCTGACGTATTGATAATTTCTGCTACAATGGTTGTTGGACTTTGCTGAACATTCCACGGAAGTGAAACCGCTTGATTAGCACCGCTGGTTAAATTGACCGGTTTGGTTGCAATTGCAAGTGTATCCCCGGTATTAGAAATATAGGAAAACAATACATCTGCATTTACATCTATCTCGCCATTGTTTTCAATAAGAGCTTCTATATTTATGGTTTCACCTATATTCGGAATTTCGTTGGAGACATAAAAATCATCAAAAAATAAGTTTGCTGCCTCGCCAACAATAAATGAACGGGTAGCCTCATTGTTGCTTCTGTTAGCATCATTAACTTCCAGATTAGAATCTATTATTGCGCGAATAACGTGAAGCCCTACTTCTTCTGAAGAGTAAGAAATTGGTACTGCAATGGTATTGGTTGTATTTTTAATAAGTCCCGAAACATTTTGCACCACCGCATGCTCTTGATTGTCTATTAATATAGTAAGATCCATCTCATCGTCAATATTAGAATAACCAATATTTTCGTAAGAAATATCTAGGAATATAGCTTCTCCCGGATCTGGATTAAGCAAAGTAGGGTTAATATATTCTGATAATACACGCATGTCTGGTTTGTTGGCGACGTTTACTTCTTTTATCAATACATTATTACCCTCATTACACTCAGAGTATTCATTATCCGGATCTGTTGTCATTCTAAAAGAATACACTCCGGTTTGGTTAAATACAAATGGTGTAGGAAGTGCAGCACTATATGGACAACCATGGCAGTTTTTTACATTTTGAACTGTTGCGTCTCCCAACAATGCCCACCCGGAAATGCCGGGTCCGCTTACTTCAAAACGCACTTTTACTTCAGAAGCTTGGTATAAATGTTCTGCTTTTATGCCAACGGCCAGTTGCGTTGACTCGTTTTCATGATAAGTTCCGTTCCAAAAATCATAACCACAACGCTCAACCGGGGTAAATTCGTAACATAAAGTTTCTGCTTTGGTGTTATTAGTACGATTTGCATCCTCTAAAAGCTCGTTTGGATCTACAGTTGCCGTAAGTTGCACGTTTCCGGAACTTAATGCAGGAACTGAATTTGTAGTAAAAGTAACCGTCTGACCCGGTAAAATATCTTGGTTATGAACAAGATTATAAACCTCTCCGTTACTTAAAACAAAGCGCAGTTCTACGGGGGCGGTTGCCATAGCATTACCTTTATTACGTACGTCTACAGCATAGGTTACACTACCAGGAACCTCCGGATCTATTGGATTTACAATCAAGTCGCAACTGGAAGCTATATATAAATCTGCTTTACATTCAATAATATCAATAGTATAGTTATTTTGATTATTGGTTTCTAAAATTTCAGTTACTGCCCCATTTGGTAAGGGAACATCGCATTTTAACACAAAGCTATAATTTCCCGTTTGCGCGTATTGGTAAGGAATAGAAACCGACGTACTCTGTCCCGCTTCTATGTTTTGAACGGTTCTTGTAAATGTTTCTTCTAAAGAACCTTCATAATATACTTCTATGGTATTATCAAAAGCCCCGGTAGCTACATAGCCAACGTTTCTTATTCCAAAACTCTGTGTGGCACTAGCATTACATAAGTATTTTGTACCTAAAGAGGCGCTTCCTACCGGAGTGATATCTGGAATAGCAGGATTTACAATAATGGTACTATTTGCAAAGTTGTTGTTTTCTGAAGATTCTTGTATTAAAGAACCTGCATCTGCCATTGCCGTAATGTAGTAAATACCCTCTGTATTGAATTCTGCTGTAAAACTATACGTATAAGACTCTCCTGGTTCTAATGGCGGAAGCGTTACATCGTTAATAAGCGGTAAACCTCCGGTTTGATCCATTTCTAATATTGTTTCTATACCAATAGCTTGGCAACCCGCATTAGAAACTACCACTTCTCCAGAAATAGACTCTCCAACAAGAATGTTGTTATCAAAAAGATTAATTTTTGCTCGTAAGTCTTTAAGGCACGGCCCTTGAACTAGTTCCCAAGTAATTGGGGTTTCTGCGGTTAAGGTAAAATCTGTAACTTCTACCGGAGCTGTATAAACGCCCGGCTGGGAACCTTTATGAGTTTGAAAAGAGAAATACCCATTGGCATTGGTATGTGTTTGCTCTTGATTTCCCGTTATCGGATTTACAAAAGTTACCGTAGCTCCGGCAACTGTAGAATCTTGTAACTCAACCGCCGTATCTGTATAATAAGCGTGACCAGATATAG
This sequence comes from uncultured Mesonia sp., assembly GCA_947494545.1. Taxonomy (GTDB): domain Bacteria; phylum Bacteroidota; class Bacteroidia; order Flavobacteriales; family Flavobacteriaceae; genus Mesonia. Next base: position 273,419 of record CANLVH010000001.1, on the reverse strand, counting down.
AAACCTTGCTATATCCTGAAGGCAATTGTACAACACTAGGACTAACGGATGCTTCTATATTAATTGCTCCCGGAAGGTTATAATCGCCATTAATAAATGGTCGCATTGCCCTATTATTTAATTCGTTTGACTCTGCAATTACATTTGTATGGTCTATAAATACTTCCATAGGGTTCCACGATGGATCTGCAGGAGTAGTTATATTCCAAACTACGTCTATACTTTCTTGTGGTCCTAAATAATCTACCATTATATCTGGATAAACCGCGGCGGGTTCGTTTTGATTTTCAAGGTGCGCAACGAAATTTTCTGCCGGCATATCTGAATTATTATGAATGGTGGCAGTAATTTGCAACGGAGACGAAACCTCTGGATTAGGATTATCAAAAACAATATCATTGGCAAAAATTTCTAGATCTGGGGCAATTAAAACATTTGGCGCATTAAAAGGACCTATTTGCGTCTCACACCCATCTGCTTGTACTTGCACATAAATTTGCCAGTTGGTACCGGATGGCAACTGACTAATAGAACCAACATAAACTTTACCATCTATCGTGTTGTTATCGGTTGGATCTGCTGGAGATAAAATAACCGATCTATCGTTTGTATTCGTAAAACTTCCGTTATCTTCATAATCAAGTACCACTCGTGGAAATCCGTATGGTGGCATTACGCCATCTTCGTTGATATAGACTACGGCAAACTCATAGGTAGTTTCCGGTGTGCCTTGGGTAGGCGAAACAACACTATTTTGGAATTCTCCCGTACCTAAAAAAGAGAGATTAGGAGAGCCAAGACAATCTGTGGTAAATTCTAACGGTCCAACAAAGTCACTTTCTTCCCCATTACCGCAATTCGCTTTTACGTAAAATTCGTACGTGGTATTGGCGCTTAGACCATTTAATTGAATAGTTGGAGAACCACTCGCCGTTTCTAAATTACCTGTAGTTTCTGGATCAAAATTGAGAATGTTACTATATTTTACAATCCAATTGGTTTCTGAACTATTAGCTGTCCAAGAAATATTGGCTGTGGTATCTGTTTTTTCATTTAGTAATAAGTTAGACGGATCAATACATCCGGCATCTATTATTTCTATCCCAAAAGTACCCGTTTGGATATTATTTCCATCTACCTGAACATAATAAGTATTACCTGGTGTAAGAGCTGTAACGGTTGTTTCGGCTTTTACGCCTGCATTGGCATCATCATTACATGCAAGTTCATTACCCAAGGTTGTTAAGTTGTTACAATCTCCGGCAGCCTCGTAAATGGCAATTTGCGTGTCGTTTAAAGAACCTCCTGCTATATTAGTACTCACTATAACATTACCGCTGGCCGGAGCTTCAAAACTAAACCAAACTGTTTGTAGATTAACAGCTCCTCCCCAACAAGTTCCGTTTGTTTCTCCAGGTTGTACTGTTGCACCTATATTAGAATAGGCATCACCATTAGAACTAACTCCTATTGGCAAGAAAACGGCATCGCATAATGCATCATTTATTGGCGCAGCAATATCTATTACGGTTACTACAGCTGTAGCAGAGCTTGCATTACCGCTTCCATCTGTTACGGTTAGCGTTACTGTGTTTTCGCCTATATCTCCGCTATCAAAAGCAGTAATATCTGTTTCAAAAGTTAATGATCCGCAAGCATCTGTAGAACCGTCATTAACAGCATCTTCAGCAATAGTTGCGTTACCATCTGCTTGGAGTTGAATAGTAATGTTTTTAGTGTTTACAGTTGGCGCTGTCTCATCTACCACAGTTACTACACTTATACATGAGTTTGTATTACCATCAGAATCGGTAATGGTGAAAGTAACATCGTTAGGACCCAAGTTAGCGCAATTAAAAGTATCTACATCTATGTTTGCTGTAACAGTACCACAATCGCCTGTGGGTATGGTACCAACATCTTCTGGAGTAATAGTAGCATTACCATCTTCGTCTAAAATTACTTGAATATCGTTACAAGTTGCATTAGGAGCTGTTATGTCTCCTATAAAGCCTTGTAAAGGTGTCATGTTAAAAATTGGGTCGGTTTTAGTACCATTATATTCGTAAATGTTAACGTAGTAATTGGTTGATGCTTGCAGTAAATTAGGGGGAACCAAATTTCCGCCACCATTATAGACCACATAACCATTACCAATAGCATCTCCTAAGCCATACCCGAAATTTGCATTATAATTGGTCGCGTTAGATGGCGTGGTATTTAAAGGAGATTCACTCAAGATAACTACACGACCTTGCCCGTTTCCTGATGTCCAATTTAAAATTAGGTCGCTATCACAAGGACGTGAATAACTAAAATTACTAGATACGACAGTTGGCGGAGCTGGTGTGGCTTGGGAAGCTGTTTCGCCAGGTGTTAGATAAAGTTCATTATTTTGATTAATGGCATATTCAAAAAACGCAAAATGGTAGGTACTGTTCTCCTCTAAATTAGAAAGTTGAAACTCCTGATCTGTCCCATTATAAACCACAAAATTATTAGAGCCTATTTCTTGTCCTGCACCAAATTCGGCATTAGCCAAATAAGCAGTATTATCTAAAGGTTGTACATCTACAGGAGCTCCTTTTTTTGCTATTACTATACGGGAGGAGCCATTTCCGCGGGTCAAATTAACCTGCATTGAAGTTGCGCCAATTTCCGCAAAATTGACATTGGAAACCTGCGTGGTTGGTGTCGCCCCAAAAGTTTCGGCTTCAAAAGTATAGCCTGGCCTTAAATAGACTTTTCCTGAACTTCCATTATATTCAAAAAGAGCAAAATGATAATTAGTGCCCGGTTGTAAATTAGTTACGTTATCTGAAGTTCCGCTTCCATCATAAAGTACATAATTTCCAGTACCAATTTCATAAGATGGATTTCCAAAACCTCCACTATAAGAACTGTAACCCTCCAAATCTTGTGGTTCGGCATTTACGGGTTCGTTTTCTCTAGCGACCAAAATACGTCTTACCCCATTGCCGTTCGTCCAATTTATGTTGAAGGAAGTTGTGGTTTTACTATTCACAAAAACATTCCCGGTTTGTACGGTGGGATAAGTAACAGTTGCTTGAGTAGTTTCTAAAACAGGATCGCCATTGGTATCTGTTGTTGTTAAATAAATGGTCTCGGTTCCACTACTATTAAATTCAAATACTTTAAAATAATAAGTGGTATGCGGTTGTAAGTCATAAAGATATTGCGTACCGGTAGAGCTGCCGCTATAAACTACAAATTCGTCTGGAGCTATTTCATCTCCGTTTCCAAAATAGTTGTTGCCTGTATATTCATTACCATCTGTGGGTACTGCCGTAACGGGACTTCCCGCTTTGGCAATAATTAACCTACTTTCGCCATTGCCGACAGAACTATTATTTACCCTGTAGCGAAGCCTATTGCCATCAATAGAACTAAAGGTCATATTGTTAGCATTAACTGTTGGGGCAGTATAACCATCTGTAACTTGACTTGCCGTAGCGCCGGGAGTAGGATTGCTTGTAGATGTTGAAGTCAAGTATACCCTACCGCTATTACCATTATACTCAAATAATGCGAAATGATAGGTAGTATTAGGTTCTAAAGAATTAATATCTGTTCCACTGCCATTTCCTATATAAATTATATAATTTCCAGAACCAATTTCATAATTGGAAACACCAAAATCATTATAGTACGGACTACTATAATTCACTAAATCTTGGGGCTCTACATCTACGGGACTATCTGCCCGTGCTATCAATATACGTCCAGCACCATCGCCATTAGTCCAATTAACATTCATACTAGTAACCATAATATCACTAAAAGTAATATTACTGGATTGGGTGGTAGGATAAGTAATAGTTGCTTGATTAGCTTCTAAAACAGGATCGCCATTGGTATCGTTTGTAGTTAAGTAAAGCGTTTCTGAACCACTACTATTAAATTCATATACTTTAAAATAATAAGTGGTATGCGGTTGTAAATCATAGAGATATTGCGTACCAGTAGAGCTGCCACTATAAACTACAAATTCACCGGGAGCTATTTCATCTCCGTTTCCAAAATAATTATCGCCTGTATATTCAATTCCATCTGTGGGTACTGCCGTAACGGGACTTCCCGCTTTGGCAATAATTAACCTACTTTCGCCATTGCCGACAGAACTATTATTTACCCTGTAGCGAAGCCTATTGCCGTCAATAGAACTAAAGGTCATATTGTTAGCATTAACTGTTGGGGCAGTATAACCATCTGTAACTTGACTTGCCGTAGCGCCGGGAGTAGGATTGCTTGTAGATGTTGAAGTCAAGTATACCCTACCGCTATTACCATTATACTCAAATAATGCGAAATGATAGGTAGTATTAGGTTCTAAAGAATTAATATCTGTTCCACTGCCATTTCCTATATAAATTATATAATTTCCAGAACCAATTTCATAATTGGAAACACCAAAATCATTATAGTACGGACTATTATAATTCACTAAATCTTGGGGCTCTACATCTACGGGACTATCTGCACGCGCAATTAATATACGTCCAGCACCATCGCCATTAGTCCAATTAACATTCATACTAGTAACCATAATATCACTAAAAGTAATATTACTGGCTTGGGTGGTAGGATAAGTAATAGTTGCTTGATTAGCTTCTAAAACAGGATCGCCATTGGTATCACTGGTTTTTAGATAAAAGGTATTGGCCTCACTGCCATTATACTCATATACTTTAAAATAATAGGTAGTATGGGGTTGCAAGCCAGAAAGATATTGCGTACCTGTAGCGCTACCACTAAAAACTACAAACTCGTCGGGCGCTATTTCCTCTCCGTTTCCAAAAGTATTATCGTCTGTATATTCATTACCATCTACGGGAACTGCGGTTACCGGACTTCCCGCTTTGGCAATAATTAATCTTTTTTCACCGTTTCCAACAGAACTACTATTTACCCTATACCGAAGTCTATCTCCATCAATAGAACTAAATGTCATATTGGAAGCATTTAAAGTAGGAAAAGCGCTTGTTGCTTGGTTGCCTGTTGCCGGAGGGGCTGGATTTGAAGCAGAAGTAGAAGTTAAATATACTTTACCGGAGTTACCATTATATTCAAATAGAGCGAAGTGATAAGTGGTATTGGGAGCGAGGTCTATGACATCTGTGCTGCTTTCACTTCCTGAATAAACTACATAATTTCCAGTGCCAATTTCGTAACTGGAAATACCAAAATTATTGTAATAGGGACTGCTATAATTCACCAAATCTTGCGGCTCTACATCTACCGGAGTATTTGCCCGAGCAATGAGAATACGGCCGGAACCGTTACCATTATTCCAGTTAACGGTCATCTCACTTCCCACTACGTTGCTAAAACTAATGTTACTTGCCTGAGTTGTAGGATAGGTAAGTGTAGCTTGACTACCTTCTAAAAAACTGGAAGTCAAATATTCTGTAGAAAAACTACTGCCATTAAATTCATAAATTTTAAGATGATAGGTGGTAGAATGGTCCAAACCCACTATAGTAGGCTTGTTATAAGAGCCTTTATACACTACAAACTCACCCGGGGCAATTTCGTTGCCCTCTCCAAAATCATCAGCAAGATAATCGGTTCCATCTACCGGAACAGCTGTAACAGGAGAATTTGCTTTTGCAATAACAATTCTCTCTGCGCCATCTCCTTTTGTAAAATTTAATCTAAAACGATTACCATCAATACTTGAAAAAGTCAAGTTGCTTGACGGAGTAGTTGGGGCTTGCGCGTTTATAGGCATTGAGAGCAATCCGAACATTAATAATATACAGCTCGAAATGCTTGCTAGAGAGGATAAGTTTTTCATAGTACAAAGTATTAGTGAACCAACGCGAAATAGTTTTATGTGCAGTTCTAAAAAAGTACTCCTCATTTCTATACAAAGAATGGACTTTGACAATCCTGCATAAATAGAAAAAATTGAAAAGTATTATAACCAATTTCTATTTATCAACTTTTTTATAGACTGCACTATCTATTGATAATTTGATAAATTAAAATAGCTTTAATAACAAATATCATAAAAATAGCGTCAAGTTCTAAGAATACTGTATGCTTGACAAGAAATACTTTGTAAACGGTAAGTTTTTAAGGGTAATTGGTAAATTTCTTTACGGAAGAATTAGTGGGCGAATAAAGCAGAAAAAATTAATTATCTGTAGATCTTTTATCTTTTTCTTCTTTTTCACTTTTCAGTAATAACTCGTCTTCTATCTCGCCACTGGTAAGCTCGTGTGAGTGTTCTTTATACTTTCCTTTAAGGTCGTCTATTAATGATTTATACCATAAACGGGCTCCTAAAAAATAAGAAGCTCTACCAATTAAATGTGCTCCCACCGGCGCAGTTAATACAATAAATAAAAAAATAGCCAATACGCGCGAAGTAACCGACAAGTCTTGAAAATAGACCGCAGCGCTAATTAAAATTAAACCAACGCCTAAAGTAGCGGCTTTTGTAGTTACCGAAATACGCAAATAAGTATCTGGCATACGCACAAAGCCAACAGCAGCTAACAAAATAAAGATAGCGCCCGAAGTAGCTAGTATAACTATAAAAATATCTGTCATTCTTTTTTCTTTTTTCGCTTTTCTTGGCGTTTTGTTTTAGTTCTCCTTTCTAAATAATAAGAAAAAGCAACGGTACTTAAAAATGCAATAAGACCAAGAATCATGGCAATATCTAAAAAGGTAGATTGCCCATAAACAATACTATATACTGCTATTAACGTAATACCAATTGTTATTAGTAAATCTAGCGCTACTACCCTATCTACAATGCTGGGACCTATAATAAAGCGGTAAAAAACCAACAAAACGGAGACGGCTAGCACCGGCAAAATAATATAATATAAATATTCTTCTACTGTCATTTTATCTCAGAATTTCTAATAATCGTCTTTCAAATCCGTTTTTTATACTTTTTATAAACTTTTCACGATCGTTTATATACATAGCGTGCACATACAAAACTTTTCTATCATCAGATACATCTAAACTTAGCGTGCCCGGTGTTAAGGTAATCAAATTGGCTAAAAGGGTTATTTCTAAATTGGTTTCTGCATCTAAAGGTACTTTTACAATACCGGGTTTCATATAAAACTTTGGCGTTATAACATCAAAAGCTACTTGCAGGTTTGCTTTTATCAATTCAAAAAGGAAAAAGAATATAAAGAATATAAGTTTAGGAATTACCTTAAAATATTTGGCGTTCCCTCTTGTAATAATAAACAGTATAGCAAAGCTTAACAGAAAACCAAACACATAATTGGAAAACTGAAAATCTCCTGTAATAGAAACCCAGATGAAAGTAAGTAATATGTTAGATAAAAACCTGTTTTTCATTACTGTCTTAAATTTGGCAATACTGCGTTAATATATTGCTCTTTGTTTAATAATTCATCTGCTACCCGTAACGATAATTGCTGAATATGCTCTGCGCCAAACCCAATGTATAAAGTAACTAAAGTTAAAAGAACTACCGGCCCGATAAACTGAATTTTTCGCAGCTTTGTCATGTCTTTAAAATACAAAAAATGTTCTCTAATAGGAAGCTCTTCACCCTTTTTCCAAAAAACTTCAGACCATATTTTTGAAATTATAAGTAAGGTAAGCAAACTTGCAAAAATTATTGCACCAATTGCTACATAATCTAGATCTTGGTAAGCACCAATAATTAAGGAAATCTTGGGCCAAAACCCGGAAAATGGCGGAATACCAATTACCGAAAAGAACGGAATAATTATTATTAAACTCAACAACGGGTGACTTTCGTACAAACCACCTAGTTTTTTTATGTTGATGGTGCCTTTAATTCTATAAATAACACCGGCAATCATAAACAAATTGGTTTTTATTATAATATCGTGAATTAGATAAAAAACCGCTCCGGCTATAGCAACTTCGGTAAACATGCCTAGACCCATTATCATAAATCCTATATGACAAATAATAAGATAAGAAAACACTTTACGGAGGTTGCGTTGCACTAAAGCTCCCACGGCTCCACTAAACAAAGTAAGTACGGCAATTATGCTTAGCATTTCTGCAATAAAAGGATCGTCTAAGAAAAGTAGACCAAAAATTCGTATAAGGGCATACACTCCAACTTTGGTAAGTAAGCCACCAAAAATTGCCGAAACTGCAGATGGCGGCGTATGATAGGAAGCCGGCAACCAGAAATAAAGTGGAAAAACCGAGGATTTAATTCCGAAACCTACTAAAAACAATAAAGCAGCAACCCGCAACAAACCTTGGTTTTCTATTTTAGGCACCAATACTGCTAAATCTGCCATATTAAGAGAGCCTACCAAACCATACATTACGGCAATGGCGGTTAAGAAAATTATTGAAGCTAAGAAATTAAGTGTAAAATATTTCACGGCTCCTTCTATTTGCGCTTTTTCCCCGCCAAGGGTTATTAATACAAAAGAGCTTATTATAATAATTTCGAACCAAACATAAAGGTTAAAAATGTCACCGGTAAGAAAGGCGCCTATTAATCCTAAAATAAGAAAATGAAAAATAGCAAAATAACCAAATCGTAATCGCGCCGGTATTACCGAAGCCGACGAAAAACTAGAAACCGCAAACCCCGCGATAGACGTTAATAACACTAAAGTGGAAGAAAGTACATCTGCAACAAAACTAATTCCAAAGGGCGCAGACCAAGAACCGGCTTGCATGAGTTGCGTGCCTTCTGTCCAAACTTGGTAAAGTAGCATACCGGAAAGCAAAACCCCAACGGCGCTACCAAGTATGCTTACTACTCGTTGCGCATTGATATGCCGCCACATAAACATAAGAATAATGCTTAAAAGCAGCTGAAGCAGTAAAGGATATATAAGTAACTGTTGCATCATGATTCTTCGTCTGTTGCATTCATTTTATCTAAATCGTCTGTTTTTACCACTTGATAGGCGCGTTTAACCAAGATTATTGCAAAAGATTGTAAACCAAAACTAATTACAATAGCCGTAAGAATTAAAGCTTGCGGTAAGGGATCTGCATAAATTTCGGCAAAAACTTTGGCATCTTCCGGTATAATTGGGGGCTGACCTTTGGTTATTCTTCCTAAAAGAAAAATTAACAAATTTGCCCCGTTTCCAATTATAATTAAACCAATTATTAGTTTTACCAAACTTCTGCGCAGCATCATATACAAGCCTGCGCCATAAAGTACTCCCACCATTAATGCTAACAATAACTCCATATCAAGCAGATTCTGAGATTGTAAATATTATTGTTAAAGCTACCCCCAAAACTACCAAATACACGCCAATATCAAAAAATAAGGCGGTACCAACAGCACCTATTACCGGTATTGGCTGTTCTAACCACAGACCGGTCATAAACGCTTGTGAGTTGATTAATACCGGTAACAATCCGCTAAGGAAAGAAACCGCTAAACCTAAAGGCATTAAAAATCCCGGATGAAATTTTAAAAGTCGTTTGGTGTTATTTAAACCGTTGGCAAAAGCGTGTAACACAAACGCAATTGCAGCAATTAGTCCGCCTACAAAACCACCACCCGGCTCATAATGGCCGCGCAGCAATATAAATACTGAAAACAACAGTAAAATAGGCAACAAATAATTGGAGGCTGTATTTAATATAATTGTTCTCATCTTATTTTTGTTTACGTTCTGTAGATTTTAGACGCAGCTTAAGCAAGCCAAAAACTCCAATTGCTGCAATAGTTAGCACAGATATTTCTATCATTGTATCTGTACCTCTAAAATCTACTAAAATTACATTTACCACGTTTTTTCCGTGGGCTTCTAAATAGGCATTTTTTGCATAATAATTTGCAATATCTTTATTGGCTGGTTGCGCCAAAACCTCTAAAGCTAAAATACTTATAAGACCTCCAAACATTATAGAAATTATACCATCTCTAACGCGCATTTTATAGTCTGAAAGTCTTAAATATTTTGGTAATCTGTATAAAACCAAAACAAATAATATAACGGTAAGTGTATCTATGGCAAATTGCGTCATAGCCAAATCTGGAGCGCTATAAAAAACAAAAAGTAAACAAATAGCGTAACCAATTACACCAGAGGCCGCCACTGCAGCCAACCTAGATTTGGTAAATACGGTATAAAAAATGGCGCCCAACAAAATAACCACCACAATTACCTCGTAAATAGTTAATCGCGAAAGCGCATTATAATCTATTTGGTACGTGGTGTTTCGTAAGAGGCTGTAGGAAACAATTCCTACCAAAAACATGATAATTACGGCTATATAATTCCGTAAATAGCCATTTTGAAAAGTGTTTGTCCATAAACTCGAAAACTTGCTAAACCAATCTACAAAATTTTCGGTAATGCTTTTTGGAGAAATAAACTCAAATTTTTCTATAAAATCTTCTAATTTTTCTGAAGGTTTTAAAATAAAGTATAGGCTAAGTCCCGAAACTATTGTAATAGCACTTAACGCTAAAATAGTTGAAAAACCATGCCAAATTTTAAGATGTATATCGCCCGCATTGTGGTTTAGAACTGTTACAATAGGTTTTACTAAAGCTTGTTCTAGTAAAAACGGCATTAAACCAAAAAGCAAACCTAAAGCGGCAAGCAAAACCGGCGGAAACCAAATTAAAAATCCGGGACGTTTTACATCTTCAAAACGTTCCGGCAATTTTCCTATAAAAGGTTTTACGCCCGCAACATAACCTGCATAGGAGATAAATACATTAGTAAGCAATGCCAATGCTGTTAATAAAGCTGCATTGTGTTTAAAATTTAACGTGCCTTCGTAAATCAAATCTTTACCTATAAACCCAACAGAAGAAGGAATACCGGCATTAGAAAGTGCGGCTAAAATTCCGGCAATAGCTACGGGAAGCATAATTTTCCGTAAACCGCTTAGTTGTGTTACATCGCGCGTTCCTGTATATAAATCTATTGCTCCCGTCATTAAAAACAGCGTAGCTTTGTACAATGCGTGAACAATAATAAAAACACCGGCGGCCAAAAGTGCTTCTTTTGTTCCTAAACCTATTAAGAAAACTAAAATACCCAAAGCAGCGATGGTGGAATAGGCCAAAATACCTTTTAAATCTCTTCTAAAAATTGTGTGTACGGCAGAGTACAACATTGTAATTGCACCAATAATTATCAAACTGGTATTCCATAAGTTTTCCTCACCCAAAACCGGAGTTAAACGCAACAGCAAATAAATACCGGCCTTTACCATTGTAGCCGAATGCAAATAGGTAGAAACGGGCGTTGGTGCCTTCATTGCGCCCGGCAGCCAAAAATGAAAAGGAAATTGAGCAGATTTGGTAAAAGCTGCTACAAAAATAAAAATTACTGCAACCGGATATAAAGCGTGACCGGTTATAAGATCTTTTTGCGCCAGCATTTCAGAAATTTCGTAGGTGCCGGTCATATATCCCAACACAAGCGATCCCGGCAACAAGAACAGACCACCCAGCCCTGTTATACCCAAAGCAGTTAAGGCAGATTTTCTGGAAGCTGAGCTGGTGTTGTTAAACCCGATGAGGAAAAAGGAGCTAATACTGGTTAATTCCCAAAAGACAAACAAGGAAATCATGTTATCTGAAAGAACCAAACCTAGCATTGCAGCCATAAAAACGCTCAAATAACCATAAAACCTGTCTAAATATTTATGGTTGCGCAAGTATGCAGAAGTATACATAAATACCAAAAAACCAATTCCGGTTATCATTAAAGAGAACAGCAAAGAAAGACCGTCTAACCTAAAAGTTAAATTAACTCCAAAAGAGGGAATCCACTGATAGGTTCTTTCAATCACTTCTCCTTGCGATACTTGCCCTATAAAACGGGAAAAGTAAACAAAAAGGGAAAGCGGAATAAGACTGGAAACAAGCGAAAATTTACCTTTTATAAATTTCCCTCCAAAAATTAGAAAGACAGAAAAGATAAAACCTAATACTATAGCTGTGAGCATACTTGTAAAATCTGAACTGCAAATATAAAAGTAATATTTTAAGATACCTTAAAGAAAGTGCTTCCTTAAATAGGTTTAACAGGTTACTAACACTCAATTGCACGAAATTTTTAGTAAAAAATAATTTTATTATCGTTTATCAATAATTTTAATATATTTGTTATTGATAAACAATAATTACAAACCATGAGAGTACTTACGACTTTACGGAAACTGATCAGACTAATTTATATTCTGAATTTTATAGTTTTTATAGCAATCTTTATAGTTATGCTAGCTACGTTATTTTTTGGCATTGGCAATATAGATATTCTAGACAACGAAACGCTATCAACTTTCAGCAAAACAGAACTTGGTATTTTAGGTTTTATGTTTTTGCTTTTGTACGCAGGCTACTTATATACACTCTATATTTTTAAAGATTTGGTCTATAATTTAGAGCCCGAAAATCTCTTTACGGAATTGCAAAGTACGTACTTATTACGCATAGGAAAATTAATAATAGGTCTAACGCTTGCCGAAATTGGTTTTAAATTTCTTTTTGATATTTTCTACCAACAGGAAGTAAAAATTGGTTTTCAATTGGAAGGTTTGTTTCAAAATACTTTATTTACGATTTGTATCGGATTGTTCTTTATCTTTTTATCGGAGATTTTTAAAATAGCCGGAAAGCTAAAACAGGAAAACCAGTTAACTATTTAAAATGGCAATTTATATTAATTTAGAGCAATTATTGCAAGAGCGCAAGCTTACTTCTAAAGACCTGGCGGAAGAAATTGGTATTACCACCGCCAATCTATCTATTTTAAAAACTGGTAAAGCAAGAGCCATTCGGTTTTCTACTTTGGAGGCAATTTGCAAAGCTTTAGATTGCCAACCGGGAGATATTTTAAAGTACAAACCAAACGACACGTAACAAAAAAAATTAAATTAATTCTAAGCAACCAGCGCAAAAAGTTTAGTTAAAAGCAAATAAAAAAATTTATATTTTAGCTATTTTAGGAGTAAAATCAATTTAAAAAATGGACTTAACGCAGTTTAGTATTCGGTTGGTTTGTGCTTTTGCAGCTGGTTTTTTTATAGGCTTAGAGCGAGAATATAAAAACAAGCACGCAGGTTTAAAAACCAATATATTGGTAACTTTGGGCTCTGCGGTGTTTGTAATGATTTCTTTGGAGTTTGCAGATCAAGAATACACAGATATTACCCGTGTTTTGAGCCAAGTAGCAATTGGGGTTGGCTTTTTGGGCGCAGGAACCATTATGAAACGTGATTCTAAAATTAGCGGTTTAACTACTGCTGCTACCATTTGGTGTAGCGCCGGTGCCGGCTGTTTGGCCGCAGTAGGAATGCTTTGGGAGTTACTTATCTTAACCGCTTTTGTTATTATAATAAATTATGTTTTTGGTAAAATAGACGACAAAATAAAAAGAGACGATTAAGATTTATACCAAATTACAAGGTGTTTTCGCGCATTTTAACTTGCTTCTTTCCATACGGCAATTCGGGAGTATTTTCTTGCTGATAATTCCGTAAAGAAATATAAGAGAAATAAACTTTAAATTCCGCGTAAGCGAAAACAAAAGTAAACGCATAAAAAAAGCTTTCTAAATTTTTTACACTTAGAAAGCTTTTTACTTTATACAAATCTGGCAAATTTTAGTCTGCCAAGATAATTGCTTTATTATTCTTTAATTCTAATACGCCACCTTTTATTGGCAGTTGATAAGTATTATTTTCAGAGCTTTCAAAAGCTTCTTTTACTTCATCTTCTAACGTAAAATCCCCTTCTATTTTTACCAGACCTTTTTCTAAAATAGAAACGATGGCGGCGTGATTATCAAGCATTTGAAATTCGCCGTTAACACCGGGAACCGTTACAGAATTTACTTCTGCGCTCAACAAAACTTTTTCTGGGGTAACTATTTCTAAAAACATATTAGTTTATTTAAAAGAAGAGCTTTTTTAAGCTTCTGCGTTCATTTTTTCTCCGGCTTCTATTGCTTCTTCTATAGTTCCTTTAAGGTTAAAAGCAGCTTCCGGTAGGTGGTCTAACTCACCATCCATAATCATATTAAAGCCTTTTATAGTTTCTTTAATATCTACCAAAACACCTTTTAAACCGGTAAATTGCTCTGCAACGTGGAAAGGTTGCGACAAGAAACGTTGTACACGTCTAGCGCGGGAAACGGCCAGTTTATCTTCTTCTGACAGTTCTTCCATACCTAAAATTGCAATAATATCTTGTAACTCTTTGTAACGTTGCAACAACTCTTTTACGCGTTGTGCACAGTTATAGTGGTCGTCTCCTAAAATGTCTGCGGTAAGAATTCTTGATGTAGATTCTAACGGATCTACGGCAGGATAAATACCAAGTTCTGCAATTTTACGCGACAATACGGTTGTAGCATCTAAGTGAGCAAAAGTAGTTGCCGGAGCAGGGTCTGTCAAGTCATCTGCAGGTACGTAAACCGCTTGTACAGAAGTAATAGAACCTTTTTTGGTAGAAGTAATACGCTCTTGCATAGCTCCCATTTCTGTAGCTAAAGTTGGCTGATAACCAACGGCAGATGGCATACGACCTAAAAGTGCAGAAACCTCTGAACCTGCTTGTGTAAATCTAAAGATGTTGTCTACAAAGAAAAGTACGTCTTTTCCTTGACCGTCTCCGGCGCCATCTCTAAAATATTCTGCAATGGTAAGACCTGAAAGCGCAACTCGTGCACGTGCTCCAGGTGGCTCGTTCATCTGGCCAAAAACGAAGGTTGCTTTAGATTCTTTCATCGCAGCTTTATCTACGGTTTTAAGATCCCATCCGCCATTTTCCATAGAGTGGATAAAATCGTCGCCGTATTTAATAATGCCAGATTCTAACATCTCACGCAACAAGTCATTTCCTTCACGGGTTCTTTCTCCAACACCTGCAAATACAGAAAGACCACCGTGACCTTTTGCAATATTGTTAATTAATTCTTGAATTAAAACGGTTTTACCAACACCGGCACCACCAAATAAACCAATTTTACCTCCTTTTGCATACGGCTCAATTAGATCTATTACTTTAATTCCTGTAAATAAAACTTCGGTAGATACAGATAGGTCTTCAAATTTTGGAGCTTCGCGGTGAATAGACATACCATCTTTTCCTTTTTTAGGAAGATCTCCTAAACCGTCAATAGCGTCTCCGGTAACGTTAAATAAACGTCCGTAAACATCTTCGCCTATTGGCATTTGTATTGGATTTCCGGTAGCCAAAACCGCGGTTCCGCGAGATAGGCCGTCGGCAGAATCCATCGCAATGGTTCTAACAGTGTTTTCTCCAATATGTGATTGAACTTCCAGTACCAAGATGGAACCATCTTCCCTATTTATCTCTAAGGAATCGTAAATCTTCGGTAACTCTATGTTTTCATTTTCTGTGTCGAACTCCACATCCACAACAGGACCGATAATTTGTGCAACTTTACCTGTAACTTTAGACATTATCTACTAGTTTAATTTATAGTTTCTTAATGCAATTCTACCTGCATTGTTTTTCGGCTGCAAAGATAAATTATTTGTATGAATTATCACAGCTCAATTTTTGAAATTATTATAACATTTTTTTCTTTATTCTACCGTAACAGATTTTGCCAAATTTCTTGGCTGATCTACATTTTTACCTAACATTACAGCCACGTGATAAGACAATAATTGTAACGGGATGGTAGTTAACAAAGGTGTTAGCGCTTCTATGGTGTCTGGCACTTCTATAACATAATCTGCCATTTCGCGCACGTGTGTATCGCCTTTGGTTACAATAGCGATAATTTTACCATTTCTGGATTTAATTTCCTGAATATTACTCACCACTTTTTCGTAATGCCCATTTTTAGTAGCAATAACTACTACCGGCATCATTTCGTCTATTAGTGCAATTGGTCCGTGTTTCATTTCTGCAGCCGGATAG
Source organism: uncultured Mesonia sp. (assembly GCA_947494545.1). Classification (GTDB taxonomy): domain Bacteria; phylum Bacteroidota; class Bacteroidia; order Flavobacteriales; family Flavobacteriaceae; genus Mesonia. The sequence goes on along the minus strand of CANLVH010000001.1, from coordinate 257,521 downwards.
CCTTCTGCGTGTATATAAGAAATCTCTTTTAATTTTAAAGCACCCTCTAAAGCCACCGGAAAATTAAAGCCTCTTCCTAAATACAAGAAATTGGCGGCATCTTTATATTTTTCTGCAACCTTTTCTATATGATCGTTAGAATTTAAAGCTTCTTCAATTTTTTGCGGAATTAAATCTAATTCTTGCAAATGGTAATGAAAATCTGCGTTAGAGATAGAACCTTTTGCCTTGGCTAATTTTAAAGCAATTAAGCTTAAAACCGTAATTTGTGTAGTAAATGCTTTGGTAGAAGCTACACCAATTTCAGGACCGGCGTGTGTGTAAGCTCCGGCGTGGGTTTCTCTAGAAATAGAAGAACCAACTACATTACAAACGCCAAAAACAAAAGCGCCTTTTTCTTTTGCCAGCTTTATTGCCGCCATTGTATCTGCAGTTTCTCCAGATTGAGAGATAGCAATTACAACATCGTCACTATTAATAATAGGATTGCGGTATCTAAATTCTGATGCATATTCTACCTCAACCGGGATGCGTGCCAAATCTTCAAAAATATATTCTGCCACCAAGCCTGCGTGCCAAGAAGTACCACATGCAACCACAATAATACGGTTTGCATTTAGCAACCTATCTAGGTTATCATCTATTCCGGCCATTCTTATTAAGCCTTGGTCTACCAGCATACGACCTCGATATGTATCTGTAATAGCGTCGGGTTGCTCGTATATTTCTTTAAGCATAAAATGCTCATAGCCGCCTTTTTCTATTTGCTCTAAATTGAGTTGTAATTTTTGAATATAAGGCGCAACCAATTCGTCGTCTTTAATTTTTCTTACTTTAACGCCTTTACTTTTTCTTACCACTGCCATTTCGCCATCCTCCAAATAAATGGCGTCTTTAGTATATTCTATAAATGGCGATGCATCGGAAGCGATAAAATATTCGTCTTCTCCCATTCCTATAGCCAAAGGACTTCCCAATCTAGCTACTACAATCTCATCTGGTTTATTTCTATCAAAAACCGCAATAGCATAAGCGCCCACTGTTTGGTTTAGCGCAATTTGTACGGCTTTTCCTAATTTTACGTTTTCTTGTTTTTTTACCTCTTCAATAAGGTTTACCAAAACCTCGGTATCGGTATCTGATTCAAAACTGTAGCCGCGTTTTACGAGCTCTTTTTTTAGCGTGTCGTAATTTTCTATAATTCCGTTGTGAATAATAATAATATCACCGGAATTAGATTGGTGCGGGTGCGAGTTAATATCGTTTGGAACGCCGTGCGTTGCCCAACGCGTGTGTCCGATACCAATATTACCTTTGGTAGAAATTTCTTTCTCCAGTTTTTCTTTTAGATCCTTTACCTTTCCTTGGGTTTTACAGACATTAAGCTCTTTACCATCGTAAAGCATTATTCCTGCACTATCATAACCTCTATATTCTAAACGTTGTAGTCCTTTTAAAACTACCGGATAGGCATCACGATGCCCAATATATCCTACTATTCCACACATAATTACTTAGCTTCTGTATAAAAGATATTCAACTTTAATTTCTTGGCTTCAAGCGCCGCATTAGGGCCATACAACACTGTTCCTTCCGGAGATATAGCATGCGTAGAAGGTACTTTCTCTACATCTATATCTTGGTCTTCAAAATCTGCTTTTACCAAAGAAGAAATATTTACGTTTTGCGAAACACTAACTCCCAAACGCGTATTGGTTGAATCTTTATTAATAATATTATTTACAAGATTGGTAACACGTATTTTATAAAACCTATTACCATCTTCGTCTTTAGAGAGACGACCCAAATGAACTGTTCTAGAAGTTAACGGATTATTTTCGTTTGCACTTACATCAAACATATAGTCCCCTAAAACCTTTTCGTTTTTAATATCATAAACAAAAATACGTTCGGGTTGTTTTTGATTATCCGGCACTTGATTTTCATCTACATAAAAAAGCAAATTTGCTTCATTAATCAACCAATCTTTTTCCCGTAAGGAATCTAACTGATTTTGATCTTTAAATAAATCTATTTCTGCTATAGAGCCTTCACCTCCTTTTAAGTATAATTTTTCGTCTTGCGGAGCAGTTTGATATTCGTTTTCGAAAAGATTTACTTTTGCAGGACCAAAATTTAAACGAAATTCTCTACTTACCGCAGAATCTTGTTCTGTATAATCTTCTTCTAAATGCGTTTTAAAATAAAGTGTAATATTGGCTGCTGGTTGCCCATCTAATGCTGCATTAAAATTAAAATAAGTTAAGTTACCTTCGGCATCAGCGCTTTCTGCTTTAAAATAAAGACCTCTAAGATAATTTCTAAAATTGGCATTGCTCAATAACACATCGTTGTCCTGTTGGTTTAATATTTTCTCTTGAAAAAATGCAGTTGGCAAATTTACTCTTAGTGCGGGAGCCGTATAAATTGTATCTATCTCCTCCTCTTCTCCTTCTTCAAAATAAACCACCGGATTGTTGGTTGGTTTAAAGTCTGGTATCTCAAGAATTGGTGTTGGATCTAAGTATTGCTCAAACAAATTGGTTTGATCAGAATAATAAACCTGCGGCTCATAGTCGTTTTCGGGGTCTATATCGCGCAGAAAGTAAGTAGATTCATAAACAGAAAGCTTTATAGGACTGTCACCATATACAGAATCTAGTTTGTATAAATATTGGTCTTCTTCTGTTCCTACAACTGTACTAAAATATGGTAAATTTAGCACCACGCTATCTAAAACAGGGTCTGTATAAAATTCAGGACTCGTATTACTTAAACTTAGTTGCGTAACAAAATTGGCTGTCTTCTTTCCGTACACGGCATCATTATATACCCCAAAAGAATATCCGCTAAGGTTATTGGTTTGCACCCGCTCTAACTTACGGGTTTTAGCTTCTATCTCTGCGGAATCAAATAGAAGTGCCTCAAAATTAGGGTTATCTACAATATTGCTTCCTACTTCACTAAAATCATCATCACAGGAGGTAAAACAAAAAGTTCCTAAAATTACTAAAAGTGTAATTTTTGAAATAGAGGACAGTTTTACTTTAGGATTCGGTTTCTTCATTTAATACTTTTTCTAGGTAAAATTCTTGGTAAGCAGACGAAAACTCTTCTAAAGATTTAAAATCTAATACAGGTTTGTCTAAATTTTCTATATACTCGTTTAGGCTTTCGGGAATTTCCGGACTACCTTTTATAACAGCATCGGAATTATCGATGGCAGTTTTCATTAAATTATCATAATTTGGCGTGCTTAAATGCGCCACTTTCTCATCTTCCAAACCATCAAACAATATTTTTTTGTCCATATCTTCTGCCAAAGTACCTTCAAAGCCTTGTTTAAAAACAGAAGTAACAATTTTAGATTCGGAAAAAAGTGGTTCGTTACCATAATAATTCCGTAAATACAACGGTAGCAAAGAGGCCAACCAACCATTAACGTGAATGATATCTGGCGACCAGTTTAATTTTTTAACGGTTTCAATAACTCCTTTTGCGAAAAATATGGCGCGCTCGTCGTTATCTTCAAACAAGTTACCGTCTTCGTCTGTAAAAGTAGCTTTCCGCTTAAAATAATCTTCGTTATCAATAAAATAAACCTGCATCCTTTCTTTAGGAATAGATGCTACTTTTATAATTAGTGGCATATCCAGGTCGTTTATAACCAAATTCATCCCCGAAAGTCGTATAACCTCGTGTAATTGGTGACGCCTTTCGTTAATATTACCAAAACGTGGCATAAAAATACGTATCTGCCCTCCTTGGCTGTTTACCATTCTAGGCGCCTCAAAAGACATAGATGATATTTCTGTTTCCGGGAGGTATGGTATAACCTCAGAAGACACGTACAAAATTCGCTTATCCTTCATAAATAATCTGCAATTGGTATTAGTATTAACGTCAAAAAACAGGCAAAATTACAAAATTTTATGCAGTCTGCCAGTAATATATTAATTTTGCACGACTTAAAACAAAATATGGTACAAGTATTTCATACCAAAGAAGCGTTAAATAGGCAACTTTTACCGCATAGAAAGAAGCACGAAAACATAGGTCTCGTCCCTACAATGGGAGCTTTACACACCGGGCATATATCGTTGATTAATGCGGCTTTGCAAGCTTGCGAAGTTGTAGTGGTTAGTATTTTTGTAAACCCTACACAATTTAATAATAATGCAGATTTAGATGCTTATCCGCGAAGTTTGGATAGCGATATAAAATTATTGGAACAAGAATGTGCGTCCTGTATTGTTTTTGCTCCAGAAACAACAGAAATTTACCCAAACGGTCTAAAAACAGAGCATTTTAAATTTGGCGAACTTGCCGCCCAAATGGAAGGGAAATACAGAAGTGGTCATTTTGATGGTGTTGGTACCGTTTTAAAAAGACTATTTGACATAGTGCAACCCGATAAAGCTTTTTTTGGCGAAAAAGATTACCAACAATTATTAATTGTAAAAAAACTTATCACACTTACTGAGCAAGCTGTAGAAATTATTGGTTGCCCAATAAACCGAGAAGAAAACGGACTTGCCAAAAGCTCGCGTAACAAACGTTTAACCGCTAAAGAGCAAGAACAAGCCAGTTTTATTTATACCAGCTTGCAACAAGTGAAACGAGATTTTGGCACAAAAAGTGCAGAAGAAATTACCAAATGGGTAGAGCAAGCGTTTAAAGAGCATCCCCTTTTAGATTTAGAATATTTTGAGATTGCCAATGCAGAAAGTTTATTATCCATTGATAAAAACACCAAAAACCCAGATAAAAAATACCGTGCATTTATTGCCGCTTACGCCAACAAAGTAAGGTTAATAGATAATATTGCACTAAACTAATATAAACCTGAATAAAATTCTTATGCAAATTCACGTAGTAAAATCTAAAATACATCGGGTAAAAGTAACCGGAGCAGATTTAAATTATATTGGCAGTATTACAATAGATGAAGATTTGATGGATGCCGCAAATATTATAGAAGGCGAAAAAGTGCAAATTGTAAACAATAACAATGGTGAGCGCTTAGAAACTTACGCTATTCCCGGTCCGCGTAATAGTGGCGAAATTACACTTAATGGCGCTGCTGCCAGAAAAGTAGCCAAAGACGATATTCTTATTTTAATTACCTATGCGATGATGTCTGTAAACGAGGCGAAAGAATTTAAACCAGCCTTGGTTTTTCCTAACGAAAATAATCTATTAAAATAACCAGACTTGACGCGTAAAAAAATAATTAAAATATTAAAAATCACACTCCCACTTGTTTTGGGAGTTTTTTTAATTATTTACTCTATTAGTAGCGCCACTCCGCAAGAACGTCAAACTTTATGGCAAAACATTCGCAACGCCAATATATTTTGGCTGGTATTATCTGCTATTTGTGGCTTACTTTCGCACGCTTCTCGAGCTTACCGGTGGAAGTTTCTTATACAACCTTTAGGTTATAAAGTAGGTTTTGCCAATAGCTTTATGGCCGTAATGGCAGCTTATCTTGCCAATTTAGGTATTCCCAGATCTGGCGAGGTCTTGCGCGGTGCCAGTCTTGCAACTTATGAGAAAATACCTTTTCAAAAAGTTTTTGGGACCATAATTTCAGAGCGAGTGGCAGATTTGCTTATGTTATTACTCATTGTAGCCGGTACGCTTCTTTTTCACACCACCACCTTAGTCACTTTTTTTAACGAAAAAAACATCAATCCATTTTTTAGTCTATTGGTTTTATTTGCTTTGGTTTTGTTGGGCTTGCTTTTTCTTCGCTTGATTAAAAAATCAAAAAATAAATTTTTAAAACGTTTAAAAGATTTTGCTATCGGCATTTTAGACGGAATGAAAAGTATTTTAAAAATGCGTAAAACCTTTGCATTTTTATGCCATACCGTATTTATTTGGGCAATGTATATTTGTATGTTTTTTTTAATAAAATATGCCATCCCAGAAACGCAAGATCTTGGTTTTGGTGCTATTATGGTAGCTTTTGTAGTAGGCTCTTTTGCTATTTCTATTACCAATGGCGGGATTGGCGTTTACCCAATTGCCGTTGGCGCCGTACTACTTCTCTTTGGTATTAGTAAAGAAGCAGGAGAAGCTTTCGGGTGGATAGTTTGGGGCACGCAAACCTTACTCAATTTAGTTGTTGGCGGACTCTCGATGCTTTTTTTGCCAATTTTTAACAGAACTAATTAATAATTTTAATTACTTTACCACTCAAACCAATTTATAATGAAAAATATTATAACAATGGTTTTCTTGTTTTTATGCATGACAGGAAAATCACAAGTAGAGTATAAAATGGTTAGCTCTACCATTCTGGAAGCAGAAAGGGAGGTTAAGATTCAACTACCACGTAATTACAAAAAGAACACCCATAAATCCTATCCGGTTTTTATTGTTTTAGATGGCGATTATCTTTTTGAGCCGGTAGCCGGAAATGTAGATTATTATAGTTATTGGGGAGAAATGCCAGAAGCCATTGTAGTTGGCGTAAACCAAATATCTACTCGTAAAAACGATACAAAACTAGATAAAGAGAATTTTTTTCCATCTAAATCTGGAGCAGATTTTTTTGAGTTTTTAGGTATGGAATTATTACCGCTAATAGACCAAACATACAGAACCGTTCCGTTTTCTATAATTGTAGGGCATAATATTACCGCCAACTTAATGAATTATTATTTACTCAAACCAAAGCCCTTATTTAAAGCCTATATAAATCTTAGTCCGGATTATGCACCCGGAATGCAAGATCAAGTTTACAACGCTCTGGCAGATACCGAACAGAAAACATGGTATTATTTGGCAACGGCGGCGGGAGATATAGAAACTTTGCGCGAACAAAATCAGGCTATGAATGCTAAATTAGAGAAAATAAGCAACCCACTCTTACATTATTATTTTAATGATTTTGAAGAAGGCACGCATTATTCTTTAGTAGGCGAAGCAATTCCGCTAGCACTTAAAAACTTTTTCTCTATCTATAAGCCTATAGGCGAAAAAGAGTACAAAAGACTTATTGAGGAAGAAGAAGATTATATAGATTTCCTTACGGAAAAATACGAAAGTATTGAAGAACTTTACGAGCTGGATATTAATATTAGAACAGAAGATTTTATGACCATTGCTAAGGCTATAGAAAAAGAAGAAAAGTTTGAGCAATATAAAGATTTGGCCAAATTAGCAGAAGAACATCATCCAAAAACCATGTTAGCCAACTATTTTTATGGCAGGTTTTACGAAGAAATAGGAAGGCTAAGACGCGCCATAAAAGAGTATGAAAAAGCCTACGCAAAAGAAAGTGTTTCGTATATTACCGTCGATTTGGTTTTAGACAAATCAGAAGAATTAAAAATAAAAAGAGACCAATAATATGGCGAAAACCAAAACCACATTTTTTTGTCAAAATTGTGGCGCACAACATGCAAAATGGCAAGGTCAGTGCTCTTCTTGCCGCCAATGGAATACTTTAGTAGAAGAAGTTGTTCAAAAGAAAGACAACAAAGACTGGAAATCTGCGCAAACCTCTCCCAAACGTACTGCAAAACCAATCTTGGTAAACGCAATTACCTATGAGCGCGAAGAAAGATTAAACACAAATAACCAAGAATTAAACAGGGTTTTAGGCGGCGGCTTGGTTCCCGGCTCGTTAACTTTGTTAGGCGGGGAACCCGGAATAGGAAAAAGTACACTATTACTGCAAATTTCCTTAAATTTAAATTACAAAACCCTTTATGTATCAGGAGAAGAAAGTCAGCAGCAAATAAAAATGCGCGCCGAACGTGTAAATGCCAACCCGGCCAACTGTTACATTTTAACCGAAACCAATACCCAAAAAATTTTTAAACAAATAGAAGCTTTAGAGCCCGAAGTTTTAATAGTAGATTCCATTCAAACCCTGCACAGCGATTTTATAGAAAGTTCTCCCGGCAGCATTTCGCAAATACGCGAATGTACTTCAGAATTGATAAAATTTGCAAAAGAAACCCATACGCCGGTTTTACTAATTGGTCATATTAATAAAGAAGGCAGTATTGCCGGACCAAAAGTTTTAGAACATATGGTAGACACGGTTTTACAATTTGAAGGAGACCGCAACCATGTTTACAGAATTTTACGCGCCCATAAAAACAGATTTGGCTCAACGCACGAGTTAGGAATTTACGAAATGCAAGGCGAAGGTTTGCGCGAAGTAGCCAATCCTTCTGAAATTTTAATTTCGAAAAACGGAACAAGCTTAAGCGGAACCGCCATTGCTTCTACTTTAGAAGGAATGCGCCCGTTGATGATAGAAATTCAAGCCTTGGTTAGCTCTGCCGTTTACGGAACCCCACAACGCTCTACCACCGGTTATAATGTAAAACGTTTAAATATGTTGTTGGCCGTTTTAGAAAAACGGGCAGGATTTAGACTAGGCGCCAAAGATGTTTTTTTGAATATTACAGGCGGCATTCAAGTAGATGATCCGGCGATAGATTTGGCCGTAATTGCAGCCATTTTATCTTCTAACGAAGATATTGCCATAGAACACGATATATGTTTTGCTGCCGAAATTGGCCTGGCAGGAGAAATACGACCCGTACCAAAAATAGAACAACGCATTAGCGAAGCAGAAAAATTAGGTTTTGCAAAAATTATGGTTTCCAAACAAAGTAAATTACCCACTACGCAATTTAGTATTCAGATTGTTAAAGTAAGTAAAGTAGAAGAAGTTGTAGAACATTTGTTTGGCTAAACCTTTACGGAAAAATTTTAGAAGGAAAGTATAGAAACAGGTAATGCGCTAGGGATCGCAGCGGCATCCTTTTTTTGCTTTTTCGCAAAAAAAGATATAGCGGAGAGCCCGCCTCCCGATTTTTTTATCGGGAGGAGCGCCCAAATTAAACTTTTAAATACCTTCTAAAAGCTGAGAAACTTCTTCTAATTTTGGCGTTAGAATTACTTCTATTCGTCTATTTTTTGCTTTGCCTTGTGTGGTTTTATTGGTGGCAATGGGAGCATATTCTCCTCTTCCGGCGGCAGTAAGACGCTGCGGGTTTATATTAGAGTTGTCTTGCAATAAATGCACAATAGCCGTGGCGCGTTTGGTAGATAAATCCCAATTATCTTTTAAAACGCCGCTTCCGCCGTAAGGTACATTGTCGGTATGGCCTTCTATAAGCACGTTTATGTCCGGATTTTCTGCCAACACGCTTCCCAATTGGTTTACCGCGCGCCGGCCTTCTGCGCCAACGGCCCAACTACCGGAGCTAAACAGGAGTTTATTTTCCATAGAAACGTATACTTTTCCGTTGCGTTGCTCTACGGTTAAGCCTTTGCCTTCAAAATCTGTTAAAGCGCGCGAAATGCTGGTTTTTAATTTATGCATTTTAGCGTCTTTGGCCGCTATTAGTTTTTCTAATTCTGCTACGCGTTGCGAACGGGCTTGCAAATCTTTTTCCAGTTTATTTAAACGGGTTTCTTTGCTGCTAAGCGCGTTTTGCTTTTCTTCTAGATTTGCCAGCAATTCCCGATTGCGTTTAGAGTTTTCGGCCAGAGCAGAAGAACTGTTTTTCTCTAAAGCATTGTATGCGTTTTGTAGGTTTTCAAAGTTATCGCTTAAGCGCTTTAACTCTTCTTGTAAACTTTCCTTTTTTTGTTGGGTTTTGGCAAAATCTTCTTTTAAAATAGTATAAGCGCTACTGGTTTTATTTTGCTCTTCTTGACAATCTGCCAAACTTTCTTCCAATTCGTTGCTTTTTTGTCGCAAACTTTGGTGTTCTTGTTCTAGCTCGTTAAATTGTTTTGCCGGCACACAGCTAGCGGCTATTGCTGCAAAAATTAACGGGTAAAATATTTTCTTTTTCATAATTTATGCTATTTCTAATAATACAGGACAATGGTCGCTGTGGTAAGCTTCTGATAGGATAACGGCCCTATCTATTTTTTCTTGTAAAGCTTCTGAAACTAAATGATAATCTAAACGCCAGCCTTTATTTCTGGCGCGAGCATTGGCACGATAACTCCACCAAGAATATTGCTCTACATCTTCATTTAAATGTCTAAAAGAATCTATAAAACCGCTTTCTAAAAATTGCGTTAACCACTCGCGTTCTACCGGCAAAAAGCCCGAAACATTTTTTAGACGCACAGGATCGTGAATATCTATTGGTTGGTGACAAATATTATAATCTCCAGAAATTACTAAGTTTGGTCTTTCTAGCGTAAGTTGATCAATATATTTTTGGAAATCTGCCATATATCCCAATTTAAATTCCAAGCGTTTTATATTGGTACCAGATGGCAAATAAAGACTCATAACAGAAATGTCGCCAAAATCTGCGCGTAAATTTCGGCCTTCTGCATCCATATAATCTAAACCGGTTCCGTAAACCACATTATCCGGTTCTTTTTTACTTAAAATTGCTACGCCGCTATAGCCTTTTTTTTGCGCCGGATACCAATAGCAGTATTCATAACCCAATTTGTGAAAAACTTTTTCGTCAAATTGCTCCGGATTGGCTTTTATTTCTTGCAGGCAAAGTACATCTGGGTTGGCCTGCTTCAACCATACTAAAAAATCTTTCCGTAAAGCGGCACGAATTCCGTTTACGTTATAAGAAATGATTCGCATATTGTAAGTTTGCCACAAAAATAGAATTTTTAGACGAAGAAACCAGTCAATTGCCATTTTGCCTAAGCAAAGAAAATGTACTTTAGTTAAAATATTTTGCAGCTTCTATAGTTTTAATTTTAATGCCAATACGTAATTTTTTTCTTGCTTTGCTGTGTTTTCCTGTTGCCATAATTGCGCAAGAGAAATCTTCTGGAATAATTTCTAAGACCTTAGCGGTGCAAGACACGCTTAGTATAGATACGTTAAGTATACAAACCGCAGATTTTAAAGTGGTTTATAACAAGAAAGAAATTGCTGCCAGCAACTATCAAATAGATTTTGCCAAAGGCCAACTTATCTTAAATGATTCTATCCTAAAAAAAACAGATTCCGTAAAGATTTTTTACCGAACATATCCGGAGTTTTTAACCAAAAAGTATTTTCAATACGACCCGTCCAGTATTACTTCACAAAATCGTACACGTAGAATTTTTGATTTGGAAGAACAAAAAAATACACAAAATTTTACTCCTTTTGATGGCCTAAACACCAGCGGAAGTATTTCTCGCGGTGTTACTGCCGGCACCAACCAAAACACGGTTTTAGATTCTGAATTAGACCTGCAAATTTCAGGAAAAATATCGCCCAACGTAAGTTTGCGCGCCTCTATACAAGATGCTAATGTGCCGATACAAGAAAGTGGCTATTCGCAAAATTTAGACGAATTTGACCAAATTTTTATAGAGCTTTACGGAAAAAATTGGAACATTAGAGCCGGCGATGTAGACTTGGCACAAACCAATTCTTATTTTGGAAACTTTACTAAAAAAGTGCAAGGACTTTCGGTTGGCGCTACTTTAAATGCAGATGCCAACCGCACCGAAGTTTTTGGAGCGGCAGCTTTGGTACGTGGCGTTTTTACGCGGAATAAATTTCAAGGACAAGAAGGCAACCAAGGTCCTTATAAACTTAGCGGCCCAAATGGCGAGTTGTATACCTTAATAGTTTCGGGTAGCGAAAGCGTTTTTGTAAACGGAATTAGATTAGAGCGCGGCGAAAACCAAGATTATATTATAGATTATAATGCGGGAGAGATTATTTTTAATCCTACTTTTCCCATTACCTCCGAGATGCGCATAACGGTAGAATTTCAATATTCAGACAGAAATTATTCGCGTTTGGTAGCAACCGGCGGCGGAAAACATTACGGCAATAATTTTGAAATTGGTGCTTTTGTATATTCCGAAAACGATTTGAAAAATCAGCCGCTACAGCAAAACCTCAGCGATGCCCAAAAAGAAATTTTGGCGCAAGCCGGAGACGATTCTTCGCAAATGTTAGCGCCAAGCGCAATAGCCGATAGTTTTGACGAGAATAAAGTTTTATATAAAAAAGAAATCATAAACGGGCAAGAGGTATTTGTATACTCCAGCAATCCGGAAGACGATTTGTTTCGGGTAAAATTTAGTTTTGTTGGTGCAAATCAGGGTAATTATATTTTAGCAGATGCCAATTTGCTTGCCAAAGTATTTGAGTATGTGCCGCCACAAAACGGCATTCCGCAAGGTAATTATGCACCGGTAACCCAACTTTTTGCGCCGGAAAAACTGCAAGTTGCCGTGGTAAACGGAAAATATGCTCCAGATAAAAAAACAAATCTTGCGTTTGAACTAAGCGGCAGTAAAAACGATTTGAATTTATTTTCTAACCTTGACGATGAAGACAACAATGGCTACGCAGCACATCTAAAAGCAAACCGCGATATTTTTAGCAATAAAAAAGGAGAAAAGTTGCAGGCTTTCGCCGAATTTGACCACGTGGGAGAAGAGTATAAAAGTATAGAACCCTTGTACAATATAGAGTTTGACAGAGATTGGAATTTAAGCAATCCCCAAGGTGATCAAAATTTATTGACCAGCGGTTTGCACTATACCAAACCAAATTTGGGCCAAGCCACGTATCGTTTTGAAAAATTAGATTATTCTAAAAATTATTCGGGGGCGCGGCATCGTTTAAATGCAAACTTAAATTTTGAAGATTTGCACCTAGCTTTAAACGGAAGTTACTTGCAAAGCGAAGGAGAAATTTTTGACTCCGAGTTTCTTCGGTTTAACCTAAACAGCGTTTACGATTTTAAAACGGCTTGGGCAGGAACGCGAATTGCTTTAGAAGATAACCAACAGCAAGAAAATGCCACCGGAAATTTGACAGGAATCAGCCAGCGGTTTAAAAGTTATGAAGTGTTTACCGGCATTGGCGACAGCACAAAAGTTTATGCAGAAATTGGTTATAGACATCGAATAAACGACAGTTTGCAGAGCAATACTTTACAGGAAGTTAGCAGCTCCAACAACTATTATTTACGCTCGCAATTGGTACAGACGCAAAGCACAAAACTTTCGGTTTTTGCCAATTACCGCACGTTAAAAAATAAAAACGATGCCAAAGACAAAGAACATTCGTTAAACTCCCGCATTTTATACAATCAATTTTTCTGGGACAGATTGCTCAATTTAAACACGGTTTACGAGACCAATAGTGGCACGTTGCCGCAGCAAGAGTTCACTTACGTGGAAGTAAATGCCGGCGAGGGCCAATACGCGTGGAACGATTACAACAATAACGGAATACAAGAATTAGACGAATTTGAAATTTCTCCTTTTCCAGACGAAGCCAAATACATACGTGTGCTTTTGCCCAACCAGATTTATGTAAAAACCCACCAAAATAAATTTAGTCAAATTGTAACGCTCAATTTTTTACAATGGAGCGACACTGAAGGAATCAAAAAATTCCTCTCGCAATTTTATAACCAAACATCTTATTTAATAGATAGAAAAATAGAGCGCGAAGGCGATAATTTTAATTTTAATCCTTTCTCCGGTAAAGGAAAAGAATTGGCTGTAAACCTCAGCTTTAGAAATACACTTTATTTTAACCGTGGAAAGCAAAATTACACCAGCTCTTACACCTATATTTCTAATAGAACTAAAAATTTATTGGCTACCGGTTTGCAAGAAAACAAGCTGCAAAGCCACCAATTAAATTTTAACCATAAGCTGCAAGAAAGTTGGTTGTTTACTTTAGAAAGTGCGTTGACTGATAATAAAAGCACTTCAGAAAATTTTGATTCGCGCAATTATACTATAGATAGTTATTTAATAAATCCGGAGATTTCTTATTTGTTTTCCGAGCAAACCCGCTGGGGAATTTTTTACCGTTTGCAAGAAAAAGAAAATAATATAGGACAAAAAGAGCAATTAAGCCAGAATAAATTTGGAACATCTTTTACGTTTAACAACGCCCAAAAATATTCTATAAACGGCGAGTTTAATTATATCTACAACAAATTTGAAGGCGACGCATTTTCGCCGGTTGCCTACCAAATGTTAGAAGGTTTACAACCCGATAAAAATTTTACGTGGAGTCTTTTAGCACAAAAAAAACTAACCGACTATTTAGACCTCAACTTGTCGTATTACGGCCGAAAAGGAGAAAGCACCAAAGCAATTCACACCGGAAGCGTACAATTGCGAGCTTATTTTTAAATTCTTTAAAAAGCTATTACCTGCATAAAAAAAAGAGGAGATAAAACCTCTTTTATCTCCTCATAGCTTCTTATTATCCTAAACCTTACGCTTTTTGCATCCAGGTTTTAAAATCTATTTCTTTATTGATAATAGCTTTTAACTCGCTAATTGCTACGCGTTTTTGTTCCATTGTGTCGCGATGACGAATGGTTACTTTATTATCTTCTTTTGTATCGTGATCTATGGTTATACAAAATGGCGTTCCGGCGGCATCTTGTCTTCTGTAACGTCTTCCTACAGCATCTTTTTCGTCGTAAACAACGTTAAAATCCCATTGCAATTCTTCTACAATTTCCTGAGCAATTTCGGGTAAACCGTCTTTTTTCACTAAAGGAAAAATTGCTGCTTTATAAGGAGCCAAAATTGCCGGTAATTTTAAAACCGTTCTGGTGTTACCATCGTCTAAAGTTTCTTCTTGCAAAGAACTGGAGAAAACTGCCAAAAACATGCGGTCTAAACCAATAGAAGTTTCTATTACGTAAGGCGTATAGTTTTTGTTTATTTCGGGATCAAAAAATTGTAAACGTTTACCGGAATGTTCTTCGTGCGCCTTTAAATCGAAATCTGTTCTAGAGTGAATGCCTTCTAATTCTTTAAACCCAAAAGGAAAATCAAACTCTATATCTGTAGCGGCATTGGCATAATGCGCCATTTTTTCGTGGTCGTGAAAACGGTATTTTTCTTCGCCCAACCCTAAAGAAGCGTGCCATTTTTGGCGAGTTTCTTTCCAATGGTCAAACCATTTAAGTTCTTCTCCGGGACGTACAAAAAATTGCATTTCCATCTGTTCAAATTCCCGTTGACGGAAGATAAACTGCCGCGCTACAATCTCGTTTCTAAACGCTTTTCCTATCTGCGCAATACCAAAAGGAATTTTCATTCTTCCGGTTTTTTGCACGTTGGCAAAGTTTACAAAAATACCTTGCGCGGTTTCGGGTCGTAGATATAAATCTGTAGCACTGTCTGAAGATGCGCCCAGTTTGGTACCAAACATCAAATTAAATTGCTTTACGTCTGTCCAGTTTTTAGAGCCGCTTACCGGGCAAGCAATTTCTAATTCTTCAATTAGAGCTTTCACGTCTTGCAAATCTTCGTTAGTAAGCGATTTTGCCAGGCGTTCTAAAATTTCTTTTTCTTCTTTTTTATACCGCAGCAGCCGCGGATTGGTGCTTACAAATTCTTCTTCGTCAAATTTATCGCCAAAGCGTTTGCGTGCTTTTTTTATTTCTTTTTGCGCTTTTTGGTTTATTTTTTCGGCGTGGTCTTCTACCAAAACATCTGCGCGGTAACGCTTTTTAGAGTCTTTATTATCTATAAGCGGATCGTTAAAGGCATCTAAATGCCCGGAAGCCGCCCAAGTGGTTGGGTGCATCAAAATTGCAGCATCTAAGCCTACAATATTTTGGTGCATTTGCACCATGCTTTTCCACCAATAATCTTTAATGTTTTTTTTCAATTCGGCACCGTTGGGGCCATAATCGTATACGGCGCTTAGGCCGTCATAAATTTCGCTCGACGAAAAAATATATCCATATTCTTTCGCGTGCGAAATTACCTGCTTAAAAGTATCTTGTTGTTTTGCCATAGCGCAAAATTATAAAATTGGGTTTGTTTTACTATACTCTGTTCTTCAAATTCTTAAAAATATACCTAATGCAATTTAAAACTCGTACTGGCAAGTCGCTGCGGACCATTAAAAATGTTTACAATATACCTGCCTTCTAAAAAGTTTTTTGGTTGCGCTTGCATAAGTATACAAACATCTACTTCTTTATTATTGTATTGCAAGTTAGTAGACTCGCTGTAATATAATATTTCTTTGTTATAAGTTTTAGATAATTTTTTACCCATCAAATTATTTTTAGGATTAATTACCTGAATAAAAAAGGTTTTCTCTCCCGGCTCTACAATCAAATTTTTATTTACCGTAAAGCATACTCGTATTTTTTCTGCTTTGTTAATGTTTTTAGTAGCATAAATATTACGGTTTTTTTTAAGATAAACCGCTTCAGTATGTAAACCGCTTAATTGTAAAACAGCTGCTTTTTCAATTTTCGCGTTAAGTTTAGCATTAGCGTCTAAAATAGAATCTGCTACAAAGCGTTGGTTTTCTATTTGGCTTTTGGTACTGTCTATAGTAGAAAGTAAAGCGCGATTTGTTTGTGTGAGACTATCTACGGTTTTAAGCAAGCGCTTTTTTTCCATTTTTAATAAGTCTGCTTGCACTCTATATTTTCTGTAGCGTTCAAAATCCAGTTCCATAGCGTTTAAGGAATCTAACAAAGCAGTAATGCGTTGCTGTTCTGTTTTGAGGTTACTGCGCAAATCACTATTAGATTCTATTAGCTTTTGGTAATCGTCTTGCATCTCTTGCAAATCGTTTTTTAATAGATCGTTTTGCTTTTCTAACTGGCTTGTGCTATTTACAGAATTGGTGTAGAAATTATAGGTGTAGAAAGAGAGTCCTATTAAAGAAACGCCCAAAACAATAATTAAAAGCTGTAAAACTTTTACATTCTTTTTCTCGCTCATACCCAACTTGTTATAATTTTTTATTACTTTTAAAACATTCTTTACCCCTTTAATTTTTATGCTTACAAAAATGTTGAGGGATTTTTACAACTTCGTTTTCACGGAAACTTGTGCCGGTTGCCAAAAAATATTGGTCAAAAAAGAAAAACTTTTGTGCCTGCTTTGCAAGCATAAACTTCCTTTGACCAATTTTCATAAACATAACGAAAATACGCTAAAAAATATATTTTCGGGCAGGATTCCGGTTAATTACGCTACCGCTCTTTTTTATTTCCATAAAAAAGGTATTACCCAACATATTTTACACAACCTAAAATATAAAAACACACCAAAACTAAGCAATTATTTTGGCCTCTGGTATGCAGAAGAACTTCTACAAACGCAGTGGATTAAAGAGATAGATATAATAATTCCTGTACCCTTACACGCCAAACGTTTACGCGAAAGAGGCTATAACCAAACAGAAGGTTTTGCTAAAGAATTAAGTAAAAAATTAGAAATACCCTGTGCTTTAAATGTGTTGCAAAAAACTTCTGCCGCGAGAACGCAAGTATTTAAAAGCAAAATTGCCCGCTCAAAAATAGATTTGCACTATTTTAACCTTAAAAATCCGCAAAAAATAGAAGGGAAACATGTTTTGTTAGTAGACGATGTTATCACTACCGGAGCTACAATGCAAACCTGTGTACAAACCTTACTGCAGGCTTCTTCCGTAAAGGTAAGTCTAGCTAGCATGGCGTTTACAGCTTAAGAAAAAAATTCGTTTCTTTGTTTCAAATTTAATTCAAAAATGGCAAAGCGTTTTTTCTATATACTTGGCAGTGTTCTATTTCTTGCGCATTTTACACATTGTGCAAAACGCGGTATGCCTACCGGCGGACCAGAAGATACCATCCCGCCAACGGTAGTGCGTACTTTTCCAGAAAACTACAGCACCAATTTTGACAAAGATGAAATAACTATTGCTTTTAACGAGTATATAAAATTACAAAGTCCGCAGCAGCAAATTATTTTCTCGCCTCCTATGAGTCCAAAACCAAGCATTCGCCCATTGGGAGGAGCGAGCAAATCTTTAGAAATTATTATTTTAGACACGCTTGCCAAAAATACTACCTACAGTATAAATTTTGGAAAAAGCATTGCAGATAACAACGAAGAAAATCCGTTTCCTTTTTATAAATATGTATTTTCTACCGGCAATTATATAGATTCTTTGCAAGTTACGGGAAAAGTAAGCAACGTGTTAAAAAAACAAACCGATGCATTTATTTCTGTAATGTTATATAAAGCAGATTCTACTTATACAGATTCGGTTATCTACGAAAAAGCACCTACTTATATTGCCTATACCAAAGACAGCACCAACACATTTTCTTTAGAGAACTTGAAAGAAGGAAAATATAAAATGCTGGCTGTAGCCGATAAAAACGAGAATTATAAATTTGACCCAAAGACAGAAAAAATTGGTTTTGTAGAAGGTTTTATAAATCTGCCAACAGATAGTACGTACAGCATTTCGGTCTTTGAGGAAAACCTAGACTTAAAGCTAATTAGACCGAAGCAAGTTTCTAAAAACCATTTAATTTTTGGTTACGAAGGTTTAGCAGACAGCGTAAAAATAAACCTACTCAATGCTAACGTAGACAATTATAACTATCAAATTATAAAAGACAGTAAAACAGACACTCTGCACTATTGGTTTAAACCGTTTTTTGAGACCGATAGTCTTGTGTTTGAAGTTTCCGGTAAAAATTACAAAGACACGTTGGTAACACGCATTAAAGATATGTTACCGGATAGTTTAAATATTAAAGCCTCTCATAGAGGAAGTATTAATATAGATGAAGATTTTGGCTTACACGCTAATATCCCTTTACGGAAAATAGACACTTCTAAAATAAAGCTTTTTGATAAAGACTCTGTTTTAGTAGATTTTAAAACCCGTTATGAAGCTTTATACAATAATTATTTTATTGATTTTGAAAAAGAACCCGAACAAAAGTACCGGCTTAATTTGTTGCCCGGTGCTTTAACCGATTTTTTCGAGAACCAAAACGACAGCTTAAAATATAGACTGCAAACTCCCAATTTATCAGATTTAGGTATATTAACCTTTAGCGTTAGCAACCTAGACGATTACCCGGTTCTGTTGCAACTAACCAACGAAAATGACGAAGTAGTTAAAGAAAAATACCACACACAAGAAGACGGCAATAGTTTTGAATTATCGTACCTAAAACCAGGCACCTATTATGTGCGTTTAATTTTTGATAAAAACAGCAACAAAAAATGGGATCCCGGTAACTTTCTAAAAAACAAGCAGCCGGAAAAGGTAATTCATTACCCAAAAGCCTTAGAAATACGCCCCAATTGGGATGTGGTAGAAACTTTTATTTTAAACTAAAAGCATCTTGGTCTTGCAAAAAGGCGAAATCTTTTCTGGTTTGTTTCAATTTTTCTGCATCTAATTCTACCTGAATTATTTCATCTGTTTCCAGATTTTCTTGCGTTAGCGGCTTCCCTAAAGCATCTAACACAATAGAATGTCCGTTATAAGAATTATTATTGGCATCACTCCCAATTCTATTAACCCCGGCCACATAACTCATATTTTCTATAGCGCGTGCTTTTAGGAGGTGGTCCCAGGCATAAACTCTTTTTTGCGGCCAATTGGCATTATAAAATAAAAAATCATAGTATTCTGTGTTTCTGGCCCAAACCGGGAAGCGTAAATCGTAACAAATAAGCGGGCAAATTTTCCAACCTTTATATTCTACAATCAAGCGCTTTTCTCCCGCGCTATATTCGTGATGTTCGCCGGCAAATGTAAATCTATGGCGTTTATCGTAAGTTTGGTAATCGCCATTAGGAAAGACAAAAAACATGCGGTTATAGTATTTTTTATCTTCTTCTATAATTACACTGCCCGCCAAAGCCGTGCTGTTTTCTTTTGCGGTTTGCTGCATCCATTGCAAAGTTTTTCCGTTTTCGGATTCTGCCAAGGGTTTTGGTTGCATAGAAAACCCCGTACTAAACATTTCGGGTAAAATAATTAAATCTGAATTTTGAATAGCAGCAATTTTTTTACTGAAATGCTCTCTGTTTTTTTCAGCATTTTCCCAAAACAGCTCGGTTTGAATTAAAGCAACGTTTAAATTTTCCATAAAGGAAATATACAGAATTTTCTAGGTAATTCTAAAACAACCTACAGAATTAATTATCTATTTACAATCGCTTACAAACGTTTGTAAACAAATATAAACGTAAACAACTGTTTATCAAACTACTTTACATTTCAATAGCTCGCATATTTGCCTTGTTGAATTGACCGAACGATATTCAATTATTTAAACTTTTTTATTATGAACGCACTTAGAAACAAAGTACAGTTAATTGGTAGATTAGGGCAAGAGCCTGAAATTGTAAACTTTAAAGACGGCAATAAAATTGCTAAATTTTCTATGGCCACAGACGATAGTTATAAAGACAAAAACGGCCAAAAGGTAGAACGTGCATACTGGCATAATGTTATAGTTCGCGGCGGTTTGGTCAACGTGGTAGAAAGCTATGTAAACAAAGGCCAAGAAATTGCTATAGAAGGAAAATTAACCAACCGCAGTTGGGAAGATAAAGATGGCAACAAACGCTATATTACAGAAGTTTTATGTAATGAACTTTTACTCTTAAGTAAGGCGTAGGCTAGTCAGAATAAGGTTTAAAAAATTGGTGCTTATACGAGCACCAATTTTTTGTTTTTCATAAATAAAATAGAATTTATTAAATAAATATCAATATTTAATCGAATAAATTACATTAAAATTAGTTTTTAACACTAAATAACAACGTTTTAACAAGTGTTATTTGGCTGCCGTCTACTTATTCCTCTACCTTGTAGAAACATAAATCCAAATTCCTTAAATATTATGAAAAAAAGAAAAGTAAAAGTGCAAGCATGTACTGCGCAAAACGGCAATGGTCGCAGAAAATTTTTAAGAATGAGCGGTTTAGCTATTGCCGGTTCAGGACTATTAATAGGCTGTAGTGATGATGATGATTTTATTGCGCCTCCAGATCCTGATCCGGACCCAGATCCAGATCCAGTGTTTGATTTAGGTAGCGGTAATTTAGGAATTTTAAATTATGCTTATGCTTTAGAACAACTGGAAGCAGCTTTTTATCAAAAAGTTTTAGACGGTTCTTACTGGATGGGCTTAGATAACGGCGAAGAAAAACAAATTTTAGAAGACGTGCGAAACCACGAAGTTATTCACCGCGAGTTTTTCAAGACAGCTATAAATGCTGCTGTTCCGGCAGAACAAGTTTTACCGGATTTAGAATTTGATTTCTCTTCTGTAGATTTTACTAACCGGAGCAGTGTTTTAAACACAGCCAAAATGCTAGAAGATACCGGCGTACAAGCTTACAATGGTGCCGGAAAATTAATAGATACTTCGCAAACCAATGGAGCAGTTTATTTGTTAACCGCAGGAAAAATTGTTTCGGTAGAAGCTAGACACGCCTCTGCAATTAGAGATCTGCTAAATCCCGGTTCTTCAGATTTTGCCGGAGATGATGTATTAACAGACTTAGGAGGTTCTGGCGTAGCTTACGATAAAGCCACTCCACCAGCATATATTTTAGCCGCGGTAGGTAATTTAAACTTTATCACTACAGAGTTTACTGCTAATAACCTACCATCCTAAACCATTTTTTCAAACTAAAATTAAACAATTATGAATTTTATAAAACTATTAGAAGAACTCTCAAACAAAGAGGTTTTAAGTAAAAAAGGCTCTAGAAGAGAAGTTTTTAACCAAATGAAAAGTTTTGGTAAAAACGCAGCTTTAGCCTCTATTCCTTTTGGCCTGGCAGCTACCAGTAAAAATGCTAAAGCCGCAACTAGCTCTATGGCAGCAGCTGCTTTTCAAGCAGACTCTACAGATGTTTTAAACTTTGCATTAACCCTAGAATATTTAGAGCGCGAGTTTTACCAAATGGGTATAGACAGTGGCGTTATAGATGCTTCTGATCAAAATGTTTTTACAACCATTTCAGATCACGAAAACGCCCATGTTACTTTTCTCTTAGGTGCATTGGGAGACAACGCTATAGATATGCCAACTTTTGATTTTAGCGGAGCTCCGGGCGGTTTAGATTTAGATCCGTTTAACGATTATCCCACCTTTATGGCTTTAGCGCAAGGTTTTGAAGATACCGGCGTTAGAGCTTATAAAGGACAGGCCGGGGCTTTGGCCAACGATCCTACTTTGCTAGAATATGCTTTGCAAATTCACTCGGTAGAAGCTAGACACGCGGCGCAAGTAAGAAGAATGCGTGGTGAAAAAGGTTGGATTACCCAATCTGAAAATACTTTACCATCAAGTTTTCAAGCAATTTATGAAGGTTCTACTCCAGAATCTAACACTACCCAAGGCGGCGTAGATTTGGCCGGAAACTTCCCGGACTTAGGCGGAAACGACGCTCTAACCGAAGCTTTTGATGAGCCATTAACAATGGACGAAGTAAATGCAATTGCCAGTATTTTTATTGTTTCTTAAACTATACATAACTGCTAATTTTATATAAAAGCATTCTTTACGGAATGCTTTTTTTATGTTTATAATTATAAATTTCTTATATTTAGAAAGTTACATTATAAATTTAACATTATGGGCATTAAAAACTTTCAAGGAAATCATATTGGTAAAGAGCCGGTTGCTGCAGAGAAAATAACCGTACGCGATTTTATGACCGAAGATATTACAACCTTTAAAAAAGGAGAATCTATCTTAGACGTGATGGAAACTTTGGTAAAATTAGGAATATCTGGCGGACCGGTGGTAGATTCTCACAACGAACTTATAGGCATAATCTCTGAGGGCGATTGTATTAAACAAATTGCAGAATCTCGCTATTATAATCAACCTATGGAAGCTACCAACGTAGAAGATTATATGATAAAAGATGTAGAAACCGTAAGTCCGGATATGCATTTATTTGATTTAGCCAACAAATTCCTAACGTTAAAAAAAAGACGTTTTCCTGTTTGCCATGAAAACAAATTGGTAGGATTGGTTAGTCAAAAAAGCGTATTGAAAACCGCTTTAGCTCTTCACGGCCATAGTTGGTAAATTTAAAAATAGATATCTTGCACCAATCGGTAGGTATTGGCGTGGGCTTCTACAATATATTTTATTTCTTTAGAGTAGCCGCCGCCCATACTTATTTCTACCGGTAAATTAGCGTCTTTTAAACTTTGCAAAACAAATTTATCCCGTTCTTTGCAACCGGCAAGACTTAAACTTAATTTGCCTAATTTATCGGTTTCTAAAACATCTACCCCCGCTAAATAAAACACAAAATCAGGTTTTACTTTTTCTAAAAGCTCCGGCAATGTTTTCTTTAACTTTTTTAGATATTCTACATCTTGGGTGCCATCCGGTAAGCCAATATCTAAATCTGATTTTTCTTTCTTAAACGGATAGTTTTTTTCGCCGTGCATAGAGAATGTAAAAACACGCGCTTCTTCTTCAAAAATTTTAGCAGTTCCGTTACCTTGGTGCACATCTAAATCTATAATTAAAATCTGCTCTGCCAAACCTTGATTTAACAGAAATTGTGCAGCAACGGCTTGATCATTCAGCATACAAAAACCTTCTGCGCTATCGCTATATGCGTGGTGCGTACCGCCGGCAATATTCATTCCTACGCCATTTTTTAAAGCATATTTACTGGCTTGCACAGTGCCGCCAGTAATTAGCCGCTCGCGTTCTACCATAATTCGCGAAAGCGGAAAGCCACTTCGTCTAATTTGTTTTTGGCTCCATTTTAGGTTTAAAAAATCATAATAATATTCGGCATCGTGAACGGCCAAGATATACTTATCGTTTAAAATTTCCGGTTCAAAAAAATTGTCTTTATTACACGTACCTTCTAGCAATAATTGTTGCGGCAGCAACTCATATTTTTCCATAGGAAAACGATGCCGCGGCGGCAAAGACAAAACATAACTGGGATGAAAACTTATTTTTAGCACTTTAGAAAATCCAATTTTTCAGCTTATAATTTTCCCGCTATTTACGGCTTCTTCATCCGGATTTACAAAAACCAAATTACCGTCTGCATTTTCTGTCATTAAAATCATGCCTTCGCTCTTGGTGCCGCGTAATTTTATGGGTTTTAAATTGGCTACCACGCTCACTTTTTTACCAACAATTTCTTCTGCGGTAAAGTGTTCTGCAATTCCCGAAACAATCGTGCGTTTATCAATACCAGTGTCAACGGTCAAGACCATTAACTTTTTGGCTTTCGGCATTTTTTTAGCTTCTAAAATAGTACCTACGCGCAAATCTAATTTGGTAAAATCGTCAAATTCTATCAATTCTTTTTGCGGAATCACCTCTTCTTCGGCACTAGCATTTACTTTTTTGCTGGCTTCCAATTTGTCTAATTGTGTTTGAATTTCTTTGTCTTCTACTTTACTAAACAGCAATTCGGTTTTGCCTATTTTGTGTCCGGGTTCTAATAACGCTTCCGCGGAAGCGATTGCGCTCCACTCCGAATTATTATCGTCTTTACCGGAAGTAATATTTAGCATTTTGCTAAGCTTAGCAGCGGTAAACGGTAAAAATGGTTTGCTCAAAGTAGCCAAGGCAGCCGCTATTTGAAGCGCCACATACATAACGGTTTTTGTACGCTCTTCGTCTGTTTTAATGGTTTTCCACGGCTCCTCGTCTGCCAGGTATTTATTTCCCAATCGGGCCAAATTCATCATTTCGGCTTGAGCTTCCCTAAAGCGATATTTTTCTATAGAGCTGGCAATTACGGCAGGATAAGCTTTTAACTCTTCGATGGTTTTTTTATCTATTTCTCTTAATTCCGCGGAAGCGGGAACTTCTCCGTCATAATATTTATGCGTCAAAACTGCCACGCGGTTAATAAAATTACCAAAAATACCCACCAACTCGCTATTGTTGCGCTGCTGAAAATCTTTCCACGTAAAATCGTTGTCTTTGGTTTCTGGCGCGTTTGCGGTTAAAACGTAGCGCAAAACATCTTCTTTGCCGGGAAAATCTTCTAAATATTCGTGCAACCAAACCGCCCAATTTCTGGAAGTGGAAAGTTTGTTACCTTCTAAATTTAAAAATTCGTTGGCCGGCACGTTATCCGGCAAAATATAGTCGCCGTGGGCTTTTAACATACTTGGGAAAATGATACAGTGAAAAACAATATTGTCTTTTCCTATAAAATGTACCAATTTGGTATCATCGTTTTTCCAATAAGGTTCCCAATCTTTATTTTCGCGTTCTGCCCATTCTTTGCTGGCAGAAATATAGCCAATTGGCGCATCAAACCAAACGTAGAGGACTTTGCCATCGCCACCTTCTACGGGAACGGGAATTCCCCAATCGAGATCGCGGGTTACGGCACGCGGACGTAAACCATCGTCTATCCAAGATTTGCATTGCCCATAAACGTTAGATTTCCAATCTTTTTTATGCTCTTCTAAAATCCATTCTTTTAACCAAGGTTCGTATTGGTCTAAAGGTAAAAACCAGTGTCGGGTTTCTTTTAGCGTTGGTACATTGCCGGTTACGGCAGATTTTGGATTAATTAAATCTGTTGCGTTATGCGAAGTGCCGCATTTTTCGCATTGGTCGCCATAGCTTTCTTCAAAACCACATTTTGGGCAAGTACCCACCACAAATCTATCTGCTAGAAATTGTTTTGCTTCCTCGTCGTAGAGTTGCTGGGTTACTTCTTCTATAAATTTACCTTCTTCGTATAATTTTTTAAAAAAAGCAGAAGCAGTTTCGTGGTGTGTTTTTCCTGATGTTCTGGAATAATTGTCAAATTCAATTCCGAAATCTTGAAAAGATTTACGGATAATACCATCGTATTTATCTACCACATCTTGCGGACTAACGCCTTCTTTTTTTGCTTTAAGCGTAATTGGCACACCGTGCTCATCACTACCGCAAACAAACAAAACATCTTCTCCACGCATTTTTTGGTAGCGCGCATAAATATCTGCAGGAACATAAACGCCCGCCAAATGGCCAATATGAATTGGACCGTTGGTATATGGCAAAGCGGCGGTAATAGTATATCTTTTTGGTGTGCTCATTTTCTCTGGTTTTATTAAGCTGCAAAGGTACGGAAAGCAGACAATTTATAAATTTTTGCAATGTGAAATTATTTCTATATTCACATCCTAAATAACTAAATTTAAAATGATGAAAAAAACAAACCAAATTTTGCTCTTGTTTATCTTGAGCCTTAGCTTGATTGCCTGTAGTAGCGATGATGACAGCACGCCTACGCCAACTCCTGAACCGTCGAGTGACAATTATCTTAAAATTGGAGAAAACACCTATGATTTAAAATTTGGAAGACTAGAATATTTTGAAGAATATAATGGTGTTCACAGCTTTGATTTGGAATTACTAAATGAGGGAATTAGCTCAGAAAATGGCGAGCCAACAACAGAGAACCTTCACGGCATTATTTTTGAAATTAACACCAGCACTCCCGCTGATATTAATACCGGCACCTATACAGCCAGTACAGATTATATAGATTATTCTTTCAACGGCGCGACAACAGTAGAGAATTATAATATAGATACCGAAGAAGGACATTATAGAGGAATTAACTCCGGAGAACTGGAAGTTTTACAAAATGGTAATGTTTATGAATTTTCTTTTGAAGGAAGCACTACAAACGACATACCGGTATCGCTTTATTATAAAGGCGGTATGATTCGTCCAGATTTGGAGAAAACCAGTAATTCTTCCATAAAGTTTCACAAAAAATAACACATAGTTAAACTTTAATACAATCAATCCCTCTTTTTTTAAATTGGAGGGATTTTTTTATCTTCCCATATTACTAAAAAGCCTTTATGAACATTCCTAAAAAACTTCAAAAAAACGACAAAGTAGCAATAATTGCCACCGCAAGAAAAGTAAAAAAAGAAGACTTACAACCCGCAATTAACCTATTAGAATCTTGGAACCTGGTTACTGTAATTGGTTCTAGTATTGGTTTGGAAAACAATCAATTTGCCGGCAGTGATAAAGAGCGCGCAGCAGATTTGCAACAACAACTAGACAATCCGGAAATTAAAGCCATTTGGTGTGCCAAAGGCGGTTATGGCACGGTGCGTATTTTAGATTTACTCGATTTTTCTAAATTTAAGAAAAATCCAAAATGGTTAATTGGCTATAGCGATGTTACCGCTTTACATAGTCATTTAAACACTTTAAGAATTGCCTCTTTGCACGGCCCAATTGCTTTAGATATAGAAAAGAAGCCACAAAAAACAAGAAATATTCTCCGAAAAGCACTTTTTAAGGAAGACTTAAATTACCAATTTAAAAGCGATAATTTAAACCGAAACGGCACTGCAAAAGGAGAGCTCGTAGGCGGAAATTTATCGGTTTTATATTCGCTTATCGGAAGTGAATCTGACCTTGATCTTAACGGAAAAATCTTGTTTTTAGAAGATCTAGACGAATATCTTTATCATATTGACAGAATGTTGCAAAACCTAAAACGCAACAGCTGGTTTGAAAAAATTAACGGACTAATAATTGGCGGAATGAGCGATATGAACGATAACGCGATTCCTTTCGGGAAAACAGCCAAAGAAATCATTGCCGAAACCATAGCAGAATATAATTTTCCTGTTGCATTTAACTTTCCTGCCGGCCATATAAGCGATAACCGCACACTCATATTGGGACAAGAAGTAAACTTAAATGTAGAGACAAATGGAAGTGCTTTAAAATATTCTGGTTTTTAAACTAATTCTAAATTAAGTTTTTACCGTATTTACTTCCAAAAAACACTTATTTTAGAGGTTAATTTAAAATTACGCGCTTTTGTGGTTTATTAAAAATGCGATTACCCGCAAAAACCTAATGGCCCTAACCGGTCTTTTTCTCTGTTTTTTCCTAATTATACATTTGTTAGGAAATTTACAATTATTGCTTCCGCAGGAAAAAGCACAGCTGCAATACAATGCTTATAGCGCTTTTTTATCGGGCAACATTCTTATTAAAGTCGTTTCGTATGTTTTGTATGCCACAATTATTCTGCACAGTATAGATGCGGTTTACCTCAGCATAAAAGCCAAAAAGGCTGCTGGAAAATCTTATGCAAAAGACAAGCGAAATCGCGCAAGTACTTGGTATTCTCGGCAAATGATGTTGCTTGGCCATATTGTTTTTGCTTTTTTGGTTATTCACTTTAAAGATTTTTGGTTTCCGTATAAATTCACCAAAATGCCAACAGATCTTCAAGGAAATAAAGATTTATATACTCTGGTAGTTCTTGCTTTTCAAGAATTATGGTATGTAATTTTATATGCCGTTGCTATTTTGGCCTTAGGTTTTCATTTATTACACGGTTTTTTTAGCGCCCACAGAAGTTTGGGGTTGTACCACCCGTATTACAATAAAATAATAAAATATATAGGAGTTGTGTTTGCCGCTGTAATGACGTTTGGCTACCTTATTATTCCTTTTTACCTCTATTTAAAGGTATAAATTATGGCAAAAGATATTCACGCCAATATTCCGCAAGGCGATTTAAAAGACAAATGGAGCAATTATAAAAACCAAGCCAAATTGGTAAGCCCAAACAACCGTAAAAAGTTAGATATAATTGTGGTAGGAACCGGTTTGGCGGGAGCTTCGGCCGCAGCTTCTCTTGCCGAAATGGGTTACAACATAAAAAGTTTTTGTTTTCAAGATTCGCCCAGACGTGCACATTCTGTTGCCGCACAAGGTGGCGTAAATGCCATGAAAAATTATAAAAACGACGGCGATAGCGTTTATCGTATGTTTTATGATACGTTAAAAGGTGGCGATTTTAGATCGCGTGAAGCAAACACATATCGCTTAGCAGAATGTTCTGCCAGTTTAATAGATCAAGCTGTGGCGCAAGGCGTTCCCTTTGGCCGGGAATACAGCGGTTATTTACGCAACCGTTCTTTTGGCGGCGTGCAGGTTTCCAGAACCTTTTATGCGCGCGGACAAACGGGGCAACAATTGCTTTTGGGTTCTTACCAAGCTTTAATGCGGCAAACAGAAGCCGGAAAAGTGCAATTATTTGCCCGCCACGAAATGTTGGAATTAATTACCATAGATGGAAAAGCAAAAGGAATAATTGCCCGCAATTTAGACACAGGAAAATTAGAACCTCACAGCGCACACGCTGTAGTTTTGGCTACCGGCGGATTTGGTAAAATCTATTATCTTTCTACGCTGGCAATGGGTTGTAACGCATCGGCAGTTTGGCGCGCACATAAAAAAGGTGCTTGGATGGCCAATCCCAGCTGGACGCAAATTCACCCTACAAGTTTACCACAAAGCGGCACTTACCAATCTAAATTAACTTTAATGTCTGAGTCTTTACGGAATGATGGTAGAATTTGGGTACCAAAAGACAAAAAGGAAAACAGAAAACCAAACGAAATCCCAGAAGAGGAACGCGATTATTATTTAGAACGTAAATATCCTGCTTTTGGTAATTTGGCGCCTAGAGATATTGCTTCGCGTTCTGCAAAAGAGCAAATTGATGCCGGAAAAGGTGTTGGTCCTTTAAAAAACGCTGTTTATTTAGATTTTAAACACGCGTTAAAAGAACACGGCAAAGAAATTATTAGCGAGCGTTACGACAATTTATTTAAAATGTACGAAAAAATTACCGGTGTAAATGCTTATAAAGAACCGATGAAAATTTCTCCCGCAGCACATTTTTCTATGGGCGGTCTTTGGGTAGATTATGATTTACAAACCAACATTCCCGGTCTTTTTGCCATTGGCGAAGCAAATTTTTCTGATCACGGCGCCAATCGGTTGGGGGCAAATTCTTTATTGCAGGCTTGCGTAGATGGTTATTATATCGTGCCTTATACTTTACAAAATTATTTAGCAGACCAAATTCAGGTAGAGAAACCAGCTATTAATCATCCAGCCTTTATTGCTTCCGTAAAGGAAATAAAAGCGCAGTTACAAGAATTTATTCAGAATAAAGGAAACAAAACCGCTGAAGAATACCACCGCGAATTAGGAAAAATACTTTACGACAAATGTGGCTTGTCTCGCTCTAAAAAAGGGCTGGAAGAGGCAATTACTTCTATAAAAACTTTACGGAAAAATTTTTCGGAGAATTTATTAGTTCCTGGTAAAGAAGAAGAAATTAATAGCGAATTGGAAAAAGCTGGTCGGGTAAAAGATTATTTAGAACTGGCAGAGCTTATGTGTTTAGACGCTTTGCATCGCGAGGAATCTTGCGGCGCACATTTTAGGGAAGAACACCAAACTAGCGAAGGAGAAGCAAAACGCAACGACAAAGATTTTTGCTATTCTGCAGCTTGGGAGTGGAACAAAACCGCTTCGACACCCATTTTGCATAAAGAACCGTTGGTATTTGAATTTGTAAAACCCACCAAAAGAAACTACAAATAAGCAAGGTTATGGAAATACATCTTAAAATTTGGCGACAAAAAAACCAAGAAAGTAAAGGGGCGTTAAAAAACTATACCTTGACGGAAGTTAATCCTGCAATGTCTTTTTTAGAAATGCTAGATATGCTCAATTTAAAATTGGCTAAAAACGGAGAGTTGCCCGTAGAATTTGACCACGATTGCCGCGAAGGAATTTGCGGGCAATGCGGCATGATGATAAACGGCATTGCCCACGGACCTTTAAAAAATACCACAACTTGCCAATTGCATATGCGCTCGTTTAAAGACGGCGACACGATTTATATTGAACCGTTTAGGGCAAAAGCTTTTCCTATAATTAGAGATTTAAAAGTAGATAGAACCAGTTTGGATACAATTATAGCTGCTGGCGGTTATATTTCTGTTAATACGGGCCAAGCCCCAGAAGCCAACAGCATTCCCGTAACGCACCACGAAGCAGAAAGTGCTTTTGATGCAGCAGCTTGTATTGGTTGCGGTGCCTGTGTGGCATCGTGTAAAAACGCCAGTGCAGCACTTTTTACAGCATCTAAAATTTCTCATTTTGCCAATTTACCCCAAGGTAAAAAAGAAAGTGCCGAGCGAACGGTAAAAATGGTAAACCGTATGGATGAACTAGATTTTGGTCATTGCACCAACACAGAAGCCTGCCAAGTTGAATGTCCGCAAGATATTTCTGTTTTGCATATTGCCCGGATGAATTATGAATACAATAAGGCTAAAATAAAGAAAATATAGAAGTTGTAAAATATACAACTTTTACTACATATTATACATTTTTATTATCAGATCATACATTTTAACCTCTTAATTCAAATTTTATTCATAAATTAGTAATTGTTTAACACTAAAACCATAAAGTTATGAAACAAAATTTACTAAAAATTGGCACGCTATTCCTATTTATTGGTTTGCTCAGTGCTTGTAGCAGTGATGATAGTAAGGAGCCCCAATTAGATGCAACCGTCAATGATTTATTTCAAGTGCAAAATGCTAGTCTTCAACATAAAGAGTTTCCCACTGCCACTTCTGAAGCTAGTTTAGAGATAATGAGTATGAATACCAACGTTATTCCCGGTGGTACTTCTTATGCCACTATTCAAACTAGTACGCCGGCACAAAAAATTTATGTAGGTGCTGTTGATGAAGCAGGCTATTATGAATTACAAGCAGAAAATGATGGTGGTACAGAATTAAACCAAAACTTTATTTTAAAAATAAATCAGTTAAACGAAGAAGACAACTTTACCGTTAGATTGGCTTATTTAGATATAAATAACCAAGTAAGCCAAACTGTTTTTGCAGATCTTTTAGTAACCAATGTTGGTACCGGAACCTTGCAAGTAAGTCTTTCTTTTGATAACGATAAAGATATAGATTTACACCTTATAGAACCAGATGGCGAGCACATTTTCTACGCAAATATGATGAGTAGTAACGGCGGCGAGTTAGATCTAGACTCTAACCCTGGTTGCTATATAGACGGCATAAACAATGAGAACATTTTTTATCCGGAAGATGCAGAATTAGATGCCGGTACGTATTCTGTATATGTAGATATGTATTCTAACTGCGACGAAACTATTGCTACCAACTTTGTAGTTTCGGTTTATCTAGACGGGGTAGAAATTACTACTTCAGAAGTGAATCCTTATAGCGGCAACTTCCCGGCAGGTTTCCCAAGTAATCAAGGCGGGTCAGGTATTGAAAACGACATAGCGCCAATTCTAACTTTTGATATTACAGAAGATCCGGCTAGAGCAGCTTCGGCAAGCAAAAAGGTTTACCAACCAAAAGCTTTAACACAATCTGCTAAAGAAAAATTAGAGATTTCTAACCAACGATAATTGCTTAACCAAAGCTAAGTTTGTTAAGGCAGGCACAATTTATTTTGTACCTGCCTTATTTTTTAAGTTTTCACCAAATAACAATCCTTTAGCAGTAATTTTTTTCCTTAAACCATATTCTATATAAGGTAATATGTTTTTTCGCTTAAAGCGGAAATTTATTTGGCTTCATCACTAGAATCAGAAAAAAGTTTTTTACACCTATAAATTATCGCCCTTCGATTAAAATTAGAGGGCTACTTATCTATTAACCTGAGTTCGATCTAAGCTTTTTCAAAGAAAAATTTGTAAATCGATAGGATTCTTGCACTTTAAGAAGTTTTGTTCATTTTCTTTGCTTTGTATTCCTCTCACTAGCGCCCGTCGGATACAAGAGAAAACCCTTCGGCTATGCTCAGGATAAACCAAGCCAAAAGAAAGACGCTTTTTCTTAGGTATTTTTTCGCTTATAGCGAAAAACGCTAAGCTTTTCCGCCATCGCACCAGCTCGCTCTTCACTATTTTAAGTTCACAGAACTTAAAATTAGCGTTCAGTCGTTTCCAAGGCTTCAAAAATTTTTCACGGAAAAACTTAGCTATACTGAAGAAAAAGAACTGAAAAACTAAAACTTTATATCGAATTCACGTTATAAAGTCTCTTTTAACCAATTAAAAAACTCATGTTGCCAAACCAAAGCGTTTTGCGGACTTAAAACCCAGTGGTTTTCTTCTGGCATATACAACAACTTACTTTTTACCCCCAGCAATTGCGCGGCTTGGTAAGCACTTAAGCCTTGCTCTATTGGTACACGATAGTCTTTGCCGCCTTGAATAATAAAAATTGGCGTGTTCCATTTAGATACTTGGTTTATCGGGTTAAATTTTGTGTAGGCATTTTGCGCATCTTGATTATCTTTTTCCCAATAAGCGCCTCCAAAATCATGGTTTACAAAGAATAATTCTTCTGTAGTGCCGTACATACTTCGCGTATCAAAAACACCATCGTGTGCAATAAAAGTTTTAAACCTGTTGTTGTGCATTCCGGCAAGGTAAAAAACAGAATACCCCCCAAAACTTGCGCCAACCGCAGCCATTCTATTTTCGTCTATAAATGGTTCTTTGGCAAGCGCGTCTGTCGCGCTAAGATAATCGTCTATTACTTGTCCGCCCCAATCTTTGCTAATTGCTTCGTTCCATTCTACGCCGTGGCCGGGCATTCCCCTTCTGTTTGGCGCAACTACTACATAACCTTGCGAAGCCATTAATTGAAAATTCCACCGAAAGGAATAAAATTGTGAAAGTGGCGATTGCGGTCCGCCTTGCGCGTATAATAAAGTAGGATACTTTTTGTTTGCGTCAAAATTGGGCGGTAAAATAAGCCAAACCAACATTTTCTTTCCATCTGTGGTTTCCACATAACGTTTTTCAACTTTTGGCAGATCCAAATTTTTATATACTTCATCATTGATTTTGCTGAGTTGCGTAAAACTCTTTTTCTTTAAATCAAAAACAAACAACTCTGCCGCGTGGTTCATATCGGTTCGGGTTACATAGAGTTTGTTGTTTTTTTGTAAAACAATACTTTTTACATCAAATTGGCCTTTTGAAAGTTGTTTTACTTCGGGCATTTTACGTTTTTTGCCGGAAAAATCTACTTCAAACAACTGAATGGTGCCATCTACCGGCGCGGTAAAATAAATACTTTTTCCGTTTTTGTTCCAGCGGTAACTTAAAACCGTGCCATCCCATTGCGCCGTTAAATTTTGTTTTATATCATCTTTTAAAATAATAAGATCGTTTTTATCGGCTTCATAGCCTTCGGTTTTCATTTGCAAATAAGCAAGATCGCCGTTAGCAGAAAAGGTTGGTTGGGTATCGTAACCTTTGTTTTCTTTTGTTAAGTTTTCTGTCTTTTTTGTAGCAAGATTGTACTTATAAATATCTGTATTGGTACTTTCCGCGTAAGCTTTACCTTTTAATTTTTTGCTTACGTAATAGATATTTTCACTATTTGGTCCCCAAATATAATCTTCATCGCCACCAAAAGGTTGCTGCGGACTGTAAAAAGGTTCGCCGGGCATTATATCTATTCCAGTTTCATCTTTAGCATCTTTTTCTTTATAGAAAACGTGTTTGTAGCTACCATCGTTCCACGTGTCCCAATGTCTGATATCTAAATCTGTGTAAACATAAGCCTTAGATTTCGGTAAGTTTTTATAGCGGTCTTTGCCCTCAATTTTTTCGATAGCTACAGCTTCATCAAATAATTTATACTTGCCATTTGGCGAAATATTTTTAGAATTAATGTCTAAATCTCCCTCTTTTATTTTGGTAGTTACCGCATCGTTTAGAGAAAGTTTATAAAATTCTGTATTGAAGTTGTTTTCCTCTAGGTTCGGAATTTTTAGTTTGTAGTAAATGTTTTCTTCGGCTTTATCTACTCCCAAAACACTTAGACGTTTTAGGCTCCATAAAGTTTCGGGCGTCATTTTTTGTTGACTCATAACAAGGTTGGTACTCAATATTAAACTTAAGATTACTAGAATTATTCTCATATTTTCCGGTTTTAGCAAACAGCTTTACAAACTTGTAAAGATAAGAAATAAAGCGATGCATCGGAATCTTTACAAGTGCGTCAAATTGTGTATCTTAGTTACAATAATCTACAAATAAATGGCAGCACATAACGAATTGGGCGAAATTGGCGAAGCAATGGCAGCCGAATACTTGCTTAAAAACGGCTACGAAATTTTAGAACGTAATTACCGTTACCTAAAAGCCGAAGTGGACATAATTGCGCAAACCGGCAACACACTTTGCGCGGTAGAAGTAAAAACCAGAAGCACACCAGATTTTGGCAATCCGCAAGATTTTGTGAAACCAAAACAAATTCAGCTTTTGGTAAAAGCCATAGACCATTACGTTAGCAGCAAAGATTTAGATGTAGAAGTGCGTTTTGATATTGTGGCTATTATCAAAAACAAAAGCGGTACTTGCTTAGAGCATTTAGAAAATGCATTTTATCATTTTTAAAACTTTAATTCTTAAAAAAATTAACATTTTTAAGAGTTTTTATAGAGTAAGTCGTTATATTGCAGTTTAAACCTTTCTAACGATGCAAAAGCTTTACTTACTATTAGTTTTTTCTTTTTTCTTTTCTTTTTCTAACGCGCAAGATGCGCCTTTTATTACTACGTGGGAGGTTCCTGGATATTATCTAGAAATCACGATTCCTACAGAAGGTGATGGCTACAATTTTACCATAGATTTTGGCGATGGAACCGTTTTAACAAATCAGACTGGTAATGTAAGCCATACCTACAACTCAGGAGGGACTTATACCGTAAGCATTTCAGGAGATTTTCCTAGAATTTATTTTAATGGAAGTGGTGATGCAAGTAAGATACAAAGTGTTGAGCAATGGGGAGACATTCAATGGCAAAATATGGGAAGTGCGTTTCAAGGCTGTGATGACTTAAAAATTAACGCCACAGATACGCCAGATTTAAGTCAAGTAACTGATTTGAGTTATATGTTTCAGGGTTGTAAATATTTTAATAGTGATATTAATAATTGGGATGTTTCCAATGTTACTGATATGAGTCATATGTTTTCAGGTTCTTCTTATTCTTCTGTTATATTTAATCAGCCTTTAAATAATTGGGATGTGTCTAACGTCACAGATATGAGTGAAATGTTTTATAAGGCAACTTCTTTTAATCAACCGTTAAATAATTGGGATGTGTCTAATGTTACAAATATGGAAAAGATGTTTAAAAGAACTGTATCTTTTAAGCAGGCCATAGACAATTGGGATGTCTCTAATGTTACAAATATGAAATCCATGTTTTATGGAAACAGTGGTTTTAATCAATCCATCGATAATTGGGATGTTTCAAGTGTTACTAATATGAGTAAAATGTTCTTTGGAGCAACTTCTTTTAATCAATCTATCAATAACTGGGATGTTTCAAGTGTTACAGATATGAGTGAAATGTTTTATAAAGCAACTTCTTTCAATCAATCGATAAATAATTGGGATGTTTCGAATGTTACTAATATGGGTGGCATGTTCAGTTATACAGATGCCTTTAACCAACCATTAAATGATTGGGATGTTTCTAACGTTACCAATATGCAGAAAATGTTTAATTCTAGCAATCACTTTAATCAACCCCTGAATAACTGGGATGTTTCGAATGTTACTAATATGGGTGGCATGTTCAGTTATACAGATGCCTTTAACCAACCTTTAAATAATTGGGATGTTTCAAGTGTTGTTGATATGAGTTCTATGTTCAGTAAGGCTAATAGATTCAATCAACCATTAAATAATTGGGAAATTTCGAATGTAACTAACATTAATTCTATGTTCAATGAGGCTCTAGTATTCAACCAAAATTTAAATAATTGGGATGTTTCTAACGTTACCAATATGGATAGAACTTTCAGCATGGCTAGATTGTTTAACCAGCCTTTAGATAATTGAGATGTTTCAAATGTGAGCGATATGAGTGGAATGTTTAGTGGGGCATCGACATTTAACCAAGACATATCCAACTGGAATTTTAATCCGCTTATAGATTTAAATTTTTATTTTCTATCAGGATGTGGTTTAGATATAAATAATTACGATGCTTTATTAAATCGGTTTCTAGAATTAAATCTTGAAAATAAATCTATAAATGCTGGTAACTTGGTCTTCTGCGACCAAGAAACGCGAACGTCACTTATTGAAGAATTAGGTTGGGAAATTAGTGGAGATATGATTTTTCATAATTGCGATACCTCCTTTTCTTCAGAAGCTTTTGTTACAAAGTGGAGAACATCTTTAGGCCTCCTTGACATTACAATTCCTACAGTAGGAGATGGCTATAACTATACAATAGATTTTGGTGACGGGACAATAGAAACTGACGTTACAGGAGACATAACACATAATTATGCTGTAGAAGGAGTTTACAGGGTGCAAATTACGGGCGATTTTCCAAGAATTTATTTCAACAATGACAATAACGCAAGTAGATTATTGAGTGTAGAACAATGGGGAGATATTGAGTGGGAATCTATGGAAAATGCATTTTTGGGATGTAGTAATTTAGTATTAGAAGCTTTGGATACCCCAGATTTGACAATGGTAAGTAGTTTAAGCAAAATGTTCAAAGCATGTTATTCACTTAACCAACCAATTAATAACTGGGACATTTCTAACGTTACCAATCTAAGCTATTTATTTGAAGATGCCAGCATATTTAATCAAGATTTAAGTAATTGGAATGTCTCTAACGTTATAACAATGGAAGGTCTCTTTAAAAATGCCAAAGTATTTAATCAACCTTTAAACAACTGGAATGTATCTAATGTAATCAATATGTCAAAATTATTCGATGGATCAAAGTATTATGACAAACCTATAGATACTTGGAACGTATCAAATGTGAACAATATGGAAAGAATGTTTAGTGGAGCATTGGTATTCAATCAATCAATAGAATCTTGGGATGTTTCAAACGTTAACAATATGAGTAGTATGTTCGCCGGTGCCAGCGAGTTCAATCAACCCGTTAATAGTTGGGATGTTTCTAATGTTACAGATATGAGTGCTGTGTTTCGGGCAGCAACTTTATTTAATCAACCTATAGCAAATTGGGATGTAGAAAATGTAACTAATATGCATTATATTTTTGCGGAAGCATCTTCATTTAATCAACCATTAGATAATTGGAATGTAGCAAATGTGTTAGATATGCGAGACGCCTTTAGTGAGGCCATTTCTTTCGACCAAAATTTAAGTAATTGGCAATTAAATACAGGCAACTTAGCAGGCTTTTTATATAAAACAGCATTAAGTAGTTATAATTATGATAATTTTCTCTTGCAATTATCTAGCCTAGAAATTTCTGGTGATTTAATATTGGGTGCAGGCGAATTGGAGTATTGTTTAGAGCCAATTCATAGTCAATTGCAGGAATCTGGGTGGAATATTTATGGGGATTCTTTAGGTCAAGAATGTGATCCTTATAATTTTCTAAATGGCAATATAAGCTACAACCAAAATGGAGAAAACTGTAATGAAAATAATTCATCATCAATTAATTTAGGTATTATAAATATTCTCAATAATGAAGTTAATATTGGAATAACCCCTAATGATGATGGTTACTATAGTTACTATTTGAATAACGGAGATTATGAAATTTCATTAATTAATACCATAGATTATTATTCAGTAACTCCACAAACAACTACCATAAACTTTGATGGTAGTTTTTATGAACAACAACTAAATTTCTGCCTTACCGCCAACCAAACAGTAGAAGATTTAAGCATAACACTATTACCAATTTCAGAAGCCCGGCCCGGTTTTGAAGCAGATTACCAATTGGTAGTAGAAAATATGGGCACACAGAGTCTTGCTACAGCCAACATCAGTTTGATATTCGACGACACCAAACAAAGTTTTCTAAGCGCAACTCCGGCAGAAACTTCCAGTACTAGTAACCAACTAAATTTTGAAGTAAATAATTTACCACCATTTGGGCAGAAGATAATAGATTTTACCATGCAAACCTTTCAGCCTCCAACGGTAAACGGAAATGACATTTTAAATTTCACTGCCAATGTTAGTCCGGACACGAACGATTATACGCCGGAAAATAATACGTTTGTTTACGACCAAATCGTAGTAAACTCGTTTGACCCTAATGACAAGAAGGTTTTACAGGGCGAACAAGTGCATATAGACAAAGCCGACCAGTATTTAGATTACCTTATCCGTTTTCAAAATACCGGAACGGCCAGCGCAATTAACGTGCGTATTTTAGACACCTTGCATCCAGATTTAGATTATAGCACCATAAAACCCATAAGTGCCAGCGCAGATTATCGCGTAGAAATTAATGATAACAATGAAGTCGAGTTTATTTTTGATAATATTTACCTACCCCACGAGGACGAAAACGAACCCGAAAGTCACGGTTTTGTAGCCTATAAAATCAAACCAAAAGCAAGCATTGCAATTGGCGATGTTATTACCGGTGATGCCAGTATTTTCTTCGATTTTAACCCGCCCATTATTACCAATACCGTTTC
The DNA here is from genome assembly GCA_947494545.1 of uncultured Mesonia sp. GTDB lineage: Bacteria > Bacteroidota > Bacteroidia > Flavobacteriales > Flavobacteriaceae > Mesonia. Next base: position 218,401 of record CANLVH010000001.1, on the reverse strand, counting down.
CACGGAATTTGTGGACGATCTCCGCACAGAAAGTTATACTTTAGAAAACCTTATCCAAATCTACCCAAACCCGGTAAACGATTTCTTAAGCATAAAAATCGCCGAGAATATTCAGTTAAAAAACTTAAAATTATACAATTTACAAGGACAAGAATTACTTCAATTTCCGCAAAGCATAAAAAGAATTAATTTATCGCAATTAAGCGCAGGAATGTATATTTTAAAAATAGAAACAGACCAAGGAAGCATAAATAAACGTTTACTTAAGAAATAAATCAAATTTCAAACATTTTTTAAACGAGATGTTTGATTTATTTATTTGGAAAATTTCGCTAACTTTAGTGCAAAACCAACTGATAATGAAACAACTATACATCTTATTCACTTTGCTTTTTTTTAGTTACGGCAGTATAAACGCGCAAACTGTAGATATTCCTGACGTAAATTTTAAAAATGCACTTTTAAATTATGATAATTATGGCGCGCCAATAGATCTTAATAACGATGATGAAATTCAAGTTTCTGAGGCAGAACAACTAACTATTTTATCGTTACCTAACCAAAATATTTCCAATTTAACCGGTATTGAAGCTTTTAGTAATATATTGGAGTTAGATGTTTCTAATAATCTTTTAACCTCTTTAGATTTTTCCAATTCAAGCTTAGAAAGTCTGATTTGCAACAACAATCAGCTTGAAAATATCAATACTACAAATCTTCCTGCTTTATACGAATTACGGGCAGCAAATAATTCTATATCTTCTATAGATGTTTCCCAAAATTCTAGTTTAGCTATGCTAGATATTGGCAACAACCCCATACCTACGTTAGATTTTTCAGATAATTTTCTTTATAGCGTCAATTTAGAAAATACCTTGATAACAGACTTAGATCTCTCAGATAGCTGGAATCTTAACGAGCTTTATATAAGTAATTGCGCTAATCTAGAGCAAGTTAATCTAAAGAATATTCAAATTTTAGGGGATGGTATATGCTTTGTAGTTGCCGAAAATTGTCCTAATATACACAGCATCTGTATAGATAATGTTAACAATCCTACAATTACTGATTCTCCGGACATAGATCCGCAAATTAACTTTACGGAAAATTGCGATAATTTATCAACCGGTAATACAAAAGAAATTAAAAACCTAGTGCAAATTTATCCAAACCCGGTAAACGATTTTATAAACATAAAAACCGACGAGAATATTCAGTTAAAAAATTTAAAATTATACAATTTGCAAGGACAAGAATTACTTCAATTTCCGCAAAGCATAAAAAGAATTAATCTTTCGCAACTAAGCGCAGGAATGTATATTTTAAAAGTAGAAACAAACCAAGGTTCTGCTAATCAACAGATTATTAAACAATAAATTTTATAATTGAGTATCACCTCAAATAAAGAGGCGATATTTAATATGTTTTATAGAATTTATTAAAAATACAGATGTATTAATTGCGTTTACTTAACTAACAATCAATAAAGTAAATTACATTTATGGCTATTGATGCGCAGTGGAAAACTCTTCAGTTGTAAAAGTAGATGTCGACTTCGCCCAACCTGACAAACTTGCTATAATTCCTACTTTCGCTAAAAAATAACTACTGATCTTTATTATTTAAAATTGACTATTTTTCCGTAAAGAAATAAATCAAGAATTTTCCGCTACAGCTTTACTTGTCTCTTGCTTTTCTATTTTTAAAGGTTGCAAAACCTCTAAAGCTCTATCTACAGTAGTAATTTTAGAAAACGTAAGCAAAAGTCGCAAGCCATTGCGGGTTTTCTTTTCTTTCATAACACATTGATGCGGATGCGTTTGCACAAACTGCAATACTTTATTAAAAGTTTTGGTTTGATAAAAAGCAGATTGTTGGTCGGCTATAAAATAACCTATCATCTTGCCTTGTTTTAAAATTATTTTTTCGATACCAATTTGTGCGGCAATCCATTTTATACGCACGCTATTGAGTAAATTTACTGCCTCTGCCGGTAATTCGCCAAAACGATCTTCTAATTCGGTTTCAAATTTTTGCAATTCTTCTTCGGTGCTTAGCTCGTTTAATTTGGTATATAAATTTAAACGTTCTGTAATATTATTGATATAATCGTCTGGAAACAGAATTTCAAAATCGGTATCAATTTGGGTTTCTTTTACAAAAATTTTATCTTCTGTTTTTTCTTGATCGGCATACAAATCTTTAAACTCGTTTTCTTTTAATTCTTCAATCGCTTCGTTTAAGATTTTTTGATAGGTATCAAAACCAATATCGTTAATAAAACCACTCTGCTCGCCACCCAACAAATCTCCTGCTCCGCGAATTTCCAAATCTTTCATAGCAATATTAAATCCGCTTCCAAGCGCAGAAAATTGCTCTAAAGCGCTTATTCTTTTTCTAGCATCTTCTGTCATTACAGAATAAGGCGGCGTGATAAAATAAGCAAAGGCTTTTTTGTTGCTTCGGCCAACCCTACCGCGCATTTGGTGCAAATCTGATAGCCCAAAATTGTTGGCGTTATTAATAAATATCGTGTTAGCATTGCTCACATCCAGACCGCTTTCTACAATGGTGGTAGAAACCAGCACATCAAATTCGCCATTAATAAAGCTTAGCATTAACTTTTCTAGTTTCTTGCCTTCCATCTGGCCGTGACCTATGCCAATTTTTGCATCCGGCACCAAACGCTGCAACATTCCCGCAACTTCTTTAATGTTTTCTATACGGTTATGAATAAAAAACACCTGTCCGCCACGCTGTATTTCATACAAAATTGCATCGCGAATACTCTCTTCCGAAAACCGAATTACATGACTTTCTATAGGATATCTATTTGGCGGTGGCGTGGTAATCGTGCTCAAATCTCGCGCGGCCATCAAACTAAACTGCAACGTACGCGGAATGGGCGTTGCCGTTAACGTAAGCGTGTCTACATTTTCTTTAATGGTTTTTAATTTGTCTTTTACCGAAACGCCAAATTTTTGCTCTTCGTCAACAATTAGTAAACCTAAGTCTTTAAATTTTACCGTTTTATTTACCAGTTGATGGGTGCCAATTATAATGTCTATTCTTCCGTTTGCCAGCTCTTCTAAAACTTGTTTTTTCTCTTTTGCCGTCCTAAAACGATTTAGATAATCTACCGTTACCGGCAAATCTTTTAGTCGTTCTGTAAAAGTTTGCTGGTGCTGAAATGCCAGTATTGTTGTTGGCACCAAAACCGCTACTTGTTTGCCATTATCTACCGCTTTAAACGCAGCACGAATGGCTACTTCGGTTTTACCAAAACCAACATCGCCACAAACCAAACGATCCATTGGGCGTTGGTTTTCCATATCTTCTTTTACGGCTTGCGTGGCTGTACTTTGGTCTGGCGTGTCTTCATAAATAAAAGAAGCTTCCAACTCGTGTTGCAAATGACTGTCGGGCCCAAAAGCAAAACCTTTTTCTAAGCGTCTTTTGGCATATAATTCTATCAAATTATAGGCAATGTGTTTTACACGGGCTTTGGTTTTTGTTTTAAGTTTTTTCCAAGCTTTGCTGCCTAATTTATAAATTTTAGGCGCTTTTCCTTCCTTACCGTTATACCGCGAAATTTTATGTAAGGAATGAATACTTACGTATAAAATATCTCTTTCGCCATAAAAAAGCTTGATAGCTTCTTGTTTTTTTCCTTCTACATCTATTTTTTGCAAACCGCCAAATTTTCCAATTCCGTGATCGATATGCGTTACATAATCGCCTACATCTAAATTGGTTAACTCCTTTAAAGTTATGGCTTGTTTTTTGGCGTAGCCGTTTTTTAAGTGGAATTTATGGTAACGTTCAAAAATTTGATGATCTGTATAGCAAACCGTTTTTGCATCTTCTTCAATAAAACCTTGAAACATTGGGAAAACCACGGTTTTATAATACACTTCTTCTTCCTTATCCTTAAAAATATCCCGAAAACGCTTGGCTTGTTGCTCGCTACCACAAAAAATATAATTGGTAAAACCGGCCGCATGGTTTTTGTGAAGATTCTCTATTAGTAAATCAAAATTCTTATTAAAAGAAGGTTGTGGTTTGGTATGAAATTCTATACGCTGCTGCGGATTTAAAAATGCTTGACTCCCAACTTCTACCGCCGAAAAATTCACCAATTGCTTCTTGAACTCTGCAGCGTTGCAAAACAACTCTTGCGGACTTTGGTGCCGGATATCTTCTGATAATTTTTTGAAAGCCTCTTCTGCCTTTTCAAACAATTTATCGAGTTGTGCGCCTAGTAAATCAAGATTTTTTATAAAGACTACTGTTTTACCGGCTATATATTCTAGAAAACCTGCCCGTACCTCTTCTAAGCGTTTGTTTTCTACATTTGGCATTACTGAAATTTTCTTTACCTTGTCTGTAGAAAGTTGTGTTTCTACATCAAAACTACGAATGCTATCCACCTCATCGCCAAAAAATTCTATACGATAAGGTTCGTCGTTACTAAACGAAAATACATCTATAATACCACCTCGCACCGAAAAATCGCCGGGTTCTGTCACAAAATCTACGCGTTTAAACTTATATTCAAACAAAACTTCGTTTACAAAATCTATAGAAAGTTCGTCGCCCAGACTAATTTTTAGCGTACTGCGGTCTAGTTCTTTTCGGGTAACCACTTTCTCGAACAAAGCGTCCGGATAGGTAACAATTATTGCCGGCTTTTTACGTGAGTTTATGCGGTTGAGTACTTCTGCACGCAAAAGCACGTTGGCATTATCTGTTTCTTCTAATTGGTAAGGCCGGCGATAGCTACCGGGATAAAACAGTACGTTTTTATCTCCCAAAAGTTGCTCTAAATCGTTAAGATGATAAGCGGCCTCTTCTTTGTCGTTAAAGACCAGCAGAAATGGCTTTTCTGTATTTTTAAAGCTTTGAGAAACCGCAAACGAAAGCGCCGAACCTATAAGGCCTTTGGCGTGTATTTTTGCAGTAAGCTCTTTGGACTGGGCAATAGCTTTTTCCAGTTCTCGCTGTTGCGGGAGCTGTGAAAATTTCTCGGTAATTTTAGATAAACTCATTCTTGCAAAGATAATTGCTTCGCAAATAGTTCACAACAGGGAAAATTATTTTAACGCTTTGTTTTTTTTATTAAGGAAGTTATTTATCAGTAATTTACAATTTTTCCTATCCTAGTTATTACAACAGCACCTTAATAGCAACATCTGTAATCATATTGATTACTTTATTTTTAAAAATACCCAATCTGATTTTTGAAATTCCTGCGTTGTAAAGCGTTTGCATTAAAAATAAATCTTTCTGACTTTTTAGAAGCCATTTGTATTCGTCTGGTGTGAGAAGACCTTCTGCCAAAAGAATAGTCCATTTTTCTAATTTTTCTTTCGAGTCTTCCAAAAATTGTAAAACAGCATCTTCGCTGGCTTGCTTAAAATCTGCATACTGCTCGCGTACCAAAAGCAACAAATTATCGCGCATTTCTTGTAATAATTTTTCAAAATCCATAACTAATAGCTATTAATAAGTTGTTTCAATTGGGTTTTGGAAGTTTTGTCTTTCGCGGCTTCGTATTTAATAATCAAATTAATGGCTTCCATCACTTGCGCTTGGGACTCTCGTAAAAAAACAGGCGATAGTTGTTGTTCCTTTTCCCACCGACTAAGCAAACCGGCCAATAAGTTCTTCTCTTCGTCAGAAAGAAGTTGCCACATTGCCAGACTAATGTCGTTATAGTTTTTGTTTTTTTCGTATTCTATTATTTTTTGCAAATCGGTACGCAAAGCTTCCACTTCTTCTTCGTGTTGCGCATAAGGTTCTATTGCTTTGGTTAATAACGAAGCTGTTTCTACTTTAATCTCTGTTGCTTTTTGATAGGAATATTGATCAAATGCAGCTGTTCTCAATCCGTCGCAAGACAGCATTAAAACATTTATCAAACAAAAACCAACAATTTTTTTTAGGTTTTTCATAGGCTTTAAATTAAAGGTCAAAATAACTCTTGCTGCACCCGAAGAATGCTTTTTATATGGTAATCTATTATCTTCTTCCGGCCTTCTGGCTTGTTTAGAATTTCCGTAAATTCTTCGTGATTATCCATAAAGAAATTTTCAGTAAGAAGGGCAGGCATCCTTGTTTTTTTCAATACGTAAAAAGCTGCTTCTTTATCTAAATCGCCATCGCTAAAATCTGTTCGTAATCTTTTAAATGGGAATTCTCTTTTAAATTCTTCGCCAAAAATTGTGGCAATTGCATCGCTTTTAGAGTCGCCGTAATAAGTAAACATTTCACTTCCTTTGCCGCCAGCGTTAGAATGGACGCTTAAATAAAAACAAGGCAAGTGTGCAAAAGCGTTGGCGCGGCCTACCCGCGTAACCAAACGTACATCTCTGTATTCTGGCGCGATATTGACGTAAGGAATATTTAAACGGGTGAGTTCTTCTATAATTCCGTTTACGATAGCACGATTAAATTCGCCTTCATAAATAACGCCGTCGTCCCAACGTTTACGTTTTCCTGGGGTTTGGTAAATTCCGTTTATAAGTCCGCCGTGACCATTATCTAACAATACAAGCATAGTCAATTATTTGTAGGTTGTGAAGTGAAATTTCGTTAAGGAAAATACTATATATTTAATTTTAAGTTTTTATAACACTAACAATTTAAGGAATTTAATACACAAAAAACAGTATAACTTACTAAATTCTAGGATACTGTATTTTTTTACGGATTGCTTTGTAGTTAACCCAATCAAAGGTTTTTAGAAACTCTAAACCTTTTTGAGCACCCATCAATAATAAATTTTTTTGATCTTGGAAAGACATATCAAAATTTAACCAATTGTACTGAAGATCTGCATCTATATGACAAATTAGTTGCTTATAATCCGGATTGCGAAGCAAAAAATCGTAATCATAAATTTGTCGCATTGTACTAATCATCGCCCCGCCCAGACTAAAAATTCCAGTTGTAGAACTGTATTCTTTTCTATAAACGCTTAGGCGAACGCCAAATGTAGGTAGCGAAGGCGTTTTATGGGTATGAAAAACATTAATAGGAAAGTTAGATAATAAACCGCCATCTACAAATTTAACTTCCGGCGGAATTTCGCCGCGGTAACCTGCAAAATTTATCCAGTCTTTATGTGCTTTGGCACCGGCATTTGGAATGTCTTTTTTTAAAAACGGATAGAAAAAATAAGGAATTGCGATAGAAGCTTTTACAAATTGGGCCGGATGAATTTTCTCTACATCTTTCCAATATAAATGCGCCATTCTAGGGAAATCTACTTTGGTATGCGTGGTAATTTCAGAAGAAATAATTGCTAATCTAGGTTTAGAAATTTCGCGTTGTTCCCTATGGTAAAGTTTATGAAAATTCTCTCGTTTTTGTTTTAAATCTGCGTAAGAATTAATTCCTGCTTCTACCAGATGATGGTTAATCCAATTTTCTAGTTTCTTACCCGGGTTAAGCCCCAATTTATAGCGCAATTGGTAATAAATACTAATGCTGTTAAATAGTAAACTCCAGAACAAACCACCGCGTTCTTCTACTTTGCGTTGCACCAATTTTTTAATGCCTTTTGGACCATCTACAAAATCAAAAAAGTTTTTCTGGCTTAAAACATCCAATATCTTTACGGAAACGGGTTCGCCTATTTTGGCCAAGCCGGCCATAAACATAGCATTAATAGCTCCGGCAGACGTACCGCCCAAACTATAAAACCTAATTCCTGCTTGTTCTAAAATATAGGTATAACCTACGAGAGCAACGCCCAAAACGCCGCCGCCTTCTTGTACCAAATCTACATACTGGCAACCTTTATCGTCATAAACATCAGAAAAAACCTTTCCGCTTTCTTTTATTTTCCGGGCTTTAGCAACCAGTTGGGTCATTTCTGGACCTTCTAGATAATTTTTTATGTTGGTTTGCTTTTGCATAGAAGAAGCATCTTTTTACTAAAAATACTTCTTTTTGATGGTTTTTTTGTAAAAACCTAGACTAAAAAGTTAATTTACGGCTTTAATAATATATCCTGTTGGCCTTAGATTCGGCAATAAGTAGGTAAGCTTGTGTATCCAGAGAAATCTCGAGCACTTACAACTTGAAAAGTCACTTTCCGTAATGATAGCGACAAGCTGCTACCCAAATTTGGTTTTTTTCATATTTGTAAACTAAACGGTGCTCTGTATTTATTCTTCTAGACCAATATCCTTGCAAATCTCCTTTTAAAGCTTCGGGCTTCCCTAATCCTTCAAAAGGAGTACGCATACAAACTTTCAGAAGTTGATTTATTCTCTTAAGTATTTTCTTATCTACTTTTTGCCAATACAAATAGTCTTCCCAAGAGGTGGCGGACCAAGTTAATTTCACTTTTCTATCAACTCTTTTTCCAGCGTTTTACCTGACTCTAATTCTTTGATAGAGTTTAACAAAACTTCTCTGTTTTTACCAGTGAGAAGATAAGTAGTTTCTTTTAAAGAATTGTATTCGTCCAAAGAGATAAGCACCAAGTCTTTTCCGCCTTTTCGTTTGATAATCAATTCGCTAACATCATCTATAACTGTATCAAACCAATGCTTTAGATTAGAGCGAAAGTTGGTGTAATTTACTGTTTCCATAAAACAAAGATAATAAAAATGTACTTAAAAAAGTACTTTTTTAAACTAACCTATCTGTATCTTATATTTTACCATTTTGCTAACAGCCTAACTTTACAAATACCTGTATCTTTTTAGCTTAAAAAGAAAATTATGGGTATTGAAGCGTATGATGTATTTGTAATAGGAACGGGAACCGCCGGAAAAACAGTGGCAAAAGCTTGCGCGGAAGCAGGAAAAAAAGTAGCTATTGCAGACAACAGAGAGTTTGGTGGTACTTGCGCCAACAGAGGTTGCGACCCTAAAAAAGTCTTGGTAGGACTTTCTGAAATAATAGATCGTGCCCGAAAAATGCAAGGAAAAGGAATTACTAAAATGCCCGAATTTAATTGGGAGGATTTACAAGACTACAAAAAGCAATTTGTGGATGCCATTCCCTTCGCAACTGAAAGAGATTTAAAGGAATTAGGTATCAAAATGTACCACCAATCGCCGAAATTTTTAGATGAAAACACCCTTTCGGTGGAAGGAAAAACCGTGCGTGCCAAAAAAATTGTGATTGCTACCGGAAATAAACCTCTTGAACTTAAAATTCCCGGAAGGGATCTCGCATTAGTGAGCGACGATTTTTTAGACTTGCCAAAATTACCCGAAAGTATGGTGTTTATTGGCGCCGGTTATATTGGGATGGAGTTTGCCCATCTTGCTGCCAGCCTTGGCGTAAAAGTTACTATGATTGATATGGCACCAAAACCTCTAACCAATTTTGATGAGGCCATTGTAGATCCTTTAGTAAAATCTTTTGAAGAATTGGGAGTAGAATTTATAGTTAACGCCGGCGTAAATAAAATTGAGAAACTGCAAAAATATTTCCGCGTAAGCGCAAAACAAGGTGACAAAACCATAGAAGTAAAAGCAGAAATGGTTTTTAATACTGCCGGCCGCGTGCCATCTATAGACGAATTAGATTTAGAAAAAGGTAAGGTAAGTTTTAGTAAAAAAGGCGTGAGTGTAAATAAGTATCTTCAAAACCCCAAGAATAAAGATGTGTATGCTTGTGGCGATGTATCGGATAGTGATGGTTTGCCGCTAACACCATTGTCGTCGCAAGAAGCCAAAGTGGTTATTTCGCAACTAATTGGTAAAAGCGTTAAGGAGGAAGCTAATTATCCACCGCAACCATCGGTGGTGTTTACCAATCCGCAATTGGCTTCTGTTGGTTTGTCTGAAGACGAAGCAAAAGCAAAAGGCTATGATATTGTTGTAAAAGAAAAGCAAAATTTAGATTGGTATAACGCCAAACGAATTAATGAAAAGCATTACGGCTTTAAAACTATTGTAGATAAAAAGACACAAAAAATTTTAGGCGCGCATATTATAAGCCCGCAAGCCGCCGAAATGATTAATCTTTTTACTGTAGCCATCTGCGGACAATTAACTTGCGAAGACTTAAAAGCCATGATTTTTGCTTACCCAACCTGGGGCAATGATATTAAAGGAATGGTTTGAGGTAGTAATTAGTCTTGAGATTTTAGTATTGAGTAGTTAGAAATTGAAGTTGAAATTAAAATTGATTAGACTCGCTGTAATTGAATAGATTCTTTGCTGCTAAAAGACAAATAGCTGACGGTCAAACTGAATTTATTTCAGGATTTCTCTAATGAATTTTTACAAATTTTATTACGCATTACTAAATACTAGTGTCCGATTAAATTAATTAAAACGAATGACACGTCAATAATAGCCAAGGGTTTTGAGAGATTTATAATATGATACCTTGCTTTAAGGGTTTTTATTTTTTTCTGGCCTAAGCGAAGTTTACGTTAAAAAATGATCTGAGTGGAGGGCTAAGCAAACTAGCGCCAGCCGCAAAAAATTGAATAAAGACGAGCAAAACTTTGAGTTTTAAAAATTTATGAAAATCAGCAAATACATTTAGTTTGCGCCGTAACGAGAGAAATTTTTAGTAAAGTTCGGTTAAGCCTAGACTTTTTTGGTTCGTTTTTTTGTCAATGAAAAAAATGAACAAACAAATTTTATTGAAAATAACTATTGCTAATTTTAAGAGCAAGTTTTATTAATCGGACAGTAATGATTACTAAATACTATCTACTCCATACTATTCTTGCATCATCCTAAACATCGGGTTGGTTTTTCGGTTTTTAAAACCGTGGTAAGCTGCATATAATCCAATAATTATTGCTCCCGCTAGAGCGGTGTATGCTATGCTTTCTACATTTTCTTGTTGTTTTACATAAATGGCAATTAGTGCCCAAATACCAACAGCTGCAAACTCGCGCATATTTCTAAAATAAATCATCGCCAAATTAACAAGCGTAGCAATTATAACCATTAGGATTGTCCATTGCACTTTTGTAAACAAAAATGCTTGCCAATCTATTTTTACCAAATAAGCTGCAATATTTGCAATAGTAGCAACGGCAATCCATCCCGAATACAAACAAATTGGCCACCAATTAAAAGCAATTACTTTTAGCGGCGCATCCCAACGCTCCATATTGGTGTTAAGAATAATTTTGATTAATGCAAGCAAAGCAGTTAGCATAAATAATACCGAAAGGCCGGTATATTCATACAACCAAGCCACTACCCACGCCGAAGTAGCTAAATTTGCCAACACCAACCAAAGACCGGTTTGTCGTAAAAAAGCTTTTACTTCCTTTTTCTTAAATACTTGGTATAAATGATAACTACTAAAAGCCAATAATGCCAAATAAATAATGCCCCAAATAGCAAAAGCATAACCAGCCGGTGTAAATAAATTAGCATATTCAGGTTGTTTGCTTAAACCGCCAATAGTGTTTCCGTTAAGCTGAAAAGCTTGCGTTGCGTAGCTCGTGGCAATTGCAATAAGCACCGAAATAAAATTAAGAACAGCGAGTATTTTTGGTTTCATGGTTTTTGTGGTATAGGTATTACTTCGGTTTCTGTGCAAACGTAAATTTGGTCATTTTCTGATTGTTGTATCAAATAATTCCCTGTAAAGGTACCAAAAGCGGGAAGAATTAATTGTTGTTTGGTTTTAAAAAAGCAAGGTAATTTCTCGTGCTGTTTTCCTATTCCGCGTAAGCGAAAGCCGGGATGTACATGACCGCAAATAGTAAAAAAACCTTCGCGTTTTTCGGGGTGATGGGTGAGTAGAAAATTTTTGAGATAACTTTCTTTTTGAACTTCAATTCCCAAATTTTCAAAATTTGTTGGCGAAATAATATCGTGATTTCCCATAATTAAGGTTAAATCTGCTTGCTGTTCTTGCACCCAAGTTTTAAAATAAGTAAACTCGGTATTAAAAGTGCTGTGAAACAAATCGCCCAAAAAATAGATTTTCTCCGGTTTAAATGTATTTACCACTTTTTTAAGTTGCTGAAAATTTTTTAAAATCGCTTTTTGCGGTATCGCGCTACCGTGCTTTCTAAAATGCGCAATTTTTCCTAAATGCACATCTGCGATAAGCAATGTTTTTAAGCTTCTCCAATATAAAGCACCGCTAGGGTGAAAAATAAAAGTTTCTCCCTGCAAATTTACCTCTAGCATCAATTTAGTTTTATAAAACGCACTTCTTTATTTGTTTTCGGAATTTTTGCCACAAAATACGGTTGCGTCATCACGGTAGTGGCAATTCCGTCCGGAGATTTTTCGCGGTAAGCAATTTCGATTTGTTTTTGGGTTTCTTCAATTTTTTCAATCATAATGCTGTGCCCGCCGCTACTTTTCAAATCACTTATCAAAACCAAAAGCATTTCATTTTTAAAATTAACCGGTAAATTTTTAAAGTTTTGCGTGGTAGGATTTACCGCATTCATTTTTTTCTTTAAATCGCTCCATTCTTTTTCAGATGTAATAATCTTTTGCTGCGGTTGAAGTTTTTGGTCTCCAATTCCGTGCAAATTACCTTGCCCTATTTTCAGCATCGCATCTTTAGTAATTTCCTGCTTTTGCAAGGTATTACAAGCCGTAAAAACCAAAATTATTAAAAGGCTTATTGAGGTCTTCATTTAGTTTTTGTTTACAAGATAAAATCTTCTAAAAGCTTATCAGATAGGATTAACAGAATTTTTATACTTCTGTTTTCGCTTCCGCGGAAGTTTTAGCGCTTAGTTTTCTAATTTTTACCAGTTGTTTTCTTAGGTTGCTTTACGTATTTACCTATTTTTTAGACGAGAGTGTGTTTAAAGTTTTTTAATCATTCGTCTAATGCGGTCTTCTAATTTTTCTGACGATAGCTTTTCCCGCAACCTATCGGTAATTATAGGAAACGAAAAAGGCGTGGGTTTTCTGCATTTTTTCCAAACTATTTTCTGTTGCGCAATGCGTTCTAAAGCCAATCGTAACCTGCCTTCTTCTAACTGATGTTCAAAGGTTTCCGTAAAGGCTTGCTGAAACAATAAATTTTCAGGTTCGTAATCCCGAAAGACATCAAACAACAATTGTGAGCTGGATTGTAAATGCTTGCTTTTAATCAATTTGTTTGGGTAACCGGTAAAAACCAAACCGGCAATTACGGCAATGTCTCTAAATTTTCTGCGTGCCATTTCGGTTGCGTTTAGACTTTTATATAAATCATCCATTACAAATTCGTTAGAAAACAGGTTGTTATCCAACACTTGTTGCATATCTATTTCTTGGTCAGAAAGCAACTCAAAACCATAATCGTTAAACGCTATGCTAAACGAAATAGGACTCAACAAACTTATTCTGTAAGCCAACAAACTTCCCAAAGCTTCGTGCACAAATCTGCCCTCAAACGGATAAAAAACCGCGTGATAACCTTCGCGAGTTTTAAAGCTTTCTATTAAAAATTCATTTTGTGTAGGAATGATAGAATCTAGCAATTGCCGTTCAAAAATGGGTTGTAGCGCTTTTAACTCTAGAGATTTTGTGCTAATGCCCAACTCTTGCGCTAGTTTTTTATCTACGCTGGCTGCGGCAGCATACATTTCTTCCCGAAGCAACTCACTCATTTGTGCCGAAAAACTCATTCTGCCTCCCGCCCAACTAGGAACTTTTCCTGTTTTTTTATTCGATTTTCGCACTTGCACTTGCATGCCTTTTATGCGTACAAATTCTAGATTTCTTCCGGCAAACATAAAGACATCGCCACGTTTTAATTTTGATACAAAAAACTCTTCGATGCTACCAATAAATCCGCCTTTTATATATTTTACGCTCAGTACGGCATCGCTCACAATCGTGCCAATTTGCAAGCGGTGTCGCATAGCAACGCCACGATTATTAACTTTAAACTTCCCGTCTTCTTCAATTTCTACTTTTTGGTATTCGTCATAGGTATGTAAACTTTCTCCACCCGTTGTAATAAAATTTAAACACCACTTCCATTGGTTTTGTGTTAAACCTTGGTAGCAAAATGTAGAACTTACTTCGGGATAAATTTTCTGCGGATAAAAACCATCTGAAACAGCCAAAGTGGTCAAATATTGCAGCAACACGTCATAGCTTTGTAAATAAGGCACGCGATCTTCTACGGCTTGCTTTTTTACGGCTTTTTGCAAAGCGGAAGCTTCAATAAGTTCCATAGCGTGCGTTGGCAAAAAATGAATAACACTTAATTTTCCCGGTTGGTGACCGCTTCTTCCTGCGCGTTGTAAAAACCGTGCCACGCCTTTTGGACTTCCTATTTGTACAATAGTTTCTACCGGAGCAAAATCTACGCCCAAGTCTAAACTCGAAGTACAAACCACCGCTTTTAAGGTTTCGTTTCTAATGGCTTGTTCTACCCACAATCGTGTTTCTTTATTTATGCTGCCGTGATGCATAGCGACTTCTCCGGCAAATTCGGGGTATTTTTCCATTAATTTTTGAAACCATAATTCGCATTGCGAGCGCGTGTTGGTAAACAATAACGTAGTTTTAGAGTTTTTAATTATGGGAACTACCTCATCTATTAAATGCAAACCTAAATGTCCCCGCCAAGGGAATTTCTCCATCTTTTTAGGAATAAGCGATTGTACTTTTATCTTCTTTTTGATATTGGCTTTTATCAAAACCGAATTTTCAAATTGTGGTGTTTGCGGTCCTAACAAAACTTCCTTGGCTTGCTCTAAATTGCCAATAGTAGCCGAAATTCCCCAAATTTTTAAGTTTTGAGAAACGCTTTTAAGTCGGCTTAAAGCCAATTCCATTTGCACGCCACGTTTGCTGCCTAATAACTCGTGCCATTCGTCTACCACGACGGCATTTAAATTTTTAAAGGTTTTGTCATAATTTTTTGAAGAAAGCAAAAGCTGCAAACTCTCTGGCGTGGTAATGAGTAAGTCCGGCATTTTGCGTTTTTGTGCCGCGCGAACTTTTTGCGGCGTATCTCCTGTACGAATTCCTACAGTTAACTCAGGATCTATATCTTGAGCAAAACGTGTTGCTGCTTGCTCGATTTCTGCGGAAAGTGCTCGCAGTGGGGTAATCCATAAAGCTTTTAAACCTTTGCCTGGCTTTTTCTTTTTACTTTTTTGTTGTAAAATTTCTAAAACAATAGGTACCCAAAGCGCATAAGTTTTTCCGCTTCCGGTTGGGGCGTTAAGCAAACCATTTTTTCCTTTTAAATATGCTTGCCAAGTATCTTTTTGAAACTTGAAAGCTTTCCAGTTTTGTTCCTCAAACCAAGAATTTGCAGAATTTAAAAGTTGTTTTTTCACGGAATTAACGCTTTTAGATCTTCCAACGTATTTGCATCTTCAATTTTTTTATCTTGTCTCCAACGTAAAATCCTAGGAAACCTGGTAGCTACGCCGCTTTTATGGCGCTTAGATTCGGCTATGCCTTCAAAAGCAATCTCAAAAACGTGCTGCGGTTTTACGCTTCTTACCGGCCCAAAACGTTCTAAGATGTTTCTTTTAATCCACGCATCTACTTTTCTAAATTCTGCATCGGTTAAACCGGAATAAGCTTTGGCAAAAGTTACTAATTCATTTTTTTCTTTGTCCCACAACCCGAAAGTATAATCTGTAAATAAATTACTGCGTCTCCCGTGACCACGCATGGCATAAGTTAGTACCGCATCTATGGTTAACGGATCTACTTTCCATTTCCACCAATCGCCTTTTTTTCTGCCTACTAAATAAGGCGAGTCCCAACGTTTAAGCATTAAACCTTCCGATTTCACCTCCCGACTGCGCTCGCGTTCTTTTGCTGCTTCTTCCCAATTAGAAAACGAAATTGTTTCTGAAAGTTGTAGCGGAATATCTAAATCTTGAGTTTTAGTATATAGATTTTCTAAAATTTGTCTTCTTTCTTTAAAAGAGCGCGACCGGATATCTTTTCCTTTCCATTCTAGCACGTCATAGGCTTTTAAAATAACCGGTGTTTTTTCCAGTAATTTTTTACTGACGTTTTTTCGACCTATACGGGTTTGCAAATCTTTAAAAGTGCCTATTTCTCCTTTAGGAAAAGGTAAAATTTCTCCGTCTAAAACTGTTCCGTCCGGTATTACTTCCGTAAAGCTTTCAAACTCGGGATATTTATCGCTTACCAATTCTTCTCCTCTGCTCCATACAAAAAGTTCGCTTTCGCGGATTATAACTTGCGCACGAATACCATCCCATTTATGTTCTGCTGCCCACTCTTGCACAGTGCCCAAATCTTGCGGTTCATTTTCTATGGCATAAGCCAAATAAAACGGGTAAGGTTTTGAAAGATAATCTGATTTGTTTTCTTCTAAAATAAGCCGATTAAAGCTTGTTTTGACCGGTTCCCAATTTCCCATAAGTTTGTAAGCCAAAATATCTTCGTCTATTTGTGTTGCCTTAGATAGAGCACGCGTCATTAGTTTTTGGCTTACGCCGATTCGAAAACTACCGGTAATAAGCTTTGTAAACACAAAACGTTCGTAATAATTTAAGCTGAGCCAATTTTCAAATAAATAGGCTTTTTTGTCTTCTTCCGGTTGTTTTTTAAGCTTTATTATTTCGTCTAAAAATTGGTGTAAACTCTTTTCGGAAGATTCTTCAGAAGGCGGAATTACCAAAGCAATAGTTTCTGCCAAATCTCCTACAATGTGGTACGATTCTTCAAACAACCAAAGGGGAATTTTCGCCAATTCTGACGCCCATTCTCGCATAAGCGTCGTATTTACGGGGCGTGGCGGTCTTCTGTGTGATAAAATAGCAATTGTCCAAACCTTATCTTTAGGTTCAGCTTGTTCAAAATATTTTGTAAGCGCGTTTACCTTAAGCGTGGTTTTATTTGTGCTGTCTAAAGTCTTTATGAGAGTTGCAAACTGTTTCATGAGGATGCAGATTTTATGGAAGCGCTTTTTTCCTGTTCGGCGTTTTCTTCCTCAAATTGCGTTTGCTCTGTACGCGCATCATATCCTTGCTCGCATAAAAAACGGGAAAAGATATCTGTATAACCGTGGGTACAAATAATTTTTTCTGCTCCGGTAGCTTTTATGGTTGTAAATAAACTTTGCCAATCGCAATGATCTGACAAGACAAAGCCTTTATCTATTGCACGTCTACGACGCGCGCCACGAAAAGTCATCCAACCACTTGCCGAAGCGGTAACGTAAGGCACCATTTTTCTTATCCACGGCGAACCGTGAGCGCTAGGTGGCGCCAATACCATATTACCTTTTAGATTTTCTTTTTTAGTGTCTTTTGTAATTCGTATTGTTTCGGGTAAGCTGGCAATTTCTCTTACCACTTCGTTCATATTTTCTATTGCCGCATGGGTGTAAATTTGACCGATAGATGTATCTAGATGTTTTAGCAAGCGCTGGGCTTTCCCTAAAGAATAACCAAATAAAACCGATGTATTTCCTTCTTCCTTATTTTGCTGCCACCAGGTATTAATTTCATTAAAAACTTCTTTTTGCGGTTGCCATTTAAAAGCCGGTAAACCAAAGGTACATTCGGTTATAAAACTGTGGCATTTTACTACTTCATAAGGTGTAGCCAAGCCATCATCTTCTAATTTATAATCTCCGGTAAAAACCCATACTTCTCCTTTATATTCTACTCTAATTTGTGCAGAACCAATAATGTGTCCTGCCGGATGTAACGAAAATTTTACACCATTTACTATAAAAGATTCGCCCCAATCTACACCGGCAACATTTATATCTCCCAACCGGTGTTTTATAATTGGCACGTTGGTATGGTGCGTAATATATTGCTGATGCCCCCAACGCGAATGGTCTGCGTGCCCGTGCGAAATAATAGCTTTTTTTACCGGTTTCCACGGGTCTAGGTAAACATCTGCTTGTTTACAATAAATGCCTTTTTGGTTAAAATGAAGTAAAGGTGTTTTCATAATTAACAATTTAAAGAAAAAAATGCTTTGGCTTTTTACTTTACGGAAATCTTAGCGGAAATTTAAGAGTTGAGAATTAGTATTTAGGTATTAGGTGTAAGGTGGTAGGTGGTAGGTGTGTTAGTTGAAAAATTCTAAAACCCTGTAGGTTTTTTTAGCGGAATGTGAGAAAAATAACACAAAAAAGAAATCGCGCTTTCTCGGAAAAAAACTTTTTAACATATCTACAAAGTTGGAAAAACTTTGACGGATAATTGGGAGTGCTTTTTTGCGTGAGGGATTGAATGGCATGTTTGAGCTCTTCCTGCTGCGATAGCAGTAGGGAAGCGAGTAATGAAAGCCCGACCCGATTTTATGAGGGGCACGCCCAACTAAAACAACTGGTGCAAAACTTCTATAGATTTTGGTTTTTTGAAGCCTTGAAGTTGCAATTGATAATACAGGATTAGCATTTCTAAAAAATCTTTTCTTTTGCTCTGGTTGAGTTTAATAGTGTGCAATTGCTCAAAATTGACCTGTAAAAACTGTTTTAACAACTCTGAGTTTTGGTTGCTAATGCAATATTTATTTATTTCTTCGTACTGAAAGTTGCCGTCTAATAAATTGAAATACGGTAAATTGGTTTTGGAATAATTGGGATAAAAACCCAAATATTGTGTGAGTTTTACCAAAAATAATAAATGGAAATTAGCAAATTTTTCTGCTTGGTCCAGCCAATTTAAATTTTCTTCTAAGTATTGAAATAATGCTTGGTTTTCTTCTTCTTCTTGTATAGAATTGCGTAAAATCTCTGCCAAGAAAAGCAAAATAGAGGCTTTGTACATATTGGTTTGTAAGGAGGTGTAAGCTTGGGCTACTTTTGCGTCTTTTAAATAATCTAAAGCTTCTTTGTCTTTATGATTAGCTTCTATTTCTAGTTGCGTTAGTGGCTGAAACATTGCAGCACGAAATTTGCCTTTTTTTGATTTTAAAACCCCTCGCAATAAATAACTTTTTACGCCGCTTTTTTGCGTATAACAGCGTACAATCAAATCGCTATCACGGTATTTTATGGCTTGCAAGACAATGGCTTTTGTTTTTACCAACATTAGCGAACAATCATTATTTTGGTAATTTTTGTTTCGGTTTGGTCTTCAGAAGTTATTAAAACCATATAGACGCCGGAGGCTACTTTATGCTTTCCGAAAGCGCGAGTATTCCATTGTATGCTACCGCCTTGCGCCGTGGTTTCGTAAACCAAATTACCTTCTATATCTGTTATCTTTATATTGGCTCCGGCTTGTAACCCATCTATGGTTACAGCGCCGTGATATTGCGGTCTAACAGGATTGGGATAAGCTCTTACTTTGCTAAAATCTTCTGCAGAGGCAGTTGCCTTACCTTTAAATTTTAGCAAGCCGTTAATTGTACCAATATACACCTCTCCTGAAGCTTGGTCTATAGCAACATCTGTAATTATGTTGGAAGGTAATGGCGAATTGTCTTTGGTAAACCGATAAATTGTCTCTTGCCCATTAGAAGATAAATAAAATACGCCGGCTTCTGTACCAACCCATTTATTGTTATTACCATCTACGCGAATTGCAGAAATATTGGTATTTGCCAAAAGTTCTTGCGCCACGCCATCGTCATCTAAAATAATAATTTGATTTGTCTGCAAGTTGGTTTGGTCAAACATTGCGCCGGGATTATACAGTACGCGTAAACCACGGTTGGTGCCAATCCAGAGTTGGTTGTTGTTATCTAACGCCAAGGCATTAACTTGATTAGATGGTAGGTTTCCTGCATTTTCGCCACCGCTTACTTTTGCAAAGGTTTCGGTTTGCGTGTTAAAACCAATTACACCGTCTTGATAGCTTCCTAAAAATAAATAATTTGCTTTGTTGCTGACAATATCGGGGAAACCGCTATTTCTTATTTTTGGATTTTGAATAACATCTGTAACATCAAACTTTTCAAAATTGGAAGAGCCGGGAGTTTTTTTTAGCAAACCTTTGCTATGTTTTCCTTCTGTAAACCAAAAATTACCCGCACCATCAAAAACGCTGCTTCCTATCCTAACATCATTTGGGCCGGCTTCCGGGTCTTCTATGGGTTCTAGATTAGAATTGTTTTGGTCGTACAAAAAAATATCTTCGTCGTTTACAATTTCTAACAAACCATCATGAAAAGAACTAAAAAAAACTTGCCCTGTTTGTGTAGGATTTATGGTAACCTCTACAATAGAGCGTGCTTGTGGTAAGTCTTGGTACCTAAAATTTATCCAGTGATCATTTTTAAAATGACTTAAACCGCGTTTATTTAAAGGAAATGGGTTAAGATATACCGAATACTCCCCGAATGTAAGCCATAATTCGTTTGGGATGGCTTGCATAGCAAAAACCTTATTCATTAATGGTCCCGGCGGACTCAAATACTCATAATTTCCTGCTAATGAAAGTTTCGCCTTTAGCAAACCCTCTTTTTCATCGCCAATAAAAATACGATCTCCTCTTAAGAAAGCTGTATTAAAATTAGCTTCAAAATTTTGTGTACTACCAAAACTAGCTAATTGCGACAAAGAAGAATCTAGCACCAAAACTTTGTCTCGCAAACTTATTACTAACTTATCTCCAAAACTTTTAAAATCTCGAATAGTGCTATTGTATTGGTTTACAAATACAAGTGTGTTGTTTACAATTTCGAACTGGCGATTATCTAATGTAGTCACATATAATTTATCTTGAAAACGCGTAATTGCCGTAAAGTAATTTGTACCTATACTTTGCCAAACTTGATAATCTATTAGATTAGGATTATCTATACTCGCGTATCTTGCGCCCCCACCTTTGGTAGCTGCATAAATTTTATTTTGAAAAATTTCTATACCAGTCACACCCAATTGGCTGCCATTATCGCCAATATAAAAAGTATCTCCAAACTCTAAGTTTGCTAAATTTAATACAGAAATACCATAATTGGTAGCAATATAAATTTTGCCTTCTTCTTCTTTAAACTGATTTATACGCTTATTATTTGGCGAGATGGTTTGCTTTTCTACAATATCTATAAAAGAGAATACTTTTCCCGTTTGGGTATTATAGGTTTCTATTAAACCGTTTTCATAACCTAGTACGATATATTGTAAATTCTCTGAATAGTAAATTGCAGAAATATTCTCGCCAGATAAACCTTTTACAGAAGATATTTTATCTACCTGACCGGAAGATAGCGTAAAAGAAATAACCGCATTTTGCGCCGCGGCATAAATTTTATTATTCCCTGCGGCAATATCTTTTATTTGGTAGTAAGAATATAAATCTGTCCAAGAATCTGAAAAGTCTTGTTGTTCTTGGGCAAAAATAAACCCGGTAAATAAAAAGAAAATTACTTTTAAAAATTTCATTAGGTAGATATATGGCTAATAACTAAAAATACCGCGCTATATTGTTTTTTGCAAAGGTATGATTTTCTCAAAAGTCGCGTATATAGATATTTAAAAAAGACTTTACGGAAAATATTTTACGTTTCTAAACTGCACCTTGCGCGAGCATAGCATCTGCTACTTTTTTAAAACCAGCAATATTTGCTCCTTTAATATAATCTATTTCCCCATTTTCTAGCGTACCATATCCTACACAAGCTTCGTGTATTTTTTTCATTATTGTTTTGAGTTCTTGGTTTACTTTTTCGGCAGTCCAGCTAACGCCCATTGCATTTTGCGACATTTCTAATCCCGAAACAGCTACGCCACCGGCATTTGCAGCTTTTCCTATTCCGTAAAGTATTTTTGCATTTTGTAAAATATCTACGGCATCTTTGGTGCAAGGCATATTTGCGCCTTCGCCAATGGCCAAACAGCCATTTTTAACCAAAGCTTTTGCGTGCGAAGCATCTAACTCGTTTTCTGTGGCACATGGTAAAGCAACTTCGCACTTTTCTCTCCAAGGAGCTTTGTTGGCGTGATAAGTAGCGTTTGGATATTCTTCCACGTAAGTTTTAATTCTGCCGCGCTTGCCGTTTTTAAGCTCTTTTACAAAATTGAGTTTTTCTGTATCTATTCCGTCTTGATCGTAAATATATCCGGAAGAGTCTGAAAGAGTAATTACTTTTGCGCCATACTCTATAGCTTTTTCAGCAGCGTATTGCGCCACATTGCCCGAGCCGGAAATGCATATTTTTTTAGCTTCTATACTTTTATTTTGTTCTTGCAACATATGTTCTACAAAATAAATGGTGCCATAACCGGTAGCTTCCGGTCGTATTAAAGATCCGCCGTAGGCTATATCTTTACCTGTAAGTACGCCGGTAAAATTATTTTGCAATTTTTTATATTGCCCGAATAGATAACCAATTTCGCGATTACCGACGCCAATATCTCCGGCTGGAATATCGGTTTGTGCACCAATATGCTTAGCCAACTCTGTCATAAATTTTTGACAAAAGCGCATAATCTCTGCATCTGATTTACCTTTGGGATCAAAATCTGAACCTCCTTTAGCGCCACCTAAAGCTAAAGTTGTTAAGCTATTTTTTAAAACTTGCTCAAACGCCAGAAATTTTAAAATGCTAAGATTTACCGTTGGGTGAAAACGCAAACCGCCTTTATACGGCCCTATTGCAGAATTCATTTGTACGCGATAGCCGCGGTTTACCCGAATGGCACCAGCATCGTCTGTCCAAGCTACTCTAAAAATTATAATGCGCTCGGGTTCTACCAAACGTTCTAAAAGCGTTTGATTTTGGTATTTTTTATTATTTTCTATGTACGGAAAGATATGTTCGGCAGCCTCAGAAACGGCCTGTAGAAATTCTGGTTGGTTAGGGTTTTTCTTTTCTACATCGTTTAGAAAATTCTCTAAAGTTTGATTCATATTATGTAATGTTAGGTGTAAAAATTAAGCAATCTGTTTCCTCAAAGATATCTTTTATTGTTTTTTAAAGGTTTTATTATCAAAATTTTAATATAATTTAATATTTTTTAGGAAATAGCAAATGATTTTTCCAAGCTTTGCCCTATAATTATTTCGTTGTAAGTTCTATTTTTATATATTTGCTTTACCAGAAAAAACAACCATTCTATGAAAATTAAAAACCTTATTTTGGTTTTCCTTTTTGCAGTAGCCGGTCACCAAAGTGTGAAAGCCCAGGCTTTTTCGCAAGAATTGGGTTTAGTAGCCGGGCCACTTCAGTTTAAATCAGACTATGGTTTGCGCGGTAACAGCGAAACCAATTTTGGAAATGTGGGGTTTGGAATTGCGCTTGCGCATTTTATAAACTTCTCCTATAGAGATGATTGTGAGTGCTTTGCAAAAGACACCTATTTTAACGATCATTTTAAAGTAAGAACAGAGCTAAGTTACCACGTAACCGCACTAGATCATTACGGAAAAGAAGCAGAATCTAATAGTTTACCCGGACGCCAGTTACGAGCAATGCACGGAAAGGCACGAGTTTTTGAGTTAGGTTCTCATTTAGAATGGTACCCAAGAAGTATTATAGATTTTGATGGTGGCTCTTTTAATTTTGCACCGTTTTTAGGTGTAGGAATTCATTATGTAAACTTTAATCCTTCTGCAGAAACAGACTTACCAGGTAGAATTGGACAACCAAGTAATACTTTTTATGATTTTGTAGCTCCGCCCGGAGAAGAACCTTATATTGATGCTTCCGGTGGTTCTACTTATGCAATTGCCCTGGGCGCAGGAACAAGATACCGTTTAAACGCTGCAGGAGATTTAATTATAGAGTTTAGAGCACATTATTACGGTTCTGATTTTGTAGACGGGCTAAACCACGACAAACCACAAAATAAACATAACGATTGGATTGCCTGGATTAATTTTGGCTACGTTTATTATTTCTAGAAAACAATATTTATTTATATACAAGAGCCTCGATTTTTCGAGGCTTTTTTTGTGTATAATAATAAAAGTGCGGTTTAGTCTATAGCTTGTTTTAAGTCTTCTAACAAATCTTCTATGTCTTCTAGCCCAACGCTCAACCTAATTAAAGAATCTACGATTCCTAGCTTTTCTCGTTCTTCTTTTGGTATAGAAGCGTGCGTCATACTTGCCGGATGTCCTGCCAGAGATTCTACGCCTCCTAGAGATTCCGCCAAGGTAAAGATCTTTAATTTCTCTAGTATTTTTTCTGCATCTGCTTGTTTATTGCCACGAGTTGAAAAAGAAACCATGCCTCCAAAATCCTTCATTTGCTTTTTAGCCACGTCATGGTTTGGATGATTTTTTAATCCCGGCCAAAACACTTTTTCTACTTTAGGATGTTTTTCTAAAAATTCTGCCACGTCCTTAACATTTTCACAATGGCGTTGCATGCGTAAATGTAAAGTTTTAATGCCGCGGAGTACCAAAAAGCAATCTTGCGGTCCGGCAATAGCGCCACTTGCTTTCTGTATAAAATAGAGCTTGTTTGCCAAGGTTTTATCTTTTACCGCTAAAAGTCCCACAACCACATCGCTATGGCCGCCCAGATATTTTGTTGCACTATGCATTACAATATCTGCTCCCAAGTCTATTGGATTCTGCAAATAGGGCGTTGCAAAAGTATTGTCTACAGCTAAAAGTACAGAATGTTTTCTAGCAATTTTGGTTATTGCCACTATATCTATAATGTTCATCATGGGGTTGGTAGGCGTTTCTACCCAAAGTAGCTTGGTTTTAGCGGTTATATGCTTTTCTATATTACCGGTGTCTTCCATTTCTACAAAATTAAATTGGATACCAAAATCTTCATAAATTTTAGTAAACAAACGGTAAGAACCTCCGTATAAATGGTTGGTAGAAATTACTTCGTCTCCGGGTTTTAGTAGTTTTAAAACAGCATCTATAGCCGCAATACCAGAGCCGAATGCCATGCCGTAATTAGCATTTTCTAAACTAGCAATGGCTTTTTCTAAAGCATTACGAGTTGGATTACCGCTTCGTGAATATTCAAAACCTTTATGAGCACCGGGCTTGTTTTGCGCATAAGTTGAGGTTTGATATATTGGTGGCATAACCGCTCCGTAAGCCGGGTCTATATTATCTTGGCCGCCGTGAATTGCTTTTGTATTAAATTTCATAATAGAAAAAATCCTGTTTAAACAAATGTAGCATTCCCATTGTGCAAAAACAAAATACCCTTTATCTTTAAACGATGTTTAACACACCCTACTATGATTAAAAAAATCAGCATTTTACTTTTACTTTTTGCCGTTTTTTGGAGTTGTAAAGAAGAACCAAAAACAAAGTCTGAACCCCAACATCAGACCAAAGAAGAACAGAATTTTAGTTTAGTTCCTAAAAATTTATCTGCTAAAGATTTTGCAGTTTGTAAAGACGAAAAATGTCCAGAAATTCGTATTGCGTACGTAGAAGTGAAGGACGGTTATGCGCAAGCAGATGCTATAAACCAGGCCTTAAAAAGACATTTGGTTGCTATTGTAGATGCAAATATGCAAATGGATTTGAATAATTCTGACCTAAAAAAAGCTGTAGCGTATTTTATTGAAGATTTTCTTCGGTTTAAAACCGAATTTGATGCAGGCAATATTGGTTATGAATTAGAAATGGAGCAAAGTCTTTTGGCAGAAACCTCGGAGCTAATTTCTTTTACAACCAACTTTTATATTTTTACCGGCGGAGCACACGGTTATGGCGCTACTAATTATTTAAATTTTGATAGAAAAAATGGGAAACTTCTAACTAAAGAAGACTTGTTTACAAATTTAGATGCTTTCCGTAAATATGCTGAAGAAAAATTCAGGCAAGAATATAATATTGGTAAAGAACGACCAATTAACGCTACCGGTTTTTTATTTGACGACAATCAATTTAAACTTCCGCAAAATATAGGCTTTACGGAAGAGGAAGTTTTGTTATTATATCATCCTTACGAAGCAGCCAGTTACGCAGAAGGTAGCTTAAAGCTGCGTTTTCAAAAAAGTCAAGTACAACAGTGGTTGGCTTATTAAAATAAATTAGAAACCTTACCCATGAAAAAAGCATATTACCTCTCTACTTGCGATACCTGCAAAAGAATATTTAAAGAAATAGAATTACCGGAGAGTTTCCCTAAACAAGATTTAAAAAAAGAAAACATTTGCACAAAAGAACTTGAGCATCTAAAACAACTTCGCGGAAGTTATGAAGCTTTGTTTAACAAACGCGCGAGATTATATAGAGAACGCAATTTAAAAGCAGAAAATCTGCAGGAAGAAGATTTTAAAGCGCTTATTTTAGAGCATTATACTTTTCTAAAAAGGCCGGTAATTGTAAGCGAGCAAGAAATTTTTATTGGTAATAGCAAAAAAACTGTTGCGCAATTGCAAGCGCAACAGTTTTAAATTTCTTTACTCTATCTTTAAAGAAGGCTTATCTTTTGGCATTCTACCATATTTGCGCGTATCTTCTTTGGTTAAAACCCTAAAATCATCGGTTTTTTCTAAGTTGTTTAAGCTTTGCAGCATACTTTCGGGAAGTGCAGTTACTTTTCGTTGTTTTAAGTCTATCCACGCGCCCATCATTTCGCATTGCGCAGAATGTTTGCCGTCTTTGTTGTAAATATCATGTATAAATTCAAAATATTTACCATCTTCTGAGAGACCTTTTAATTGTAGCGTAACCGTAACGGGCTCGTTAGAGAAAACTTCTTTAAAATAATAGATGTGCTCATAAAAAACCACCGGACCAATATTATGTTTTGCCAAATCGTTTTGACCTAAGCCATTTTCTATTAAATAACTCATTCTAGTATGGCTCATAAAATTCATATAAGCAGAATTTGCTAAATGTCTATTGGCGTCTATGTCACTCCATCTAATTTCAAATTGCTTTGTATACATTTCTATTTTTTTGTTTAAAATTACTAAAATATAGTATGCACGCATAACAAATAAGGCAATTTTAACGTAGACCATCTAAATTACGCGCTGCAAACATTGTTTTTATTACCTTTGCACAACTTTTAAATTAGGCCTATGATCAAGTCGATGACCGGTTTTGGGAAAAGCAGTTTAGAGCTTTCCGGTAAAAAAATAACTATAGAAATTAAATCTTTAAATAGTAAAAACCTAGATGTAAACGCGAGAATGCCATCGCAATACAGAGAAAAAGAATTAGCATTTAGAAACAGTATTGCCAAAAGTCTAGAGCGCGGCAAAGTAGATTTCTCTTTAAACACAGAGTTAATTGGAGAAAATACTTCTACAATTGTAAACGCACCGGTGGTTAGCAATTATATTCAGCAATTTAGAGACTTAAAATTAAGCGGAGTAGGCTCATCTTCTGACGCCAAGTTGTTAGAAATTGCCATGAAATTACCGGATGCTTTAAAAACCGAGAAAGAAAGCATTAACCAAGACGAGTTTTATAGCATAGAAAAAAGTTTAGAAGAAGCTTTAAAGGCTATAAACCAATACCGTTTAGACGAAGGTAAAGCCTTAGAAAAAGATTTTATTTTACGTATAGAAAACCTTCAAGAGCTTTTAAAAAAAGTAATTAGTATTGATGCTGATAGGATAGATGCGGTAAAAGAACGTTTATCAAAAGCCATAAGCGATTTAAACGAAAAAGTAGACGAAAATCGTTTTGAGCAAGAATTGGTATATTATATAGAAAAATATGATATTACAGAAGAAAAAACCCGCTTAGACAATCACCTAAACTACTTTCTAGAAAGCCTGCATTCTTCCGACAGTAATGGTAAAAAACTTGGTTTTATAGGGCAAGAAATAGGTAGAGAAATAAATACTATTGGCAGCAAATCTAACCACGCTCCAATGCAAAAATTGGTAGTGCAGATGAAAGACGAATTAGAAAAAATTAAAGAGCAACTCCTAAACGTACTCTAATGATAGAAGGCAAACTAATTGTATTTTCGGCCCCCTCAGGCTCCGGAAAAACCACCATCGTTCAACATTTATTAAAACAAAAAGAGCTCAATTTAGACTTTTCTATTTCGGCTACTTCCAGAGAACCACGCGAGGGCGAAGAAGACGGCAAAGATTATTACTTTATGTCTTTAAGCGAGTTTAAGCAACATATAAAAGACGACGATTTTTTAGAATGGGAAGAAGTTTATCGCGATAATTTTTACGGAACGTTAAAACAAGAAGTAGAACGCATCTGGGCAAAAGGCAAACATGTTGTTTTTGATATTGATGTAGTTGGTGGTCTAGACATAAAACGCATTTACCCAGAAAGAACCCTTGCTGTTTTTGTAGAACCGCCCAGCATAGAAGAATTAAAAATCAGGCTTAAAAAACGAAAAACAGAAACAGAAGACCGTATAAATATGCGCGTAGCCAAAGCCTCTATTGAAATGGCAACCGCGCCACAATTTGATTTTATTATTGTTAATAATAATCTTCAGGAAGCTTTAGAAGAATCGTATAAATTGGTGAAAGAATTTACTCAAAATCAATTGTAGTGAGAAAGAAAATCGGACTATATTTTGGCACTTTTAACCCAATTCATATTGGGCATTTGGTTATTGCCAATCATTTGGTAGAATTTAGTGAGCTTGATGAGGTGTGGCTTGTGGTAACGCCGCATAATCCGTTTAAAAAGAAGAAATCTCTCTTAGAAGATTACCACCGTTTAGAAATGGTATTTCGGGCCACAGAAAACTATTTTAACCTTAAACCGAGTAATATAGAGTTTAACCTTCCGCAACCAAATTATACCGTAAACACTTTAGCGCACTTAGAGGAAAAATACCCCGATAAAGATTTTGCGTTGCTTATTGGAGAAGACAATCTTAAAAGTTTCCATAAATGGAAAAACCACGAAGTTATTTTGGAGCGGCATCAAATTTACGTGTATCCAAGAATAACAGATAAAAGTCCAAAAACCAAACTCTACGATCACGAAAAAATAAAGCATATAGATGCGCCCATTATGGAAATTTCCTCAAGTTTTATCCGTAAAGCCATAAAAGAAGGGAAAAATATTAAACCTTTACTGTCTGAAAGAGTATGGCAATATATAGACGAAATGAACTTTTATAAGTAAATAAAAAAGCCGTTCGCCTCCTTAAAGAAAAACGAACGACTTTACTTAAATAACCAACCAAAATTATACTTTAATAACGCGAGCGATGTTTCTAAATTGTGTGTAAACGCCATAAAACACTGTTAAACTTTCTTAGCATGGTAAGCGCCTATGCATGAATTTTATGTAATTTTGAAAGGAAAACGATTTTTGTATGGAAAAAGAGCCAAAATTTGCAGTAATTGGTGGCGGTAGTTGGGCTACGGCCATTGTGAAAATGCTAACCGAAAACCTCTCTGAACTTGCCTGGTATATGCGTAACGAAAATGCCGTAAAACATATACAACAAGAAGACCACAACCCCAATTATCTTAGCTCTGTGGCTTTTGACACCAAGCAATTAAAACTCACTACCAATATTAACGTGGCGGTAGAATATGCAGATTATATTATTTTTGCAATACCTTCTGCTTTTTTAAAAAGCGAGCTAGACAAATTAGAATTACCGTTAAAAGATAAAATAATTTTTAGTGCCATTAAGGGAATTGTGCCGGAGAGCGGACTAATAGTTGGCGATCATTTTAATAAGTTTTACGACATACCTTTCGAAAATATTGGTGTTATTACCGGACCTTGTCACGCAGAAGAAGTTGCTTTAGAGCGACTTTCTTATATTACCATTGCTTGCGCAAAGGAAGAAAACGCCAATTTTTTGGTAAAATACCTTAGCAGTTCTTATATAAATTGTAAAACCAGCGAAGATGTAATTGGCACCGAGTATGCTGCAATGCTTAAAAATATTTATGCAATTGCAGCCGGAATAGCGCACGGGTTGGGTTATGGCGATAATTTTCAGAGTGTTTTAATGAGTAATGCCATAAGAGAAATGAAACGCTTTATCAAAAAGACCTATAAAATGAAGCGAAACATAAACGATTCTGCTTATTTGGGAGATTTACTGGTAACCGGTTACTCGGTATTTAGTCGTAATAGAATGTTTGGCAATATGATTGGTAAAGGATATACTGTAAAAAGCGCACAGATGGAAATGAGCATGGTGGCCGAAGGTTATTATGCTACCAAAAGTGCTTATAAAATTAATAAAGCCAGAAAAAAGAAAGCCAAAACACCAATAATTAACGCAGTTTATGCAATTTTATACGAGAATAAAAATCCGAAAAAGGTATTTCTTAAATTGGTAGAAAAATTAGATTAAGTTTACGGAATTTCTCCGCTGAAATATGCATCTTGCAGCCTCTTAAAAACATCTCAAAATTTTGAAAAATTCTGCTTTAAAAGGAGGTATCCTTGTAGCTTTTGGTGCTTCTAGTTATGGTGTGCTTACAACTTTTGTAAAAATGGCCTATGAAGAAGGTTTTACCATTTTTGAAGTAACCTTTGCCCAAGTATTTTTAGGATTTTTAGGTTTGGTTATCCTAGATTTATTTAGAAAGAAAAAACCGGTTGCTACTAGAAAAAAAGCTACCAAAAAAAACATACTCCATTTGGCGTTAGCCGGTAGTTCTTTGGGGCTTACCAGTACTTTTTATTATTTAGCGGTACAATATATTAGTGTTTCTGTTGGTATCGTCCTGCTTATGCAAAGCGTTTGGATGGGCGTGGTGGCAGATTCTATTTTAAACAAACAACGTCCCGGTAAATTAAAAATTTTAGCGGTTTTTATTGTTATAATAGGTACGCTCTTAGCTACTAATGTCCTATTCGAAAATATAAAAGTAGACTTACGCGGAATTGGTTTTGGTCTACTTGCCGCAACCTCGTATACCGTTACTATTTATACCTCTAACAGTGTTGCTTTGCATTTACCCTCTATAAAACGTAGTAAGTTAATGCTTTTAGGCGCTTTAATTATAGTGAGTATATTGGCGTTACCAACCCTTATAGAAGGAATAGATTTTAGCGTTTTTTATAAGTGGGGAATAATTTTAGCGCTTTTTGGAACAATTTTACCACCTTTGTTTTTAACCACCGGAATGCCTAAAGTAAATGTTGGGTTAGGAGCTATTATTACTTCTATAGAGCTGCCGGTCGCCGTTAGCATGGCCTACTTTCTATTGGGAGAGCGCGTTAACATCTACCAATGGCTAGGCATTATTTTAATCTTAACGGCTATTGTGGTAATGAATTTAAACAAAATTAAGCGTAAAAAGAAGCAAGGTTAATCGGCTAAAATGCCTTTTTCTTTCATTAAAGGCAAAACTTCTATTTTCTTTTCTGAAATTGTATTTTTCTTAAATACAAAATCTTTGTGCAACATACCTTCTTCCGTAAAGAAGGAAACAGAAAACCAATTGTTTAGTTTTAAAACTTCTGGTTGCAGCAATTCTATCTTGGCAAAAGATTTTGCCGGTAAGACTTTTAAACTATGCCGCATAACAGAAGTGGTATCTTTTTTATCATAACCTTTAGAAACAACCAAAACAGTTTCTAAGGCAAAATTGTTTACGTTAATAAGGTAAACGTGCCAATCGTGCGTTTTAAAGTCTTGGTTATAACTTTGTACAGCAGCCATATATACGTTTTTTACCAGCGGTATGTTAATATCTTTTTTCAAGATTTAATCGTGTGTTTTTTTCTTCCAAGTTATCCAAAGTGCAAGTATTGCAATTGCCATTATACCTAAAAAGACGCTACCAATGGCAATCTTTATCATAGCAATAACAAAAGTAAGGTAAATAACTACGGCTATACCAATAAGAAGCAAAACCAAAAAAACATATTTTTTCATAAGGGAATCATTTAATAATAGTTAAATTTTGCAATACTTCTTTAAACCTTAGCTTTACACGCTATAAAACCGACTTAAACTGTTTTAAAAAGCGTAAATCGTTTTCGTAAAACATACGTATATCGCCAATTTGATAGAGTAACATTGCTATACGTTCTATGCCCATACCAAAAGCAAAACCGGAATATTCTTCAGGATCAATATTACAATTTCTTAGCACATTAGGATCTACCATTCCGCAGCCCATAATTTCTAACCAACCGGTACCTTTTGTAATGCGGTAATCTGTTTCGGTTTCTAAACCCCAATAAATATCTACTTCTGCGCTAGGTTCCGTAAAGGGAAAATAAGAAGGACGCAAACGTATTTCTGATTTTCCGAAAAGCTGTTTGGTAAAATATAACAAAGTTTGCTTTAAGTCTGCAAAACTTACATTCTTGTCTATATACAAACCTTCTACTTGATGAAATATACAATGCGAGCGTGAAGAAATTGCTTCGTTTCTAAAAACACGACCGGGAGAAATTGTTCTAATAGGCGGCTGGTTATTTTCCATATACCTAACCTGCACGCTAGATGTATGTGTTCTCAACAAGATTTCTTCAGGATTGGTTTGTATAAAAAACGTGTCTTGCATATCTCTGGCAGGATGGTATTCCGGTAAATTTAACGCGGTAAAATTATGCCAATCATCTTCCATCTCCGGCCCTTCAGAAACATCAAAACCAATGTTAGAGAAGACTTCTGTAATTTGGTTTTTTACAATAGAAATAGGATGTCTTGCACCAATCTCAACAGGTTCTGCAGGTCTTGTCAAATCACCATAAACGCCTTTTTCTTCGCGTTGGTTTTCTAAGGCTGTTTGCAGTTCTTTAACCTTATTTTGTGCAGCGGTCTTAAGCCGATTTATTTTCTGCCCGTATTCTTTTTTCTGCTCATTAGGAACATTTTTAAATTCGGCAAAAAAGTCGTTTAAAATACCTTTTTTTCCTAAATACTTAATTCGGAATTCTTCTATTTCCTTTTCTTTATCTGTAGAAAAATCTTCTACTTCTACAATATAACTCGTAAGCTTATCTATCATAATTCTTAGCTTGTTTCCAGCGGCAAAGTTAGTAATTTTTAAAACGTAACTTTACTTGTTTGCTTGGTTCTTTTTGTGCAAAAAAATATAATTCATTAAAAAAAATACGGCAGTTGCTCCAAATAAATGCCACAACCAATGCGTACCTATAGAAAACATATGCAGGTCTTTGTCTAAAATTCTAAATACTATAGCCGCACCAAAACTTAACACAGCCCATAAAATGTTATAGGCATATTTGGCTTTATAATACCAAATATGCAAAGCCAAAGGCAACAAGATTGCAATTGCAGACGCAATATAACCTAATGAAATGCTTAAGCTTTTTGGTAGATCTACCAACCTAACAATAATTTGAAAAAATAATAATGCTACAACAAAAATCCATTTAAAAAGCGTTTTTATAGGTAGTGAAAAGCAAAAATAAACCGCCGTAGCAAAACACAACAAGACAATAGGTACCCAATCTAAAAGTAGCCAAATTTCTGCGTTTCTGGTCGCGTGGTATATAGTACCACCAATAAAACCCAAAGTTAAAACCGGTAAACAACAAACTAAAAAAATATGTTGCCGATAGTTGTGGTAAATTTTTCTACCAAAATAGAGAATAACCACCAAAAAAAGCAAATTACTAAACGTATTAAACGGCTCTACGGGAAATCTTCCCGCCAGGGTTTCTTGATAAATTGGACCACTATCTTGTGGAAAGTTTTGTAAACCGCTAAACATTTCAGTTTAAGAAATATATTCTTTTTCTAAAAAGTAATTTACAATAGCTTCTTTCATCATTATACTTTGCTCGCCAGCTTTTAAATGCGGTAACTGGTCTAAGGTTTTATAATGCGGCCAACCTTCTTCATCATAATAATCAAATTCATAGTAGCCATAAGGCTCCAATAACCTACAAATAGCTATATGAATTAAATCTATTTTTTGATCTTTTTTAAATTTTCTATGCAATTGTCCTAATTCTTGCACGCCAACCAGATAAATAATAGCATCCAGTTCTAAAATATCGCCATCTGCAAACTGTGCTGACAGTTTTTGCGATAGCACTTCCCAACGTTGTTTTAATTCTTCATCTCTTGCCATACTGCAAAGATAATAGTTTGATTTTTGAAATTGACGTATATTTGAAATATGAATGTAATAGATCTTATCTTAGTTGTACTTCTAGCCTTTGGTCTAATACGTGGCTTTATAAAAGGTTTTATAATAGAAGTAGCCTCACTTGTAGCTATAATAGCCGGAGTTTACGGTGCAATTTATTTCTCGCATCTAATGGTAACTTGGCTTGCAGACAATTTAGAATGGCAAACAGAAAACATTCGTTTATTGGCCTATGCACTTACTTTTCTTTTAATAGTTATAGGTATTTTAATATTAGGAAAACTCCTAACCAAATTTGCTAATATTTTAGCTCTAGGAATTGTAAACCGCATTCTAGGCGGAGTTTTTGGAGTGGCAAAAGTGGCTTTGGTTTGCAGTATATTAATTTGGTTTGCCAATAACTGGTTAGACGATGATAATTTCTTTACGGAAGAAAAACAAGAGCAATCTGTTTTGTATATTCCTATAAAACAAATTGCTCCTATAGTTTTACCGGGAATTATAGAAGAAGTAAACCAAACTAAAGATAAGTTGTTTAGCGCTAAGTAATTTTAAAAATCTAACTTAGAAACATCTTCTAAATCTTCGTTACTGCTCAAACTCACATTTAAATCGTTTACCAAACCGGTACCTACGCCATAAGCCCAACCGTGCACAGTAAGTTTTTGGTTGTTGTTCCAGGCGTTTTGTACAATACTGGTTTCGGCCAAATCAAAGGCTTGTTCTTGCACATTTAGCTCTACATAACGATCCCAACGCTTGTTAAAATCTTCTATAGCGTTTAACTCGCTTTTGTGCATTTTATAAACTTCTTTTATATGCCTAACCCAGTTATCTATCAAACCAATAGATTTGTTTTCCATTGCTGCTTTTATGCCTCCACAACCATAATGGCCGCAAACAATTACGTGTTCTATCTTTAACGCATTCACGGCAAAATCTAATACACTCAACATATTCATATCTGTATGAATTACCATATTGGCAATGTTTCTATGTACAAAAACTTCTCCCGGTTGTGCGTTTATAATTTGGTTTGCCGGCACGCGACTGTCGGCACAACCAATCCACAGTAAAGGTGGTTTTTGACCGTTTTCCAGCCGTTTAAAAAATTCCGGATCATTCTCCAGTTTTTCAGCAACCCATTTTTTGTTGTTTTCTAAAATTTGCTTGTAAAATTGTTGTCCCATACTGTTTTACTTTTTTCTTCGGAATGTAAAAGTGCATTTTTTTTGGAAAACACTTTTTAAAATAGCCGGTTTTTTCAAAAAAAATTTGTGCAAGAATCCTCTTCGGAAAATTTAAGCTTTAGCAAAACAAGTTGCGAGGCAAGATAAATTCCGTAAAGAAAAAATAGACCTACAACTTTTTTAGAGCTTTTTCTGGCATCCAGCCTTGTTTTTTATCTGCCAATTCTATTTTTGTATAGTTATTAAAGTTGTCAAGAACTTTTACTTTTGTGCCTTCGTGCAAGGTAAAAACTTCTTCTGCTTTGCTGTTTGGCTCTGCTTTTACAGCTATTTCTTCCGTAAAGATAATGGCAAATTCTTTAGATTGTTGCCAGCCAAATTGCAAATAAGCAAAACTAACACTCACAATTAGAAAAATTATACTCACCAAACCAGTTATAAAAAACAAGCGTTTTTTTACGGTAGAAGTGGCAAAATAGTACAACAAAGCAGAAGCGGCAAATAACACGGAAAAGACTATGCTTAGCCACGCCCAACTATCATAATCAAAAAAAGAAATTACATTTTTAAAACTTTTAGAAATACCTGTTTGCGGGACTTTTTCTATGGCATCTAAGGTCATATTTTGCGCAAATGCCAAATTGTTTTTTACATCTTCGTCGTTTGGCGAAAGTTGCAAAGCTTTTTCGTAGTTATAAATGCTAGGCGCAATATGGTTTAATTTATAATGCGCGTTGGCCAAATTATAGTAAACGGCGGTAGAAACTTGGTCGTTTTCTATAATTTGCTCGTATTTTTCTATGGCTTGATCAAATTTACCATCGGCATATAATTGTGTGGCTTCTTCAAATAGTTTTTCGCCATTTTGCGCCGCAAGCGGCGTGCTTGCCATCAACAATAAAAGCCAGAAATAAATTATCTTTTTCATGGTTAAAGTTGTTTATCTAATTCTGCCAAAACGTTTACTGCTTTCTCATAATCTTGCTGCATTTCTGTAGAAGATGCGGCTGCATATCGTGCCAATTCGCAACTTTGTAGCAAACTTATAAACTGGTTAATGTTTTCTTGCGCCACCTTCTTTTCTTTTAAGATTTCTGCAATGCGGTCTTTGCTCATTTCTGCGGTTTGCAAATGCAATTTGGCTCGTAAGTAATTATGCAAGGCTTTTTCTAGCGCTACATAAAAAGCATCTTTATTGCCCAACGCATTTTTGGCTTTAGACAAATATTTCTTGGCCAATTTGTTGGCTCTTTTTACGCGTTTGCCTTCTACATCTCCGGCTTTTTCTTTTTGTTTATTTCCCAAAAAAACAACTATAGGAAGCAATAAAAGTGGTAAGGTTAAGCCCGCCCAATACAAAGTACTTTTAAAAAATGTATGCTTGCCAATGGGTTTTAAATTGGGTTCTAATTTTATATACCTAAACTGTTCTGCCTTTGCCACAACGGGTTGTTTAGCAGAAGTAGTTGTTCCGGCTAATTGATTGTTGCTCGAGCCCGGCGCTGCCTCAACCTCTAACAAAATTTCTTGCGAAGAAAGTGTTTTATAGCTTTTAGCATTCGGGTCAAAATAAGAAAAGTTTAAACCTTTAATTGGATATTTTCCTTTGCTTTGCGGAATTATAGTATAGGTATCAGAAATACTGCCACGCATACCGCCCAAGTTTGTAGAAACTTTTTCTATGTGTTCAGGCTCATAAACTTCTAAAGAAGCCGGGGTTTCTAATTTTGGCAAACTAAAGAGTTTTAAATTTCCGTTTCCGGAAACTTTCACTTCGGCTTGTAAAGATTCTGATGCTTTTAGTTTTGTTTTGTTTACGTTTACTTCAAAATCAAAACTTCCTACCGCGCCGGTAAAATTTGCTGGTCTATCTTGTGCTGGCAGCTCTTTTACGTTTATTATGCGGTTATTGGCGGCTATGGTTTTATCTACGGTTTCATAAAGTCTTCTACCAAAAATATCGCGCCTGTCTGTTGGTACATCTACCGCGACAGAAAGCGTTAAAGGTTCTACGGTTAACTCGCCGGTTTTTTGTGGATACAAGACCGTTTTCCGTAAAGTTACATAACGATAAGGTTCTCCTTTATACGTGCCGTTTTTTACATTTAGTTGACTGATATCTATATTCTGACTCCAAAAATTGGTGAATTTAGGATTGTCTATTGGTCGCCAGTTGGTAACATTTATTCGCGGACTTACGTATAACTTATATTGTACGGTTATACCTTCATTTAAATACGGGTTAGTGTTAGAAACCTCTGCTACCAAATGTATATTTTCTGCAGCTGTTAATGTTGCATTATTGCCATCTGTAGGTTTATCTACGGCAGCCACAACCTCAACATTTAGCGGCGTGGTTTTGTAAACTTCGCCGTCTACGGTTATTTCTGCTTGGCCTATTTGAAATTTTCCTCTACTGAAGGGTTTTAAAAAATAAGAATATTTTTTCTGATAGGTTTTTTGGCCGTTCATATAACTATAGCTGATAGATTGATTTGGACCACCAACTACCTGAAAATTATTAAACTGCGGCGGTTTAAAATTATCGCCATCTTTATTCATTATAAAGTCGATGCGTAAACGCTCGTTTATACCTAATTTTTTACGGCTTGCTTCGGCTTCAAATTTTACTTGCGAAAATCCGAAAGCCCCGATCAAAAAAAACATGCATGTTATAAATAACTTTCGTTTCATCTACCAATCTTTTTCTACGTTAGATTTTTGACCTTTTGCTTTTTTAGCATTTATTTTATCCTGAATTTTTTTCTCTTGATTTTCCATCGCTTCCAACAAATTTTTTATTTGTTGTTTAGACAACTCGCCTTTTCTGGGTTGTGGTTGCTGGTCTGCTTTGTTTTTACCATCTTTTTCCTGTTCTGGCTGTTGTTGTTTTTTATCTTCTTTATCGCCTTGCTTGTCTTTATCTTTTTTGTTTTTTTGATTTTCTTTATCGCTGGGCTTTTCGTTTTTATCTTTATTCTCGCCGTCGCCAGATTTATCTTTTTTGTCTTGCTCTCCGTCTTTGTTTTGCTTGTCTTTATCTTGTTTATTCTGCTGGTCTTTTTTGTCTTTTTTATCTTTGTCTTTTTGGTTTTGCTTCTCTTTTTCCAGCTTTTCTTTTGCAACTGCCAAATTATAACGGGTTTGATCGTCAGATGGTCTATTCCGTAAAGCATTTTTATAGGCTTCTACTGCTTTTTGATAGTTTTTTTGCGCCATAAAAGCATTACCCTGGTTATGAAAAGCTTTGTGTTTTAAAGCTTTTTCTTGTGCTACCGTTGCCGATTTTTGCAAACGTTCTGAAGATTCTTCTGCTATATTGTTTTTATAATAAAGATTGCCTAAATTATAATTGGCGTCTGCCAAATTTGGATCTTTTGCAATTGCTTCGCGGTATTTTGCTTCGGCTAAGGCAAAATTATTGTTAGCCAGAGCTTCTTCGGCCTCAGCCATAAAAACCTTAGCTTTTTTGGTGGCTTTAGTATCTTTTTCCTGTGCGGAAAGCATTCCGGAAAAATTCAGTAAAAACAAGCCGATTAAAGCTATTTTAAAATATGTATGTTTATTTATTCTCATTTTTACTCTTTTCGTTGAATAAATCTAAGCGTTTTACCCAAGCTGTCTTTCTTTCTAATACAAACATATTTATTACTAGAAAAAGTATGCCAAACCCAACAAACCATTGAAATTGATCTTTATAATCTGCAAACTTTTTAGTTTCGAATTCTGTTTTCTCAATATTCTCTAAAACTTCTTGTACTTGGTTTACTACCTCTTGTGTATTTACGCCGTGAATGTACTTGCCATCGCTTTCTTCTGCTATGGTTTTTAAGGTAGTAGGATCTAATTTTGTTATTACCGTCTGATTGTTTCTATCTTTTTTGTAGCGAACCGTGCGGCCATTTTGTTTTATGGGAATTGGTTTACCTTTTTGCGTTCCTACGCCAATACCAATTATTTTTATTCCTTCTTTGGCAGCTTCTTTTGTAATGTCTTCTAATCTGCCGCCATGATCTTCGCCATCGCTAAGAATTACCAAAACCCTATTGGTTTCTGCTTTCTTGTCGTAAAAGGTTTTTGCTAATTCTATCGCTTCGTAAATTGCCGTACCTTGGCTGGAAACCATATCTGTATTCATAGCTTGTAAAAATACTTTGGCAGAAGCATAATCTGTGGTTATGGGCAATTGCGGAAAGGCGCTACCGGCATAAGCAATAACTCCAATTCTGTCTGACGCTAAATTGTTTATGATTTGGTTAACCAGTTGTTTTGATTTTTCTAATCGGTTGGGCGCAATATCTTCTGCGAGCATAGATTTAGAAACATCCATAGCAAAAACTATATCTACGCCTTCGCGTTTTACGGTTTCTAATTTAGAACCCACCATAGGATTTACCAAAGCCACAATTAAACAACTTAAGACCAAAAACAGCAAAGTTAATTTTGCCCAAGGCTTAAATCTAGATTTATTAGGGCTTAGTTGCTGCAATAATTTTTTGGAAGCAAATTTTTTCTGCGCGCTTTTTTTCCACCAAAGCATTGCTAGAAATACCAATAAAATAATTGGTAAAACCAGAAACAACCAAAAGTATATTTTCTCCTCTAAAATCATTTTTTAAACAAAACTTCTAAATATAGTATAACGTAAAACCACTTGTATTATAAGCAACAAACCGGCTAGTAGAACCAACGGTCTGTATTTTTCGTCATAATTATAATATTTAAATTCTTCTATATCGCTTTTTTCGAGTTTGTCTATCTCGTCATAAATTGCTTGCAATTTATCTGTATCTGTGGCCCTAAAATATTGTGCGTTTGTCTTTTCTGAAATTTCTTTCAGTAAAGCTTCGTCTATTTCTACTTGCACATTTCTGTATCTTATACGCCCATTTGGCGTAATTGCCACGGGACTCAGCGCCATACCATTTGTACCAATACCAATTGTGTAGGTTTTTATGCCGTATTCTATAGCTAAATCCATTGCGGTTTGCGGATCTATAACGCCGGCATTATTTACACCATCTGTTAGCAAAATTATAACTTTGCTTTCTGCCTCGCTGTCTTTTATTCGGTTTACCGAAGTTGCTAAACCCATTCCTATAGCGGTACCACTTTCTATAATCTCGCTAATATCTTCGTAATTGATATCGCGCAAACCGTTTTTTACAATAGATTTATCGCTGGTAATAGGTATTTTGGTAAAGCTCTCGCCGGCAAAAAGCACTAAGCCAAACCTATCGTTTGGTCTGCCATCTATAAAATCTGCCGCTACTTCTTTTAAAGCTTCTAAACGATTTGGTTCTAAATCTTTGGCCAGCATACTTGCCGAAACATCTATGGCCATCATAATATCTATACCTTGCGTAGTGCTGGTTTGCGTGGTTACGTCTACGGTTCTTGGGCGCGTCATTGCCAAAATTAATAAGCTTAAAGCTAAAAGCTGTAAAACCCATAAAACCGGACGTAACTTAGGCAATAAGCCTTGTTTTACTTTAAAGCCTTTTATGCTCGAGATTTTAACTTCGGGGGTTTGTTTGTGGCGTTTTGTAATAAACCAAACCACTAAAACCGGCAATAGTAAAAATAGCCAAAACCATTGCGGATGCTCAAACGTTATGTTGTTAAAGTCTAGCATTAGTTGTCGGTTTTAAATTTTACTGAATTGGCAATTCTCCCCACCATTTCTTCCGCGTAAGCGTCTTTTTGATTATAAATCAAGATAATTTGCTCCATTCCGCCTTTTTCACTAAAGTTTAAAATAGCATATTCTTTACGGATAGCACCTTTGGTAATCGGATTTTCTAAACTAAAACTACCAAAAGCTTTAATTCCTTCGGCGCCTTCCGGGGTAACAAATTCTTCGTTTTTCATTAAAATATTGCTGGCACCTTTATCTTCTAAAAACTCGTAAATTTTATCTATGGTTTTATTTAAATCTACTTCGGTAGTTTTTTTAAAACTTACCGTGTTTAATTGTATATGAAAATCACCCAGTAAAGGTCCGAAAGCAAAACTGGTTACTTTGGCGTCTTTTTGTTTTAACTGCGGAATTTGAATTATAGAATCTAATTCTTGGCGTATTAAAACTTTTGGGGTAGTAATTTCTACACTTGGCGTACCGTACGAACTGGTTATCCAATCGCCTTGCAATAATTCTTTAGACGGATGCCCAAAAATTAAGTCTTTGGTATAACTAAAACCTTTTTCGCCAATAAAAAATCCGCCGGCAACTAATAAAACAAGAACCCCGGAAACCCCTGCAACAATCCATTGTTTTTTGCGTCTTTTTCGGCGTTTTTCTTCCAAAACGGCCGCATCTTCTTCTTTGTCTTCTTCGGTTGGCTCCGGTATTGCTTGTTGCAAAGAATCTAAATGCTCTTCTATTGTTTTGCGATCTTCTTTGGCGGTTAACCTATCTGGTTTTATTCCTGCAAATTTTGCTAAATCTGCCCGATTTAAAATCGCCGTAAGGCTACCAATCAGACTATCTTTTACATACAGTTTATTTTCGTTTTTTGCATTTTTAAGATAAGCAATCAGCTCGTTTGTGGTACTTTCTAAAGCGCGACCGTCTACTTTTTTATCTAAATATCTTCGTATCGCTTCGGTTAAAACCGAATAATATTTTTTTACCTCGCCGTGCTCTAAAGCTTGGCTTTTATCTAATTCTTCTAATGTCTTTTTTGCTTGCTCGTACGGCGGCAATTGGCGTTTGGCTTCTTTTCTTTTTTTACGGGTTTTTAGCAACCAATAAGCAAGTAAACCAAGAACCAAAAGTGCTGCCAAAGTATACCAAACCCAAGCTGGCACCCGAAAAGGTTTCTCTACTTCTACAGAGGGTTTTATGGGAAATAATTTCTGTTTGGTAGTATCTACCGCTACATTTCTTACTTCTACTTGCAAAGAATCTGCATAAAAAGTTTGGTTGTTAATAAGTATACGCTGCCGCGGAATTGTGTACGAACCAGAATCAAATTGGGTTAAGGCATAACGCCGCATAAAGCTATAATCTGAAGCATTTTTTACCGTATCTGTAGGCGAAATTTCAAAAGCTTCTAGAGGAAGAAAATCTTTTTTTTCGGGAAAAGTTATTTCTGCAGAAGCGTCTGCTGTTATTTTTATGGAATAGTTTATTTGCTCGCCTATTTTTATAGTAGTGGTATCTACTTCTGTCTTTACTTGTTGCGCAAAAAGTATTTGTCCTGTAAAAAAAAGACAAAGCATTGGCAACCAAAATATATAATTGGCAAAAACTGCAGTATGTTTACATCTTGCCTTCATTATGCCCTGTTTTTAAAATATCCTAATAATTTTTTTACGTAGCTTTCGCCTACTTCGGTGTGTAAACGTCCAGCGCCGCTTAAATTGAAAGTGGTGTCAAAATACTTAACTTGGTCTTGGTAGTGCTTTGCATAGTTATTTCGTACGGTTTTAGAGCCGGTGTTTACAAAAACAGCTTGGTTGGTTTCCGCGTCAAGCATATTTACCATTCCTACATTTGGCATTTCTTTTTCGCGCTTGTCGTAAACCCTAATTCCTGTAAGGTCATGTTTATTGGCTAAAATTTTTAGCGGTTTTTCATAATCTTCTGCCATAAAATCTGATAAAATAAAAACAATGGCTTTCTTTTTAAGCATATTCTGCAAAAACTTAAGCGCTGCTGCCAGGTTGGTGTTTTTGCTTTTGGGCTGAAATTCTAGCAACTCTCGAATAATACGTAAAACGTGTGATCTGCCTTTCTTTGGCGGAATAAAAAGCTCTACTTGATCTGAAAAAAGCAGCAATCCAATTTTATCGTTATTTTGCGTAGCCGAAAAGGCTAAAGTAGCCGCAATTTCTGTAACGATGTCTTTTTTGAAAGCTTGAGAAGTACCAAAAAATTCGGAGCCGGAAATATCTACCGCCAACATCATGGTAAGTTCGCGCTCTTCTTCAAAAACCTTTACAAAAGGCTCGTTATAACGTGCGGTAACATTCCAATCTATGCTTCTAACATCGTCTCCAAATTGGTATTTTCTTACCTCGCTAAAAGTCATTCCTCTTCCTTTAAAAGTAGAATGATACTCGCCGCCAAAAACGTGGTTGCTTAAGCGCCGGGTTTTAATTTCTATTTTCCTAACTTTTTTAAGTAAGTCTTTTGTATCCATTTATTTGCAATTATTAAGAAAGATTGGCAGCTGTTTTAAAACATCTTACTTGCAAATTTTTAGGGTACTTCTATTTCGTTTATAATTTTCCCAACAATATCTTCTGAAGTAATATTTTCTGCTTCTGCCTCGTAGGTTAAACCAACTCTATGACGCAAAACGTCTAAAACCACCGCTCTAACATCTTCCGGAATAACATAACCACGGCGCTTGATAAACGCATAGCATTTGGAAGCTACACCTAAATTTATACTTGCCCGCGGCGAGGCACCAAAAGAAATAAGCGGTTTTAAACTTTCTAAATTATACTTTTCAGGATAACGGGTAGCAAAAACAATGTCTAAAATATATTTTTCTATCTTCTCATCCATATAAACTTCACGAGCTGTTTCTTGTGCCCGTAAAATTTGCTCTAAGCTTACTACTTGGTTTACGCTTTCAAAACCACCTTTTAAGTTTGCCCGCATTATTAATTGCTCTTCTTCTAATTTAGGATAATCTATCACCGTTTTTAGCATAAAACGGTCTACTTGTGCTTCCGGTAACGGATAAGTACCTTCTTGTTCTACCGGGTTTTGCGTGGCCATTACCAAAAAAGGTTTATCTAAAATAAAGGTTTCTTCGCCAATAGTAACTTGTTTTTCTTGCATTGCTTCTAACAAAGCAGACTGCACTTTGGCCGGCGCCCGGTTAATCTCATCTGCCAAAACAAAATTAGCAAAAATGGGTCCTTTTTTTATACTAAAATCGTTGAGTTTCATATTGTAGATCATCGTACCAATAACATCTGCCGGAAGTAAGTCTGGCGTAAACTGTATACGACTAAAACTACCGTGAACGGCTTTAGAAAGCGTATTAATAGCCAAGGTTTTTGCCAAGCCGGGAACACCTTCTAACAAAATATGGCCTTGCCCTAAAAGACCAATTAAAAGACGTTCTACCATATATTTTTGCCCCACAATTACCTTGTTCATTTCGGTGGTAAGCAAATCTACAAATGCACTTTCTTTTTCTATTTTTTCGTTTAAATCGGCAATATTGCTTGCCGTATTTGCATTTTCCATAGGTTAAAAAATTTACCTGTTCTCTTATTTTCGCAACGTTGCAAAGTGTGAAATTATTAACGCATTAGCTGTTAACAATTGGTTAAAAACTCTAAAAATACTTTTATTTCGTGCTTTTCATTTAAAGACAGTATTTTTTTTGATTTGTTGCAAAAAAAAGAGGCTTTGTAACAAAGCCTCATGGTAAAATTATATATATTTATTATTAGTCAAAAGAAATATCTTGTACTACTTCTATTTCTCCGTTTACAACTTCTATATCTGGTATGGTAATGGGAGGTAAATTCAAACTGGAGTTAGATTCAATAATTAATGAATAAGAACCCCCAGGTAGTCCGTACAATTGAAAATTACCTTGAGCATCGGTATATGCACTAACGGTAGTTGTAGCATTGGTTGCGGTAACCAATACAGGATCTTCAGACGGTAAAATCACGTTACCACTAATAATACCAGAGTTTGCTTCTGCACTAAGTCTAATTACCGGTTTTAAAATATAACCACCATTACCTTGTA
Organism: uncultured Mesonia sp.; assembly: GCA_947494545.1. Taxonomy (GTDB): domain Bacteria; phylum Bacteroidota; class Bacteroidia; order Flavobacteriales; family Flavobacteriaceae; genus Mesonia. The sequence goes on along the minus strand of CANLVH010000001.1, from coordinate 173,701 downwards.
CAACTATAGACTCTTCTACATCAAAATCTAAAGTATATTCATAAGTAGTATTGGGCTCTAAGGTTTGGTTTATATTTAATTTTAAACCAGATTGTTCGGCACTTGGAGTTGCTAAATCGTGCGTAGTTCCATCTACGACAACAGTGTTGTTTGAACCCAATACTAATCTAATCTGACTAATATCACCCGCTTCAATTTCGTATTCTGTTGCTAAATTTGCTGCAACGCCTCCTGTCAAATCTAAAAGGTTGTATATTTCATTTTCAACATTTAAAGATACTTCTGTATCATTTTGATATTTAACTACCACATCAGACACTTCAATGTTTACCTGTTCATAATCACCCGGAGCGTCTACCATTTTAACACTCATCTTGGCCATTCCTTCTTGCGTATTACTACTATCATCATCACTGCTGCAAGACGTAAAAACAAATAACCCTAAGGTAATAACTGTCGTTAGAAATAAATTTAATCGTTTCATTGCTTTAAAATTTTTAATTAATGATTATCAAGTTTATCATAAGAAAACCATTTATAGAATTTTTTAACTTTTTTTAATAATTGTTTTTTGACATTATTAACGAAATTTCGATTTAAATTTTAATTTCTTCTTAAATTTCCTACCTTTTAATGCTATTCGTTTAAAATCACTTCATAAGAAGATTATTTTAAATATTATTGCTTTTAAAAAACTTAAATTATGTTGGAAACAGTATTAATAACCGGCGCTACCAGCGGAATAGGGAAAGCCGTAGCCGAAAAATTAGCCCAAGAAAATTACCAACTTGTTCTTTGCGGAAGAAGACAAGAACGTTTAGACGAATTAGAAATAAAACTAAGCAAACAAACTGCTGTTTTTTGTTTGAATTTTGATGTGCGGGATAAAGAAGTTTTACAGCGAAAAGTAGAAAGCTTGCCGGAGAAATTTCAGCAAATAAATATTTTAATTAACAACGCCGGCAATGCACACGGAAAAGATTTGATACAAGACGGCAACACCACAGATTGGGACGCAATGATAGACATAAACCTAAAAGGTTTGCTGTATATGACTAACATGATTTTACCCCAAATGCTAGAACGAAAACAAGGACATATTTTGCATATTGGCTCTACTGCCGGAAAAGAAGTTTACCCGACCGGCAATGTTTATTCTGCCACCAAACACGCGGTAGATGCTATAAATAAAAGTATGCGTTTAGACTTAAACGGTACCGGAGTAAAAGTGGGCGCAATAAATCCCGGTTTGGTAGAAACAGAGTTTAGCGAAGTTCGTTTTAAAGGCGATAAAGAAAAAGCCAAGAAAGTCTATGAAGGTTATACGCCTTTGCAACCCAAGGACGTTGCAGAAATTATTCATTTTATGCTAACGCGGCCGGCGCATGTAAATATAGCAGATTTGATGGTAATGTGTACAGATCAAGCTTCTTCTACTATTGTAGACAAAAAATAAATCGTCATGTTAAACAAGCGGCTTCTCATAAAAAACTTGCTGGCTCACAACGATGAGAATAGTTTTTATGATAAGAAACGCAAGATAAATATTAACGAAACCGAAGGCAAAGGCAAGTTTTTAAAACACATTTGCGCCTTGGCAAACAGCAACCCCAACAATAACTCTTATTTGGTTATTGGGGTAGAAGACAAAGATAACCGCGTGGTTGGAGTAGATTTTTTTGATGATAGTAAAATTCAGAACCTCATCAATGCGTATTTAGAAAATCCGCCTTTGGTTACTTATGAAAATATTTTATTTCCGCATTTACCCAATGATAAAGTAGTAGGTTTGGTAAGCATTCGTGCGCAAAAAAATAAAATTTGCGCCCTTAAAAAAAACATCTGGAAATATTATGGCGGCATGGTTTTCTTTAGGGAAGGCAGCATTAGCCTACCCAAAGCTTTTGATATAGAATTAAAAGATATAAATTCTAAAATAGTTGCTGCCATAGAAAAACACTCGCAAAACACTATAAAATATACTTTAGACGGCGTATTTGAGTTTATGCGAAAAAATGAAGATTACCACCCTACCTATAAAGTTTTTAAAGAGTATTTTGTGGTTTGCTGGGCTGCCAAGCAAAAAAAGAATAGTGATGTGATATATCATTCGCGCGTAAACATCGAGCTTATTAACGAGCAAGTAAAGCTGTTTTATTCAGATTTAGACGAGATAAGTATTGCCTACGATAAAGACAGTTTTAAAATTATAGAATATGTGCATTTAGGTCTTTACGAAAGCTATAAATATTATCCTTTAGAAGAAGTGACTTTTCATTTTAAAAATAATATGAGTTACGAAATTGAAAGTAAAATGGTATTTGAGCCACCAAAATTCCCTAAAAAAACTCTTTACCATATTTTCAACAGTAATACTATTTTACTTAAAAAATTAGAAAACCACCAATCACTTTCAGTACAAGAAGAAAAAGATTTATTAAAGTTACCGGCAACTTATTTGCTTTGTCATTTTAATAATTTTCAACAGGCATTGCCTAAATTAGAAAACGCAAAAAACGTATTAAAAGCTCACTCCACTGCAGTTTACGAACGCTATAAAGAAAGTATGCGCATTTTAAGAAAACTACGCTATAATTAAAGTTTCGCCAAAAATTCCTGCTATTATATTAACATTCCTTATTTTTGTTTTATTCAGAAATTACTATGAGAACATTTGCTATTGGAGACATTCACGGCGGTTTAAAAGCCTTAAAACAAGTTTTAGAACGCGCTGAAGTCACAAAAAACGATCGACTCATTTTCTTGGGCGATTATGTAGACGGGTGGAGCGACTCTGCCAATGTTATAAGTTACCTAATAGATTTATCGGAAGACCATAATTGTATTTTTATTAAAGGCAATCATGACGATTTGGTAGCCTATTGGTTGCGAACCAGGAAAAAATACGACCAATGGTTAGAACACGGGGGTAGGTCAACTTTAATGGCTTATGAAGACTTTACGGACGCAGAAATTCAAGAACATCTTCATTTTTTAGAAAGCACCAAAAACTATTATATAGACGAAGAAAACCGTTTGTTTCTACACGCGGGTTTTGCCAATATTCACGGTCCGGCGCAAGAGTATGAAGATTACGTTTTTTATTGGGACCGTACGTTGTGGGAAATGGCTTTAGCTTTAGATAAAGACTTAAAAGAAGACGATATGTTTTATCCTAAACGTTTAAAACTCTTTAAGGAAATTTTTATAGGGCATACACCAACCATTAGAATTAATGAAGAAAATCCGGTAAACGCCGCCAATGTTTGGAATGTAGATACGGGAGCAGCCTTTAAAGGAAAACTTTCTATGATAGATGTAGACAGCAAAAAAGTTTACCAAAGTGAACCGGTTTATCAGCTTTATCCCGACGAAACCGGCAGAAATTAATCAAAAAAAATAAATATAGTTATGAAAAAAATAGCGCTTTTAAGTTTATTGCTTTTTCTAGGTTGGAATATACGAGCCCAAGAAAATGACTTTCCCCAAAACGAAGTAAAACTAAACATAGCAAACACTATAGCCATTGCATCTGTAGAGGTTGGTTACGAACGTTTTATAGGATTTAACCAGTCTATTGACGCAGAAATTTTTATAAACGACCGTATAAATTACCATTCCGAATCTGGTTCAAGAAAATTTAACACCAACAGTTTTAAGCTTGGTTACAATTATTATTTTGGTACAGAAACACCAGGCTCCGGCATTTATGCCAATCCGTTTTTAAAATACCGTTTTGGAGATTTTGAACAGGATAAACAAATACCTACCGGCCCCGATACTTCAGAAACAAAAACGGTAGAAACAGATATGAATACTTTTATGGTAGGAATTGGCGCCGGTTATAAATGGAATTTCAACAACAAATTTGTAATTGGACCCTATGCCAACATTGCCCGTAATTTTAGTGAAGAAGTTAAAGATCGTTTTTCTGCAATTGAGTTTAATGCCGGTTTGACGGTTGGGTATAGGTTTTAATTGTATAGAAAACTACTTTTATCCTACAAAAATGGGTGTTTAGTTTATTTACCACAAAAAATATAAAATGCTTTATAGTTTTGAATTTCAACCTATAAAGCATTTTTTATGAGAAATATTCTTATCGCAATTATAATTTGTTGTAGTTTTTTTCCATCATTTGCACAAAAGCAATTCAAAAATCCGGATTTCTTTTTACGAAAAGGAGAACAAGTACCTAAAGTACTTCTAGTAGGAAGTTTTCATTTTAATTATCCGGGTTTAGACGCGCATAAAACTGCAGAAGAGGATAAAATTAATATTTATTCTAAAAAAAAACAGAAAGAATTACAAGAGCTGTTAAACTACATCAGTAAATTTAGACCCACCAAAATTATGGTGGAAGCCGGCAAAAACACCGGTTATCTTCATAAAAACTATAATCGCTATAAAAAAGGAGAACAAAAATTACACGCCAGCGAAACAAGCCAAATAGGAATGCGACTGGTAGAGCGCTTTAACTTAGACACTATTTATGGCGTAGATGCGCCGTCTTTATTATTTGAACTTCACCAACAAAAAGATTCTTTAGCCAAACTAACTTATATAGATACGATTTTCAAACGCCATTATTTTGGCGGGGAAGACGAGATTTCTAAAAGATATTCAGAATATTATTCTTATCGGAATGAAATAAGCGTGAAAAACACCTTGTTAGAAACCTTTAAATACATGAATTCTAATAAGGTTTTAAATCGGGGTTTTGGCGCTTATATTGCCGGCGGGCAATTTACTTCTAAAGAAATGGAAGGTCCGGACGCACTTTCCATGCTGTGGTTAAACCGAAATCTTAGAATTTTTAGAAATATTCAAAAAATAGAACATTCTAAAAACGACCGTATTCTCGTAATTTTTGGAAGCGGACATATTCCTATTTTAAAATGGTTGTTTGAATGTACACCGGAGTTTGAGCTCGTAAAATTTAATAAACTTTAAGGATGCAAAATTTAATGCTCGCCTTTTTTGTAGTATTATTTACGCAGTTTTTATTAGGACAAGAAAAAGAAGTTTTACTAATTGGCACAATGCATACCGTGCCAAAAATTGTAAAAAACAGCTATAAACCACTTTTAAAAAAGGCTTTAAAGTACAAACCGGAAGCCATTTATGTAGAAAGTCCGCGTGCGAAAGATTCTATAAGTTGGGAATATTTAAAAAACGGCTGGTCTAAATCTTATAAAGAATTTTATTTTTTGTCTGATTCGCTTCGGCATAACTTTTTCTTCCATAAAGGAAAATTAAATACACTTCTACAAAACGATTTTGAAAATTTATCTGCCAAGCAATTAGATACTATAATTTATTCTTTTGCTTATTTGCGCAACCACGCCAATTACCGATTTTACCGCTATATTAAAAAATACGGTGTAAAAGGCGCTAAAAAACCAACAAGACATGAAGACGGAGATTTAACTGCCAAGCTGGCTTTACAATTAAATATCAAGCGCTTAAAATCTATGGACGATCAGCAAACTAACGAAGAATATCATCTTGCCTGGAAAAAATGTGCACGCGATGGCAGTAAAAATGGCGACAATAAAAAAAACCAAAAACTCAATAAAAAACATGATAATCGCGCCATTATTCCGGCGCTTTTTGGTAGGTTGGCCAAGTATGTTAATAAAAGGAAATCTTTAGAAAGATTGCATAAACTCGCGGCTTTTACCTATGTAAAAAACAAGACAAAAAATTGTAGTTTAGCCACAGAGTATTGGAACCAAAGAAACCGCCGAATGGCAAAAAATATTGGCAACCAGATAGAAAAATCTAACGCTCATAAAAATATTGTGATTGTTGGAGCCGCGCATATAATTGGCTTAGAAAAAGCTTTAAAACAGCATTTTCCGCACATAAAAGTAAAATTACTAACAGACTAATTTTTCTTAAATGAATAAAAAACAAGAAATACAATACCATCTTATTTTCTGGCTACTTTTTGTGCTGATGGAAGTATTTTCTGATATAGTTTTCAAAAACAATTTAGACTCTTTTAACCTCTATTTATTACACAATATTGAGTTTTTGCTCTTGCAAATAGGTGTTTTTTATCTCGTGTATTTATGGCTTGCGCCGAAAAGCATTCCGCAAAGAAAATGGGGTTATTTATTTCTAGGATTATTGGGCCTTCTTTTACTTTTTGCCGGGATGCGGTATTTTTTAGAAGAAGTAATACTTTATTCTATAACAGGTTATCACAATTATTATCCGGATTCTTTACGACCTCTTTATTATATTTTTGACAATTCGTATTACGCTTTTCGTATTTTTCTGTTGGCGCTTGTGTTCTATTTTGTTAAATTTTTACTGAACACCAAACAAGAAATCAACCAATTAAAATTAAAGAAAAAACAAGCTGAACTGCGCGCTTTAAAATCGCAACTAAGTCCGCATTTTTTGTTTAATACCTTAAACAGTTTTTACGCAGACACTTTAGAGCTTAGTCCTAAATTAAGCGATGATATTTTAAAACTATCGGAAATGCTTCGTTACATTACTTACGAACAAAAGAGCGAGTTTGTTTTCTTAACAGATGAATTGCGTTTTTTAAACAACTATATAAGCTTGTTTCAAAGAAGGTTTGATAATAATTTGTTTATTAAAAAATCTTTCCCTAAAAACACAACCGATTATAAAATACCTGCTTTATTGCTGCTTCATTTTGTAGAGAATGCTTTTAAACACGGCGTTTTAGATAATAAAGAACAACCGGTAAGTCTAGAGATGAAAATTGTTGGAGATGAATTAGAATTTAAAATAAACAATTTTATAAAAGAAAATGAAAACCTAGATAACCAAGGCATAGGTTATAAAAATATCAAGCATCGTTTAGACTTATTATTCAAAAAAAACTATCAATTAAAACATTTTCAAAAAGAAAATAGGTATTTTGTTTGCTTAAAAATTCCGTTAAGAAAATAAAATGTCGCGCAAATATACTTGTATACTTATTGACGATGAGCCGCCCGCTATTCGTGTTTTAGAAAAATTTATAAAGCAAGTAAAAGAAATAAATCATCTTGCTTCTTTTACCAAAGCTTTAGATGCCTTAGATTTTATAAAACATCACCAACCAGATATTATTTTTTTAGATATCCAGATGCCCAATCTAACCGGGTTAGAATTATCTAAATTGATAAAATATGATGCTAAAATTATTTTTACTACCGCCTACCCACAATTTGCGGTAGAGGGTTTTGAGCTTAATGCGGTAGATTATCTTTTAAAACCAATTGCGTTTCCACGCTTTTTAGAAGCTATCGAAAAAGCAGAAAAGAGTTCTACTAAAAACAAGAATGAGCAAACTAAACAAGGAGATTATTTTTTTATTAAAACAGACGGCAAGAACAATTTTAGCAAAGTGCAACTTGCGCATATCCTCTACTTAGAAAGCATTAAAAATTATGTAATAATTCACACCAAAAAAGAACAGTTGGTTACCTACAATACATTAAAAAACCTACAAGAAAATTTACCGAAATACAATTTTATTAAAATTCACAAATCCTTTATTGTGGCAATTAATAAGATTGAAAAAACACAGAGTTATTCGGTTTTTATAAATAATAAAGAGCTTCCTTTAGGGGAAACTTATAAAACCGCTTTTTTTGAAAAAATAAACGCCAAAAAGCTATAAAGTAAGTTTTAGCTTCTACTTTACAATCGTAATTTTGCTTAATTTTTTTCAATATAAAACCCCTATTATAGTTTAGTCTTTTCTCCTAGCGTTTCTTAACGTTTTTAAATCTAAACCCGAAAAGGAATAAAAAACCCTCTTGCTGCAAAAACAAGAGGGTTTTGAAATTTAAGTTAAACGTGTTCTATTGTTAAGGTCTCGACTCCGCTCGACCTGACATCTTTCGACATCGCGCAATCTAACACTTACTTATTATTTAAACTTAAGAATGATTTCTATAAATCAAATTTAATTCCTTGTGCCAATGGCAACTCGGTTGTATAATTTATCGTGTTGGTTTGTCTTCTCATATAAATTTTCCAAGCATCAGAACCAGATTCACGTCCGCCGCCGGTTTCTTTTTCACCGCCAAAAGCGCCGCCAATTTCTGCTCCGGATGTACCAATGTTTACGTTTGCAATTCCGCAATCAGATCCTTCTACAGATAAGAAACGCTCTGCTTCCCGCAAGTTATTGGTCATAATGGCAGAAGATAAACCTTGTTTTACGCCGTTTTGCAATTCCAACGCATTGGCAACATCGCCTTTATACTTCATAATGTATAAAACGGGACCAAAAGTTTCGTGCTGTACAATATCGTAATGGTTTTCTGCTTCGGCAATAGCTGGTTTTACGTAGCAACCGCTTTCGTAACCTTCGCCTTCTAAAACGCCACCTTCAACCAAAATGTTTCCGCCTTCTTCTACTACTTTATCTAACGCATCTTGGTAATTTTTAACCGCATCTTTGTCAATTAACGGACCAACGTGGTTATTTTCGTCTAACGGATTTCCTATTCTAATTTGCTTGTATGCATCTACAATTGCATCTTTTACTTTATCGTAAACATCTTCGTGCACAATTAACCTTCTGGTAGAAGTACAACGCTGTCCGCAAGTACCAACCGCGCCAAATACTGCACCAATCACCGTGTTTTTAATATTGGCATCGGGAGTTACAATAATCGCATTGTTTCCGCCAAGTTCTAATAAAGATTTCCCTAAGCGCTTAGCAACTGCTTGCGCCACAATTTTACCCATTCTAATAGAACCGGTTGCAGAAATTAAAGGTATGCGCTCGTCATTAGTCATCATTTCGCCTACTTTATAATCTCCTGTAATTAAACAAGAAATACCTTCTGGCAATCCGTTTTCAGAAAATACGCGGGCAGCAATATTTTGGCAAGCAACAGAAGTTAATGGCGTTTTTTCAGATCCTTTCCAGATACAAGCATCGCCACAAACCCAAGCCAAAGCAGTATTCCAAGACCAAACGGCTACCGGAAAGTTAAAAGCAGAAATAATTCCTACTACCCCAAGCGGGTGGTATTGTTCGTACATTCTGTGTCCGGGACGCTCCGAGTGCATCGTTAAACCGTGCAACTGGCGTGAAAGCCCTACAGCAAAATCACAGATATCTATCATTTCTTGTACTTCGCCCAGACCTTCTTGGTAAGATTTCCCCATTTCGTAAGAAACCAATTTCCCAAGCGGTTCTTTTAAGCGACGTAGCTCATCGTTAAATTGGCGAATAACTTCTCCGCGTTGCGGTGCCGGCATAGTTCGCCATTCTTTAAAAGCTTTTTCTGCAGTGGTAACTACTTTTTCATAATCTTCTTTGGTGGTAGCTTTTACTTTTCCTAGCAAAGCCCCATCTACAGGAGAATAGGATTCAATAACCTCTCCGTTACTAAAAAAATCCATTCCGGTAGAAGTACCATTGTTTATATCTTGATTTAAACCTAAATCTTTTAAGGCTTTGTCAATTCCAAAGTTTTTTGCAATCTCACTCATCAAATTTTTATTTTTTTCGAATTAATAATCAACTAATTGCGAAAATAACAAAAATTGACGGTTATTCCTCATCTGCCACAAAACGTTTATCAACCGGCATTACCTCGCCGCAATTGTCGCAGGTTCGCAAGTCTTTGCTGCTGTAAAAATGCTTAAAATGTTTTAAAAAATCTTTTTCAATATTGTCTAACGGAAAGTAAACCTCGTACAATTTATGGTTGCAATTGTCGCAAAACCATAACAAACCGTCTTTACCCGGCAATTCTTTGCGTTTTCGTTCTACTACCAAACCAACAGAGTTTTCTCCGCGCGCCGGCGAATGTGGCACTTTTGCCGGGTGTAAATACATATCTCCCGGTCCCAATTGCATGGTTTTCTTTTTGCCGTTTTCCTGAATGTGCACTTCAATATTACCTTCCAATTGGTAAAACAACTCTTCGGTTTCGTTGTAATGGTAGTCTTTTCTTGCGTTTGGTCCGGCCACAATCATTACAATATAATCGTCAGATTCTTTATATAAATTTTTATTGCCCACCGGCGGTTTTAGGTGTTCCCGGTTTTCTTCTAACCACCGGTTTAAATTAAAAGGTTTTGCAATTGCCATAATTAAGATTTATTTGATTGCTTAAATTTACTAAAAGCATTTTGAAAATTACTTTTAATTTCTATTATTTGGGCGCCTTTTAGTCTGAAAAAAGACTAAAACCGCGCTATTCGTTGCAATTCCGTTTGTGCGTTTAATTTTTTAGGTTTTTTTCCGTAAAGAAAAATGCAGTCTAACGTTTGGTATCTTTTATTTTATACAAAAAGCACAAGCCGGGATTTCCACTACTATCGCTGGCGCAAAAGAAAGTTAAGATTCTCTACTTCCGTAAAGAAAAAATAAAAAATTATTGATAACATCTAAAAATGCTTATTTTTAGTAAAAAAAGTATGCGTAACCTTCTTTATGTATTTGCATTCTGCTTAAGTTTTATCGCTTGTCAAAACCAAAAAGAACAACCAAAAACCGGCAGATTAGTTACGGTAAAAGACACTTTATTTACCAAAGAAAAACCAGCTTTTGCTATTGCTATTCACGGCGGAGCGGGTTATATTGTAAAAGAAAACCTAAGCGACAGTCTCGAAAATGCGTACCGAAGCAAATTAAAAGAGGCGATTTCTAAAGGCCATGAAATTTTAAAAAACGGCGGAAAAGCAGTAGATGCCGTAAGCCAAACCATACAAATTTTAGAAGCCTCGCCATTGTTTAACGCAGGAGTTGGTGCGGTGCTAACCAACCAAGAAGAAGCCGAGTTAGACGCTTCTATAATGAACGGAAAAACTTTAAATGCTGGTGCAGTTGCAGGGGTAAAACACGTAAAAAGCCCAATAGCTTTGGCACAAGAAGTTATGCTAAACTCCAAACACGTTCTGTTGGCACGAGAAGGCGCAGAAGCTTTTGCCAAACAACAGGGTTTGGCAATGGTAGATTCTAGTTATTTTGTAACGCCAAAACAACTAAAAAACCTACGGCGTTTAAAAAAAGAAGATTCTTTAAAGCAAGCTTCGCATTACGATGCGTATCTTAAAAACTCTAAATTTAGTACGGTAGGTTGCGTGGCTTTAGACAAAGAAGGCAATTTGGCAGCCGGAACTTCTACCGGCGGCATGGCAAACAAAAAATATGGCCGCATTGGCGATTCGCCCATAATTGGCGCAGGAACCTATGCCAACAACAAAACCTGCGCGATTTCTTCTACCGGCTGGGGAGAATATTACATTCGTGGCGTTTTGGCCTACGATGTTTCTGCCTTGATGGAATATAAAGGGCTTTCTCTAGAAAAAGCTACCCGAGAAGTTATTCATAACAAATTACCAAAAATGGGCGGCAACGGCGGTATGATTGCGCTAGATAAAAATGGAAACATTAGTATGCCATTTAATACCAAAGGAATGTTTCGCGCCAGCTACGTAAACGAAGAATTGAGAATTAATATGTATAAAGAAGAATAAAGTCTTTTGTAAAAGTAAGTTTTTTCACACCAACATTCTGCTTACCTTTAAGTTTTTCCCTAATAAAAGTTTTATGCGTTTTTATTATTTTATAGTGTTGTTTTTTGTAAGTCTTGTTTTTACTGATTGTAAGGATGATGACACGCAAAAAACCGATAGTCTCTATGAGTATAAAGATTATATAAGTTACCATACCAACGGCAGACATTCTGTTGCAGCACCCATTAAAATTACACTCAACAAGCAAATTGCGCAATACGAGCTTTCGCAGGAAATTCCGACTAACTTAATAGCCATTTCTCCTGAACTTGACGGTAAATTATATATAGAAAATGCTAATACTTTGCTGTTTCAACCAAAAGAAAACTTACAACCCGACACCAAATACATTGTAAGCATAAATCTTAAAGAACTTTACGGAAATATACCGGAAGGTTTAGAAAAGTATACTTTTAGTTTTAAAACTATTGCTCCCAATTTTAAAGTAGAAATTGGCAATCTGCAATCGTATTCTAAAGAAAAACAATACTTAAATGGCGAAATAGAAACCGCAGATGTAGTTAATTTAATGCAAGCAAAACAATTGCTAGTTGCAATGCAAGATGGTAAAACATTGCCCATATCTTGGGAAAATAATGCCGCCACCTCTACTGTTTTTCACTTTAAAATAGATAGCATAAGTCGTAAAAAACAAGCAGATCAAATTTTACTTTCGTGGAATGGAAAACCTATTGGCGCAGAACATAAAGGTAAACGCAATTTTAAAATAGCCGGACAGGACAATTTTAAAATTGTAGATATACACAGCAAATTAGCCGAGGAAGCTTCTTTGGCTATCAATTTTTCAGATCCTATAAATCCGCAACAAAATTTCAAGGGTTTGGTAAATATAGAAAACCAAAAAAATCTACGTTTTGAAGTAGACAATAACGTTTTGTATGTTTATCCTAAAAAGCGCATTACCGGCAAACTAAAAGTTGAAGTATTTAAAGGTTTACAAAATTTACAAGGCAGCGCTTTGCAACAAAATTTTAACGAGCTTATTGGTTTTCAAGAATTAAAACCGGCCGTTAGAATGCTATCTAAAGGCGTTATTTTGCCGGCATCTGTCAACACGCCCATACATTTTGAAACCGTAAACTTACGTGCGGTAGATGTGCGCATTATCAAAATTTACCAAGACAATATTTTATCGCTTTTACAAACTTCAAATCTTTACAACACCTATAATATACGAAGAGTTGGAAGAAAAATTGCGCAAAAAACCATTCGTTTAGAAAACAATAATTCGCTTAACACCGGCAATTGGCAAGCTCACGCTATAAATTTATCTAATTTTATTAAAGCAGATCCCGGTGCGGTTTATCAAGTAGAAATAAGTTTTAGAAAAAACTACAGCACTTACAAGTGTGGTAATCAAAAGAAAAACGAACAAAAACCAATTGTACAAGCCAAAAAAGCTTACCCTAAAGAACAATATCGCGAAGAGCAATATTGGAACAACGAGCTGTACGACTGGCGCCAAACTCCTTATAATTGGCAAGAAAAAGACAATCCGTGTCACGCATCTTATTACCAAGAAGACCGCTTTGCCCGCACCAATATTTTAGGCTCAGACCTTGGTTTACTGGTAAAAGAAAGCGATAAGAATACCTATCACGTAATAACCACAAATTTACTAAAAGGAAATCGGGAAATTGGTGTAAAAATTTCTTTGTATGATTTTCAAAAACAACTCATTAAAAAAGCTACAACCAAACAAGAAGGCATTGCAAAAGTTACCACCAACCGGAAAGCAGCTTTTATTATTGCCAAAAAAGGAAATAATTACGCTTACGCGGAATTAGACGGTGGCAACGCACTTTCGTTAAGCAAGTTTGACGTTTCCGGACAAGAATTGCAACGCGGTTTAAAAGGATTTTTATATACAGAACGTGGCGTACACAGACCCGGAGACAGCATTCACCTCACTTTTGTTTTAAACGATAAAGAAAATCCCATTCCGCAAGAACACCCAATACAACTCTCGGTTACAGATGCGCGCGGCAGGTTGGTTTTAGAAGAAAATTTGCGCGAAACCAAGCATTCCAAACAAGCTAAAAACGGTTTTTATTACTTTCCTATTGCCACAAAACAAAACGATCCTACCGGCAATTGGGAAGCCAAAATAAGTGTTGGCGGCGCCAATTTCAGTAAAACATTAAAAGTGGCAACGGTAAAACCTAACCGTTTAAAAATTAATTTAGATTTTGATCAAGAAATTTTAAAAGCAGAAGAAATTATAAACGGCGATTTGTCTGCCAAATGGTTGCACGGTGCGCCGGCCAGAAATTTAAAAGCAGCTATAGACGTAGAGTTAAGTCCGGTACCAAATGCATTTCCGGATTACCAAAACTATATTTTTACAGATCCGGTGCGCAGTTTTGAAAGTGTAGAAAACAAATTTTTAGAAACACAGCTTTCGCAAAACGGAAAAGTGAATTTTCAAAAAACAATTCCGCTTAATACAAAAGCGCCGGGAATGTTACAAGCCAATTTTCTTACCAAAGTTTTTGAAGGTGGCGGCGATTTCTCTATAGATGTTATTTCTAAAAAATTAGCGCCTTACCCCTATTTTGTGGGTTTAAAAGCTCCTGAAACCAAAAAATACGGTTCCTATAACACAGACGAAGATGTTAAGTTTTCTGTAATTAGTCTTAACGACGAAGCCAAACCCGCCGCTAACCGAAACCTAAAAGTTTATGCTTATAAAATAGAATGGCGTTGGTGGTGGAATCGGGGAAAAGATAATCTTTCCCGCTACGAAAATGCCGAAGTGCACAGAGCAGTTAAAAAAATAGAAGTAACCACCAACTCTAATGGTAAAGCAACATTTAGCTTAAATATTCCGGAGCGCGAAGCCGGCAGATATTTAATTAGAATTGTAGACGAAGCCTCTGGCCACGCCACCGGAAAACTAACTTATTTCTACGAAGACTGGTACAAAAACCCATCTGACGCGCAAGCAGAATCGGCTAAAATGTTGGTTTTTTCGGCAGATAAGAAAGAATATCAAGTTGGCGAAGAAGCGGTTATTACTTTTCCTTCGGGAGAAAATGCTCATGCTTTAATTAGTATAGAAAATGGCAGCAAAGTATTATCGCAAGAATGGGTAGAAACCAAAAAGGGCGAGACGCAAGTAAAAATTCCGTTAAGCAAAGAAATGGCGCCCAATATTTACGTACACATCACCTTGTTGCAACCGCACGCACAAACCAAAAACGATTTACCAATTCGTTTATATGGGGTAATTCCAATTTTAGTAGAAAATCCGCAAACCAAGTTACAACCACAATTACACTTGCCCAAAACTTTAAAACCAGAACAGAATTATTCCGTAAAGGTATCTGAAAAAAACAATCGGGCAATGACCTACACTTTGGCCGTGGTAGACGAAGGTTTGTTAGATCTAACGCGTTTTAAAACACCCGCTATTCACCAAGCTTTTTATGCACGCGAAGCTTTAGGCGTAAAAACTTTTGACATTTATGACGACGTAATTGGCGCCCTTACGGGAAGTGTAGACAATATTTACGAAATTGGCGGGGGCGATTTGGCTGCCGGCGCAAAAAACAGAAAAGCAGAACGTTTTAAGCCGGTGGTAAGTTATTTAGGACCATTTTATTTGGAAGCAGGAAAAACCACAACGCATCAATTATACATGCCAAATTATGTGGGTTCTGTACGCGCAATGCTAGTTGCAGGCAATGAGGTAGATGCCGCTTATGGAAATGCCGAAAAAACAATTTCTGTAAAGAAACCTTTAATGGTATTAACTTCGCTTCCGCGGAAATTATCGCCGGGAGAAAAAGTAACGCTGCCGGTAACCGTTTTTGCAATGGAAAAAAAGATAAAAACGGTGCAAGTAAAAGTAAAAACAGATGCCGCTTTAACACCTTTAACAGAAACCACACAAAACATTCATTTTAACGAAGTAGGCGAACAAATTATAAACTTTGAGTTTGAAGTAAAAGCTGCCACCAAACCTCAAAACATACAGGTTTTTGCTTCGGGCGCAGGAGAAAAAGCAAAATCTTTTGTAGAAATAGACGTGGTTAACCCAAATCCTGTATCGCATAAAAGCCAAACCAAAACCTTAAAAAACCAAGAAAACGCCAATTTTTCTTTTACGCCATTTGGTGTTTCTGGAAGTAATAGCGCCAATCTTGTAGTTTCTACTTTACCGCCAATTGACTTAGAAAAGCGTTTAGATTTTTTAATTGATTATCCGCACGGGTGTTTAGAGCAGATTATTTCGGGTGCTTTTCCACAGTTGTACCTCAACGATTTGGCAGAAATAACCTATGATAAAAAGCAGGAAATTAAAGCAAACATAGAAAGCACTTTACAAAAATTAAGCGATTATCAGTTAGCTTCAGGCGGATTTTCGTATTGGCCCGGCGGTAATTCTCCAAACGACTGGTCTACAACTTATGCCGGACATTTTATGCTGGAAGCTAAACAAAAAGGTTACGTTTTACCGGTGAGTTTGCTTTCTAATTGGTTATCGCATCAAAAACGAAAAGCTCAACAGTGGCGCAATTCCTATACATCTTATAATAGCAGTTTAAATCAAGCCTATCGTTTATATACTTTAGCCTTGGCAGGACAACCGGAGCTTGCTGCAATGAATCGTTTACGTGAGTCTAATGAGATGAACCCAGCTGCAAAATGGCGTCTGGCTGCTGCCTATGCGCAAATTGGCAAAAAAGATATTGCTAACAATTTACGTTCTAAAACCAATACTGATTTTAACGAAAGTAAAAACAACAGATTTACCTACGGTTCTGCGTTTAGAAACAAAGCAATGGCATTAGAAACTTTGGTTTTATTAGAAGATAAAGATCAGCTAGAATTGGCACAATCTCTAGCCAAAGGCTTGTCTTCGCAAAAATGGTACAGCACGCAAGAAACAGCTTATGCATTATTGGCGTTATCTAAAATGGCAGTAAAGCAAGATGAAAAAGCTATAAATGTAAGCTACGTTTTAAACGGAAAAGAATTTAATGCCAAAACTGATAAAAATTTGGTTAGTAAAAAGCTCAACTTAAAAACAGGCAAAAATAAACTAAACCTGACCAACCATAATAATCAGATGGTTTTTGTGACCTTAACCCAAAGCGGAAAGTTACCCGTTGGAGAAGAATTACAAGAACAACGCAATTTGCAAGTAAAAACACAATTTGTAGATGCAGAAGACAAAATTCTAAATATAAAAAACCTACGACAAGGCACAGAAATTACGGCAAAGATAACAATTACCAATACCGGATTAGATGCTATTAAAGACGTGGCATTAACTCAAATTTTCCCAAGTGGATGGGAAATTGTAAATACCGGTTTTACCAATTTTGGAAACGAACAAAATACCAATTATACGTATAAAGACATTCGGGATGATAGGGTTAATTTTTATTTCGATTTAGATAAAAAACAAACCAAAACCTTCCGCGTAAAGCTAAACGCCTCTTATTTGGGCAACTATTATTTGCCGGGAACCCAAGCCGAAGCAATGTACGACAATAATTATTTTGCCCGTAATAACGGAGTTTGGGTAAAGGTAATAGAGTAAACCTTTAAGAAGTTTTAAAAATCTTCTACTAATTTTGCAAGCACAAACAAAACAATTCCTTAAATTTCTTACAAAATACCGGTTTGTATTACTTGGTATTTTACTTGTTTTTGGAGTTTGGTGGTTTTGTCTTCCGCGGCAGCTTTTTACCGCGCCAACCTCTACCGTTGTAAAAAGTAAAGAAGGTTTTTTGTTAGGTGCGCGCATTGCCAAAGACGGTCAATGGCGATTTCCCGAAACAAGCCATGTACCAGAAAGATTTGCGAAGTGTTTACTTTACTTTGAAGACGAATATTTTCACCAACATCCGGGGTTTAATCCCGTGGCAATGGCAAAAGCTTTTTGGCAAAATCTCACCACCAATAAACGTCGTGGCGGAAGTACAATAACCCAGCAAGTAATTAGGCTTTCGCGGAAAAACCAAAAGCGCACATATCTTGAAAAAGCCATAGAATTGGTGCAAGCTACCCGGCTGGAAGCAACTTTTTCTAAAAAAGAAATTCTTAATTTATATGCTTCTCACGCACCTTTCGGCGGAAATGTAGTAGGACTGGAAACTGCAGCTTGGCGTTATTTTGGCATTCCGGCAGAAGATTTAAGTTGGGGACAAGCAGCAGCTTTAGCCGTTTTACCTAACGCGCCGGCCTTAATTTTCCCGGGAAAAAACGAAGCCATTCTCCGAAAAAAAAGAAATAGATTGCTCTATAAATTACACGTCAAACAAGTAATAGATAAAACCAGCTTAGAACTGGCTCTGCAAGAACCTTTACCGCAAAAACCCTTAGCCTTACCGGACTTAGCGCCGCATCTAACGGAAAAAATCCGTAAAGAACATAGAGGGGAGCAAATTATAACATCGTTATCGTATAGCTTACAAAACCAAATGCAGCAACTCGCTAACAAGCATTACCGGCGTTTAATACAAAACAAAATTAATAACCTAGCCGTT
This sequence comes from uncultured Mesonia sp., assembly GCA_947494545.1. Lineage (GTDB taxonomy): Bacteria > Bacteroidota > Bacteroidia > Flavobacteriales > Flavobacteriaceae > Mesonia. The sequence continues at coordinate 155,663 of CANLVH010000001.1, read as the reverse complement.
TTGGTACTCGATATAGAAACAAGAAAAATTGTTGGTTATATTGGTAATGCTCCAAATACGCAAAAAGATCCTTTTGTAGATATAATTCAGCAACCGCGAAGCACCGGCAGTATATTAAAGCCTTTTTTATATGCTGCCGCTTTAGATGCCGGACAGTTTTTGCCGCATAGTTTGGTAGAAGATGTACCCACTAACATTAACGGTTATGCTCCCTTAAATTATGATAAGAAATATCGTGGAGCCGCGCCGGCGGGAGAAGCTTTGGCAATGTCTCTTAACGTGCCATTTGTTAGAATTTTGCAAGATTATGGGGTTGCAAAATTTTATAATCTGTTACAGAAATTAAAATTAAAAGCTATTAACCGCAATGCAAATTCGTATGGTTTATCGTTAATTTTAGGCGGCGCAGAAAGTTCTTTGTGGAATGTTACCAATGCTTTTGCCGCTATGGCAGGGAGTTTAAATTTTTATGTAGAAAACTCCAGCCAATACCGCTCTAACGAATTTGTAAAAGCCGATTACATAAAAAATGCTCCTACAAATTTTGATGAAAAAATTGCATTGCCGCCAGTGTTTTCTGCAGGAAGTATCTATCACACCTTAAAGAGTTTGCAAAATGTAAACCGACCCGAAGAAGAACGTAATTGGGAGTTTTTTAACAGCAATCAAACTATTGCTTGGAAAACCGGCACTAGTTATGGTTTTAAAGATGCTTGGGCAGTTGGCGTTACGCCAAAATATGCGGTTGGTGTGTGGGCGGGAAATGCAGATGGCGAGGGAAGACCCGGTCTAACAGGAGTTCAAGCTGCCGCACCTCTACTTTTTGATGTTTTTAAAAAGTTGCCTTCCGGCGGAAATTTTCAAGTACCGCACGACGATTTAGAGGAAGCTGAAGTCTGTACAAAAAGCGGTGATTTAGCGGGAATTTATTGTGAAAACACCACAAAAGAATTAATTCCTATTCGTGGCAAACAAACCCAAACCTGTGGGTATCATCAACAAATAATTTTAGATGATAATGAAGATTTTAGAGTAAATGCTTCTTGCGATTCTTTAGAAAACATGCGTTTTAAAAACTGGTTTATTCTGCCGCCAGTAATGGCTTATTATTATGCAGAAGAGCACCCCGGTTATAAAGAAATTCCGCCGTTTAAAGAGGGCTGTTTTAGAGAAGATAGCGCGGTTATGCAATTTATTTATCCTAAAAAAGGTGCGACTATACTTTTACCTAAAAATTTTAAAGAAGAAAATAATCCGCTTCTACTAAAATTAATACATCGTTCGTCCCAAACCAAGGTTTATTGGTATTTAGACAACACCTATCTAGGTAATACAGGAAATTTTCATGAGATGCACCTTTCGCCTACTTCGGGTGTTCATCGTTTAACGGTAATAGACGAAATAGGGAACAAAATAGAGCAACTCGTAAGGGTAGAAGTAGAAGAATAGTTGTTATAAAGTACTGATTTCTTGCACTTAAAAGTTAAAAATTCCCCCGAAAGGGAACTACTTTTTATACGTTTTAAAATGTTTAACACTATTTTATGTTTAGTTTGTTCGGTTATATGCGAACTAAATGTACTTTTGCACCCGATTTGAAGAAATAGTGAAAATGACAAATTGTACAGAGAAAAAAAGAAAGCTTATAGAGCGCCTAGGTATTCATTTTGAAAAGGAAATGGATTTATCGCCGCTAGCAGCACGTATTTTAGGTTTATTGATTTTATCCCCTTCAGAAGATTTAAGTTTTGAAGATATAACCAATATTACCTGCGCCAGCAAAAGTTCTATATCTACCAATATTAATCTTTTGTTGCAGCTTAAAATTATAGATTACTTCACAAAACCCGGAGATAGACGTAGATATTTTAGAGCTAGTAGAAATCATCTAAAGTTGACTTTAAACGACAATCTTTCTAAAGTAGATAAACAATTAGAGGTTTTGGAGTTGATAGACGAATTTAACCAAGGTGCTGAAAAAGAGTCTAACCACAAATTTCAAGTACGGCTTTTATACCGTGAGTTTTTAAAAAATCAGCAAAAAAATTTACAGAATACCCTTAAGAAAATTTCAGAAATACAAGATACACAATAGAAACAACCATGAAAAAGAGAAGTATTATCCTAAGCATTTTAGTAATTTTTGCTTTAGCCTTAAGTTCCTGCGGCGATCAAGCACAAGGTAGACAGCAAGCCCAGGCGGCAAAACCTTTTCCGGTAACAGAGACTGTTACCAGAACCATTACCGGTTATGAAAGTTATCCTGCCAGTATAGAAGGGGTTATTAATAGCCAAATACGTCCTAAAGTACAAGGTTATATAACCGATGTTCTTGTAGACGAAGGCCAAAAAGTAACAAAAGGGCAACTGCTTTTCAAACTAGAAACAGAAAGTCTAAGTCAAGATGCAGAGGCTGCAAAAGCCAATGTAAATGCGGCACAAGTTGAGGTAAACAAGTTAAAACCTCTAGTAGAAAAAGAAATTATAAGCCAGGTGCAATTAGAAACTGCCAAAGCAAAACTTGCGCAAGCAAGAGCTAATTATAATAGTGTAACCGCCAATATAGATTATGCAAATATAAAAAGCTCTGTAGACGGTTATGTTGGCTCTATAAACCATAGAAATGGCGCGCTGGTAAGTCCTAACGATGTGCTGACCACCGTTTCGCAAACCGATAAGGTTTATGCCTTTTTTAGCATGAACGAAAAAGAATATCTTAACTTTTTAAGCGAAGCAGATGGAAAAAATATAGAAGATAAGTTGGCCAATTTTCCACCGGTAAAATTACGTTTGGCTAACGAAGAAATCTATAGTGAGAAAGGAAAAATAGAAACGGTATCCGGGCAAGTTAATCCAAAAACAGGAACCGTAAGTTTTCGCGCACAATTTCCTAACCCAAATAGAATTTTAAGCAACGGAAACAGTGGTAGGGTTTTAATTCCCGAAACCTATGAAGATGCTTTAATTATTCCAGAAATTTCCAGCTTTGAGCGACAAGGTCGTGTATACGTTTACGGAATACAAGGCGATACGCTTGCGGTAAACAAACCTATAGAGATTAAAACACGGATAGATAATTTTCTTGTTGTGAAATCTGGTATTAAAGAAGGCGAAAGATTTGTCGCAAAAGGAATAGGACAATTACGTAACAACGCTCCTATAAAACCGCAGCCGGTACCATTTGACAGTGTTGCGCGACCTATTAAGCCTGTTTTTAAATAAAAATATATAATTCTCATGTTAAAGAAATTTATAGAACGACCCGTTTTATCTACGGTTGTTTCAATTATCATAGTAATTTTAGGTATACTTGGTATTACAAGTTTACCGGTTTCGCAATACCCAGATATTGCCCCACCAACAGTACAAGTTACAGCAAACTATCCGGGAGCTAACGCAGAAACAGTTTTAGAAAGTGTAATTATCCCAATAGAGGAACAAATAAACGGGGTAGAGGGAATGGATTATATTACTTCTACTGCCAGTAATAGCGGTCGGGCGCAAATTCAAGTTTTCTTTAAGCAAGGTTATGATCCGGATATTGCCTCTGTAAACGTGCAAAACCGTGTAGCAAGGGCAAACCCGTTATTGCCAAGAGAGGTTACCCAATCTGGGGTAATTACGCAAAAACAGCAAACCAGTGCTTTGATGTTCTTAGCTGTACTTTCTAAAAACGAAGAATACAACTCCACCTACATACAAAACTACCTTAACATTAACTTGTTACCCGAGTTAAAACGTATTAATGGAGTTGGAGATGTTTCGGTTTTTGGTAGTAAAACATATGCGATGCGTATTTGGTTAAAACCGGAAAAATTAAAAGCTTACGGTCTAATACCATCAGATGTTACCCAAGCTATTAACGAACAAAGCTTGGAAGCTGCTGCAGGTTCTATTGGGCAAAATAACGCTGAAGCTTTTGAATATGTGGTAAAATATAGCGGTCGTTTTAAAACCGAAGATCAATACAGAAATATTGTAATAAAAGCTTTAGACCAAGGAGAGTATTTGCGTTTATCTGATGTTGCTGATGTAGAATTGGATGCCGAAGGTTACAGCACCCACGCAACTACCAACGGTTATCCCGCAATTAACATGGCAGTTTATCAAACTCCGGGTTCTAACGCACAAGAAATTATACAAGAAATACACGAAAAACTGGATGCCGCAGAAAAAGATTTTCCTGAAGGCTTAGAAGTTTATATTAACTTAGATTCTAATGAGTTTTTAGAGGCATCTATCAGTAAAGTAATTCATACTTTAATAGAAGCTTTTATTTTGGTTTTTATTGTAGTATTTATCTTTTTACAAGATGTTAGGTCTACATTAATTCCGGCTATTGCAGTACCGGTTTCTATTATTGGTACCTTCTTTTTCCTTAACCTTTTTGGGTATTCTATAAACTTATTAACCCTATTTGCTTTGGTTTTGGCCATTGGTATTGTGGTAGATGATGCTATTGTCGTCGTCGAGGCTGTTCACGCTAAGTTAGAAGAAGGCGCAGACACCGCACTTTCTGCCACTAGAACCGCGATGGATGAAATTACAGGAGCTATTATTTCTATTACTTTAGTGATGGCCGCTGTATTTATTCCGGTAACTTTTATTACCGGTCCTACGGGGGTTTTTTATGAGCAATTCGGGATTACCTTAATTGTAGCTATTGCAATTTCTGCGGTAAACGCTTTAACTTTAAGTCCGGCGCTTTGTGCTTTATTTTTAAAACCACACAAAGAGAAAGAAGAAGATAAAAGTAAAAGTTGGTTACAGAAATTTTACAGCAGGTTTAATACTGCTTTCGAAACGACTACCAACCGTTATGTAAACAGTTTATCATTTTTATATAAACATAAATGGATAACCCCTGTAGTAATTTTATTAACCGTGGGCGGAATTTATTACGGGGTAGAAAAAACGCCGAGTGGTTTTGTTCCTAACGAAGATCGTGGGGTACTTTTTGCCAATATAGAATTACCGGCCGGCGCTACCTTAGACCGTACGGTAGCAATTACCAACGAGCTAAAAACAAGGGTAAACCAATTAGACGGCGTTACCGGTGTTACGGTAGTAAATGGCTTTAGTTTGATTAGCGGCCAAGGAAGTAACTTTGCCATTGCATTTATACGCTTGGCACCTTGGGACCAACGAGAAAGTGATGCGCTTTCGGCGGAAGCCATAACCGGAAAATTATTTGGTATAGGCGCACAAATACCCGGCGCAGAAATGATTTTCTTTGCCCCGCCAAGTATACCCGGTTTTGGAGTTTCGGCAGGGTTTGAATTTCAATTGTTAGACCGTAGCGGTGGAAGTTTTAACGAGCTCGATGAAAAATCACAAGAGTTTTTGGCCACTTTATCCGGCAGACCCGAAATTCTGTATGCACAAAGTTCTTTTAATACCAATTACCCGCAATATCAATTAGATATTAATGTTCCTAAAGCCAAGGAAGCTGGTGTTTCTGTTAGCGATATTTTTGGAACCTTACAAGGGTATATCGGAAGTATTTACGCAGCAGATTTTTCAAGGTACGGAAAACAATACCGTGTTTACATACAAGCTTTGCCGGAAGACCGTGCAGAAAAAGCAGATTTAAACTCGATGTACGTAAGAAATATAAGCGGCGAAATGTCTCCAATAACAGAGTTTATAGAACTAAATAGAGTTTACGGTCCGCAACAAGTTACCAGATTTAACTTATTTAATTCTGCCAGTATTAGTGGTGCTTCGGCGCCGGGTTATTCTTCGGGAGATGCTATTGCCGCCCTTCAGCAAGAAGCGGCAAAATTACCTAGCGATTTTGGAATAGATTATTCCGGTTTAACAAGAGAAGAAGTAAATGCCGGCTCGCAAGCTTTATTTATATTCTTGCTGAGTATTGTCTTTGTTTATTTTATTCTATCTGCACAATATGAGAGTTATTTTATTCCTTTTGCCGTACTTTTCTCTTTACCTGTTGGGGTAATGGGAGCTTATTTGGTTACCAATCTTATGGGATTACAAGCAAACATTTATTTCCAAATTGCATTAATTATGCTCGTTGGGCTGTTGGCTAAAAATGCCATTTTAATTGTAGAGTTTGCTATGCAGCGTCGTCGCGAAGGTATGAGCATTGTAGATGCCGCTTTAGATGGCGCAAAAGTAAGGTTACGACCTATTTTAATGACTTCTTTAGCGTTTATTATTGGGTTAACGCCATTGGTTTTTGCCAGCGGTATTGGCGCAGAAGGTAACCGCTCTATTGGTACAGGAGCCGTAGGAGGCTTGCTAATTGGTACCATTTTAGGAGTTTTTATCATTCCTATACTTTATATTTTCTTTGAATACTTGCAAGAAAAAGTTTCCGGTAAACCGGAAGCAGTAGAAAAAGAGGAGACAAATCAATTATCAGAAACTAACAAGTAATGAAAAATAACAGAATATATACCATTTTATTTACGTGCGCGTTACCTTTTTTGTTGGTCTCATGTTTTGCCGCAAAAGAGTACGAAAAACCTCAGGTGGTAGAAGAAGCAAATTATAGAACAGACCAAATTCCTACAGATAGTCTCACAATGGCAACTATCTCATGGCGGGAAATTTTTGAAGACGATGTTTTGCAAGGTCACATAGAGACAGCCTTGCAAAACAATATAGATATTCGTGTGGCTATACAGCAAATTGCCGCGGCAGAAGCTTATTTAAAACAAGGTGAAGCCGGTTATTTTCCTACTTTAGGGGTTAATGCACAATGGACGCACCAAGAAAATTCTGAAAACAGCCAATTAGGTTCTTTTTTGAGCAGTTCTTCAGACCAATATCAATTGGCTGCCAATTTATCTTGGGAAGCAGACATTTGGGGAAAAATAAGAAGCCAAAAACGAGCATTTGGTGCCAGCTATCTACAAAGCGTAGCAGCCCACAAAGCGGTAAAAACACGTTTAATTGCAAACGTAGCTTCTACCTATTACCAATTATTGGCTTTAGATGAACAAATAGAAGTTACCCAAGAAACCATTACCAACCGCGAAAACAGTTTAGAAACTACCCAAGCGCTAAAAGAGGCAGGTAATGTAACCGAGGTTGGCGTGCAACAAACCGAAGCCCAACTCTATACCGCAAAAGCCATTTTGGTAGATTTGCAAAAGCAAACACGCTTGCTAGAAAACTCTTTGTCTATTTTGCTTGGTGAGGCGCCAATGTTTATTCCGCGTACAGAACTGGAAGAACAGAAAATCATGACAGATTTAAATACCGGCGTGCCGGCGCAATTGCTTAGCAACCGTCCCGACGTTATGGCTGCTGAATACGCCTATAGAAATGCTTTTGAAATGACCAACGTGGCACGAAGTAACTTTTACCCATCGTTAACCGTTTCGGCAAGTGGTGGTTTTCAAAGTTTGGAGTTAGACAATTTGTTAAATGCTAATTCGCTTTTTGCCAATATTGTTTCGGGTATTACACAACCTATTTTTAACAAAAGACAAATACGCACCCAGTTTGAAGTAGCGCAAGCTCAACAAGAACAAGCAAGGCTGCGTTTTAGAGAGTCTATTTTGCAAGCCAGCAAAGAAGTTTCTGATGCGATGTATTCGTATAAAGCTGCCGCGGAAAAAATAGATCTAAAAGAAAAAGAATACAAAGCCTATAAAAATGCCACAGATTATTCTGAAGAATTGCTAAATAACGGTTTGGCCAACTACTTAGAAGTATTGACCGCCCGCGAGAATGCATTAAATTCTGAATTAGGTGTAATAGATGCCAAGTACAACCGACTAAATTCTATGGTAGATTTATACCGCGCTTTGGGTGGCGGATGGCAATAGAAAATAATTTTTTGATTGAATTTTAATTGATTTTTTTTTGGTTAGTGTTGAAAGAGCTTTCTTACAAGATAATTGTAGAAAGCTCTTTTTTTCTGAATAACCTTTTAATCTACCAATCTTTATAAGGGTTTTTCGTTAAAGCGGAATTGTAATATTCCGGTTTTCCGGTAACTTCTTTACCAAGCCACTCCGGTAGATTTATGTTTTCATCTGCAGAGTTTAGTTCTATTTCTGCTAAAATTAATCCGCTATTATTTCCGTAAAACTCATCTACCTCTATGGTATGACTTTTATTTTTTACCAAAAATCTAGTTTTTTCTATTTTACCCGGTTCGCAAAATTTTAAGAGCTCTTTTGCCTCACTATATTCAATTTCTTTTTCCCACTCAAATCTAGAAGTACCATCTGCAGAAGATTTTCCTTTAACCGTTATAAAAGCTTGCTCTCCTTTTGTACGAATGCGGGTTGTACGTTTGGGATGAGAATTTAAATAAGCTTGTATAATTTTATAAGAAGTGTAGGCAATTTCTTTATAATGCTCTGATTTTACTAAATATTTACGTTCAATTTCCTGCATAATTATCTAAATTTCTTGTTCGGGAGCGGGTTCTAGCGGTATTAATTTTCTATAATGCTCATAGCGCAAAAATACTTCTTTTACATACAAAAAAGGTTCTCTCCCGCGCACAAAACCGTATCTTACTTCTGGTCGTGAATAATATTCTCTAGAGTTTAACTTCAGCATAAAATCTTCTACATGGTCATCCCATTGCAGCGGATCTTCTCCAGCAGCTTTGGTAAGCCGTTGGGCATCGCGCACGTGACCTAAACCTGCATTATAAGCAGCCATAGTAAATTTTATTTTTTGAACACTATCTGTAACTTTTTCAAATTTACTTTGCATTTGCTTCAGGTAAAGACTGCCCGCACGCAGATTTTCGGTAGGGTTATTTACATTGGCTACTCCTAAATCTTTTGCTGTAGCAGGCATAATTTGCATTAAGCCGCCTGCACCGGCCCAAGATTTTTCCGTTGGTTTAAATCTAGATTCTTGATAAACCAAAGAACTAAGCAAACGCCAATCCCAACCTAACTTTTTAGCATTGGCCTTTATGGCAGCATCATAAACGCTTATTTTTCCTTCGTTTTTGCTGTAAAATTCACTTTTAATTCTGCGACGGTACGACTTTTTATTTTTGAAATACTTATTATAAATCACATAATAAAAATTTTCTTTTTTGATGCCTTTTATCCATTGGTTAATTTTTTTGGTTAAAACCGGCGACTTTTTTCTTACGCCCCAAGCTACTCTTTGTGAGAAACTTATCTCTGTTTCAATATCTAAAATAGGATAGTAAGTTTGGTTAATAGATGCCACGTTATAATCTGCAATGGTATAATCTATACTATCATCTACAACCAGTTTTATAATTTCGTCTGTAGTTTTCTTCCCCGGAAGGGTTTTTATATTTATGGTACCGCCAATTTCTTCTTCTAAATTGTTTAACCGCTCAAAATACGATGAGTTTCTACGCACATAAATGGTTTCGCCAATTAAATCTACAGGATCTTCAATAAGTTGTCGTTCTACTTTATAACGTGGTAGGCGCCGCCAATTAGCAGGTTTTTTTTGTACCAAAACTTGGTGTGTTAGATATAATGGCTGCGTAAATTGTATGCTTTTTTTTCTATCTTCTGTGATAGATAAACCATACGCAATTAAGTCTCCCTCGCCTCTATTTAGCATATTAAAAAGCTGATCTATGTCTTTGGCTACTTTAATTTCTAACTCCAGCCCCAAATCTTCTGCCAGCCGCTCTACCAATTCATACTCAAAACCCATTGGTTTACCGCGGTAAATAAAATATCCGGTAGAGTTGTAAATGGTAATTACCTTTAATTTGCCATCTTCTTTAATCTCTTCAAAATCTCGCTCTACAGAAGGAAGTCCCGCCATATTTTCTTCTACAGATTTTTCTGTTGCGGGATTATTTTTGCAAGCACTTAAGAAGCCTAAAAGTAAAAGAGTAATAAAATAATATAGTAATTTAGAAAAGGAAAAATGATGCATAGGCAAACTGTTGAAAGTTATGAGAAAAGGTACGAAAAAAAAATAATAAGTTTTAAAAAGCGTAGATTTAACACTTGTGGCGGGTAGCAAATTGGCCTATTTACCAACAATTTTTAAAACTTATTTTACCTTTGCAGGGAAATGGAATCCCGTAAAATTATTCACGTAGATATGGATGCTTTCTACGCTTCTGTAGAACAGCTGGACAACCCGGATTTGCGCGGAAGAGCAATTGCCGTTGGCGGCGGAAGCAAACGTGGTGTTGTAGCAGCAGCAAGCTATGAGGCGCGTAAATTTGGTGTAAAAAGCGCAATGAGCGGGGCGCTGGCTGCCAAACTTTGTCCGCATTTAATATTTGTAAAAACCCGTTTTGACCGTTACCGGGAAATTTCTAAAAACATACGTTCTATATTTTTTGAATATACAGATTTGGTGGAGCCTTTATCTTTAGACGAAGCCTATTTAGACGTTACCCACAACAAAAAAGAGCTTGCTAGCGCTACGCTTATCGCGAGAGAAATCCGTAAAGAAATAAAAGAAAAAACCGGTCTTAACGCCTCTGCGGGAATTTCTATAAATAAATTTGTTGCTAAAATTGCCAGCGATTTTAATAAACCTAACGGACAAAAAACCGTGCATCCGGAAGAAGTTGCAGCATTTTTAGAAAAACTAGAAATTAGAAAATTTCACGGGGTAGGAAAAGTAACTGCTCAAAAAATGTATAGTTTAGGAATTTTTACGGGTGCAGATTTAAAGAAAAAAGAGCTAGATTTTTTAGAAGAGCAATTTGGCAAAAGCGGCAAGCATTATTATAACGTGGTGCGTGGCATACATTTAAGCCAGGTAAAACCACACCGCATTAGAAAATCTTTGGGGGCCGAACGTACCTTTACGGAAAATATATCTTCTGAAATTTATATTCTGGAAAAACTAGAACATATAGCCACAGAAGTAGAAAACCGACTTAAAAAACAGCAACTTGCCGGAAAAACTATTACGTTAAAACTAAAATACAGCGATTTTAGCATACAAACCAGAAGTAAAACTGTAGAACATTTTATAGCCTCTAAAGCGCTTTTTCTAGAAATTGCTAAAGAACTTTTGTACCAAGAAAAATTAAAAAACTCTGTACGCTTGTTGGGTTTGTCTTTGTCTAATTTAAATACCAATCAGCAAGATGAAAACGATGAAAAAGACACTTGCCGGCAATTAAAGTTTAATTTTTAGATTCTAGAACGCAGAGTTTTTAAGATCTTTTCTTTTTGGTTGGTAATAAATAATATATTTTTTCTCCCATCTAGGCTTAGGTAAAAAGTGTGTTCTTTACTGTTTAACAAGTTTCTATTATCTACCAATTTTACTTTATTATAAGTATAAACTTGTTCTTCTCTACCTTGCAAAAATATTAAATGTTTATTGGTAAGTTTTAAATAGGTGTTTTGCACAGACATATAGGCCGGGATAGCTACCTCTGCTTGCAACAACAACTTTTCTCCTTCTTGTAAAGTATAGTTTTTTTGCTTGCGCAATTTTCCGAAAAGTTTTAGAACCAACGGAAAAGCAAAAAGTAAAACCAACGAAAACAAGATAGCAGTAATCAAGCTTTCTATAAAATTGTGGCCTTTATTAAAAAGGTAGTAATCTACCACAAAATAGATTACTACCATTAAAGCTCCTTGTAGAGCTAAGAATTTATAAATTACTTTCTTCATACTTTAAGAAATCTTCACTTCTTTGTTTGTTATAACGGCTTATTTCTCTACACTTTTAACAACTAAGAAAAAGGTATGTGTTTTATATTTTCCGTAAAGGAAAATTATTAATGCAATTACTCTATTTCTGTAACTCGTAAAGTATTTACCATTCCTTTATTTGCGATTGGCATGGCTGCCAAATTGATAATATAATCGCCTTTGGTAACAAAGTTTTTATCGCACGCAATTTGGTTTACGTCTTCTACCGTATCATCTGTGCTAACATATTTATCGTAATAGTAAGCATTAACACCCCATAACAAACTTAGTTGGGTTAAAATACGCCGGTTAGAGGAGAATGCTAAAATATGTGCTTTTGGTCGCCAAGCGCTAATTTGAAACGCTGTATAACCAGAGTTAGTAAGCGTACAAATTGCTTTAGCGTCTATCTCGTTGGCCATTAAAGAAGCGTGATAACAAACAGATTTGGTTAGATAGCGCTTGGTAACAATACTTGGCGGATCGTGTGGTACGTTTATTAAATTAGAGTTTTCTACGCTTTGCAAGATTTGCGTCATTTTCTGGATTACTTCTACAGGATATTTCCCTACTGAAGTTTCTCCGCTAAGCATTACCGCATCGGCACCATCCATAACAGAGTTGGCTACATCGTTTACTTCTGCCCTAGTTGGCGTTAGGCTAGTTATCATAGTTTCCATCATTTGCGTGGCGATAATAACCGGTATTCTAGATTTTTTAGCTTTTAAAACCAATTCTTTTTGAATTAACGGAACTTCGTTAGCCGGAACTTCTACACCTAAATCGCCGCGTGCTACCATTATTCCGTCACAGAAAGCTATAATTTCATCTATATTTTTTACGCCTTCGGGTTTTTCTATTTTTGCTACAATAGGAATTTTATGTGTACCGTGTTCTTCTATAATTTTTTGCAGCACTTTTAAATCTTCTGCTCGACGCACAAAACTCAATGCCAACCAATCTACTTCTTGTTGGATAGCAAAAATGGCGTCTTCTACATCTTTTTCTGTTAAAGCCGGTAATGAGATATTGGTATTGGGTAGGTTTACACCTTTTCTAGAACGCAAAGGACCACCTTGAATTACTTTAGCTTCTACCTCATTTTTCCGATTAGTGCTTACAACTTCAAAAATAAGTTTTCCGTCATCCAGCAAAATTTGTTCTTTAGGATTCACATCCTTAGGAAAAGCATCATAATTCATATACACTTTCTGCGCATTACCTTCAAATTCTTCTCCGGTTAAGAAACGTATACGGTCTCCTTTAGAAACCACTACTTCTTCTTTCATCATTCCTACACGCAATTTTGGACCTTGTAAATCTGCTAATATGCCGGCATTAAAATTATACTTTTCGTTGAGTTCTCGTATAATTTTTATTTTTTGCTGTACATCTTTATAATTGGCGTGTGAAAAATTTATCCTAAAGATATTTACACCTTCTTGCAACATTGCTTTTAAAACCTCTTTTTTGCTGGTTGAAGGTCCTAAAGTGGCTACTATCTTCGTTTTTTTTTGCGTTTGCATTAGTTAAAAATTAAATTTTGTTTAGATTTTAGAGTAGAGGTAACCACTTCATAAGCGGTTACAACTTGCTTAATTGTATTAATTGATTCTACAAGTGACGGCACGTTTACCAATTTAGAAAAGTCATCTATTTTAAAAAAATAGTCTGCCCACTTATATTCCGGCACCAGATAGGTAAGTTGAGCACTTTCAGATTTTGGAAACAAACCACCGTTGCTTTGTAAATTGGTAGCATTTGCCCTACATTTATTAGCTACCAAATTAAAATCGCATCCGGTTACCGAACAGTAATGGTAATAAAGTGGGTAGAAACCAACAGAATCTTCGTGGGTAAAATCTACATCTACTTCTTCCCGCTTTAGTTGTATTTCTAACTGTCTATTAATAAAAAAAGCCAACTTATAAGCTTCTAGAGAAGAATGAATGGCAATAAGCTTATAATCATCGTTATATGCGTCTGTTAAGAAAAGTTTATTTACCGCCATATTTACCCATATTCTTGCCAATAAAGATACATTTATCTACGAACAAAAACCGGTACAATGTTGTTAAGTTATAGTAAAATTTACAATTAGTGACCGGTATCTATGTGGGTTTGCAGTGCATAATAACTTCTTTTGGATGCTTTTTCTTCTGCTTTCTTTTTGGAAGTTGCCCTGGCTTTTGCCACAACTTTACCGTCTATCCATAATTTTACGGCAAAATGTTTATTTTCTGCCTTTCCGGTATCTTCGTAAACTTCGTAATTAAATTCTTTTTTTTCTTTTTGGCACCATTCAATAAGTAAACTCTTATAACTAATAACTTTTCCTTCTAATTGCTCTATATCTACATAAGGCTTGATAACCCGAGCGTAAATAAATTTTTCACAATATTTATAACCGCGATCCAAATAAATTGCGCCTACCAAAGCTTCAAAAAGATTACCGTGAATGTTATCTCCAAAATGTTCTTTTGGCAAATTTGTTTTTACAAATTTCAGTAAATTTAAATCTTTACCCAACTCGTTAAGATGTTTTCTACTTACCACTTTAGAACGCATTTTGGTAAGATAGCCTTCATTGCCTTCGGGCACTTCATCAAACAAATATGCTGCAATGATAGAGCTTAGCATTGCATCTCCTAAAAACTCTAAACGTTCGTAATTTAATGCGTTACCGTGTTCGTCTTTTTTATTTAAAGAACGGTGAATAAAGGCACGTTCATACGGTGTTATGGTTTTGGGTTTAAAACCAATAATATCTTGAATGGCCGAAAAAAAATTCCCGTCCTTTTTAGAACGGGAACTTAATATATTACTTATAAGGCTCATGAAACACGGGTTTACTCGCCTAGTTTTTTAAACAAAACACAAGCATTATGCCCTCCAAAACCAAAAGTATTGCTCATAGCAATATTTACCTCGCGATTTTGTGCTTTGTTTAGGGTCAAATTCAATTCCGGATCTATATTCTCGTCTGCTACCTCATGATTAATAGTAGGCGGCACAATATTATTGCGCATAGCCAAAATAGAAGCGATTGCCTCTATGGCTCCTGCAGCACCCAATAAGTGGCCTGTCATAGATTTGGTAGAGTTGATGTTTATAGATTTTGCGTGTTCGCCAAAAACTTTTTTAATCGCTTTTAGTTCTGCCACATCACCTAGAGGCGTAGAAGTACCGTGGGTATTAATGGCATCTACATCTTCAGGTTTTAGACCGGCATTTTGCAGACAGTTTTCCATAACGGCAACAACACCTGTACCTTCCGGATGTGGTGCTGTCATATGGTAAGCGTCAGAAGACATTCCGCCGCCAACTATTTCTGCATAAATCTTTGCTCCTCTTGCTTTAGCGTGCTCATATTCTTCTAGAATAAGCGCTCCGGCACCTTCTCCCAAAACAAAACCATCTCTAGTGGCATCAAAAGGTCTGGAAGCTTTTTCCATATCTTCGTTTCTGGTAGATAAGGCGTGCATGGCGTTAAAACCACCCATACCGGCTTGTGTTACGGCAGCCTCGCTCCCTCCGCTTACAATTACATCGCTATATCCCAATCTTATATAATTAAGAGCGTCTATCATTGCATTTGCAGAAGATGCGCACGCAGAAACCGTAGTGTAATTGGGCCCCATAAAGCCGTGTTTGATAGAAATATTACCAGGAGCAATATCTGCTATCATTTTGGGAATAAAGAAAGGGTTAAAACGAGGAGTTCCGTCTCCGTTTGCAAAATTCTTCACTTCTTCTTGAAACGTTTCCAAACCACCAATTCCGGCGCCCCAAATTACCCCAACACGATGCTTATTTACCGTATCTAAATCTATTTTAGAATCGGCTATAGCCTCATCAGAAGCTACTAAGGCATATTGAGCAAATTTGTCTAACCTTCTAATTTCTTTGCGGTCAAAATACGATTTGAAGTCAAAGTTTTTAATTTCACAAGCGAACTTCGTTTTGAATTTTTCGGTATCAAAATAGGTTATGGGAGCGCTCCCACTTTTACCATTTACCAATGCGTGCCAATATTCTTCAATATTGTTACCAATTGGGGTCAATGCACCTAAACCTGTAACTACTACTCGCTTTAACTCCATAGTTATAGCCTGTTATTTTTTTGCTTCTTCAATGTACGAAATAGCTTGACCAACTGTAGCAATGTTTTCTGCTTGGTCGTCTGGGATTTGAATATCAAATTCTTTTTCAAACTCCATAATTAATTCTACGGTGTCTAAAGAATCGGCACCTAAATCGTTTGTGAAGCTTGCTTCGTTTACTACTTCATTCTCGTCAACTCCTAATTTATCAACGATAATTGCTTTTACTCTTGATGCAATGTCTGACATAATCTTTTAATTTTTAAATTTGATTAAGTGGCAAAAATAAAAAACTTTAGTTTAAAACAAGTTTTAATACCAAAAATGTGGCGTCAATTTACATAATTTTAAATAGAGTAACTATTTTTACGTTTTAATAATTGTTAATTTCAGTCGTTTTGGATACAAATATAACCTATTCTCCCAAAAGAATTGTAATTTTTGCTTCGGGAGCAGGAAGCAATGCAAAAAATATTATAGAATACTTTCAAGCAACAGATGCTGTAGAGGTCGTACACGTACTATCTAACAATATACGAGCAAAAGTTTTACAAACCGCACACGATTTAGAAGTAAACGCTTTGCATTTTGATCGCGCTGCGCTTTACGAGACCAACGAGGTTTTAAATGTACTTAAAGACGCAGACCCGCATCTAATAGTATTGGCGGGATTTCTATGGAAAATGCCAGAAAAAATAATTGAAGCTTTTCCTAATAAAATTATTAATGTGCACCCCGCGCTTTTACCTAAATATGGTGGCAAAGGCATGTATGGAGCGCGTGTACACAAAGCTATTTTAGAAAATAAAGAAACAGAAACCGGCATAAGCTTTCATTACGTAAACGAAAAATACGACGAGGGTAAAATAATAAAACAATATAAAGTAAAAATCACTCCAGACGACACCTTAACCTCGCTTACGCGGAAGATAAAAAAGCTAGAGCACAAACATTTCCCTAAAGTAATAGAAAAACTTTTAGACCAATAACCAAACATGGCCAAAACCAAAAAATACTACGTGGTCTGGAAAGGCAAAAAACCCGGCATTTATCAATCTTGGAAAACGTGCAAAGAACAAATAGATAATTTTAAAGGAGCGCAATACAAAGCATTTCCAAATTTAGATTTAGCAAAAAAAGCTTTCGATGGGAAGTTTGAAGACTACAAAAGCAAACCAAAAGCTTCTACTTCTCAGCAATTACACAAAAAATTAAAAGAAGTAAACTTTCAATCTATTGCCGTAGATGCAGCTTCTAGCGGAAACCCCGGCACGATGGAATATAGAGGCGTTGTAACCAAAACCGGCAAAGAACTATTTAAACAAGGACCGTTTGCCCAAGGTACCAACAATATTGGTGAGTTTTTGGCAATTGTACACGGACTTGCATTTCTGCAAAAAAACAACAGCAATTACAGTATTTATACAGATTCTAGAACAGCTATGGCCTGGGTGCGCAAAAAGAAATGCAACACCAAATTGACCCCTAATGCTAAAAACGCTGCTTTATTTGAGTTAATTAAAAGAGCCGAAAGCTGGTTACAAAAAAACAACTATCAAAACCCCATTATAAAATGGAACACCAAGGCCTGGGGAGAAATTCCGGCAGATTTTGGCAGAAAATAGAGAAAATTAGATTGCTTTACGGAAAAACTAAGCCTAATGATTAGATTTTTTTTCTTCCGTAAAGTCTAAAAAATGAAAGCTTCTATTTGAGGCCTTTTTGGTAATTTTCAAGCTATTGTACTAAAAAACACCCTGCTATTAATTATTCCTTGAAAAACACCTTATATTTGCAAAAAATAACAAAACATGAGTAAGCTTTTAATTGTGGGCACCGTTGCCTTTGACGCCATAGAAACCCCTTTTGGAAAAACCGATAAAATTTTAGGCGGCGCCGGTACCTACATTGCCTTAGCAGCCGAAAAATTTGGGGTAGACAGCGCAATTGTTTCGGTGGTTGGCGATGATTTTCCGCAAGATTACATACAACTTCTAAAAGACAGAAATGTAAATTTAGAAGGTTTGGAAATTGTAAAAGGAGGTAAAACATTTTTCTGGAGCGGGCGTTACCATAACGATATGAATACGCGCGATACTTTAGATACACAATTAAATGTTTTGGCAGATTTTCAGCCTAAAGTGCCGGAAAATTATAAAGATGCAGAAGTGGTAATGTTAGGTAACTTGCATCCCTTGGTACAATTAAGCGTTTTGGAGCAAGTAAACAACCCAAAATTGGTAGCTTTAGACACTATGAATTTTTGGATGGACAATGCTTTGGAAGATTTATTGAAAGTTATTAAGAAAGTAGACGTCTTAACTATTAACGATGAAGAAGCCAGACAACTTTCAGGAGAATATTCTTTAGTGAAAGCTGCAAGAAAAATAGAAAAAATGGGACCAAAATTTGTTGTTATAAAAAAAGGAGAACACGGCGCATTGCTTTTTCATGACAATCAAATGTTTTTTGCTCCCGCTTTACCTTTAGAAGAAGTTTTTGATCCAACGGGAGCTGGCGATACTTTTGCCGGCGGTTTTGCAGGTTATTTGGCAAAAACCAATAACACTTCGTTTAAAAACATGAAAAACGCAATTATTTACGGCTCAAACTTGGCATCGTTTTGCGTAGAAAAATTTGGCACAGAGCGAATGCTTAATCTCTCTGATGAAGAAATTGACGAGCGTCTAAAGGTTTTTAAATCTTTAACGCAGTTTAAAATAGACTTAAATTAAAACTACACGCCCTGAAATTTCAGGGCTTTTTTATTGGTAAAAGCACAACAACACAACAATTATGAGCGACGCTATAAAACACGAATGCGGTATAGCATTACTTAGGCTTTTAAAACCTCTAGAGTATTATAAAGAAAAATACGGCACGGGTTTTTATGGTCTAAACAAAATGTATTTAATGATGGAAAAGCAGCACAATCGCGGACAAGATGGTGCGGGACTGGCCAGCATTAAATTGAATATGGAGCCCGGTAGGCGTTATATTAGCAGAATACGCTCTAACGATGCACAACCTATACAAGATATTTTTGCTAGAATTAACGAGCGTATAAACCAAGAACTAGAATTACACCCCGAGTATACAGATAATATTGGCTTACAAAAAAACAATATTCCTTATTTAGGCGAAGTTTTTTTAGGCCACGTACGCTACGGCACTTTTGGTAAAAACAGTATAGAAAACGTGCACCCGTTTTTACGGCAAAACAATTGGATGCACCGAAATCTTATTGTTGCGGGGAACTTTAATATGACCAATGTTTTTCAGCTGTTTAATAAATTGGTAGAACTTGGTCAGCATCCTAAAGAAAAAGCAGACACGGTAACGGTAATGGAAAATATAGGCCATTTCTTAGATGCCGAAGTCAACAAATTATACAAAAAACTTAAAAAGAAAGGCTATAGCAAGCGTGAAGCTTCCCCGCATATAGTAGAGAAACTAAACTTGGCCAAAATACTCAGAAAATCTTCTAAAGGCTGGGATGGCGGTTACGCTATGGCAGGAATGTTGGGCCACGGAGATTCTTTTGTGTTGCGCGACCCGTCTGGCATACGTCCGGTTTACTATTATAAAGACGATGAGATTGTGGTAACCGCATCAGAACGGCCGGTAATTCAAACTACTTTCAATGTCAAGTTTGAAGATGTTAAAGAATTAGAACCCGGCCACGCTTTGATTACCGAAAAAAACGGCAACACTACCATAAAAAAAATTGTAGAACCTTTAGAACGCAAAGCTTGTTCTTTTGAACGTATTTATTTTTCCCGCGGAAGCGATGCAGAAATCTATGAAGAGCGTAAAAATTTAGGAAAATTCATAATGCCAGATGTTTTAGAGGCTATAAATTATGATACGGTAAACTCTGTATTTTCTTTTATTCCCAATACGGCAGAAACTTCTTTTTACGGAATGGTAGAAGCGGCGCAAGACGAATTAAACCGCCAAAAAAATGAAGCGATTCTAGAAGAAAAAGAAAACCTAACCAATGAGCGCTTAAGCGAAATTTTATCGCACCGCCTACGTACAGAAAAAATTGCTGTAAAAGATGCAAAATTACGCACCTTTATTACAGAAGACAGTAGTAGAGACGACTTGGTTGCGCACGTTTACGACGTAACCTATGGCGTGGTAAAACCAGAAGATAATTTGGTTATTATAGACGATAGTATTGTGCGCGGTACTACTTTGCAAAAAAGTATTTTAACGATGATGGACAGGCTGGAGCCGAAGAAAATCATTGTAGTTTCTTCTGCTCCGCAAATACGCTATCCGGATTGCTACGGAATAGATATGGCACGTTTAGAAGATTTTGTTGCATTTAAAGCGGCTTTGGCTTTATTAAAGGAACGCGACCAATATCATATTGTAGAAAATGTTTATACCAAATGTAAAGAGCAAGTAGATTTGGACGATAACCAAGTGCAAAATTTTGTAAAAGAAATTTACGCACCTTTTAGTGCCAAAGAAATATCTGCCAAAATAGCCGAAATTTTAAGCGATAATAAATTGAATGCAGATTTGGAAGTAATTTATCAAAGTATAGAAAAATTACACCAAGCCTGCCCTAAAAATTTAGGAGATTGGTATTTTACCGGCAACTACCCTACCGCCGGCGGAAACCGCGTAGTAAACCAAGCCTTTATTAATTTTTATGAAGGCAACAAAAAAAGAGCCTATTAAATAGCTATAAACGTATTTTTAAAGCACTTTATCTCAAATATGGATATTATTTTTCTTAATTTGATATAATATTTATATATTTATCATCCATAATTTAAGTAGGTTAAGTTTATGGTAAAATTTGGGGCAAAAAAGGTGGTTTCTGTAATCACCTTTTTTATTTTATTCGTTTTTAAAGTTTACCTTCGCTACATAGATTAAAAAAATGGCTTTAAAAATACACCTTGTTAGACTCACGGCAATTTTTTGCTTTTTATTATTTCATTTCGATTTAGCAGCGCAAGACAATTTCTCTTCTGCGTTAGACAGCATTTTAACAGATAGACCGCAAACGTATAAAAGTATAAACGATCGTCTTAAATTTTTTCAGCGCGATTCTGTAAAAGTCTTACAAGCGCTTCAACGTTTTGACAAAGAAGGTTATTATACCGGTGCAAGTTATGAAGCAATTAAATTAGGTAATATTCACAGAAAATTTGCTAAGCACCAACAAGCTTTAAAAATGCACTTTAAAGCATTAGATTTTTCTAAAAAGGCCAATAATCAGGAATTCGAGATTTTTAGTCTTAATATGATTGGGGTAGATTATCGTAAAATGAATGCCTACGAATCTTCTATAGATTACCACACCAAAGCTCTTGGTATTGCAGAAAAAATAGAAAATCCGTCTAAAGGAATTTTACGAAGTACAGAAGTTTCTTACAACTCTATTGGTAATATTTATATTTTATTGGAGCAACATGATTTGGCGTTAGAAAGTTTTCAAAAAGCTCTAAGCATAGCAGAACAATCCGGCAATAAATGGTCGGTTTCTATTAATAATGAAAATATTGGAAAAACCTATGAAAAATTAGGAAACTATGATGACGCTATTTTACACGTTAACAAAGCCTTGGCAATAGATACAGAATTAGGCAATCATTTTGGCAGAATGATCTGTTATAATAGGTTGGCAAGTATTTATCTTAAAAAAGAAGATACTGCAAAAGCAAAAGAGTTTATAGAAAAAGCAAGACCTATAGCCAAAAGCGTTAATAGCGATTATTATCTTTTGTTGGTAGATATGAACGCAGGTAAGCTAGCATTTGCAACAAAAGATTATGACTTGGCAGAAGAAATTTTCTTATCTAGCTTAACAGAAACTCGAGAAAAAGACCTACAAGATTTAGAAGCTTCTTTACACCAGCATCTTACTTTGCTCTATGAAGCTGTAGACCAACCGCAAGAAGCTTTAAAACACTTTAAAAAATACCAAAAATTAGAGAATGAACTTACCGGGTTAAAAAAAGCAAAATACATTAACGACTTGATTATTAAATATGAGTCGGTTAAAAAAACAGAGAAAATAAAAACCCTTTCTGCGCAAAATAAAATAAACCAATTGCAACATGAGCGCAAAGAAAATATCTGGATTGTAATTGCGGTATTGACTGGTTTAGGTTTAATAAGTTTTTACTTATTTTACCGCCAGCGGCAATTAAAGTCAGAAAAAAACATCTTAGAGTTGGAGCAGCGGTTAATGCGTTTTCAAATGAATCCGCATTTTATTTTTAATGCGCTTAACGCTATTAAGTTGCACGTAATTCAAAACGATAAAAAGAACGCGGTATATTACCTCAACAAATTTTCTAAACTAATGCGGAAGATTTTAGAGTCTTCTCTATCCAAACAAGTTTCGCTAAAAGAAGAATTGGAAACCGCCACACTTTACTTACAAATTGAAAATATTAGGTTTGACCAACAAATTATATTTAAAACCACTATTGAAACCAATTATGATTTAGAAGATATTTTTGTGCCTTCGTTGTTTTTACAGCCTTTTATAGAAAACTCTTTGTGGCACGGTTTATTAGCTAAAAAAGAAGGAGAAAAAAACTTAGACATTCGTGTTTTAGAAGATGCCAAACATTTGCTTATAGAAGTAAAAGACAATGGTGTTGGCAGAAAACAAGCGGCTTCTACAAATGCCAAAAAGAAATCTACCAAGAAATCTGTGGGCATTAAAATTACCAAAGAGTTACTTACCAATTTTTACAAGAATCACCGGTATAATTTTTCGATTACCTATAAAGATTTAGATGTTAATAAAGATGGTACTTGGGGCACGTTGGTGCGCATTGCAATTCCTAAAAAATAAAAAAACTGCCTAAGTAGTATTCTTTTGTAAAACTTCCGCGTAAAGCGAAAAGCAACAACTTATACTTTTTAGGCAGTTTCTAAAAATGGACTAAAATTTACTTAGCCTCGTTATATTTTTCGGTAACTTTATCCCAGTTTATTACGTTAAAAAACGCATCTATATACTCAGGACGTTTGTTTTGGTATTTTAAATAATAGGCGTGTTCCCAAACATCTAAACCTAAGATTGGATGCCCACCGCAACCGGTATCTGGCATTAATGGGTTGTCTTGGTTTGGGGTAGAGCAAACTTCTACTTTGCCGCCCTTGTGCACGCAAAGCCAAGCCCAACCAGAACCAAACTGTCCTGCTGCAGCGTTAGAAAATTCTTCTTTAAATTTATCAAAAGAACCGTAAGCGTCGTCTATTGCTTTCGCTAAATCTCCGCTTGGCTTACCACCACCGTTAGGAGACATTACTTCCCAAAATAAATTGTGGTTATAGTAACCGCCGCCGTTATTTCTAACCGCTTTTTTAGACATATCTAAGCCTTTAAGAATTTCTTCTATAGACTTGTTTTCAAGGTCACTTCCTTCTATTGCATTATTTAATTTTTTGGTATAACCTGCATGATGTTTCCCGTAATGGATTTTCATGGTTTCTGCATCTATATTAGGTTCTAATGCATCGTATGCATAAGGCAGTTTTGGTTGTTCAAAAGCCATAATTTAAATTTTTTATTGTTAAACTTTAGTTTCTCTCAAAATTAACTATTATCTGCTACATTCAAGTTTTTAAAATGTTATAAATTACCTAAAAATAAGGGCTAAGCAACGTATTTTTAAAATTTAATTACAAATTAGGCGTCAACCCGAATAAAATTTTTGATTACCATTTGCAGTTCTTATTTTTAAACCAAAAATCATCTTGCAGCAAAACTCTCCTTTTAAAATTTACGATGCCTCGGCCGGCTCCGGAAAAACCTTCACCTTGGTTAGCCGTTACTTGAGTATTTTACTCACAGAAAAACGCTTAGATGCCTACCAAAACATATTGGCTATTACTTTTATGAATAAGGCTGTGGCCGAAATGAAAAGCAGAATTATAGATAGTTTGCGCGCTTTCGCGGAAACAAATTCTGCAACAAAACCATCGCCGTTATTTAAGCAAATACAAACGCAAACCGGTTTGGGCGCAAAGGAAATTCAGCAAAAATCAAAAAAAATATTAGAGCAAATATTGCACAATTATGCAGGTTTTGAAGTTTCTACCATAGATGGTTTTACGCACCGACTGTTACGCACATTTGCGAAAGATTTAGACATACCTACCAATTTTGAAGTAGAGATGGACCAAGACACGATCTTAACCGAAGCGGTAGATCGCGTAATTGCAAAAGCCGGGAAAAACAAGATAATAACCCGAGCGCTAATTAATTTTGTTATAGAAAAAACAGACGATGACAAAAGTTGGGATGTAAGCAAAGATTTGTTTGGTATTTCTAAGTTATTGATAAACGAAAACCATTTGCCGGCCCTATTAAAATTGCGGAATAAAAAGCTGGAAGATTTTGAAAACTTCAAAAAAGAAATAAACCATAAACATTCGGCAAACCAGAAAAACTTGGTAAACTTAGCCGAAGATTTTTTTGATTTAATAGCGCAAAAAGGTTTAGAAGCCAGCAATTTTAGCAGAGGTTCAATTCCTAAGTATTTTTCTAAAATCTTGGCTAAAGAATTTCCTACAGTAGACAGTAAAAAAGCAAAATGGCAACAAAATATTGCCACGGAGCCACATTATAAAAAAACAGAAAATGAGGCTATAAAAGTAACAATGGATGCTATACGCCCGGAAATAGCAACACTTTTTGAAAAAACCGAAAGCTTGGTAATAGAAAATAGCTTTTTACAAGATATTGCCAAAGACACAAGCTCGTTATCACTTTTAGCGGCTATTCAAGAAGAATTAGAAGTTTTAAAGAAAGAATACAACGCAGTTCTGATTTCAGAATTTAACCAAACTATCAGCAAAAACATACAAGGCCAACCAACACCGTTTATTTATGAGCGTTTGGGCGAGCGGTACAAGCATTTTTTTATAGACGAGTTTCAAGATACTTCTATTTTGCAATGGCAAAATTTAATTCCGTTAGTGGGGCATCAGTTAGAAATGTTAGAAGGTAGTTTAATGTTGGTAGGAGACGTAAAACAATCTATTTACCGATGGCGTGGCGGAAGAGCAGAACAGTTTTTGCAACTAAGCAACCAGACAGATAAAAGCTTTTCGGTTTTGCAAGAAAAAATTTCCTTAAAGTATAATTTTAGAAGTGCGCCACAAATAATAGAATTTAACAATGCTTTCTTTTCGCACGCCGCTCAATTCTTAAGCAGAGAAGAATACCAAGAGCTTTTTAAAAACGCCAGTCAAGAAATAGGAAAAACAGATCAAGCAGAGCAAGGTTATGTAAATTTACGTTTTTTAGAAGCCAAGAATGTAGAAGAAAAAAACGAAGTTTTTCCGCAAGAAGTCTATCAGATTATACAAGACTTAGAAGAAAAAAATTTCGCAAAAAAAGACATTTGTATCTTGGTGCGGAACAAAAAAGAAGGTATTGCCATAGCCAATTACCTTAACCAAAAAAATGTTCCCATAATATCTTCTGAAACCTTGTTGTTAAACAATGCGCCCGAAGTACAATTTATAGACGCCTTGTTGCAGCTAAGTTTACAACCAGACGATAAAAATCTTCGTTTTGAAGTTTTAGATTTTTTATTTTCGAACCAAACAGATAAAGCGCTAAACCATTTTCAATTTCAGCAAGATAAATTAAACTTGCCGCTACCTGATTTTTTTAAAAGTCTTAAAACAATAGGCGTAAATTTTGAGATAGAAAATTTTTACAATTTACCACTTTATGATGCGGTAGAGTATAGTTTGCGCAGTTTTGGTTTGCACAACACGAGCAACGCTTATTTACAATTTTTCTTAGATACTATTTATACGTATACGCAAAAATACAAAGATGGTATACAAGGCTTTGTAAATTTCTGGCAGAACAAAAAAGATAGCTTAAGCATTAGCGCTCCCGAGACGATAGATGCAGTACAAATTTTAACTATACATAAATCTAAAGGTTTAGAATTTCCTATAGTAATTTACCCGTATGCAGATGAAAAAATAAATGACACTAGTAGAGAGAAAATATGGATAGATTTAGAAGAAGATTTTAGCCTTCCTACCGCTCAAATTAGAGCTTCTCAAAAGCTTTTGCACTACCAACCCGGCGTTGCACAAGCCTATAAAGAAGTACTAGAGCAAACCGAGCTGGATAATCTTAATCTATTATATGTAACTTTAACCCGCGCCGAGCAGCAATTATATATTTTATCTACGTTAGATTTGGGTAAAAACAAAGTAGAAAAAACAGAAAAGTTCTCGGGTATTTTTATCAATTTCTTAAAAAAACAGAATGTTTGGGAAGAAGATAAAAGCAATTATGAGTTTGGCAAAATACCAACGGCAAATTTACAAAAAGAAGACATTCAAACTCTTTCAGAAGATAATTTATTAAATTCTAGCTCCCCAGCATCACATAATTTAGAGATAGTAACCAAGTCTGGTACTTTATGGGAAAGTCATGCAGAGAAAGCTATTGCAGAAGGTAATTTAATTCATGAATTATTAAAAACTGTATCTTTCCAAGAAGATGTAGAAAAAGCAGTAAAAAATGCTATACAAACCGGACTTCTTTTAAAAACAGAAGCCGAGCAGTATTTAAATTTGCTTCAAAAAGTAAGTTTGCACCCACAACTAAAACAGTATTTTAAAAAAGATTACCAAATCTTTACGGAAAAAGAAATTTTAAATCAAAAAGAGTTTAAACGCCTAGACCGTTTGTGTATTAAAGCAAAATTGGCTACCATTATAGACTATAAAACCGGTAGTTATTCCGGCGCGCATACCAAACAAGTAAATCAATATGCAGAAGCAATAGAAGAAATGGGTTATATTGTAGAGAAAAAACTATTGGTTTACATAAATGAGGATGTAAACGTAAAGAATGTGTAAATTTGTAAAGCAACACACGTAAATAAAGAGATATGTATAGTAGTAAGATTAAAAAGCATCTACAAGAAGAATTAAAGTCTATTAAAGAAGAAGGACTTTATAAAGAAGAGCGCATTATTACATCGCCACAAGGCGCTGTCATTCAAATTAGCTCCGGGCAAGAAGTAATTAATTTTTGTGCCAACAACTATTTAGGTCTATCGTCACATCCAGATGTGATAGAAGCAGCCAAAAAAACTTTAGACGAACGCGGTTTCGGGATGAGTAGTGTGCGATTTATTTGCGGTACACAAGACATCCATAAAGAATTAGAAGGCAAAATAGCAGACTTTTATAAAACAGACGACACTATTTTGTACGCAGCCGCTTTTGACGCAAATGGAGGTATTTTTGAGCCACTTCTTACAAAAGAAGACGCTATTATTTCAGACTCTCTAAACCACGCCTCTATTATAGACGGGGTACGTTTGTGTAAAGCTGCACGTTATCGTTATCAAAATGGCGACATGGAAGATTTGGAAGAGCAACTAAAAGAAGCAAATAAAAACGGCGCCCGTTTTAAAATTATAGTAACTGACGGTGTTTTTTCTATGGATGGTCTTTTGGCTCCGTTAGACGAAATTTGTGATTTGGCCGAGCAATACGATGCTTTGGTTATGATAGATGAGTGCCACGCTACCGGTTTTATTGGAGACAACGGTATTGGTACCTTAGAAGAAAAAAATGTTTTAGACCGTATAGATATTATAACTGGTACTTTAGGAAAAGCATTAGGAGGCGCAATGGGTGGTTATACTACCGGAAAGCAAGAAATTATAGATTTACTGCGCCAGCGATCCAGACCTTATTTATTTTCAAACTCTTTAGCTCCAACAATTGTAGGCGCATCTATAAAAGTTTTCGAAATGCTTTCTGAAACTAACGAACTAAGAGACAAGTTACATGAAAACACCAAATATTTTAAAGACCAAATCAAAGATGCCGGCTTTGAAATTATAGATGGAGACTCTGCTATTGTTCCGGTAATGTTACACGACGCCAAGCTCTCGCAGCAAATGGCAGACATGCTTCTAGAAGAAGGAATATATGTTATTGGCTTTTTCTTTCCGGTAGTACCTAAGGGTCAAGCAAGAATTCGCGTGCAATTATCTGCTGCGCATAGCAAAGAACATATAGATAAAGCTATTGCTGCATTTACTAAAGTTGGGAAAAAACTAGACATTATTTAAACGCAAATCTAAAGCAATAGCAGGGGTGTTAAGAAAATTTTATTATATTAAACTTTGTTAATTCTTAACAACCGATTACTTTTGCTTAAGTTAACACTTAAAATTAAACTTTTTGAATATGAAACATCTTAGCAGATTATTACTGGCTTCATTGTTCATGTTGAGCTTCACATTTATGCAAGCACAAGACGAGAACAATCCATGGGTTATCGGTATTGGAGTTAATGCCGTAGACCTTTACCCTGTAGGGGAAGATTTCCCTAGGGGAGATTTTTTAGACGAACCTTTCAACTTAGACGACCACTGGAATATTTTACCATCTGTATCTAAAATAACAGTTGGAAAATATATTGCAACTGGCTTTTCTGCAGAAGTTGCAGGTAGTGTAAACCGAATAGACAAGTTTGGTGATGCATCCGCAAACGATTTAACTTATTATGCCGTAGATGGTGGCGTAAATTACAGCTTTAAAGATCTAATCAACGAAGAAGGTTGGTTTGATCCTTACTTAGGTGTAGGCGGTGGTTATACTTGGGTTGACGAGATTGGTGCCGGTACCTTAAATGGTAACGTAGGTATTAACTTCTGGTTAACAGACAACATCGCATTTAATGCAGAAATGAAGTATAAGCACGCTTTTGAAGACTACGGTTATAAGCATTGGCAACATTCTGCCGGCTTTAAAGTAGCTTTTGGCGGAACTGATACGGATGGCGATGGCATCTATGATGACGAAGATGAGTGCCCGGATACTCCAGGTTTAGCTGAGTTTAACGGTTGCCCGGATTCTGATGGTGATGGCATTCCAGATAAAGATGACGAATGTCCTAACGAACCAGGATTAGCTGAGTTTAACGGATGTCCAGATTCTGATGGTGATGGTATACCAGATCATAAAGATGACTGCCCAACTGTTGCTGGAGAAAAAATGCTAAACGGTTGCCCAGATTCTGATGGTGATGGTATCGCAGACAAAGATGACGATTGTCCTAATGAAGCTGGACCGAAAGAAAATAACGGTTGTCCTTACGAAGATCGTGATGGTGACGGCGTTTTAGATAAAGACGATCAGTGTCCTGATGTTGCCGGTACTGCCGCTAACAACGGATGTCCTGAAGTAACTGTAGAAGTTATTAACGAATTGAACGAGTATTCTAAAACTATCTTGTTCGACCTTAATAAATCTACTATCAGAAAAGATTCTTATGACGCATTAGAATCTATTGCAGAAATTATGAATGAATATCCTAACACTGTATTCCATATTGAAGGACATACAGATAGTCAAGGTAGAGATTCTTATAATATGAAGCTTTCTAAAGAAAGAGCTGCTTCTGTAAGAGATTACTTAGTAAAAGAACAAAACATCGATGCTGACAGAGTAACTTCTGAAGGTTATGGTGAAGAAAGACCAATTGCTACAAACAAAACAGCAGCTGGTAGACAACAAAACCGTCGTGTTGAAGTTTCTTTAGAGAAAAACAGAGACGACAAGTAATAAAAATAGATTAAGCTATTTTTCAGAAAACGTCCCGTTAATTCGGGGCGTTTTTTTATTTTAGGTGTTATGAAAGCATTTTTAGAAGAAGTACTTGACCACTTAATTACAGAGCAAAAAATAGACCTTGCCCAAACCAATTTTATCCTACCTAGTAAAAGAGCAGGAAATGCTTTAAAAGAACATTTAAAGCAAAAAGTTTCCGGTACTATTTTTAGCCCAGAGGTATGGAGTATAGAAGAGTTTTTAAATGAAGTCACGCAACTTTCTGAGTTAGACAACACGCAAAGTATTTTCAGCTTCTACGAAGTATATAAAAAATTAACCCCGCCTAAAGAAACCGAAGATTTTGAAACTTTTTATGGTTGGGCGCAAACTTTAATACACGATTTTAATGAGATAGACCGGCATCTTATAGAAGTCGAAAAGTTTTTTTCTTATCTCTCAGATATACAGGAAATAAACCACTGGTCTACCCAAAGTAACCAAACAGATTTAATAAAAAACTATCTACGCTTTTGGAATCAACTACCCGTTTATTATAAACACTTTACTCAACAAATACTCGATGCCGGCACCGCTTACCAAGGTTTGCAATATCGTAAAGCAGCAGAAACAATTGCTAAATTTTTAAGCACAACAAATAAAAACTATATATTTCTAGGTTTTAATGCTTTAAATAAAGCTGAGCAAGAAATTATTCAAAAAGTTTTAGCAGCTAAAAAAGGTGATGTTTTTTGGGATATAGATAAAAGTTTTTTTGAAAATCATAACCATCAAGCCGGTCTTTTTATGAGAGACTATAAAAAGAATTGGCCTTACTACGTACAAAACAAACAAAGCATAAAACAACTCTCTAATAACTACTCGCAACCCAAAAACATACAAACGTATGCCGTTTCACAAAATATAGGACAAGCAAAAAAAATTGGCGATATCCTTTCTAAGCTTTCTATAGAAGAGTTAAAAAAAACAGCCGTTGTTTTAAATGATGAAACTTTGTTGTTGCCCATCTTAAATTCGTTACCCAAAAATGTAGAAAAGGTAAATATCACAATGGGCTTGCCTTTAAAAGATACACCTTTAGCTTCTTTTTTTGAAGTGCTTTTTAATATACAACGCGAACAACAAAAGAAAATTTATTACAAGCACGTTTTAGAAGTTATAAACCATCCGTTTTTTATGCAAAAAATTGGAGACATAGGTTGGCAGACCCGTGCGCGTATAATGCAAGAAAATTTGGTGTTTATTAGCTTAGACGAGCTTCTAGAGTTAACCGAGGGCAAAACCACCCATTTACTAAAACTATGTTTCTCAAAATACGATAAAAACCCTATTAATTTTCTACACGCTTTAAAAGAAATATCTCTCGCGCTTCGGGTAGATGATGTAGAAAACTTTAGGTTAGAGACAGAATATCTTTTTCACTTTCATAAATTATTCAGTAAATTAATTAATCTACTTCAAGATAAAAATAGCCTAACAAACATTAACGCTTTACATCGCGTTTATAACGATTTACTTACTACCGAAAATCTGGACTTTAGCGGCTCTCCCTTTAGTGGCTTACAACTTATGGGAATGTTAGAAAGCCGTGTCTTAGATTTTGAAAATGTCATAATCAGTTCTGTTAACGAAGGTATTTTACCTGCCGGAAAAAGCACCAATTCTTTTATACCATACGATTTAAAGAAAGCTTATAAACTTCCTACCTATAAGGAGAAAGACGCGGTTTACACCTATCACTTTTACCATTTGTTGCAACGAGCCAAAAATGTGTTTTTATTATATAATTCAGATCACAATAGTACAAACGGTGGTGAGAAAAGTAGATTTATAACCCAGTTAGAAATAGAAAGAGAAGTAAAAAATATAAGTGTTAGTCCGCAGGTGCCGGCCATAAAACAATCCTTAAAAGAAATTGAAAAAACTCCCGAGGTTATTCAGAAAATAAAATCTATTGCCAAATCCGGTTTTTCTCCTTCGGCCTTGACCGCTTACATTCGCAATCCTTTAGATTTTTATAAGCAATATATTTTAAACATAAAAGACAGTCCAGAAGTAGAAGAAACCGTAGCCTATAATACTTTGGGCAGCATTGTTCACGATAGTTTAGAGAAACTATTTAAACCGTTAGAAAAGCAAAAGTTAAGTATTGCCCACGTTAAGCAAATGCTTCAAACCTATAAAGAGCGCGTGCAATTAGAATTTGCTAACAGCTACAAACAAGCTCCGGTAGACACCGGGAAAAATCTGCTTATTTATGAAGTTGCCAATCGGTACGTTAAAAATTTCCTCAGCAATCAACTGCACGATTTAGAAAACAACAATGATTTAGAGATTTTAATTATTGAAGAAACGCACAAAAAAAATCTTCCTATAGACCAGCTAGATTTTCCGGTAAATTTAAAAGGAAAAGTAGATCGCGTAGATCGTTTAAACGGCATGCTTAGAGTAGTAGATTATAAGACTGGAATGGTAACCGCAAAAAACTTAAAAGTTACTAATTGGGAAAATTTAATTACAGATTACGAGAACAGTAAAGCTTTTCAGGTATTAACTTACGCTTATTTAATACAAGAAAAACTACCCGATAAGGAGTTTGAGGCCGGTATTATTTCTTTACGGAAAATGAAAGAAGGCTTTTTCCATTTTAAGAACAATAATACTGCTTTAATTACTGCAGAAACCTTAACTTTATATGAAAATGCAGTAAAAGAATTAATAACAGAAATTGCGAATCCGCAAATTCCGTTTATAGAAAAAGAAGTTTGATTATGTTTCGTGAAAAAAATTTTGAAATACCAGGAAAACACCAACGTCCAATAATAACAGACGTTTTTTATAATCCCGACAGAAAACCAAAACCTATTGCTATTTTTTGCCACGGGTATAAAGGTTTTAAAGATTGGGGCGCGTGGAATTTGGTAGCCGAAGAGTTTGCGCGCAACAATTTCTTTTTTATAAAATTTAATTTTTCCCATAATGGTGGCACGGCAGAAAACCCAATAGATTTTCCAGATCTCGAAGCTTTTGGTAACGATAATTATACCAAACAATTAGACGATTTAGAAACGATTATAAATTGGATTACCACTACAAAAGAATTTTCTTCAGACGCAGATGTTACCAAATTAAACCTTATTGGCCATAGTCGCGGCGGCGGTATTATTTTATTAAAAGCTGCCAACAATTCGCTCGTAAAAAAAGTGGTTACCTGGGCAGGAGTAAGTGATTTTGCGTCGCGTTTCCCTTCCGGGGAAAAATTAGAAGCTTGGAAAAACGAAGGCGTTTATTACATAGAAAATGGTAGAACCAAACAAAAAATGCCGCATTACTATCAGTTTTACAAAGATTTTCAAAAAAACAAAGAAACTTTAAGTATAAAACGCGCAGTAAAAAAACTCAACATACCACAACTAATTATTCACGCCAAAAATGATTTTTCTGTAATGGTAGAAGAAGCGCATCAATTAAAAGAATGGCATCCGCGCAGTGAGCTTTTTTTATTAGAAAACAGCGATCATGTTTTTAACACCAAACATCCGTGGCCGGAAAAAGTACTCTCGCAAGATCTAAAAAAAGTAACACAAAAAACCCTCGAATTTTTAAAATAGAAATGATGAAAGCAGTAATTTTAAAAAATACCGGCGGCTCGGATCAACTTAGTATAGAAGAAGTAAAAAAGCCGGAAATAAACAACGAGCAAGTTTTAATAAAAGTAAAAGCTTTTGGTATAAACCCTATAGAAGTAAAAACCCGTAATGGCAATAAGTTTAGCGATAAACTTTTAGCAGACAAACCAAGCATTTTAGGTTGGGACGTTAGCGGCTTTGTAGAAGAAGTTGGTAGCCAAGTAAAAAACTTTAAAATTGGAGACCGCGTTTGCGGAATGATAAACTTTCCGGATTTTGGCAAAACCTACGCGCAATATACCGTTGCCAGCCCCCATGATTTAGCAAAATTTACCGAACATACCAGTTTTGAAGAAGCTGCGGCATTACCGCTTGCGGGACTTACCGCTTACCAAGCTTTAAAACACGCCGGGCACTTACAGCCGGGACAAAAAGTTTTAATACATGCCGGCGGCGGCGGGGTTGGCCACTTAGGTATTCAATTTGCCAAAAATCTTGGTGCCCACGTTAGCGTTACTGCTTCCAAAGAAAAAGAAGAATTAGTGCGTAATTTGGGGGCAGACAACTACATTAATTACAAAGACCAAAAGTTTGAAGAAGAACTAAAAGATATTGATTTAGTTTTTGATTTAGTGGGCGACAATTATATAGATCGCTCTATAAAAACGTTAAAAAAGGGCGGCACTATAATTTCTATACCTTCTTCTGCCAATCAAGAAGTAGTAGAAAAAGCAAGCCAAGCCGGTTGTATAGGTATTCGGTTTGTGGTGAAACCAACCCAGTTAGACCTTAGAGATATTGTAGGTATGTTAGACAGCAAAAACTTGCAGATAGAAATTTCTAAAACTTTTAAATTAGAAGAAATTAGCCAAGCGCACGATAGTTTAGAAAAAGGTGGCACAAAAGGTAAGATTGTTGTAAAAGTAGAGTAAAACTTTTTTAAAAAAGCTGTTTCAAAAATCGGTGAAAATGTATTTAAATTTCAATTTACTGAAAGCCGGATTTGAAACAGCTTTTCTCTTTTCGGCTACAGCCTTAAAAACAAATAACGGTTTAAGGCCTTTCGATTCACGCGTTAAAAATTACCGATAAATTTCGCAGATTAGAAAATATATGTATTTTAGCATTCTCAAATTTCAGGGGGGATTAGCTCAGTTGGCTAGAGCGTTTGGCTGGCAGCCAAAAGGTCATCGGTTCGAATCCGATATTCTCCACTAAAAGTTCATTGGTTCGTCCCGATAACTATCGGGACCGCTATTCTCTACAAAATCTCGCTTTTAGCGGGATTTTCTCTTTGTATTGCCACAGTATTTTCCGTAAAGTTTTTATACAATTTCTTATGTAATAAAGAAGTTTTCTACTGCTTTTACTTAACAAATATTTTGCACTATAAATCTTACCGAAACACAAACGTTAAAGCATCTTTATTTTGACTGATTTTAAATTAAAGGTCGTAATTTTGCATCAAATTTTGGTCTAAAATGCTAAGCTTTTTTGCTAAATTCAAGTACACTGCAATAGTTTTATTGGTTCTATCTATAATTATTGTTACCGCTATTTACTCGTTGTTAAAACCTGCCGCTTCTTTGCCAATTTACCAGCCAGATATGGTAAATGCAGAGTTGGTAGACTCTACCGTGCAATATGTGCGCAAATACCATAAAATTGCAGATTTTAAACTCGTAAATCAAAATGGCGACACAATTACGCAAAAAGATTATGACGATAAAATTTATGTAGCCGATTTCTTCTTTACTACCTGCCAAACTATTTGCCCTATTATGACAGATCATATGGCAAAAATTCAGCAAGAATTAAAAAATGACAACGAGATTTTATTGCTTTCGCATACGGTTACCCCGGAAATAGATACGGTAGCGCAACTTAAACGCTATGCCGAGAAAAAAGGTGTAATAGACAGCAAATGGAATTTGGTTACCGGCAATAAAAAACAAATTTACGACCTGGCCAGAAAATCTTATTTGGTAAGTAAAACGCAAGGTGACGGCGGTAAGTATGACATGATTCATACAGAAAATTTTGTTTTGGTAGACAAAGACAAACAAATACGTGGTTTTTATGATGGCACAGATCCGGAGGCTATTGAAGATTTATTGACCGATATTCAAAAATTAAAAAAAATAGAAGCTAGACAATAGGCTTTTTACTTTCTAAGATTTTCCTATCCCACTTTTTTCAGTTACTTTTGCGTAGTTTAAACTTAATCTAAATAAGCTTTGAAGCGAACAATTGCAGATTTAAAAAATGGCGAGCACGCAATTATCAAGAAATTCTCTACAGAAGAAATTCCTTTAAAGTTGTTAGAGATGGGATGCTTGCCCGGCAATGAAGTAGAACTCGTTTTGGTAGCACCGTTTCGAGACCCGTTGTATTTAAATATTAATGGCAGCCATTTAGCTATCCGAAAAGAAACCGCTCTGCAAATTGAAATAGAAGATATTCATTAGTTATGCCCAAACAAATTAATGTTGCCTTAATTGGAAATCCCAATACCGGAAAAACATCTGTTTTTAATCAACTTACCGGCTTAAACCAACAAGTGGGCAATTATCCCGGTATTACCGTAGAAAAAAAGGAAGGTATTTGCAAATTACCTCGCGGGTTAAAGGCGCATATTATAGATTTACCCGGCACTTACAGCCTTAATGTCTCTTCTTTAGATGAGAATTTGGTAGTAGAATTATTGCTTAACAAAAACGATAAAGACTATCCGGATGTTGCTATAGTGGTTAGCGATGTAGAAAACCTTAAACGTAACTTGTTATTGTTTACCCAAATTAAAGATTTGGGCATACCAACTATTCTATGCATAAATATGGCAGATCGTATGAAACGAAAGGGCATTAGCTTAGATGTAGAGCGTATGGAGCAAATGCTTAATACCAAAATTGTCTTGGTAAGCGCGCGTAAAAAAACCGGAATAGAAAACCTTAAAGAACTTATAACCCAATACGGAAGTATTTCTACAGAGCCTTGCCTAAATGCTTCTTCTATAGATCCTGAATATTTTGACCGACTTCGCAATGCTTATCCCAACCAATCTCTTTATAAGTTGTGGTTGGTAATTACACAAGATGTGAATTTTGGGAATTTAGACCGACAAACAATTAGGCAAAAAGAAGATTTTAATCCGAAACCAAAAAGCGAATTAAAAAAGCTTCAGCAAAAAGAAACCATTGTTAGGTACCAGTTTATTAATAAGATTTTAAAAGAAACTTTTACCAAAGACATTAACGCAGCAAAAGATTTACGCTCGCGATTAGACCGCGTGCTAACCCATAAAGTTTGGGGTTATGTAATATTTTTTGGAATAATGCTCTTAATTTTTCAAGCAATTTACGATTGGTCGAGCTACCCTATGGATTTTATAGACGCAAGCTTTGCTTCTTTAAGCGAATGGGTTAAAAATTCTTTTCCCGCCGGTATGTTTACCAATTTGGTTTCCGAAGGTATTGTTCCCGGTATTGGCGGTGTGGTAATATTTATACCACAAATTGCCTTCCTGTTTCTGTTTATTTCTCTGTTAGAAGAAAGCGGTTATATGAGTCGCGTAGTATTTTTGATGGATAAAGTAATGAAACGCTTTGGCTTAAGCGGAAAAAGTGTTGTGCCACTAGTGTCGGGTACTGCTTGCGCCATTCCTGCCGTAATGGCTACTAGAAATATAGAAGATTGGAAAGAACGGCTTATCACCATTTTGGTTGTACCATTTACCACTTGCTCTGCTCGTTTACCGGTCTATCTTATTATTATTGCTTTGGTAATTCCGGATGAGCACGTTTTGGGCATTTTTAACCTGCAAGGTATAACGCTTATGCTTTTATATCTTTTTGGGTTTGGTATGTCTGTATTTTCTGCTTGGGTGCTTAATAAAATTTTAAAAATTAAAAGCAAAAGTTACTTTGTAATAGAAATGCCAGATTATAAGCTGCCGTTATTTAAAAACATAGCTTTAAATGTTGTAGAAAAAACAAAATCTTTTGTGGTGGGAGCCGGTAAAATAATCTTAGCAATATCTATCATTCTTTGGGTATTGGCCAGTTACGGACCCACAGAAAAATTTACCAATGCAGAAGAAATTGTTAGCGAGCAATACGAAGGGCAAAACCTTTCTAAAGAAGAGTTTAACACCAAAGTAGCTTCGCTAAAGTTAGAAAATTCGTATATTGGGTATATGGGGCACGCCATAGAGCCGGCGGTAGCTCCGTTAGGCTATGATTGGAAAATAGGCATTGCAATTATTAGTTCTTTTGCAGCCAGAGAAGTTTTTGTGGGAACGTTAGCCACCATTTACAGCGTTGGCAGCGAGAATGAGCAAACCATAAAAGACAGGATGGCTGCAGAGAAAAATCCAATTTTGGGCGGACCGCTATTTACCTTTGCCAGCGGTATTAGTTTGCTGTTGTTTTACGCCTTAGCAATGCAATGTATGAGTACTTTGGCAATTGTAAAACAAGAAACCAATTCTTGGAAATGGCCAACCTTGCAATTTATCGGTATGACGATTATTGCCTATGTTGCTGCATTACTGGCCTTTCAACTTTTAAAATAAATTAGAAATGATACAGGAAATTTTAGTTTTAATAACCTTTATTTTAGCAGTAGGTTTTTTAGTTAAAAAATTCTTTTGGAAAAGTAAAAAGAAAGCCACTACTACAAAATCTTGCGGCGTTTCAGGCTGCGGTTGTGATTAAAACCTATTACCCTTACTGGAGAATTTTAAAACCCTATTTTTTTCAAGCTTTCTAAAAGCTAACAGAAAAAGTTTATACCTGACAATATGTTTTAAATGCTACTATTCTTTACGGAAAGTATACAAGCTAAAAACTAGTATTTACGAGATTAAAACTATTCCCAGTTATTTCCGTAAAGCAAAATTCTAAAGTTGTAATTTTTAGTACGGAAAAACAAGCCCGCAATAACTTCCAAAAAAATAAAAAAACAAGTAGTTTAGCTTTCCTAAATTCTATACCTAAAAAAGCCTTTAAATGGAATACTATAATTACATAAAATCGCTCCATTTAATTTTTGTAATTACTTGGTTTGCCGGTTTATTTTATATTCCGCGTTTGTTTATTTACCATATAGAAGCCCAAGAAAAATCCCAACCCGATAGAGATATTTTAAGTAAGCAATTAAAAGTAATGACACGCCGTTTGTGGTATATAATTACTTGGCCATCTGCGATATTGGCTACAATTTTCGCAATTTGGCTGTTAATTTTAAATCCGGCTTGGTTGTCGCAAGCGTGGTTGCATGTAAAGTTGGCTTTTGTATTGCTGCTTTTTATCTACCATGGCAAAACCCAACAAATTTTTAATCAGCAACAGCAAGATGTTTTTAAATGGACTTCTAACCAAATGCGCATTTTTAACGAAGGCGCTACACTTATTCTGTTTTCGGTAGTATTTTTAGTAATTTTAAAAAATGCCTTTAACTGGATTTTTGGCGTAATTGGTATTTTTGTCTTGGCGTTATTATTGATGTTGGGTATAAAGTTGTATAAACGCATTCGGCAAAAAAAATAATTGTCGGTATAGCATCAAGACGGCTTCCAAAATTTAAAAACAACCTATGAATTTTCTCAAACGCTCTTTGCGCACCCGCATATTTTTGAGTATGATATTTTTGGTAATCGGGGCATCGGTTTTAATAGCCGGGGTCACTATTTATCAATATCGTGAAGAAGCGCGCGTCTACCAAAAAGACAAATTAAAACGCAAAGAAGCTTCTATACGCGCGAGCATTAATTACGAAATAAAAACAACCACTTATCCCGTAGATACAGAGCATATTCCGCTTATTTTTAAAGAGAAAATCTATGAATTAAAAAATATCCACGACACAGAAATTAATATTTATGACCTTGACGGAAAATTATTGAAGTCTTCTAAAGCCAATTTTTTTAGAGACACGGCTTCTACCAAAATGCCGGCTTATGCTTTAAAAGGATTAGAAAATGCCTCTAATAAACGCTTTATAAAATACCACTTAGACAACGAAACCGATTATATTTCTTCGTACACGTATATAACCGATAAATACTTTAAACCGCTTGCCATTTTAAACCTACCACATATTGAGGACGATGGTTTTATTGACAGACAATTACGAAATTTTTTAGTCATTTTGGCACAGGTTTATTTGGTTGTACTCATCGCGGCTATTTTGCTGGCTTATTTTTTATCTAAATACATAACCAAATCTTTAAAAACAGTTAGTCAAAAAATACATAGCACCAGATTAGACCGTAAAAACAAAAAAATAGTTATTCAAGACGCTTCGCAAGAAATAAAACTCTTGGTAGAAGCCTACAACTCTATGATAGACGAGTTGGAAGAAAGCGCGGTAAAATTGGCTACCAGTGAGCGAGAACACGCTTGGCGCGAAATGGCAAAACAGGTAGCGCACGAGATTAAAAACCCGTTAACGCCAATGCGGCTTAGCGTACAGAGTTTTGAAAGACGTTTTGATAAAAACGATCCCGAAATTGAAGAAAAGCTTAAAGAATTTTGCACTTCTCTAATTCAGCAAATAGATACAATGAGCTCTATAGCTTCGGCGTTTTCTAATTTTGCCAAAATGCCCGCCCAACAAAACGAAACGCTAAACGTACCAAAAATCGTAAAATTGGCCGTAGATATTTTTAATGAAAGTTACGTAGAATTCCGTACAGAAAAAGAAGAAATTTTTGCCAAATTTGACCGCACGCAACTAATACGCGTGGTAACCAATTTGGTTAAAAATGCTATACAAGCTACCAAGAGTCAAGAAAACCCAAAAGTTTCCGTAAAGGTAACAGAAGACCAAGGCCAAGTTTGTATCTTTATAATAGATAATGGTACGGGAATTTCAGAAAAAAACAAATCGCGTATCTTTGAACCTAAATTTACCACCAAATCTAGCGGAATGGGCTTAGGTTTGGGCATAATTAAAACCATTATAGAAGCTTACGACGGAAGCATAGATTTTACTTCTCAAGAAGATGTAGGTACAACTTTTATCGTTAAATTTCCTAAAAAATAAAGAATATGAACTATAACAACATTAGCCTTAGCAACCAAGACGGCATTTCGTATTTAACCATAGACAGACCAAAAAAGTTAAATGCGTTAAACCGCGAAACCTTAGCAGAAATTCACCAAGCTTTTGAAGATTTTAAAACAGATGAAGCTACCAAAGTAATTATCATAACCGGAAGCGGCGAAAAAGCCTTTGTTGCCGGAGCAGATATTTCAGAATTTGCCAATTACAATGTTTCAGAAGGCAAAGACCTTTCTGCAAAAGGCCACGAAGAAGTTTTTGATAAAATAGCCAACTTTCATAAACCGGTAATTGCAGCCATAAATGGTTTTGCCCTTGGCGGCGGACTAGAATTGGCAATGGCAGCACATCTTAGAGTAGCATCTGATAACGCAAAAATGGGCTTGCCAGAAACTTCTCTTGGCGTAATACCCGGTTACGGCGGTACGCAACGTTTACCACAATTGGTAGGAAAAGGTCGCGCTATGGAAATGATTTTTACCGCAAAAATGATAGATGCCAAACAAGCACTACAATACGGTTTGGTAAATCACGTAACCACTCTAGAAGAGCTAAAAGACTTTACGGAAAATTTAGCCAACAAAATCACCAACAACTCAATGGTTGCCGTTGCGCAAGCTATAGAAGCTATAAACGCTAATTATAAAGATGGTGTGAATGGTTTTGAAAAAGAAATAGAAAATTTCGGGAAGAGTTTTGGTACCGAAGATTTTAAAGAAGGTACGCAAGCATTTTTAAATAAAAAGAAACCAAACTTCCCAAATAAATAAAATATTTAACGACCAACCACAAAAAACCGAATATAAATTACATATTCGGTTTTTTTTATTTGTTAAAATGTGTTAAATTACCAGCAAACCAATTTAACCAACTTATTATGAAGAAAACCTTTTTAGGGCTTAGCTTTCTTATGCTTTTTTTTAGCTACAGCCTACAAGCCCAAATCTCTACCAACTATTCTATAGAAAAAAGCAAAACCTTTAAAGACAAGAAAAAACATTCTGAATTAGTTTTTACCGCTAACGACGATAATGGCGGTACGGTAATAGTACGTATGTATTATGCCGGTTTAATAACAAAGTCCCCAAAAGGCTATTTGATAGAATATTATGATTCTAACTTAAATCTTGTAAACGACGCCGAATACGAAATAGATGACAGCAGTATAAAAAATATTTTTATCAAAGACCAAAAGCTACATCTTATTTCTTATAAACGCGACCGTAAGAGCAATCAAAATGTTTATAGCGTTTTAAGTGCGCCTTTAAACACCATGAAGTTTACAGAAAAAGAACTTTTTACCTTAAGCAGAAAAGAAGTAAAAAAACCTTTCTATTTTGCAATTGGCGCAATTCCTATAACCAATAAAGGCAAAATAGACCACGACCCTACCGGAGAAGTTTGGTTTTCTGACAATAAAAAATACTTTGTTTTTAATTTTGATATCAAAGATGATGACACCCAAACCAACCGTGTTCTTGTGTATAACGATAATTTAGAAAAAGTTTTTGAACACGAATTTCAAAGCGATGTACGCGACCGCTTATTTTCATATAACGATATTGTGGTAAGCGATAAAGATGGTGCTGTCTATTTCTTAGGAAAAGTTTACGAAAACAACACCAAACGCATAAAAAAAGGCGGCGAAGCCAATTACCATTTCAAAATATATAAATTAACAGCAAACGGTCTACAAGAAACTACTTTTGACACCACAGAAAATTTTGTGGTATCTATGAAACTTGTTCATAAAAAAGATCAACTGGTTTGCGTAGGCTTTTATTCAGACAAGCACGATAATAGATACAAAGTTGGTACGGTTTATTACCGTTTAAATCCTGAAAACCTAAGTGTAGAAAAAGAAAAATTCAATAGGTTTACCGAGCAATTTTTAATTGACAAATATGGCGAAAAGCGCGGCAAACGTAAGAAAAGAAAAGGTAAAGAAAAAGCAGAATTTACCTACCGTGGTATTTACATAAATGATGCAGGAGACGTTATTTTTAGCGCAGAAGAATACTACGTAGTTACCAGCACGGTTTATGGCGGAATGGGAGCTACCACTACCCAAACCACTTATCATTTTGACGATATTTTTAGTTGCAGAATGAACCCTTCCGGGGAAATGATCTGGGCTAGAAACATTAACAAAAAGCAAGAAGCCGGCACCAACTCGCCTTATTTATCGTTTACCGCAATGCCGCATAACGATAAAACCCTTATCTTTTTAAATGCATCAGATAAAGTACGAAAAATTAGAGACGATCGTATTAAATTTAAAGACAAACGCGCCAAGAAAATGAGTATGTTTTTAATTGAAATAGATGCCGAAGGGAAATTTGACTACCAACAAATAATTGACCATAAAGAATCTAAAGTTACTTATAAAGTAATGAATGGCATATTTAATAAAACCGGCGATAAGTTAATTTTTGAAGGCTCTAAAGGCCGAAAAAAGAAAATGGTAGAGATTTCTTTAAATTAGGTCAAATTCCATTAATTTGGAATAAATCCTATTTATAACTAACTTTGACTTAGCAATAAGTCAAAGTTTTTTTATGCAAAAAATTAAAGGAAGAGGCGCACAGAAAAATACCGGAAATCGTTTTTCCGAACTAAACCACACACCAGACAACGAGTTTTTAGAACATTGCCACATAGAAGGTGAAGAACCGGAAAATAAGCAAACCAAGTTTCAAACTATTTTTCCTAAAACAATTGTCAATAAAGTAAAAAGTCCGGATGTTGGTATGGAATATTCTGTAAACCCATACCAAGGTTGCGAGCACGGTTGTATTTATTGCTACGCCAGAAATACGCATGAGTTTTGGGGCTATTCTGCCGGCTTAGATTTTGAAAAGAAAATTTTGGTAAAGAAAAACGCAGCAGAACTACTCGAAAAGAAAATAAATTCTAAAAACTGGCTGGTAAATACCATTGTTTTTTCGGGAAACACAGATTGCTACCAACCCATTGAAAAAAAGTTAAAAATTACACGGCAATGCTTACAGCTAATGCTTCGGTATAAACATCCTACCGCAATTATTACGAAGAATTCTTTAGTGTTGCGCGATTTAGATATTTTAAAAGAATTGGCAAAATATAACCTAATACGTATAAATATCTCTATAACTTCCCTTTCCGAAAATACAAGAAGATTGGTAGAACCCAGAACCGCCAGTATAAAAAAGCGTTTACAAACCGTAGAAACCTTAGCCGCCAATAATATTCCAGTAAACGTAATGATGGCGCCAATTATACCCGGTATAAACAATCACGAAATTTTAAGTTTAGTAAAGGAAGTAGCAAAACTTGGCGCAGAAAGTATTGGTTATACCATTGTACGCTTAAATGGCACCATTGCAGAAATCTTTGAAGATTGGATTAGAAAAACTTTACCGGATAGAGCAGACAAAGTATTAAATCAAATTGCAGCTTGCCACGGCGGTCAGCTAAACGATAGTCGCTTTAAAACGCGTATGGGTGGAGAAGGAGAGTTTGCAGACCAAGTAGCGCAACAGTTTAAAATTGCAAAACAAAAATACTTGCCAAATAGCGAACGCCGCTCCTTAGATAAAACACATTTTTTACGTCTAAAAAACAAACAATATGAGTTATTTTAAGCCTTGCCTTCCCATTCTTTAAAAAACTGTTCTAAATACGTTTCCATAAAACGATGGCGTTTTTCGGCCAATTTCTTGCCGGTTTTGGTTTGCATTTTATTTTTTAGCAACAACAATTTTTCGTAGAAATGATTTATGGTCGGCGCCGTAGATTTTTTGTAAGCTTCTTTACTCATTTCTAAATCTGGTGCAATAGCAGGATCATGTAATTTACGGTTTTTAAAACCACCATAATTAAAGGCTCTGGCAATACCAATTGCGCCCATTGCATCTAAATAATCTGCATCTTGCACGATGGCAAGTTCTGTGCTTTCAAAATTTGGTTTTTGTTTACCGCCTTTAAAACCAATGTTTTTTACAATTGCAATTACTTTTTCTACAACAGAGTCTTGCACCTTAATAGAAGTAAGAAATTCTTCCGCTTTTTGAGGACCAATTTCTTCATTACCGTCGTGAAACTTGTAATCTGCAATATCGTGCAACAAAGCAGCTAAAGAAACAACTTCCAAATTAGTAGCTTCGTTTTTGGCAATGGCCATCGCGTTTTTGTACACACGTTCTATATGAAACCAATCGTGGCCACCTTCCGCGTCAAGCAACTCTTTTTTTACATAATTTTTGGTTGCTATTATTACCGCCGACTCTTCTTCCATAAAGATTAAAGATTACTTTGTCATTGCCGGGTTTACCCAGTTAAAATGGGTAACCTCTTGAGATATTTTTATACGCTGGTTAATACGGTCCATACGGTCTGGTAATTTCATTACAAAATCTCTGGCTTTTTGCGCTTCGTCTGTTAAGCCGGAGATTTCGCCAATATTCCAACGTTTTATTAAACGGCGCATAATGTCTACATAATCATGGCCGGTATAAACGCCAATTCTTTGTGCGGCATTACTAAACTCATCAAAAGAAGAAGCTTTTTCTTGACCGGTTTCGCGCAAAAACATTGCGGGCATCACAATTTTATGCTTCATCATATCTTTAAAAGCAATCATCATATTGCTAGGGTCTATCTGAAAAATTTCGTTTACAAACGTGCTGTAAGCGTTGTAGTGGCGCATCTCATCTCCACTAATAATCTTACACATTTTTGCTAAAGATTTGTTACCGTATTGGCGCGCCAATTTTGCCACGCGGTTGTGCGAAACATAGGTTGCCAATTCTTGAAAACTGGTATAAACAAAGTTTTTATAAGGGTCGCGGT
The DNA here is from genome assembly GCA_947494545.1 of uncultured Mesonia sp. Classification (GTDB taxonomy): domain Bacteria; phylum Bacteroidota; class Bacteroidia; order Flavobacteriales; family Flavobacteriaceae; genus Mesonia. Next base: position 110,816 of record CANLVH010000001.1, on the reverse strand, counting down.
CTGTACCAATATCAAAACCATCGTTTATTAAATATTGCGTGGTTCTTTCTACTTCACGCATATCTACACGCCCAGATAAATACAGATATTTGTTAAGCACATCGCCGTGACGGTTTTCTTCGCCGGTCCAATATCTTACCCATTTAGACCAAGCAGTACCGCCGTCTTGTTGGTTTATGCCTTCTACATCCATCAACCAAGATTCGTAGGTTGGCAAGGCTTCTTCGGTTACGGTATCGCCTACCAAAACTACCCAAAAATCGTAAGGTAATTCTTTGGCGAGTTCGCGAATTTCGGTTACTTGGTCATAAAAATCGTTGGCTTGCGAGTCTGGTAAAAAATCTGTTGGCTGCCATATTTTATCTACGGGAATCAAGTACTGGTCTATAAAACCTTGTACTTTTGGTTCCAGTTGCTCCATTACCTCTAATCTTACATTTTTTTCAGCCATAATCTAAACTTTATTCGTGTATAATATCTTTTATAATTCTTTGCTCCACTTTCAAAATTAAGGTTTCGATATCGTGGTCTTTAACAAAAATAGGTTTTTGTACTTTAAATTTCACCTTAATCCCAATATTTAAAGGAAAGGAACCGTGTTTTACCAATTTCCAAGAGTTATTTATGCTTACCGGCACAATTACTGCATCGGGACAAAATTTAAATAGCATTTTAAGCCCGTTGGGAGAAAAGCGTTTTGGCATGCCGTCTCTGCTTCGTGTTCCTTCAGGAAAAATAACCGCACTTCTTTTTGTTTTGTTCAAATACTGTGCAAACTTTTTGATTTCGGGCAAAGCTTGACGCGGATTTTTTCTGTCTATCAAAATAGAGCCGCCGTGACGTAAGTTATAGGAAACACTGGGAATGCCTTTTCCCAACTCTTTTTTACTGATAAACTTTGGATGAATTTTCCGCAAATACCACGTTATTGGCGGAATGTCGTACGGACTTTGATGGTTGGCCACAATAATATGCGGCACGTTTTGCGGCAGGTTATGCTCATTTTCAAATTCTATACGCGTGCCTAAAACATTTAAGCATCTAATTATAGAGAGATTTAAATAATCTACCGTTTTTTTGTGGGCTTGATAACCAAACAAGTTAAAAGCAAGGCATTGCAAAGCATGAAAAACAAGTAAGGTTAATCCAAAAAAGAGATAAAAGAGAACCGAAAGAAGATATGCTAAAGCCTTTTTCATAGAATTAAAAACGCCAAAAATAAGTTTAAAAGTCGAATTTTTTTCGCTTTAAGCGGAAAAACAAATATGCACGCATAATAAAAACTGTTTCAAAAACAGTAGTTACAAAAACACCAAGTAATTTTTAAAAATTAAACCTAAGATGTTTTCTATGCTTTTGAAACAGTTTAAAATGCTTAAACCCAGTTAATTCTTAGCAATACTCGTTATAAGCATCTTTAAGATTATCTGCTATAATTTCTGCCGGTCTTCCTTCTATATGGTGGCGTTCCAGCATATGCACCAATTCGCCGTCTTTAAATAAAGCCATTGCAGGAGAACTTGGCGGAAAAGGCACCATATGCGCACGAGCTTTGTCTGTTGCTTCTTTGTCTACTCCCGCAAAAACGGTAATTAATTGGTCCGGTTTTTTGTTGTTATCTAATGACATACGCGCTCCCGGTCTGGCATTTGCCGCAGCACAACCACAAACAGAGTTTACCACTACCAAAGTGGTGCCGGACTTGTTAATAGCCGCGTCTACCTCATCTGCAGTGTGCGTTTCTTTAAAGCCAATGCCGGTTAATTCTTCTCGCATTGGTTTGATTAAATCTGGTGGATACATATTTATTGTTTTTTTAAGTGTATTTGTAAATATTTTTTGTAGTGCAAAGATACCAAATATGTTGCAGCTTTCATTACCCAAATGCAAGCTTAACAAACGAGCTTAATTTGTATAATTTTACCGTGTAAATTACTACTTTATAAAAGACGATTTTTACAACTTTTTTAAAGCTTTATAAGTAAGTTTTTAAAAAACTTTACGGAATTTTTTTTACCAAAAATCTTGTTCTTATAAATAACAACAGGCTTTATAAAAGAGAAAGTATATATTTTCTTTATGTTTACCACCAAACATAATAGCTTATAAACTATAAAAAGCAAGTGTAAGGTTTTATATTTGCGTTTTCAAATAATTATTATGATTAAATGGATTGCTGCCGTACTCGGATTTTTCTATATGCGATTTCCCGGCGCTATCATTGGGTTTTTAATAGGTAGCGCTTTAGAAGTTTTAATAAAAAATTCCGGGTTTACCTACTCTACTTCCAACCCTACTTTTCAGAAGAAAACGCGTGTCTCTCCGGGAGATTTCGAGCTTAATCTACTATCGTTATGCTCTATAGTAATTAAATCTGATGGCAATATAAGCCAAACAGAATTAGATTATGTACGCAGTTATTTTGTAAGAGCTTACGGAAAAGAACGTGCCAACGCAACCTTTAAAACTTTTAACGAGGTTATAAAACATCGTGAAATAGATGCAAAACGCATTTGCACTTATTTGCGTATGCGAACCGCCTATGAAGTACGATTACAAATTTTACATTTTCTTTTCGGCATAGCTGAAGCAGATGGCAGCGTAGATAAAGACGAATTACGACAATTACAAAACATTGCCAGTTACTTGCATTTAAATCAGCGTGATTTTGACAGCATTAAAGCAATGTTCTTTAAATCTGCCGATACGGCTTATAAAATTCTAGAAATAGAAAAATCTGCCACCAACGACGAAGTGAAAAAAGCATACCGCACAATGGTAAAAAAATACCATCCGGATAAATTAACCCATATGGATGAAGCTTACCAAAAAGGTGCTCGCGAAAAATTTAATAAAGTACAGGAAGCCTACGAACAAATACAGAAGGAACGCGGGATGTAGAATTGTTTTTTTACTGAAATTTTAACCAGACGCAAAATTATGTGTGAAAAATTAGCCTTTTCTTTCTACGACAAAGGCTAATAACAACCAAAGTTTAATATTAAACAATTTAAATATTTTTTTACTACAGAAGCTTAAGTAATTCTTTGGAAGTATAATATTCAAATACTCTTTTCTTTACTCTAAAATTTTTATCTAAAAACAAACTAGCCGGTAAAGAAAAAGGCTGGTTTTTTCGCGATACCAATAAAAGCGGAAGTTGGTGCACACCCTTACGTTGTGTTTTTGCTTGTTTGTTGATAAAAGTCAATCCGTCAAATTGAATGCTGTCTTTCGTTTCTACATCCATTTTTAAGGCGTAATAATTTTTGTTTATCTTATTGATAACCGCTGGTTTGGTAAAAACCACGCGTTCTATCTTTTTACAATACGCGCACCAGTCGGCTTCAAAAAATAAGAATACGGGTTTTGGCTTTTCTGCTAAAGCAGTTTCCAATTCTTCCCAATTTTTCCAGTGAATGCCTTCATTTTTTTGAGCAAGCGCTACAGAAATCCACGTAAGTGAAATAAATAAAAAGAATAGTTTAAGTTTTTTCATTTTCAATAATTTAAAAATCGCCAAAGCGTAAACCAACAAAGAAAGTTCTTGGCAAATTAGGTCCATAAATATAATCGCTGTCTCGGGTTACGCCACGATCAAAATCATCTTGATAACTGTCAAAAATATTTTGAACGCCTCCGCTAAGTTCTACGTGAAAATTTTCAATAGGGTCAAAATGGTAGGTTAACTTCGCCGTAAGATCAAAAAAGTCTGGTGTATCTTTAAGTTCCATAAAGCCGCTATCGCTAATTACGTGCGGCGTAATCATAGAGCCGGTATAAGTTCCGGTTAGATCTAAACGCACCGGTTCTATAAATTGCCAGTTGGCGTTTAAAAAACCATAAGCGTTGGGAGATCGGACAAATTCGTCTACAACTACATCTCGTTCTGCAGTATTGCTCGCCTCTGCTTCAAACAAAACCTGGTCTTTTTTATACACCGATTTTTGAATGGTGCCACCGGCTTGAAAATATAATTTAGAACTCGGCGAAACCGTAAATTCAAAATTAGCGCCGGCCACATAAGCACCAGCCCCGTTTCTGGTTTCTTCTAAAACAGAACCTATTGGCAAAGAAGTGCCGGTACTCACAATAGTAAACGGATTTTTTAAGGTGGTATAAAAACCTTCTAATAAAAAGTTGGTTTGGGTTTTATTAAAGTCTTTAGTGAAGTTTAAAGAAGCGGTATAAGCATTAGAATACTCGCTTTCTAAATCTTCTGATAAAATAACAAAACGTTGCTCCCCGCCAACAGAGGAAACGTGCAAGTCTTCATTAAAGGCTTGCGGAGCTCGAAATCCGCGAGCATAACCTCCCCTAAATTGTAAATCTTTAGTAATATCGTATAAAAGCGTAATTCGCGGACTGATTTCGGTTTGTTCTACGTCAGAATTTCTTTCGATAGCTTGAATGGTATAAAACCCATCTACGTCTATACGGTCTAAACGCGCGCCGACCAAAGCTGTAAAAACGTCTATTGGTTTCCATTCGTATTGCGCGTAAAGTCCGTAGCTATTTACTTTTTGATCAATAAGTCGTTCGTAACCCGGCATTGCATCTTCTGTATTATTGTGTTGGTATTCGGCTCCAGCCGTAAATACATCTTCGTTTTTAAAATTATGACTGAATTTTGCTCCGGCTACCACGGCCAAATCGGTTGTAGTGCCAAAAGCATTGTTGGCTTTAATAGAATCTGTTGCAGTACGGCCGCCACCTAAACCACCATAATAACTATCTCTATCTGTATGTTGTACAGAAATATAGGTAGAAAAAGAATTGGTCCTGGCGTCGTTGTAAAGCTCATAATTTACTCCAGAAAAAATGGTGTTATGGTCTAATTCTTCGGTAACATCTGTAAATTGTGGCGCAAGATTTATGCGGTCTCCGCCACGTCTATATTCGCGAATAGCGGTAAAATCTAGACCAATCTTACTGTTGTTGTTTGGTTTTAAAAATGCTTTTGCGCCTAAAGAATTGTTGGTAAGTTTGGTAATTTCGCTAAAACCATCATCGTTGGCATCGTAAGCGTTTCTGTCTCTATACATTCCGTACACGGTAATCCCGCTCATTAAATCTTCGCTAACAATAGAGCCGTTCACATTTACGCTTCGATCTGCGGTTTTTCCTTTTATAGCGGCAAAATTGGTATTAACTTCCCAGGTATTATTAATAGGCTCTTTGGTAATGACATTTACCGTTCCGGCAATAGCATTAGAACCAAAAAGCGCCGAGCCGCCACCACGTACAACTTCTACGCGGTCTATTATACTTACAGGAATTTGCTCTAAACCGTAAACACTGTTAAGCGCGCTAAAAATTGGTTTGCTATTTACCAATACTTGCGTGTACTGGCCATCTAAACCATTTAAACGCACTTGTGTAAACCGCAATTTTGGCAATTGGTTTCTACGCGAACTCCCGGCTGATAATTTAAACCGTCTGCCAAAGAAATAGATTGGGTGGCTTTTAAAAGTTTAGCGTTTAGAACGTTTACAATAACCGGCGCTTCTTTTCTACTAATTTGGTTACGAGTGGCGCTAACAACCACTTCGTCTAAGCCCATTAAGTCTTCTTCTAAATCAAAATTTAGCGGTTGTTTTTTATAATTGCTAGTATTCATCTCTTTGATTTCTGTTTTAAATCCCACTGCTTGTACTTTAATCGTGTAATTTCCGGAAGGGATTTTTAACTGATAATTACCGTCAATATCGGCTGCTACGCCATAACTTGTACCTTCTGCACTAATATTGGCAAATGGCACTTTATGCTTGCCATTAGTTATCGTACCGCTAATAGTAATTTTTTCTTGTGCAAAACCAAGAAAGGATAGGAGTAAAAATATAGGTAGAATACGTTTCATCTTTTCACTTGTTTGTAATAACTTTTTAGGCAAAGCTAAAAATAAATTTTAGTTAACAAGACCTTATTGATAATTTTTTTAGTAATTTTGATTTTAAAATTAGGGCGTGCTAAAACTTATTTCAGAAAAATAAAAACGTATATTTGTAATCTAATTAAATTTTATGTTTACCCAATCTGAAGAAAATTATTTAAAAGCTATTTTTCACTTACAAGAAGAAGCTGAAAAAGGTGTGTCTACCAGCAGTTTATCTGAAGAATTATCTACAAAAGCAGCATCTGTAACAGAAATGCTAAAACGTTTAGCCGAAAAAAACTTGGTAGATTATCAAAAATATTATGGTGTGCATCTTACTGCCAAAGGCAAAAAACAAGCCTTAGCAATAATACGAAAACACCGTTTATGGGAATCTTTTCTGGTAGAACGACTCAATTTTAATTGGGACGAAGTGCACGAGGTGGCCGAACAGTTAGAGCACATAAAATCTCCTAAATTGGTAGAAGAATTAGATAAGTTTTTAGCGCGACCCGACTATGATCCGCACGGCGACCCTATTCCGGATGCAGACGGGAATATGCCCAAAGCACCAAAAAAGAGACTCTCGCAAATTAAAGAAGGAGAAAAAGCCATTTGTAAAGGCTTTAACGATAATTCTTCTTCTTTTTTACAGTTTTTGGCAAAACACAAAATTGGTTTAGACACCAAATTAAAAGTTTTACAAATTGAAAGTTTCGACGAAAGTATGAACATTTTAGTAAACCAAAAAGAAGTATTACTGTCTAAAACCGCCACCGATAATATTTACGTAGAAGACTTAAAAACAACATAAATACCAGAAATAAAAATACACCTATGAAAAAAACCTTACTACTTCTTTTTTGCATCAGCATTTTAATGAGTTGCCAAAATTCTAAAAAGAAATATAACGGCAAACTAAACATTGTAACAACCACCACTATGATTACAGATTTGGTAGAAAATATTGGAGGTAATGCCGTGCAAGTAGAAGGTTTAATGGGCAGTGGTGTAGACCCGCATTTATATAAAGCTAGCGAAGGAGATGTAAGTAAACTCACCCGCGCAGATGTAGTTTTTTACAACGGTTTGCATTTAGAGGGAAAACTGGTAGATGTTTTTGAAAAAATGAATCGCACGACTAACACCATTGCATTGGCAGAAACTTTAGATAAAAAAACCTTAATTGGATCGGAGTATTTTGGCGGGAATTACGATCCGCATATTTGGTTTAACATACAATATTGGAAAGAAATCACCACTTATTTAACCAAAGAACTCAGCAAATTAGACCCTGAAAACGCGGCTCTTTTCGAAAAAAACAAAGAAGATTACCTAAAAAAATTAGATAAGTTAGAAGTTGAAATTCGAGAAACAATTTCTAAACTTCCCAAAGAAAAACGCATTTTGGTAACCGCACACGATGCGTTTAGCTACTTCGGAAAAGAATACGGTTTTGAAGTAGTTGGCTTGCAAGGTCTCTCTACCGCAACAGAAGCTGGCGTGCAAGATGTACAAAACCTCGCCAAACTGATTATAGACAGAAATGTAAAAGCTATTTTTATAGAAAGCAGCGTTCCTAAAAGAACTATTGAAGCTTTACAACAAGCCGTAAAAGCCAGAGGTTTTGATGTTGCCATTGGCGGCACGCTATATTCTGACGCTCTTGGTAATCCGGGTACTAAAGAAGGCACTTATATTGGTATGTTTAGCTATAACATAAATACCATTGTAAACGCCTTAAAATAATAGCGTTTTTTCTTTACGGAAAACAATGCAGAACAAACAATTATGAATAAAAAAAATTATGCCATACAAGTAGATGATCTAACCGTAGCTTACGACTACAAGCCGGTTTTGTGGGATATAGATTTAAAAATACCCGAAGGCGTACTTATGGCAATTGTTGGCCCCAACGGCGCCGGAAAATCTACTTTAATAAAAGCCATCTTAGGAATTATAAAACCCATTGCAGGCAGCGTAAAAGTTTTTGGAAAACCCTATAAAAAACAAGTAGATAAAGTAGCATATGTTCCGCAAAAAGGCAGCGTAGATTGGGATTTCCCTACCACGGCATTAGATGTAGTAATGATGGGAACTTACGGCAGTTTAGGCTGGATAAAACGACCGGGGCAAAAAGAAAAAAAAGCCGCTTTAGAAGCTTTAGAAAAAGTAGGCATGCTTTCTTTTCAAGACAGGCAAATAAGTCAATTGAGTGGCGGGCAGCAACAACGCATTTTTCTAGCCAGGGCTTTGGTACAGAATGCCGCAATTTATTTGATGGACGAACCTTTTCAAGGCGTAGATGCCACCACAGAAAAAGCTATTATAAATATTCTTAAAGAATTAAAAAGTGATGGAAAAACTTTAATTGTTGTGCACCACGATTTGCAAACCGTTCCGGAGTATTTTGACTGGGTAACTTTTCTTAACGTAAAAGGAATTGCCTCTGGGCCCGTAAAAGATATTTTTAACGATGATAATTTAACCAAAACCTACGGCATTAATTATAAAGTTGCTGTAAATCAATAAAAAAATCAGAGTTCTTTCCGTAAAGAACTTTTACGCAAAAATCTGTTTCAAACAAACCAAAATGTCTATTACAGAATATTTTAAACTTTTATTTACTGATTATACTTTAGGTGTAATTAGTTTGGGCACCGCTGTTTTGGGCGCTATTTGCGGCATGTTGGGCAGTTTTGCGGTTTTACGGAAACAAAGTTTGCTGGGCGATGCCATTTCGCACGCTTCCTTACCGGGAATTGCTCTCGCTTTTTTATTTACCGGTACAAAAGATACCAACTTTTTACTAATTGGCGCTTTAATAAGTGGTTTGGTTGGTACTTTCTGGATTAAGAGTATTGTAAGACGAACACGTCTAAAAACCGATACGGCTTTAGGACTTATCTTATCTTTATTTTTTGGCCTCGGGATGTTGTTGCTCACTTTTATACAAAAAATGCCCAATGCCAACCAAGCGGGTCTAGACAAATATTTATTTGGGCAAGCGGCTACTTTGGTTGCTTCAGATGTTTGGGTAATGACAGCAATTACTGGGGTAAGTTTGCTGGTATTGCTTTTATTCTGGAAAGAACTAAAACTCTTATTATTTGATGCAGACTATACCAAAACCTTAGGTTTTAACACCCGCTTTTTAGATATTCTTATTACCAGTTTTATAGTTTTAGCAATTGTTCTAGGACTGCAAACCGTTGGCGTGGTTTTAATGAGCGCTATGTTATTGGCGCCGGCGGCAGCTGCAAGACAATGGACAAACAGTTTAAGCACTATGGTTGTCTTAGCAGCAATCTTCGGAGCGTTTTCGGGGGTTTTTGGTACGGCAATTAGCGCTAGCCAGAACAACCTTTCTACCGGACCGGTTATTGTTTTGGTAGCAGTAGTAGTTGTACTTATTTCGTTTATTTTTTCGCCAAAAAGAGGTTTGTTGTTTAGAGAAATTCGGTTTTACCGAAATCGTAAAGAACTCAACTTAAAAAAAACCTTGACCTTTATGTATAGAATTGCCCAAAACCACAAAGATATTTCGCATCCGCACGCTATTAAAATCTTAAATAATTTTCACGGCTTTACGCGGAAGTCTTTAAACCGTTTACAAGAAGAACAACTTATAGAAATACAAGGAAACCAGTGGGCGTTAACGCCAAAAGGATACGAAGAAGCCGCACGTATAAACGATAAAATAGGAAAAAAAGATGAGTAGCGCACAACTGGAAATACAACTAATTGCAGCTTTGGTGGCAATGGCTTGTGCTATACCAGGCACCTTTTTGGTTTTGCGCAAAATGGCTATGATAAGTGATGCCATTAGCCATTCTATTTTACCGGGTTTGGTATTTGGTTTTTTTATTACCCAAGACCTCAACTCGCCTTTACTTATTTTATTGGCGGCAGTAACCGGCGTGCTTACCGTAATTTTTGTAGAATTTATTCAAAAAACAGGCTTGGTAAAAGAAGACACAGCTATTGGACTTGTTTTCCCAGCGTTGTTTAGTATTGGCGTTATTTTAATTGCCAAAAATGCCAATGATGTACATTTAGATATAGACGCGGTTTTGTTGGGAGAATTGGCTTTTGCTCCATTTGACCGACTTATGTTTGGCGAGACAGATTTAGGTCCAAAATCTGTTTGGGTTATTGGCACTATTTTAATAATAAGTTTAAGCTTGTTGCTATTGTTTTTTAAAGAATTAAAACTAAGTACTTTTGATAAAGGTTTGGCAGCAACTTTGGGGTTTTCGCCAATAGTCTTGCATTACGGTTTGATGACGGTTTCTTCCATAACTGTAGTTGGCGCCTTTGATGCTGTTGGTGCCGTATTGGTTGTTGCGCTTATCATTGCGCCGCCGGCCACGGCCTATTTACTTACCAACAATTTAAAAAAGATGTTGGTTTTAAGCTGTTTTTTTGGAATATTTTCTGCTATTGCCGGGTATTGGCTGGCTAATTATTTAGACGCTTCTATTGCCGGCTCTATGACCTCTGTTTTGGGAGTCTTGTTTTTATTGGTTTATTTATTTGCGCCAAAACAGGGTATATTTTCTGTTTATTTTAAAGAAAAACAGCAGCGCAAAGAAGTTTCTCTTTTGGTGTTTTTATTACACTTACAAAACCATCAAGACCCTAAAGAACGCCATGTAAATCATTTGCAAGAGCATATAAACTGGCAAAAAGTGCAAGCAAAAACCGTCTTAGATTTAGCAACAAAAAACAATTTGATACAAATTGACGCTAATAATTTGGTTTCGCTTACAGAAAAGGGCAGGGAATTTACAGACGAAGCTTTAAAATATATTACCACCAATAAAGAAACCGCTATAGAAGATTTAAAAAAGCGCTTCTTTTTGTTTAGAGGATAAAACTTGCAGAAAATGGTTTTACTGAAATAATCAGCTGTATTTACGCCAGGTTTTAATTTTTTGAAGCTGGCGTTCTATAATCAAATCGGTTAAAATTTCTCCGGCGCTTTCTTCTTCTTTTTTTGCTGCCAATGCCGCTCTGGCTTTTCCTTCAGGTATGTCTATTCTGTATAATATTGCTATTAATTTATTGAAATCTTCAATAATTATACGATTTAGATAATTGCTTAAAACTTCTCTTAATTTCTCCAAATCAGCATACTCCCGATTTTCTAAACCGAATATTTCACACGACCAAAGTAAAGCTTTTTTATAATCGTTTTTTTGCGGAGATGTTTCCATAGCTATTCAATTAACCAGCGTGTATTTTAAAATCAACGTATTATTCCGTAAAGTAAAATAAACGCTTATCATAAAAAAACGAAAAAGATTAATTCTATAATTTTTAGTACCTTTCGTTTATGAAAAAATTTATTCTCTTATTTGCCATTCTCGCAGTTAGCAACTTAGCTTTTACACAAAACCAGCCGCCGGTAATAGTGGCAAAATTGCCGTTGGGCGAAAGTGTTTTTTTAGAAAATGGTTTTTCTTTAAAATTTGAAAAAGTTATACAAGACTCGCGCTGCCCTACCAATGTAGATTGCGTTTGGCAAGGCGAAGCCAAGGTTTTACTACATCTTAAAAAAGATGCTGCGCTACAAGAAGAAAAAGAAATCAAGTTGGGCGGAAATAATAAAACCATACGTTTTTCTTACGGAAACAAAGAAATAAAAATTTACAATCTCGCGCCTTATCCGGCTTCTACGGCAGAAAAAGAAAATTTAGAGTATTATTTGCAAATAGATTTTTAGCATTTGTTTGCTTAAAAAAACGGCTGCGGTAAAACCACAGCCGTTTTCTAATAAAGCTTATTTTCAAAAACTTATTCTATGCCAATAAAATTGCCATTCAAGTCAAAAATTAAATCGGTTTCGTTGTTTAATTCTACTTTTTGTTGGTTGTTTTCTAACTCCCACCCTATTATAACTTGGTTAGGGTAATTGGCAGCAACATAATCTAAAATGCTTTGCGGAATTACAGAATTTGGCAAAGCAGTAACTGCATCTATTTCTATAGTTTCAAACGCTTCGTTAAACTCCAATTGCACATTCCCCGAAAGGTAAACCTCATAAGTAATTTGGTTATCCTCTGTTTCTTTTACCGCTTTTACAATAGTAGAATTTCCAAAATGTGTGTTGATAAAGTTTATGATTTCTGAAGGTATTTCGGCTTCTGCTAAAACCTCTTCGTTTTCATCTTCTGTGTCGTCTTGGTCTTCGTCAATTCCTATAAAATTACCGTTTAAATCAAACTCTAGTTCTAAGCCATTGTCTAGCTCAACTTCTTGATGCGTTGCTTCTAACTCCCAATCTGTAATTACTTGATTTGGATAATTGGTCGCAACATAATCTAAAATGCTTTGCGGAATTACAGAATTTGGTAAAGCCGATTGCGCATCTATTTGCGTAATTTCGAAAGCTTCGTTAAATTCTAATTGCACATTCTGACTTAAATAAACCGCGTATTCTATTTTGTTTGCATTGGTTTCTTTAAAAACCTTTTCTATACTATGCGTTGCAAAGTTGCTGCTCACGTAAGTATTAATAGCCGCGGGAATTTGCTCTTGGCTAAGCTCTATAGAGTTTTCTGCTCCAACTTGGTCGTCATCGTTACTGCAAGCCGTAAAGGCTACAAGTAAGATACTTAATACAAAAATTTTAATTTTCATGGTCTCTAGTGTTTAAGGGGTTTATTATTTTTTTATTTTTCCGTTTTCGTCAAAAAAGAGGTTTTGCTCCTTTGCGCCATCTTCAATCTCTACTTTGTAGTGGGTTTTATTGCCTTCTACAATTTTTTCGGCATCGTCTATATGAAAGGACGCGTGGTTTGTTTTTACGTACTCTTTTACAATTTTTGGTAAATCGCTTTTAGAAAGTTCTTCGCTATATTTTAGCAACTTGCCGTTGGCATCAAACCAAGCTTCGTAATCTGTAAAATACCCAATTTCAAAATCCACTTCGTAAACATCATTGGTTTTTAATTCCCATTCTACATCGCTTGCTTTAGGGAATTCTTTTTTAAAGCTGTTTACTATTACAGAAGGCACTTCGTTGGGATTTAAGTCCTGCGCCGTTCCGTAAAAAATTCCTACAAAAAATACTAGTAAAAAGCTTATTCCTAATCGTTTCATAACTTTTGTTTTTTTAATTATACACCAAAGCTACAGTCAGAATCAGGAAAGAATTGGGAATTTTAGCTTCCGCGGAAAAAAATTAAAAAAAAATTACCATCTTTTGCAGCGTTTAAGAAATCTCAAAACAATGCTGATTTTCTTTAGCTAAATAAGTATAGCTTAGCTGCAAACCGTAATAATCGCAAATAGCTTTGGCCACTGCCAGACCAATTCCGGTACTTTTGGTTTGGTTGCCGCCTTTGGTAAAACGGTTAAAAATAGTAGACCCGTCTAGAGCTTTTGCGTTGGCGGTATTGCAGATAGAGAGTTTATTGTTGTTACTTTTTATGATGATTTCTGCATTTTCGTGACTATGAAATAACGCATTTTTAATTAAATTGCTGCACAGCACAAACGCCAAATGTTTATCTAAGTTTAGGGTGATATCTTGCGTGTATTGCCGTTTTATCTGCAAGTTTTTATAGTCTATAAAATCTTCAAAATCTTTTAAAACCTCTTCTATAAGTTTTGTAATATTTATTTTCTCCTGCTCGTTATATTGCTTATTCTCTATTTTGGCCAAAAGCAACAAAGCTTTGTTTAGATGGTTTAATCTGTTTAGGGTTTGTAAAATTTCTGCAATTTGCTTGCTTTCTAAAGCGTTTAAGTTTTCAGACTCCAGCAAAAGCTCTAATCTATTGGCCATAACTGCCAGTGGGGTTTGCAATTCGTGGGCGGCATTTTCTGTAAATTCTTTTTGCGCTCTGTAGGTTTCTTTAGAATGTAACAAAAGTTTATTTGCCGCTTCTTGCAAAGCCAAAAATTCTTTGGTATTGGTTTTACTCTTTATGGCGTGCGTATCTTTATCTAGTTTATAGCGGCTTATTTGTTCTAATAAATCGTAAAAAGGATTCCATAAACGCTTTAAAAGAAAGTTATTAATAATAAATGTACTTACTACCAGCACGATAAAAAGTAACAAAATATTGTAAAACGCATCTTCTATCAAATCATCTTCTTCTACCAAAGAAGAGATAATTTTAAGGTGGTAATATTTATCTTGCTGTCTAAAGCTGGTGTGCAAAATACGCACCGGCTCTAAATCATCTTCGTTAAGCCGATACATCATCGTGTCTTTAAGCACATCTTTTTGCGCCAAAGCATTTTTACGCGAAATTTGCTTTACGGAAAAATTATTGCCACCAAATTCTGTTTGTTGCAACAAACTACTGTCTTTTTCTATTTGCTGTAAAAGCAACAATCTATTATTATCTAAGCCATCGTCTATGCTATCTCTTATTTCGTCTTTTAAATCTATATAAAACACAAAAGACCAAACCCCAATTATTACAAAAAAGGCAAGGGTTAAATAAATAAGCGATTGGTTATGCAGTTTCATTCCGGCAAGAGTTTATAACCAACGCCATAATGCGCTTCTATAGCAATTCTGGCATTGGCTTTAGAGAGTTTTTTACGTAAATTTTTTATCTGGTAGTAAATAAAATCAAAATTATCTGCTTGGTCTATATGATCTCCCCAAACGTGCTCGGCCAAAGTGCTTTTGGTTACCAAGCGTTTTTGGTTGGCCAGAAAGTAACTTAAAATATCAAATTCCTTTCGGTTAAGATGTACTTCTTTTTCGTTTACCAACAAAATCCTGTCGTCTATATTTAAACTTAAATTATTTACGCTAATGGTATTTTTTCCGTCAAATGTATTTCGTCGTAAAACAGCTTTTACCCGCGCGTTTAATTCTGCAATATGAAAAGGTTTTGTCAAATAATCATCGGCTCCCAACGACAACCCTTCCAGCTTATCTTCTAACGAGTTTTTTGCAGAGATAACAATCACGTTATCTGACTTGCCCAAACTTTTAAGATATTTTAAAAGTTCTAAGCCGCTGCCGCCCGGCAACATAATATCTAACAGAATACAATCGTAATCATACACGCCAATTTTTTCGTGAGCTTGCATGTAGTTATCGGCAACTTCTATCACAAATTTTTCTTTACGGAAATGTTCCGCCAAGGCATTTTGCAAATCTTTTTCGTCTTCGATTATCAAAATTTTCATAAGTTAAAAATACGCCTAAACTTTAGAAAGAAATGGGAATTTTTTAAAAAGATGGCTTTACGCCGTATGCTTTATGCTATAAGCAAAGTGGAAATGGATAGAAAGAAAATTAAAAAACCACAAAAACTTAAAACCAAAATAACCCTACTGTTATACCAAAGATATTTGATGTCTTGGCTTTCGCCGAAATGCTATTGTGCTAAACCCAATTAAGTGCTAGTGTTTTTATTAAATGTAGGTGTTTTTTCCATTTCCGAAGGTTTAATATGCAACCTAATTTCGCGGTTTAGAAAAAATCCGGTCACAATGGTAGAAATAATATCTGCCAATGGAAAGGAAATCCAAACTCCCAACTCGCCAAAATAATTGGGTAATATTAAAATTAACGGAATAAAAAAGAAACCTTGTCTGGTTAAAGTAAGTAATAAAGCAGGAATAGCTTTCCCGATAGCTTGAAAATAAGCCGACCCAATTAGCTGCAAGGCAATAACCGGCAAAGCTGCAAAAACCCAGCGCATAGATGAGGGGGTTTCTGCCAATATTTGTGCATCTGTAGTAAAGACGGCAGCAATATTTTCGGCAAAAATCATTATAACGCCAAAAACTACTAAAGCCATTACGCTTGCGCTTCCTATTGCCAAATTTATACTTTTGTGCACCCGTCGTGGTTTTTTTGCGCCGTAATTAAAACCGGCAATTGGTAAAAAACCTTGTGTTATACCCAAAATAGGAAAAAGTGCAAACATGAGCATACGCGCAATAATAGCATATACGGTAACAGCATTAGCGCCACCTAAATCAAACAAAATATTGTTCATTAATAAATAGGTTACACTCACTATTGCTTGTCTGGCCAAGGTTACAAAACCCAAGGCTGCAATTTCTTTTAAAACAGACAAATCGAACCCAAAATGCTTTAAATCAATTTTAAGTTCTGAGTTTTTAGACATAAAAAACCAAAAGATATATAGAAAACTAACTATATAAGAACCGGTAGTAGCCCAGGCCGCACCGGCCATTCCCATATCTAAAAGATTAATTAAAACGTAATCTGCCAAAAGATTTCCTACAGATGGTATAACCATAGCAATCATGGCAAATTTAGGTTTCCCTTCTGCTCTAATTACGTTATTACCCATCATGGTTAAAGCCAAAATAGGAACGCCGTACAAAACAATGCGGTAATAAATTTTTGCGGGAGCAAAGATTTCTCCTTGTCCGCCAAAGGCAGGAATAATACTATCTATAAAACTCAGACCAACACCTACCAGAAGCGCACATAAAACTATCGTTAAAGTAATTTGATTCCCGAAAGTTTTTAATGCTTTTTCACGATTATTGGCGCCTAAAGCTCGCGAAATAATAGAAGAGCCGCCAATGCCAATTGCCAAGCCCAAAGCTGCTATAAAAAAAGAAACCGGTAATACCACATTTATCGCGGCAATAGCCGTTGGGCCAATCCAGTTACCTACAAATATGGTATCTACCAGAATATTGAGCGACATGACAAGAATACCAATAGCCGCGGGTACAGATTGTTTTACCAGTAAATTTGCAATAGGCTTATTTCCTAAATCTTCTGCATTTACCTTTTTAGGCATTTTCTTTTTTGGTTTCCAGCTTGTTTGCCCATTCGTCTATCCATCTGCTTAGGGTTTTTACCCAATCTTCTCTGTCGTTTAGACAAGGGATTACAGTAAATTCTTCGCCACCAACTTCTTCAAAAATCTCTTTACCTTCCATAGCTATTTCCTCTAAAGTTTCTAAACAATCAGAAACAAAAGCCGGGGTAACCACTGCCATTTTTTTCATTCCGTTAAGGCCAAACTTTTCTATAGTTCTGTCTGTATATGGTTTTAACCACGGGTCAAAACCTAAACGAGATTGAAAGGAGACACTGTATTTATCTTCTGGCAATTCTAACATTTCTGCTACCAAACGCGTGGTTTCAAAACATTGGTGACGATAGCAAAATTGATGCGCCGGAGATGGCGTTTGGCAACAACTGCCATCTATTTTACAATGCGAGTTGGTAATGTCGCTTTTTTTAATGTGTCTTTCCGGAACACCGTGGTAGCTAAACAAAAGGTGTTCAAAATCTAAATCGTCTATTGTTTCTGCAATGCTACGCGCTAAAACAGTAATATAATCTGGATGATTATAAAACGGCGGAACAGTTGTAAATTTTATTTGTGGAAAAAACTCTTCTTGCAATTGTTCTGCCAATACCAAAATAGTTTCTGTGGTTGCCATTGCAAATTGCGGATAAAGCGGTAACAACAAAACATCGTCTACGCCTTTGTCTGCCAATTCTTGCAAACCAGATTTTATAGAGGGTTTACCATACCGCATAGCCAAAGCAATTGGTACGCCGGTATGCGCATCTATTTTTTCTTGCAAACGCTCAGATAGCACAATTAAAGGCGAGCCTTCTTCCCACCAAATTTTCTCGTAAGCTGCGGCGGATTTTTTAGGTCTAGTGTTTAAGACAATTCCTTTAACGATAAATGCTCGCAATAAATAGGGAACGTCTATCACGCGCTCGTCCATTAAAAATTCATCCAAGTACTTTTTTACATCTTTAGGATTAGTACTATCTGGCGAACCCAAATTTACAAGAAGAACACCTTTACTCATACAAACTTTTTTTTCAAAAATACAACTATTCTATACGATTGCTATAAATAATAACCAAATTTAATCTTCAATAAAATGACAGCTGTAATGAATAACTAAATTTAACATCTGTTTGCCGAAATTGTATTTTAAACTTAGTTTTTGCATTTTTTAATAGTTAATTAATATTTGGCTATAATTGCAAATAAAGATTGGCTAAATTTTAATAAGCCTTATAAAACTCTTTATTTTATAGCGTTAGCTTTTATTATCATTTTCAATTATTTGATGTAGAAAGAGACATAATATATTTCTTTGGCGTGGTCCCAAATTTCTTTCTAAAAGCCGCAATAAAATGACTGGCGGTACTGTAACCCACTTTTAATCCTACTTCGTTTACATTATAATCGCCGGTTTCCAGCAATTTTCTGGCATAATCTAATTTATAATCTAATAAAAACCCGAAAACCGTATCGCCGTAAATTTCTTTAAAACCTTCTTTTAGCTTTTTTAAACTCAAGCCAATTTCTTTTGCAAGCTCTGTTAAGGTTGGCGGCTCTGCCATTCGGTTTATAATTATTTCTTTGGCTTGCCTAATGCGTTTTACATTATTTTCGTCTTCTAAAAACGGACATTGTTCTGTATCTACTTCTTCCGGTCTATTAAAATAAAGTGCTACCAGTTCATATAATTTACCTTTTAAGTAAATTTTCTTTACGGAAGGATGCAGGTTAAAATTTAAAATCTGACTTAGCACAACGGCCAACGACGGACTAATATCTAACTCCTGATAGTATTTTTTACCGCGGTTATCTTCCGTAAGGAAATCTATATAATTAGCTTCTTCTGAAAATAAAGAGTGAAATTTCTCTATGGAAATTAAAGCCGTTACCAACCAAGATTTTGGCGCTATTTCTACATCAAAAGGCAGCTTTTGTGTTGGGTTGTATAAGAGCAATGCTTTTTCTTCGCCTAAATCTAAGCCGTAACGACCTTGGTTAAAATTAAGTTTAACTTTTCCCTTTACACAAAACTGGAACTGAATGAAATTACGGTGTACATCGCGTACATTTTTTTGTACTTCGGTGGTTTCATTTTGGTAGGTAAAAAATTTAAAACCTTCTTCAATCTCAATAATTTGAAAAGAACTTCGGGCGTTATTTTTTTGATTTATCATAGCTAAAAATCTTGATCTTTTATTTAGAACGGTTCTAAAGTACGAACAGCAAAAGACCTGTTAAGCTTACAAAAGTAAGGTAAATACCCGAAAAATCGGTTTATTAAAGCCAAAATAACTTACAACGACAATAAAAGAACTTTTGTCGTTACTTTTATAGAAATATAGCTATTACTTTTGTGCAGAATATTTATGACGATAACCGCTTCTATGAAGAGTTACAATATATCCAAACATCCTTCTTTTTATGCAATTGGTTTAAACTACCATAAAGCAGATGCCGAAACAAGAGGTCATTTTAGTTTAGATGAAGAACAAAAAAAGGCGTTAATAGCAGAAGCTAAGGCAGATGGCATAGAAGGTATTTTAGTTACTTCTACTTGCAACCGTACAGAAATTTACGGGTTTGCCCAACACCCTTTTCAGCTTATAAAATTACTTTGTCAGCACACACGTGGCACGGTAGAAGAATTTGAAAAAGTGGCTTATGTGTTTAAAAACCAACAAGCCATTAACCACGTTTTTAAAGTTGGGACCGGTTTGGACAGCCAGATTTTAGGTGATTTTGAAATTATAAGTCAGTTAAAATATGCTTTTACTTTATCAAAAAATTTAAAAGCCACCAATCCATTTTTAGAGCGTTTAATTAACGCAGTTATACAAGCTAGTAAACGCATTAAGAACGAGACAGAAATCTCTTCTGGGGTTACATCGGTTTCGTTTGCATCTGTACATTATATTTTAAACGAAATAGATAATATTTCTGACAAACGCATCTTGTTATTTGGTACCGGAAAAATTGGCCGGAACACTTGCGAGAATTTGGTTAAACACACCCAAAACAAAAGAATTACACTTATAAATAGAACAAAAGACAAGGCAGAAAAAGTTGCCGGTAAGTTTGATTTGGTGGTAAAAGATTATGCTGAGTTGCAAGCAGAAATTAGAAATACAGATATTTTAATTGTAGCAACCGGAGCCAAAAATCCAACAATTTCTAAAGAGTTGCTTTATCCTAAAAAAGACTTATTAATTTTAGACCTTTCTATTCCTAAAAATGTATCTGCAGAAGTAGCCGAATTGGACAATGTAAATTTAATACATTTAGACCACTTGTCTAAAATGACCGACAAAACTTTAGAAAAACGCAAAGCTTTTATACCACAAGCAGAAGAAATTATTGCAGAGGTAAAAGGCGATTTTAATGCTTGGTTAGAAACTAGAAAATTTGCACCAACCATAAAAGCGTTAAAAAGCAAATTGCGTACTATGAAAGATGCAGAAATAGACTTTCAGCGTAAAAAAATAAGCAATTTTAATAACGATCAAGCAGAAATTGTTACCAACCGCATTATTCAAAAAATAATGAACCAGTTTGCCAATCATTTGCGTGAAGACGCAGACACTACAGACGAGAGTTTGGCGCTTATCCAAAAGGTTTTTCAATTAGAAGATATCTCCAATTAAATGAGTAAAACAATTCGTATAGGTACACGCGACAGCGAACTAGCTTTGTGGCAAGCAAATAATGTTAAAGATAAATTAGAAGCCTTAGGGTATAAAACAGAATTAAAGCCGGTAAAATCTACCGGCGATTTAAATTTAGACCAACCCCTTTACGAAATGGGCATTACGGGTATTTTTACAAAAACCCTAGATGTAGCCATGATAAAAGATAAAGTAGATATAGCAGTACATTCTATGAAAGATGTGCCAACTGCTTTACCTAAAGGAATTGTTCAAGGAGCTGTTTTACCAAGAGCAAACCACACCGATATTTTGGTGCATAAAGGTTTAGATTTTGAAACCAAAAACGGCATTATTGCAACAGGAAGTTTGCGCAGAAAAGCACAGTGGCTGCATGAATACCCCTATCATGAAGTAGTAAACTTACGCGGAAATGTAAATACGCGTTTACAAAAATTACAAGACAATAATTGGCACGGAGCAATATTTGCAGCAGCCGGCCTAGAAAGAATTCATATAAAACCAGAATCTTACATTACTCTAGACTGGATGGTTCCTGCCCCGGCTCAAGGCGCTATGTTAGTTGTTGTTAACGAGTATAACGAATACGCAAAAAAAGCAGTAGCCAAACTAAACGATAAGAAAACTGCCACTTGTGTGCAGATAGAACGTGATTTTCTTCGAACGTTAGAAGGTGGTTGTACAGCGCCAATTGGCGCTCTGGCAAAATTTAAAAACAGTTTTGAAATAGAGTTTCACGGAGCGCTTTTTAGCTTAGATGGAAAGAAAAAATTAGAAGAAAAAGCCACTATTCAAGCTAGTGAAGTTTCTTTTGCAGGGAGCTATTTGGCTAAAGAAATTTTAAAAAAAGGAGGGAATAAAATTATGGCAAGCATCAAAGAAGAACTAGACAGTTAATTTCTTGATTTTATGCCGCATCCTAGTATTCTTAGCACTAAAAAATTAACCACAGCTCAAGAAAATTTATTGTTACAAGCTAAAATAGGTTTGGTTAGCTATTCGGCTATTGCAATAGAGTCAACGCCTGCGCCCAGCCTTCCTAAAAACATAGAGAATGCTATTATTACCAGTCAAAATACTTTTAAAGCCATTCAAAACAAAACCACTATAAAAAACGCTTTTGTAGTAGGCGAAAAAACTGCTACGCTTTTAGAAAAAAATGGCATTAATGTAAAAATTCATACGCACTACGCAGCAGATTTGGTTAACGAAATAAAGAATAAATATGCCCATAAGCATTTTATATTTCCGTGTAGCAGTAAGCGCAGAGACACCATTCCTGAAGGCTTAAGAAATAATAAAATTTCCTTTACGGAAATAGAAGCTTATAAAACCACATTGTGTCCTAAAAAATTTAATCAAATATTTGACGGCATATTGTTTTTTAGTCCTAGCGGAGTAGAAAGCTTTTATGCAGAAAACACTATTTCAGCAAAAAGCGTTCTCTTTTGCATAGGCACTACAACTGCTTCGGCAGCAAAAAAATATAGTGAAAATATTGTTATAGCTTCCAAGCCAACTATAGAGAGTATAATTATAAGCGTGGTAAAATATTTTTTTCCCGAAAGGTGGGAGAAAACTGCTAAAAGATAATTCGTTTTTATTTTCAACAAAAAAATCCTCTACTTCCAAAAAACAGTACGTTTAGAAAATCTACAAGGTTGAAAAAAAACCTTGCAGGATAAGTGTGTTTTTAAAACCAAAACCTTCTTGTTTCTATTAGTTCAAACGACTATTAAATCTTTTAGAAACCGCTAGAAACCTGTTAACTTTCCGTATCTTTGTAGATAACATTAGACGCAATTTATTAGAGATATAATGATAAAAAACGATTTATTTTTAAGAGCTTTAAAAGGTGAAACCGTAGAACGTCCACCGGTTTGGATGATGCGACAAGCAGGAAGATACCTGCCTGATTTTATGAAATTAAAAGAAAAATACGATTTCTTTACCCGCTGTCGCACGCCGGAGTTGGCCACAGAAATTACTGTTATGCCCATAGAGCAAGTTGGTACAGATGCCGCAATATTGTTTAGCGACATTTTGGTAGTGCCACAAGCTATGCAAATTGAGGTAGAGATGAAACCAGGCGTTGGCCCGTGGTTACCCAATCCTATTAGAAGTGCAAAAGATGTAGAAAATGTAGTGGTTCCTAATGTACAAGAAGAATTGGGTTATGTGATGGACGCTATTAAAATGACAAAAAGTGCTTTAAATAATGAAGTACCACTAATTGGTTTTGCCGGCTCGCCGTGGACAATTATGTGTTATGCCGTACAAGGTCAAGGCTCTAAAAATTTTGACAAAGCAAAACAGTTTTGTTTCCAAGAACCCGAAGCCGCGCACGCTTTATTACAAAAAATCACAGATACAACCATTGCCTACCTTAAAGAAAAAGTAAAAGCAGGTGTAGATGCCGTACAGGTTTTTGATTCTTGGGGCGGCATGCTTTCTCCCGTAGATTACCAAGAATTTTCTTGGCAATACATACAGCAAATAATAGATGCGCTCAAAGAGCAAGTTCCGGTTATTGCTTTTGGCAAAGGTTGTTGGTTTGCTCTAGATAAAATGAGTAAATCCGGTGCTTCTGCTTTAGGAGTAGATTGGACGTGTTCTCCGCAAAACGCGCGTAAATTAAGTGGTGGCAATATTACTTTACAAGGTAATTTTGATCCGTCCCGATTGTTTTCCTCGCCAAGGGAAATTAAAACAATGGTCAACGAAATGATTAACGCTTTCGGAAAAGATAAATACGTTGCCAATTTAGGTCACGGTATTTTGCCCAATATTCCGGTAGAAAATGCCCAAGCTTTTGTAGATGCCGTAAAAGAATGGCAACCGCAATAAATGCCATTACTGGGAAAAATAAAAAAACTAAACCCGCGGCAATTATTTATGCTCGGCAAAGTTTTCTTGCGGAAACCGCAATATCTTTTTCCTACGTATAAAGCCACGCGCAAAACCATAAAAATTGTAGATGATTTATACGGAAAAGCGCATCACAAAGACAATGTAAGCAATGCGGTTAGACATGCTTTATGGAATTTTTTAATCGCTAAAAACTGTTTTAACCAAAATAATTCTGTAGAGAAATCTGTAGCTTGGGCTAAAACCATAACAGATTTGCACGAAAAATTAATGCCTAACAAGCCGTTACCAAAAGCAATGGATTTGCATAATAACTTAGTAGGCAGAAAAGTTTTTAAAATGCATTATTTGTTAGAATCAGAGGAGAAAATTATTAAATGCTTTACGGAATTAATTCCGCAAGCTCAAAAGATAAGTAGTGTAGAAAATATCCCAGAGGAAAATTTACAACTCGTTTATATTGAAGATTATGAATATGAAAGATAAGTTTTACCAATACATACAAGATTTACAAGACACAATTACCACAGAGCTTGCCAGAATTGACGGAAAAGCAACCTTTAAAGAAGACCCTTGGGAGAGAGAAGGCGGCGGAGGCGGCAAAACACGCGTAATAGAAAATGGGAATGTTTTTGAAAAAGGTGGCGTAAACATATCTGCCGTTCACGGCGATTTAGATCCGGCTATGCAAAAATATTTTAACGTTGGCGATGTACAATTTTTTGCCTGCGGATTAAGCTTGGTAATTCATCCTAAAAACCCAATGGTGCCAACAGTTCACGCAAATTGGCGCTATTTTGAAATGTATGATAAAACCGGACAAGTAATAGATCAATGGTTTGGCGGCGGACAAGATTTAACGCCTTATTATTTATTTGAAGAAGACGCTAAGCATTTTCATCAAGTTTGTAAAAATGCGTGTGATGCCCACGGTAAAGATTTATACAAAAAATATAAAAAACAATGTGACGAATATTTCTGGAACGCACATCGGGATGAAGCGCGCGGAGTAGGCGGTTTATTTTTTGATCATTTAAAAACAACACCGCAAAAAACAATGGAAGAATGGTATGCTTTTGTAACCCAAGTAGGCGACAGTTTTTTAGAAGCTTACACCCCAATTGTAGAAAAACGTAAAAATTTAGAATACAACAAAGAGCAGCGCGACTGGCAAGAAATAAGGCGTGGTCGTTATGTTGAGTTTAATTTAATACACGATAAAGGTACTTTGTTCGGTTTAAAAACAAAAGGTCGCATAGAAAGTATTTTTATGAGTTTGCCGCCACACGTGCAATTTCATTACGACCATAGACCGCCAAAAAATTCCGCGGAAGCGAAATTATTAGAAATCTTAAAAAAACCGGTAAACTGGGTGGAGTAAATTTTCAGAGCTAAAGAAATATAAAAAACAGCAGCAAATCATTAAAAAAATAAAAAAGGATGTTCCCATTAAATAGAAACAGACGTTTACGAACCACACAAAGCATTAGAAGTCTAGTGCAAGAAACCAGCATAACGCCAAAAGATTTTCAAGCGCCGCTTTTTGTCGTAGAAGGCGATAATAAAAAAGAAGAAATTGCGTCTATGCCAGGCTATTTTAGGTATAGTTTAGATTTACTGGAGAAAGAAGTAAAAGAAATTTGGCAACTTGGTATACGTTCTGTTTTATTGTTTGTAAAAGTAGAAGAAAACTTGAAAGACAATGCAGGAAAAGAAGCAGTTAATCCAGATGGTTTGATGCAACGCGCCATAAAAACGGTAAAAAATGCGGTTCCGGAAATGTTGGTTATGACAGATGTGGCTTTAGACCCATACTCTAAATACGGGCACGACGGGATTGTAGAAAATGGCAGAATTATAAACGATTCTTCTGTAGAAGCTTTGGCCAAAATGGCAGTTTCTCACGCGCAAGCCGGCGCCAATTTTGTAGCACCTAGCGATATGATGGATGGCAGAATACTTATTATGCGCCAAGCTTTAGAACAAGAAGGTTTTGAAAACACAGGAATTATGAGTTATAGCGCCAAGTATGCTTCGGCATTTTATGGACCGTTTCGTGATGCTTTAGATTCTGCTCCGGTAGATGCCAAAGACATTCCAAAAGACAAAAAAACCTATCAGATGGATCCTGCTAATCGTTCTGAAGCTGTTAGAGAAGCACAAATGGATATTGAAGAAGGCGCAGATATAGTTATGGTAAAGCCAGGTTTGTGTTATTTAGATATTGTGCGCGACCTAAAAAATGCGGTTAACGTACCAATTTCTGTCTACCAAGTAAGTGGCGAATATGCTATGATTAAAGCTGCCGCGGAAAAAGGTTGGCTAGACGAAAATGCGGTAATGTTAGAGCAAATTACTGCTATAAAAAGAGCGGGAGCAGATTTTATGGCAACTTATTTTGCTAAAGATGCCGCCAAACTTCTTCAATAAAACAATTTGGCATAAAATTGGTTAAGTTGTAAGCGTATGAAATCTTTTTTACATACCGGCAAATTAATTAGCTTGATGGTTGTATTCTTGCTCAACGCTTCTTGGAGTGCAGTGCAAGCGTACAGCCATACCAATTTTAAAAATTCTTCTGCACAAGAAACACTTACAAAAGCAGACAGATTTTTTGGTGTTGGTCTCTTTACGGAAGAATATTCTGTTGGCATTGAAGAGGAACCAATACCTACTTTTAATCCTGAATGCGAAAGTTTTCCGTCTACGGAAATTGCAACTTTCTACCCTAGTTTACAAAATCTTAGTTTAACTAAAAATACATTTGATTTTAGGTATAACTTAAAGATTAACTTATTTCCTTTCCATACTTTTTTATAAGCTGTTTATTTTCAGTAAAAAAACCTGTAGCTTTTTTTAAAAGCATCGGGTACGGATTTTTATATCCAAACTTTAAAAATATTCAGTAAAAAAAAATAAAAAAGACTCCGTTTATAGGAGCACAAAAACCATGGAAAAATCAGCAGTAATAATAGGATTCATCTTCTTGCTTTTATTTATAAGCCCAATATTTTACACCATAATTTTACGCAGAAAAAGAAAATCTAGTTGGGAAAATCGTATTCAAGAAAAAGCCAAGCAGATGCACTTTAACATAGACGAGTTAGAAATAAACACTAAACTTTTTATGGCATTAGACCGAAGTAAAAATGAGCTTTTATACGGTTATTTAAATCCGGATGACTTTCAGATAGATAAAATTTCATTAGAAAACACGCAAGTAAATTTACGCGAATTAAGAACAAAAGAGCAAGGTATCAAGAATGTAGAATTAATTTTAAAGCACGGAAAACAAACCCAAGTTTTAGATTTTTTCTCTACAGAAGACGATTATCGTTTAGAAGGAGTTGAGCAATTGGCTATGGCTCAAAAATGGGAGAAAAAACTGTGTTAAGAATAAGGAAATTGGCTAGAATTGGTAGTAACAACTTTAAATTTATGATAAATTAGTCCAAGCATCGCCAATTAATTTATATTTTGTCATAAATTTTCAAAAAGCTTATGACCTTATTAATTGTTTATGCGTTAATATCAATTTTAGCCTCTTTTTTGTGTTCTATACTAGAAGCTGCTTTACTGAGTTTTACGCCCACTTTTATAAAGATAAAACAGAACGAAGGCAAAGCATACGCCAATACTTTAACAGAATTTAAAAAAGATATAGACGTCCCGCTTACGGCTATACTTACCTTAAATACCATTGCGCACACCGTTGGCGCAATTTTGGTAGGTAACCAAGCAGGAATACTCGCAGCAGAAAGCGGCTATGATTACAGCATATTAGGAATTAATTTTGTAGGAATTGTTTCGGCTATAATGACGATTTTGATTTTAATTCTCTCCGAAATAATTCCGAAAACTATTGGCGCCAGTTATTGGAAACACTTAGGAAATTTTACCGCAAAAGCATTACGCGTTATTATTTTTCCGTTAAAATATACCGGTATTATGTGGTTGTTGCTTTTAACCACTAGGGTTATTGGCAGTTCTGCCCACGCCAATACAATGAGCCGCGAAGAATTTATGGCCATTACAGACGAAGCAGAAAAAGAAGGCGTTTTTAAAGAGAACGAAACCACTTTTATTAAAAATTTATTGGTCTTTAAATCTGTTTTAGCTAAAGATGTAATGACGCCTTTCTCTGTGGCTATGATTGCAGACGAACAAGAAAGCATAAAAGAATTTGTAGATAACCACCAAAACCTCAAGTTTTCTAGAATTCCTATTTATAAGTCTAAACCCAACAATATTACCGGTTTTGTTTTAAAAGATGAGGTCTTAGAAAATATGATTCAGGAAAAAGGTGACTCGCTTTTATCCAGTTTAAGACGCGAAGTACTCATTACTTACAGCCATACACCAATACCAAAATTGTTTGAGTTTTTTGTGGAAAAAAGAGCGCATTTGGCCGTGGTTTCTGATGAATTTGGAAATACAGTTGGTATTATAACGATGGAAGATATTATTGAAACGCTTCTAGGCTTAGAAATTATGGATGAAAGCGATAGTATAGAAGATATGCAACATCTTGCCCGTAAAAACTGGGAAAGACGCGCAAAACGCATTGGTATTATTTCTGAAGAGGAGGAAGAAGAAAAGATAGAAGAAGAAAGCAAAAACAAAGACACCCAACAAAATTCATCTGACAACCAATAAACCCTCGTTTTATACTTGTATTTTGAGTTTAAGATAATTGTTGTATTTTTCTACAACCAATCTTCTATCCTATGCTTAAAAAAATTCCTTTAGAAAACATTCTTTTCTTAGATATAGAAACCGTTCCGCTTTACGCGGATTTTAACGAGCTTTCTCCAGAAATGCAAGCGCTTTACGAACAAAAAACCGCCTATATGCGCAAAGAAGAACAAGAAGTAGCTACTTTTTATGAGCGTGCAGGAATTTGGGCAGAATTTGGTAAAATTGTTTGTATATCTGTAGGATATTTCAGTTTCCAGAACAATATTAGAAGCTTTAGGTTAAAAACTTTTTCGGGGGAAGAAACTACCCTTTTAACCGATTTTAAAAATCTAGTGGATACGCATTTTTATCAAAACAAACATTTTTTGTGTGCGCATAACGGGAAAGAATTCGATTTTCCTTTTATAGCTAGGCGTATGTTAATAAACGGAATTTCGTTACCCAAAAAATTAGATTTATTTGGTAAAAAACCTTGGGAGGTTGCGCATTTAGATACCTTAGAATTATGGAAATTTGGCGATTATAAACATTATACTTCCTTAAAGTTATTAACCGCGGTTCTCAACATTCCTTCGCCAAAAGACGATATAGATGGCTCTCAGGTAAAAGATGTATTCTATAAAGAAAAAGACACCCAGCGCATTATAACCTATTGCGAAAAAGACGTTGTAGCCATTGCTCAGATTATTTTAAGGTTACGCCAAGAAAAGCTTTTAAAACCAGAAGAAATATTTACGATAAAAGAGTAAATTTTTAAAATTTAGAATACGAGTAATAAACTACTTTCTAACCCGCATCAATGTTTTTATTAATCAAGCAAGTTAGAAGTATTTGCTTGCGATAATAATTGCGTATTTTTAGTTAAAGAAGGCTGGGTGTAAATATTGCCCACTCCAACGGCATTCCAAGCGTTTGTTACTGCAATTTCTTCCGGGCTATTTTTGCCGTAAAGGTCTCTTGCCGCTTGTATAGCGCCACTTCTTGCATCGTGGTAAGTTGCATTGGCAGTAAGATAAACACTTAGGTTTCTGTAAGCAATTTTGGCTGCTTTATCTATTCCTATTCCGTTTATTTCGTAGGTATTGCCATAATCGTTTGTACCCTTACCACCTTCTGTCAATAAATAAAACCAAAAGTTTTGCACACCGGAGTTATAATGCACGCCGCCGTTATCTGTTGTATTTGCATACCAATTTGCACCTTTATAAGTATCTGCTTGACCATATAAATTAGGATCGCGCATAGAACGCAAAGCGCTGGTATTACTGCCAATGCTTATTTCATCGCCAATTAACCAGTTGTTCTTTCCGGTAGCAAATTGCTCTATAGCTTCTCCAAAAATATCTGAAAAAGATTCGTTTAAAGCGCCGGCTTCAAAACTATAAATCAATCCTGCGGTATGCTCTGTAATACCGTGAGAAATTTCGTGTGCAACAATATCTAAAGCCACTAACGGTCCGTAAGCTTTACCATCGCCATCGCCATAAGTCATTCTACTCCCATCCCAAAATGCATTTACAAAATTATGTTTGTAGCTAACATAAGACTTTATAATTCCGCCTTTATTATCATAAGAATCCCTGCTGTGTTCTTGATAAAAATAATTATAGGCTTGTTCTGCTCCCCAATGCGCTTGTACTGCAATAGGGTTGTTTACAAAAATAGGTGAGTTGCTTATTACCTCAACGGCATTGCTATAATTAGAGCAATTTTCCATATCAAAAGTCTGTATGCCATTTCCGTTAAACATTTGGGAAAGTTGATAATCGCCGTGACGGGTGGTTGCTTTTATAGTAACATCGCCGTTGTATAAACTGTTGCCGTGTACCATAGCATTTTTGGCGTGATGAATACGTACATTTTCTAAAATCACTTCCCCGGTAACGGCATCTACATAAATATCTGCGCGGTAAAGCGGTTTGCTGGCATAAATATCAAATTTATAAGCAATATGATCGCGCTCAGAAAGCTTATCTATTTTAGGAAAAACTACCAATTCTCCTTCCGGTTTTGCGTAAGACCCCGCCAGGGCTTCTTCCTCATTTTCCCATAAATATTCTTCTGCTTTTACAAAATCTAAGGCGCTTTCTAAAGCATCTTCTTTAGAAAGACTTAAATCTGTTTTTAGACCATTAATAGGAAATACATTGTTAGAAATAGAAGCCAATCTGCCATTTTTAGTATGCAAAACGCTACTGCCAAACTCTACTTTTATACCATTATAATATTGCTGGTATTTTTCGTGTATATAACCTAGGTGATCGGTTTGTTTTACAATTTTCTCAAAGCTATTAGAAGAAGATAAGTTTAAATAATCTTTTAAAAACGCTTCTCCATCTTTAATCCAATATTCTTCTTGTTCGAATACTCGTAATTTTGTTGGCTCCTGCGGACCGCTTTGCGCTTGGCTAGCTAAAGGAAGTAAAAGTAAGATGCAGGTTACACTAATTAGAATAGATTGGTTTCTCATAATGCTAGTGTTTTTAAGGTTATTATGCCTTTTAATTAAAAACTGCAAACTAGGTAGGAGTTGCAGTGTTTTTTACGCTTTACGGAAAGTTTAGCTGTTAATTTTTTAGCAAACATTTTCATTAATTTAACTTAAAAATAAACGTGTTTTTTATCCGTTAATCGGGTTGTTTTTCGCCCTACTTTCCTAAGCGACTACTAAATAACAAATTATATCGGTTAAAAACAACATATTTTCGACAAAATGCATTATTTGTTAAAAACTTTAACATTTACACTATCGGAAAAAATTGCTATCTTGAACTTTATATGAAAGAGGAAACTGCCTTACTACACGTAGAAAATTTACAAATAAGCTTTGCAGCAGAGCAAAAGCTTGTTACGGCTTTACATAATGTATCTTTTGAAATTTATCCCAACGAAATTTTAGGCATCGTAGGCGAATCGGGTTCCGGGAAATCCTTGAGCAGTTTAGCGGTTTTGGGTTTGCTTCCCACAGCGGCTAGTATAGAGAAAGGAAAAGTTATCTATAATGGGAAAAATTTACTAGAGAAAAGCAATTCTGCTTTACGGAAAATTAGAGGTAACGAAATTTCCATGATTTTTCAAGAACCCATGAGTTCTCTTAATCCGTCTATGACGTGTGGCAAACAAGTGCAAGAAATCTTGTTGCAACACCGCATGAAAAGCGCCAAAAAAGCAAAAAAAGAATGTCTTGCATTATTTGAAAAAGTGCGTTTACCACAACCAGAAGCTATTTTTAATGCATATCCGCATCAAATAAGTGGCGGACAAAAACAACGTGTCATGATAGCCATGGCAATTGCTTGCAAACCAAAAATTCTTATTGCAGATGAGCCAACCACAGCCTTAGATGTTACCGTGCAAAGAGAAATTTTAATCTTACTCAAAAAACTACAAGAAGAAACCAAGATGAGTATTTTATTTATCTCACACGATTTGGCCTTGGTTTCTGAAATAGCAAACCGAGTAGCAGTAATGTACCAAGGCATAATAATTGAAGAAAATAGCGCAAAAGAATTATTTACCAATCCGCAAGAAACCTATACCAAAGCTTTATTAGCATCCAAACCTACCACCAACAACCGCTTAAAGAAATTACCCACCGTAAAAGATTTTCTTGAAAAAAGTAGCCAATTTACTACAGAAACAGATTTAGAGCGTAAAAAACGTCTTGAGCAGTTGTATGAAAATGCACCAATTTTAGAAGTTAATAATTTAGAAAAACAATTTATAACCAAAAGTGGTTGGTTTACACAAAATCGTATAGTTAAAGCGGTAAACAATGTAAGCTTTAAAATTTATGAAGGTGAGACTTTGGGCTTGGTAGGCGAGTCCGGTTGCGGAAAATCTACTTTAGGCAATGTAATTTTACAATTAGATACCGCCACTGCCGGGCAAGTTTTTTATAAAGGCAAAGACATAACCAAATTAGACGCTAAAAATTTGCGCGCTTTACGGAAAGAAATTCAGCTGATATTTCAAGATCCGTTTTCGTCTTTAAATCCACGTATTCCTGTTGGGCAAGCTATAATGGAACCTATGCAAGTGCATAATCTATATAAAAACAATAAAGAGCGTAAGGAGAAAACCATCGCGTTATTAGAGCGCGTAGGTTTGGAGGCAGAACATTTTAACCGCTATCCGCACGAGTTTAGTGGTGGCCAACGCCAGCGTATTGGTATTGCCAGAACTATTGCCGTACAACCCAAATTAATTGTATGTGACGAGTCTGTTTCTGCTTTAGATATTTCTGTGCAAGCGCAGGTTTTGAATCTATTAAATGAGTTAAAAAAAGACTTTGGGTTTACCTATATATTTATCTCCCACGATTTAGCTGTGGTAAAATATATGGCAGATAATCTTTTAGTTATGAAAGACGGCAAAATTGTAGAACAAGGCGATGCAGACAAAGTTTATGCAAAGCCCGAAGAAGAGTATACCAAAGCTCTAATTGCCGCCATTCCCAAAGGAATTTGATGTTTTTTCGTTGTCACGGAATGTTGTGTAGCGAAATAAAAAATTCTATTGTTGATATTCCATCTCGTATAAATGGTAGCCTTTAGCCCAAAAATCTGTTTTTACGGAAAGCTTTTTAAAACCATTTTTCTCGTAAAATTTATACGTATGTTGCGAGGTGCGGACAATTATTGTGGAGATTTGCTTGTATTTTAATAAATAGTGTAATCTATACGCGACTAATTGAGAACCTAAACCCTGGTGTTGGTAATTGGGATGAAAAAAGGCCCAGCTTAAAATACCTTTATCGTTCTCTGTATTTATACCGCCGCAGCCTACAATCTTATTATTTACTTCAACCACAAAATAAGCCTCGCGTTCGTGGTCTAAATAACAGGAAAAATCTTTTTCTTCTTCTGCCGAAAAGTATTTTGGCGTATTTAGTTGTAATAAAACAAGCAGTCTTGGTTTATCTTTAGGAGAGTAGGCCCTAATATTTACGCTGTGTTGCACCATAACAAATTGACAATTTATGTCTTAAATTTTTAGAGCTCGCAAAATTTTGCGTAAGCGATAGTAGTGGCATCCTTTTTTGCGCCTTTACGGAAACTATTTTTGCGCAAAAAAGATATAACGGATAGCGCGGTCCCAATTTTTTTGCAAAAATTGGGATACGCCCAAATCATTTAAATTTTCATCTCCGGGATGTCGCCTTCTACGATTAATTTACCTTCTGTGGCTTCTTTAATTTCTTCTACGCTTACGCCCGGGGCGCGTTCTAAAAGTTTAAAACCTTCGTCTGTTACTTCTATAACTGCTAAATTGGTAACAACTGTGGTTACGCAACCTACGCCTGTTAGCGGCAGGGAGCATTTTTTTAATAATTTTGATTTTCCCGCTTTATTGGTGTGCATCATGGCCACGATAATATTTTCTGCAGATGCAACCAAATCCATCGCGCCGCCCATTCCTTTTACCATTTTACCGGGAATTTTCCAGTTGGCAATGTCGCCGTTTTCGGCTACTTCCATAGCGCCAAGAATGGTAAGATCTACGTGTTGCCCGCGAATCATCCCGAAACTCATAGCAGAGTCAAAGAAACTGGCGCCGGGCAAAGCGGTAATGGTTTGTTTGCCGGCATTAATAAGGTCTGCATCTTCTTGGCCTTCTACCGGAAAAGGTCCCATTCCTAGAATTCCGTTTTCACTTTGAAATTCTACATCTATATCGTCGCGCACAAAGTTAGCTACCAAGGTAGGAATACCTATTCCAAGGTTTACATAATAGCCGTCTTTTACTTCTTTGGCTATACGTTGTGCAATTCCGTTTTTATCTAACATAATGTGATGTGTTAATTTTTTAATGTATATAACTACGTCGCTTTAAAAGTACTGGTTAAGCAATAAACATAATCGCAAAAACTTTTGATTAACAAAAAGTTTGGTATTTATTATTTACTTCTCACCGTTCTTTGTTCTATGCGTTTTTCGTAATCTTTTCCTTCAAAAATTCGTTGTACGAATATTCCGGGAATATGTATTTGGTTAGGTTCTAACTCTCCCGCCGGCACTAATTCTTCTACTTCTACCACGGTTATTTTTGCCGCCCCACACATATTTGGATTAAAATTTCTAGCCGTACCTTTAAAA
Organism: uncultured Mesonia sp.; assembly: GCA_947494545.1. Lineage (GTDB taxonomy): Bacteria > Bacteroidota > Bacteroidia > Flavobacteriales > Flavobacteriaceae > Mesonia. Next base: position 76,834 of record CANLVH010000001.1, on the reverse strand, counting down.
ATAAGATTTCCGGCTTCGTCGCCTTTCCAAGCTTTTATAAAAGCAAAATCTGCTTTATAGGCTTCTTCCAACACATACATTTTACCGTCAAACATTCTAGTTTCTTTGTTTAAGGCTACTTCTGTACCATATCCTGCCGGGGTAAACATTGCCGGATAACCTTGTTGTGCTGCTTGACATTTTGCAGCCAAAGTGCCTTGGGGAGTAAGCTCTACTTCTAATTCTTCGGAAAGCATTTGCCGTTCAAACTCGGCATTTTCTCCTACATAAGAAGAAATCATTTTCTTTATTTGCTTTTTCTTTAACAGTAAGCCGAGACCAAAATCGTCTACTCCGGCATTGTTAGAAATACAGGTTATACCTTGAATATTACGGTTTACCAGTTCTGCGATGCTGTTTTCCGGAATTCCGCAAAGCCCAAAGCCTCCCAACATAAAAGTCATGCCGTCTTCTACCCCATCTAAGGCTTCTTGTACGTTATTGACTGTTTTTTTTATCATCTCTTTAAATTTTACCGAAAAATACAAAATTTTTAAGAGTACAGCAATTAAAAAACCTCCCGTAGCAAGCTAATTGCTTGCAAATACGGGAGGTTTTTTTTAAAGCATTTTTAGATTTAAAAATCTAATTCTTCTAAGGCTTTGTTATTTTCTTCTTCTAATGGATCTTGCTCTCCTTCTTGAACATCGTCACAATTTATTGGAATGCTTAAATCTTCGGGTTTTTCAAATTCGCCTTTAGATACTTTTAAGCTGTCGTCTGCGTAGAGTTTTTTCATATATGTTCCCCAAATGGGCAAGGCCATTGTTGCTCCTTGTCCGTAACGAATGCCGGGAAAATGCACTGAGCGTTCTTCGCCACCAACCCAAACGCCGGTGGTTAAATTTGGCACAATACCCATAAACCAACCATCGCTTTGGTTTTGTGTAGTTCCTGTTTTTCCTGCAATTGGATTTTTAAATTGGTACGGATGTCCGGTAACTACATCTTTATAATATTGCGGCGACCAAGTTGTTCTTAAACGCATACCGGAACCACTTTGTGTAACACCTTGCATAAGGTTAAGGGTCACATAAGCGGCTTCTTCGCTCATTACATCTCTACTTTTTGGCGTGTGTTGATACAAAATTGTACCGTTTTTATCTTCTATACGGTTTACAATTACCGGTTTTACATAAACTCCTTTATTGGCAAAAGTGCTGTATGCAGAAACCATTTCAAAAACGCTTATATCTACAGAGCCTAAAGCAATTGCCGCCACCGGATCTATATTTTCTGTGTCTATACCTAATTTATCTAATAAATCTATTACCGGCTCTGGGCCAGTTTTGTCTATTAGTCTTGCGCTAATGGTATTTAAAGAATTGGCCAATGCCTCTTTTAAGGTTACCATTCCGCCATATTTATTATTACTGTTTTTTGGCGACCAATCTTTGGTAACACCATGTTTTCCTGCGGGAATAGTGTGAATACTATTTGGCAGTTTATAACAAGGCGATAAATGCAATTGATCTATAGCCGTAGCATAAACAAAAGGCTTAAAAGTAGAACCAACCTGCCTTCTGGCTTGTTTTACATGCTCGTATTTAAAATGGCGTAAATTTATACCGCCAACCCAAGCTTTTACATTACCGGTTTGTGGCTCCATAGACATCATGCCGGTATTAAGAAAAGACTTGTAGTATAAAATAGAATCACGCGGGGTCATAAGCGTATCTATTTCGGAATCGCTTTCCCAAGTAAACAAGCTCATTTTGGTTTTTTTATCGAAAGATGCGCGTATTTTTTCTTCCGGAATATCTTGGGCTTTCATCTCTTTCCAACGGCGACTATTTTTCATAGCCCGCTCCATAATCTTGTCTATTTCCTCTTGTGTAATTCCCCGAAAGGGAGCTGTTTTATTATTCTCGTTTTGCTCATCAAACTTGTGTTGCAAATTAGTCATATGCGCTTTTACAGCTTCTTCAGCATATTTTTGCATTCTAGAATCTATGCTGGTGTAAACTTTTAGGCCATCTCTATAAATATTGTATAACTCTCCGTCTGGTTTAGGGTTTTCTTGTGCCCATTTTTTTAAGAAACCGCGCAAATACATTCTAAAATAAGTTGCAATACCAGACTGGTGACTTTCTGGATTATAATCTATCTCTAACGGCAAGGCTTGCAAGCTGTCTTTTTGTTTATCTGTAATATAACCTGCCACAGCCATTTGGTGCAAAACTACATTACGCCGATTGGTAACTCCAACGGGATTGCGGCGCGGATTGTATAAAGAGGAGTTTTTAAACATCCCGGCCAATACTGCCGACTCTTCTATTTTTAAATCTTTAGGTTCTTTGCCAAAATAAATACGCGAAGCAGAACGTACGCCATCTGCATTGTTATTAAAATCATAAATATTAAAATACATGGCTAAGATTTCGTGCTTGGTATAATTACGTTCTAAGCGTACAGCAATAATCCATTCTTTAATTTTTTGAATTATTCGGTAAAAAATATTTCTAGAGCCTTCGCCGTGAAACAATTGTTTTGCCAACTGTTGCGATAAAGTACTTGCGCCACCTCTTGAACCCAAATAAACCATTGCACGAATGGTACCGCGAGCGTCTATACCGGAGTGTTCGTAATATCTAATATCTTCTGTAGCAATAAGCGCTTGCACAAGATTATCTGGCAGATCTTCAAATTTTACCGGGGTGCGGTTTTCGTTATAATATTTACCAAGGGTTTGTCCGTCTGCAGAAAAGACTTCGGTTGCCAGATTGGTTTCCGGATTTTCCAGTTGCTCAAAGGTTGGCATTTTGCCAAATGCCCCCCAACTGGCCAGTAAAAAAACAATTACTACAAAAAGCAATCCTGAAAGGAAGATAGCCCAAAAAGTTAGTATGTACTTTCTAAACGATTGTTTTTTACTTTTTTTCTGATTTTTTTTAGTTGCACTCACTTATTTTGAAACTTGTTTTGTGTTTTCTATTCTAAAGCCAACATCGGTAATGCCTGTTAATTCTTCTATACCATCTACCTTAGCGTTTTTGCGCATAGCTTGTTTAATGTTAAAGGTATATTCTCCCTTTTCCGCAAAAATTACGCCTTTTTTGTACCACAGCTTGCTTTCTTTAATATCTGTGAATCCTTCTCCCATAAAACTACCGTCGGGATAAGCCATTTCGTACTCTAATGTATCTTTAATTACTTTTCCGTTAGGGAAATTCATGCTGGTAATTAAAAAAATGTTATTGTACTGATATTCACTATTATTACGTAAATTTATAAACAGATTATAGGGTTGTAGCGTGTCTTTTGTGCGCACCTTGAAACTTACAATACTATCTTTATGCCAAGAAGCATCTGGAATGGTTTTATATTCATCAAAAACCCTATCCGAGTCGCACGCAAAAATAAAACCTACGCAAAAAAAGAGAAGAAGCAACCTGATATTAAGCATTTTTGCGGGATTTTTTTCCTTTTTTATTTCTTCGTTTCTTTTTCTTTTTAAACGACTTCTTCGGTTTGTCAAAACGGGTTAAACTGTCTTGGCCCACCACATTTTCGAAATTGCTTTTTTGATCTTTTTCCAGCTCTGCAGAAAATTCTTCTAAGCTAGCCACCGGTTTATTTTTTTCGGCTGCCTTTATAATTTCTTTGGCTTGTGCTGTGGTAAGCATATGCCAATTCATCCATTCGCCTTCATAAGCATACCATAAAACACCTTTAAAGATGTCTATTTTTTGACAAACCGCTGTTCCTTTCTGGGTTTTGAGTTTAATATCTTGCTTAGGAAAATCTTTTAGCGCGTCTAAGTAAGCATCTAACTCATAATTAAGACAGCATTTTAATTTACCACACTGTCCAGCCAGTTTTTGTGGGTTTAAAGATAATTGTTGATAACGGGCGGCAGAAGTAGTAACACTTCTAAAATCTGTTAACCAAGTAGAGCAACATAATTCGCGACCACATGAGCCAATACCGCCTAAACGGGCGGCTTCTTGCCTAAAACCAATTTGCCGCATTTCTATTCGCGTTTTAAACTCGCGCGCAAACTCTTTGATGAGTTGTCTAAAATCTACACGCTCTTCTGCGGTGTAATAAAATGTGGCTTTAGAGCCGTCTCCTTGAAACTCTACATCGCTGATCTTCATTCGTAAATTTAGCTTGATAGCAATTTCCCGAGCTCTTTTTTTAATTGGTTCTTCGCGTTCTCTAACGCTTTGCCAAACATCTATATCTTTTTGCGTAGCTTTTCTGTATATTTTTTGCACCTCGTCACTATCTACAGCAACTTTTTTCTTGCGCATTTGCACTTTTACCAATTCGCCGGTAAGGCTTACCACTCCCACATCGTGTCCGGGAGAAGTTTCTGTAGCTACTACATCTCCCATGCTTAGGGAAAGATTTTCTGTGTTTTTATAAAAATGTTTTCGGCCGTTTTTAAACCGGACTTCTACACAATTAAAAGGCTCTACACCACCGGGAAGTGACATATTGGACAGCCAATCAAAAACCGTTAAGTTATTGCAACCATCGGTGCCGCAGGTTCCGTTATTTTTACATCCTTTTGGCTTCCCGTCTTTACCGGTAGCACAACTTCCACACCCCATACATTCTATTTATATTGAAATTCTACAAACCCCTAATAGTCTTAAGTTTATCTTTTCCGTAAAGAAAAAATGAAAATGAGTCTGTAAGAATTGAAAATTAATACTTTGTTTTTTAACGGCGTAAATATACCAATATTTTATGAGGTGAAGGAAAATTAGTTGCTTAAGGCGGGATTACAGAATAGTATAGATTATATAATTACTTTACGGAATTGTTCTAAACAAGACTTTTTATGGAAAGAAAAACTATTTAAACACATCCAAGCAAATACTTTAAAAAGAGATTTTTTAAGAATGCATCTATTAAAAAAACCGTTTAAGTTAGAGCAATTATTTCTCTACTTAAACGGTTTTCACAATCTAAAAAAGGAAGGTTTACTAAATAACAGAATTTGGGTCTTTTTTAAATTTTAAAACCGGCGATCTGCCTTTTTTAAAGATTTTATTACTGTTGTGTTTGCCTTTGCGCAGTGCTTTTTGCTCTTCGTATGGTAAGGCGTTAATTTCTTTACATTCTACAGAACAGCAGTCATCCATCTTTTCTGCACATTCTTTACATTGTATAAACAGCAGATGGCAAGCCTCGTTGGCGCAATTTACGTGGGTATCGCAAGCTTTGCCACATTGGTGACATTGGGCAATAACCTCATCAGAAATTTTTTCTGCACGACGATGATCAAAAACAAAGTTTTTTCCTATAAATTTATTCTCAAGGTTTTGTTTATTTACTTGTCGCGTATATTCTATAATCCCGCCCTCTAACTGATAAACATTTTTAAAACCGCGGTGTTTGTAATAAGCACTGGCTTTTTCGCAACGTATACCGCCAGTACAATACATTACCAGGTTTTTGTCTTCTTTATGTTCTTTTAAATCTTCTTCTATAATAGAAAGCGAGTCTCTAAAGGTGTCTACATCTGGGGTTACAGCGCCTTGAAAATGACCAATTTCACTTTCATAATGGTTACGCATATCTACCAAAACGGTGTTGGGGTCGCTAATTAATTTATTAAACTTTTCTGCATTTACGTGCTCTCCTTTTTTGGTAACATCAAAAGTGGCATCGTCTAAACCATCTGCTAGAATTTTATCGCGTACTTTTATTTTTAGTTTTAAAAAAGATTTTAAATCTTGCTCTATAGCTATATTTAGCCGGATGTCTTTTAAAAAATAAATACCATCTAAAAAGGCTTTAAACTCCTCAAAGCGATTGGCGGGGACAGATAATTGCGCGTTTATACCTTCGTGGGCAACATAAATTCTGCCCAAAACCTCCATTTGGTTCCAGTTTATAAATAAATGATCTCTAAACAAGACGGGGTTGCCAATTTTGGCATATTGATAGAAAGAGATTGTTAGACGGTCTTGGCCGGCTTCTTCTAACATTGCTGCTCTTTCTTTTGCACTTAGTTTATTGTACAGTTGCATGCTATACTAATTTTATAAGTTAAAAAAAGATTTTTGCAAAGGTAATTAAAATAAAAAATGCCCGGTTTATTTCCGGGCATTTTTTGGGCTAATTCGTTATTTACTAATTTATAACTGTTCAAATAAAAAGTAAATAACGCTAGCCGCCGTCAATCCTACAGCTGCAAATCAACATCACGATTGCCGCTGCCTGATTGCAATTTAAAAGAATATTTCTTTTGAGAAATTTCATTTTTGTTCTTTGTTGCTTTCTTAGTAGATGTAAAAATTTAAAAAGGTTGCGTAAGCTATTGTAATGCAAAAAAACTTATAGTAAATTAGCAACCCTTACTAAAAGTAAAAGGATTAAGACACAGATTTATATGAGCAAAGAGAAAGACAAGGAAAAAGAGGCAAAATTAAAAGCTTTAAAATTAACTTTAGATAAATTAGACAAAACCTACGGCAAAGGCACGGTAATGAAAATGAGTGACCAAGCTGTTCAAGACGTAGAAGCTATCTCGTCTGGAAGTTTAGGTTTAGATTTGGCATTAGGCGTTGGCGGTTACCCAAGAGGAAGAGTTATAGAAATATACGGGCCGGAATCTTCTGGTAAAACCACCTTAACTTTACATGCAATTGCCGAAGCTCAAAAAGCCGGCGGTATTGCCGCTTTTATAGATGCAGAACACGCATTTGACAGGTTTTATGCGCAAAAATTAGGAATAGATATAGACTCTTTAATTATATCGCAACCAGATCATGGAGAACAAGCACTAGAAATTGCAGATAATTTAATACGCTCCGGCGCTATAGATATTATTGTAGTAGACTCTGTTGCTGCATTAACGCCAAAAAGCGAGATAGAAGGCGAGATGGGCGACTCAAAAATGGGCTTGCACGCCAGGTTAATGTCGCAAGCTTTACGGAAGTTGACCTCAACTATCAGCAGAACCAATTGTACGGTAATCTTTATTAACCAATTGCGTGAAAAAATTGGAGTAATGTTTGGTAACCCCGAAACTACTACCGGTGGTAACGCTTTAAAATTTTATGCTTCGGTACGTTTAGACATTAGACGTTCTACGCAAATTAAAGACAGCAATAGCGAAGTAAAAGGAAATAAAACCCGCGTAAAAGTGGTAAAAAATAAAGTTGCACCACCGTTTAAAATGGCAGAGTTTGACATAATGTATGGCGAGGGTATTTCTAAAGTAGGCGAAATTATTGATGTAGGCGTAGATTATGAAATCATAAAAAAGAGCGGTTCTTGGTTTAGTTATGAAGATACGAAACTAGGACAAGGCCGGGATGCGGTTAAAAACCTTCTAAAAGACAACCCCGAACTTATGGAAGAACTCGAATCCAAGATTACCGAAGCCATTAAACTGGCAAAAGAATAAGCATTTTTAGTTTTGAACAAAAAAAATCCTGCTCAAACAGCAGGATTTTTTTTGTTCAAAACGCAACCAAATTAAAAAAACTACATCTACTTTAAAACCCTCATATAAAAATAACCTACGTAATGAAAAAATTATTAATCGTTTTATTAGGAATCGTAACTTTATACAGTTGTGATTTAGACGACACAGAAAATGTACTTATAACCTACGAAACCATGCCAATAGAGACTATCTCTATGCCAGACACTTTACAAGTTAATCAAGAATATAATTTTGATATCAATTATATTCGTCCAACTACTTGTCACAGTTTTGAAGGTTATGATTATAAAAAACAGGACAACGAAAGACGAATTGCGGTTATCAATAAAATAGTCAATAACGCGAGTAATTGTGATGAGATTGACGAAATGGTTACCGAAATGTTTACCTTTAAAGCCCAAGACACCGGTACTTATACCTTTAAGTTTTGGCGGGGACGTAACGAAGATGGAGAAGCAATGTACATCGTAAAAGAAGTTCCTGTAATAGACGAATTATAAATAGATGAAACAGTTTGGGTATTGAGCAACTTATTAAAAAATGTAAAAAGCAAGATTTAAAATCGCAAGAACAGCTATACCGGTTATTTTCTAAAAAATTATTTGGCGTTTGCCTTAAATACTCTAGAAATTACCAAGAAGCAGAAGACAACTTGCAAGATGCTTTTATTATCATTTTTAACAAGATTGCTCAATATAAAAACAAAGGTTCTTTTGAAGGTTGGATGAAGCGAATTGTAATTAATACCGCTTTACAACGCTATAGAAAACAACAAGTTTTTTCTATAGTAAACGAAGAACAAATTGAAAACCACGAGGTAGAAATAGAAGAAAACGAATTTGAGTTAAATTACCTCTTAAAAATAATTCAAGAGCTACCGGACCGGTATAGAATGGTATTCAATTTGTACGTTTTAGACGGCTTTTCACACAAAGAAATAGCAGACTTTATGGAAATTTCTGTAGGAACTTCTAAATCTAACCTAGCCCGAGCCAGAGACATTTTAAAGAGAAAGATAGAACAGCAAAAAGACGATAATGCCAAAACAAGCTGATGAGTGATAAAAAGAACATAGACCGAGTTTATCAAGAGCAATTCAAAGATTTTGAAAGTACGCCCAGAGAACAGGTTTGGAAAAACATAGAGCACAAACTCAAAAATAAACAAAAACGCAAAGTAATTCTTATACCATTATGGTATAAAATTGCTGGCGTGGCAGCCCTGGTTGCCATTGCGTTTTTTGTAGGAAGAAGCTTTTTTCAACTTCAACCAGCTACACAAAACAGCATTGGTAATTCTACCACAAAACCAATTGAAAAAGAAAATAATAGCGCATCTCCACAAGACAATCCTACAGAAATATTCACTAAAGATAACAACAGACTTAGCGCACAACCACAACAGAAGCAGCAAGAAAATAACAGATTGGTAAACAATACAAGTAAAACCAATACCATAACTTCTTCTTCCCAAGAAAGTACTACAAGAGCAGATAAAAATTTCAGAGAAAACTTTAATTCAGAGGAAAATAATTCTAAAAATAATACCCTTGCGGGGAATGCTATAAACGCTAAAAATACGCAAGAAAATTATAACTATTTTACACAACAAAACACCTCTAAGAACTTCCAACAAAATAACAAAACCATCACCAGCGATTTAGACAAAAACAATATTTTTCAATCTGTTTTAGCACAAAAAACAGATAGTGTTTCCAAATTTAAAAATGGGTTAATTGCCCAAGTAGATTCTATACCCAACAAAAAATCTTTGGTAGCAGCAGCAAAAGAGTTGCAAGACGAAACAGAGGAAAACGCACAAGAAAAGAAGAAAATAGAAACCGCTGCAACAAATTCTAAATGGCAAATTAAACCGAGTATTGCACCGGTTTATTACGGCGGTTTAGATGGCGGAAATGCCATAGACAAAAGTTTCTCTCAAAACAGCTCCGAGGGAGAAATATCTATAGCTTACGGTATAAATTTAGCCTATACTATTGCCAAACGTTGGAAAATCCGTTCGGGAATAGGAAAAGTAAACCTAAGCTACAATATTAATAACATAGTGTATAACAGCACGGTAAATGCAAAAAATATTGGAGCGCTAGAAAATCATAGCAAAAACCTAACCGTACTTTCTAAAAAACCGGCAGTACAAGCCACTATGACAGAAGTACAAAGCAAAATAGCAGAATTCAAACCGGGTACACTTAATCAAAAAATAGGTTACATTACTTTACCGGTAGAAGTAGAATATACGTTGGTAGACAAACGCTTTGCAGTAAATTTAATTGGTGGCGCAAGCACGATGTTTTTAGATGATAACCAAATTAACATCAACTCTGCAGAAGGCACTATTAGATTAGGAGAATCTGCCAATTTAAACAACTTAAGTTTTAGCACCAATTTGGGACTTGGTTTGGGTTACGAACTCAACAAAAAATTTGATCTTAATTTAGAACCTACCTTCAACTACCAGATAAATACATTTAGCAACGACGCCAATGGTTTTAAGCCCTATTATTTTGGTGTTTATACCGGCTTTAGTTTTAAATTTTAAGCAGTTGTTCTTACTAAAAATCGTTTTTTTTCTAAAGTTTCTAAAATCAAGTTTCGGGTTTTTTCGCGTAAAGCGCGTTTGTCTTTTTGTTCTAAGTGTTCGGTTTCTAGAAAATTCAAAACTTTTACTCGCATTTTTCCGGGACTACATTTAAAAAAAGAATACGAAAAACGCTTTTTGTTATCGTAAAAAACCATTGGCACTACAGGAATTTTGTGCTCTATAGCCAATCTAAAAGCGCCATCTTTAAAGCTATCTACCACAATACTCAAGTCGTCTGGCACGCCACCTTCGGGAAAAATACAAATGCTATTACCTTGCTTTAACCTTCTTTGTGCGCTGTAAAAAACATCTTGCCGACTTTTAGTGTTTTTTCTATCTACCAAAATACAAGTGCGTTTATAGAAAAAACCAAAAACAGGAAATTTTGCCAACTCTTTTTTCCCTACAAAAACAAATGGTTTTTTAACTATAGCAAGCATTAACATAATATCTGCCATAGAAGTATGGTTGGCCACCAACATATAACTTTTTTCGGGTTGCAAATGCGCCAATCTTTTTACAACCGGATAAAAACCCATTCCGTAAAGAACAATTTTGGCCCATATCCGTGCCAATTTAAAGAAAAACGGATAAAACTTTTCGCGCGATGTGCTTACCAACAAAAGCGGAAACAAAACTATAATTGGCACCGCAACTAAAATATAGAACCACATTCTATAAAAAAGTATAAAAAAAGCTTTAATCCATTTCATATAACACCAAAAGTAACAAATTGTATTTATCAAATTCTATAAAACAATTACCTTTACAAAAAAAATTTACAGATGTCTAGAATACTTACCGGCGTGCAAAGCACGGGCACCCCACATTTAGGAAATTTATTGGGCGCTATTATTCCAGCTATAGAAATGGCTAACGATGCCAGCAACGAGTCGTTTTTATTTATTGCCAACTTGCATACTTTAACTCAAATAAAAGATGCTGCTGTTTTGCAAGAAAACACCTATGCCGTGGCCGCTTCTTGGCTTGCGTTTGGATTAGACACCAAAAAATCTGTTTTTTACCGGCAAAGCGATGTTCCGCAAACTACCGAATTAACCTGGTATTTAAGCTGCTTTTTTCCGTACCAACGTCTAACTTTGGCGCATTCTTTTAAAGATAAAGCAGACCGTTTAGACGATGTAAATAGCGGACTTTTTACCTACCCAATGCTTATGGCTGCAGATATATTACTTTACGACGCAGAATTGGTACCGGTTGGTAAAGACCAAATGCAACATATAGAAATGACGCGCGATGTAGCTTCTAGATTTCACGCGCAAATGGGTGAAACTTTTGTATTGCCTGAAGGTAAAATTCAAGAAGATACGAAATACATTCCGGGCACCGACGGACAAAAAATGAGCAAATCTCGCGGTAATTTTATCAACCTTTTTGAAACCGATAAAAAGCTCAAAAAACAAGTAATGGGCATCCAAACCGACAGCACGCCGTTAGAAGAGTCCAAAAATCCCGACACTTGCAACGTTTACAACCTCTATAAACTGGTAGCTTCTAAAGAAGAAACGCAACAAATGCGCGCCAATTATAAAGCCGGCGGTTATGGTTACGGTCACGCAAAAAAAGCTTTGTACGAGTTGTTGGTAGAAAAATATGCTCCACAACGCGAAAAGTTCAATTATTTTATGAGCAACAAACAAGAGTTAGACGCTATTTTGTTAGAAGGCGCAAAAAAAGCCGGAAAAGTTGCCGATGCAGTTTTAGAACGCGTTCGCGAAAAATTAGGTTATTAAAATTTGGGCGTTGCGGGTTGCAAAAAAAGCAACCTGCCGGGCTTTCACTACTCACTTTTTAAAATTTTACCAAATTTTAAAAGAGTTCAAACAAACCGTTCAATCCCTAACGCAAAAAACTACAAATCAAAGCCTAGATTTAATTCTATCATAATAGGAAACCAGTTGCCGTTTCCTTTTCCGTCAAAATAATAGAAAGTGCCTACATCAAAAAGCAAGTGAAAGCTGCCGTAGTTGTGCTGTATTCCCCAAATGGACTAATGGCAAAATCGTACTTAGAAGTTCCGCCAAAATTAGCCTCTATAGTTTCTCCCCTGGTATATAACCTGGCCATAATAAAATTACCGGAGTTATGGGCTATGTTTTTATTTTTTGCCAGGCGTTTTTCAAAGTTGTAAAAATGTTTGTATTGCAGGTCTAAAAAAGGAGAAAGTAAATACCGGAAGCCACTCCCACCAATAGATAAATCCGGATAAGAACGGCCATAGGCAACGCCGGCGCCAGCAGAAAAAGTAGATTTTTTACCAACAGGAAATTCGTATTCTAATCCCGGACTTAAAAAGTTTATTCTAAATACCTTTTCTGTAAAGTTTTTATTAAGAGAAGTTGTAGTAGAGTCTTGCGCTTTCACAGATAGGCCAATAAAGATAATGAATAGGAGTAAAATGTGTTTTTTTATGATGTGTTTTCGTGTCTCGTTTCTTGTATCTTATTATTTTTAATAAAAAATTCTAGTATTTTTATCTGTATAGAGGCGATAATCATCCAATCACAATAGCAATAATAATTAGTAAGGCTGCTATCGCAATAAGTAGACGATGAAAATTAAGCGACTTAAAAATGAAAATTAATCCACTCGCTATTATTAATCCATTAGTAATTCTTTGTTCATTCATTCAAAAGAAAAGTTTTTCAGGTATTAACGGATTGTTTAAATCGTGAAAACTCAAATATATTTCGGCAAAAATCTTTAAATTAAAAAATAGCAGAATAGCAATCAAGATATTTCCTGTTTGTATTATTAATTTAGAATCTTTTTTATTATTGTTCAAAATCATCAGAATCCTTAAAAAATCAAATCACTTCAAACAATTTCCCCGGTAAGGGTCTTAGTACGCCTTTTAATTCTAAGTTGAGCAAAATAGGGTTTAGTTTATAGGTTGGCATTTCGCAAGACAAGGCTAGTTGGTCTATTTCGGCTTTGCCTAAATTTTTTAGTTTATCGTAAATTTTTTGTTCTTCTTCCGTAAATTCTACAAATAAAGTGGGTTGTTGTTTGGGTTTGCTATCTATGTCCCAATTTAGTTGGTAAATTAAATCTTCTATTCCGCTAAGCAAACGCGCTTGATGGGTTTTTATAAGGTGGTTGCAACCTTTGCTCATCTGGTCGGTTAACCTTCCGGGCACGGCAAAAACCTCTCTATTATAGCTGTTGGCAATATCTGCGGTTACCAAAGAACCGCCTTTTGCCGCGCTTTCTATAACGATAGTCGCTTCGCTAATGCCGGCAACAATACGGTTTCTGCGTAAAAAATTGTTACGGTCAAAAATGGCATTGCTCCAGAAATCTGTCATAAATCCGCCGTTGTTTTCTACTTGTTGCACATATTTTTTATGCACTTTAGGATAAATTTGGTTTAACCCGTGCGCCATACAAGCTATGGTTTGCAACTGATTCTCGGTAGCGGCTTTATGCGCGGCAATATCTATTCCGTAAGCAAAGCCGGAAACAATTACCGGATTTAAAAAAGCTAGTTCTTTAATTAAATCTTCGCAAAAAGCAAGACCTTGATTGGTAGCTTTGCGCGTGCCCACAATACTAATTATCCGCTTGTTTTCTAAATTTATATTGCCGCGTTTAAACAGGAGTAAAGGCGCATCTATGCAGTTTTTTAAATGCTGCGGATAGTCGGTATCTTCAAAATACGAAACGCTTATTGCATTTTCTTTAATAAACTTCAATTCTTCTTCGGCCAAATGCAATAAATGCGAGTTTTGAAGATCTTTCACGCGCGATTTGCCAATACCTTCTATAGCCGAAAGTTTTGCCGGACTTGCTTTTAAAACGGCTTCTGCACTGCCAAAAGAGCGTATTAATTTTTTGGCAGTAATATCGCCAATGTTTGGAGCTCTGTGTAAAGCCAGCGTGTAAATTAATTCTTGGTTGGTCATTAGTTGATAAATAGAACGTTAAATGTACTTAAAATTATTTGTTAATAAAATAGGCGCTTAATTTTAGCTTTCAACCTAAAAATAATTTAACTTTGTGTTTAATGAAGGTAGAAAAATACATACAAGACCTGCTTTATCGCTACGATTGTGTAGTGGTTCCTGAATTTGGCGCGTTTTTAACGCATAGAAAATCGGCACGTATTTTAGAAGAGGGCAAAGCTTTTTATCCGCCTAGAAAAGTGGTTTCTTTTAACCACCAACTTACCGAGAACGACGGGATTTTAATAAACTATATTGCCAGTGTAGAAAAGATTACCTACCAGGAAGCAATGCTAAAACTTAGGCAGTTTACCAAACAATTATTCCACTCTTTACACCAAGATAAAAAAGTGGTTTTTGCAAATATTGGCAGTTTTTCTTTAGAAGAAGAAAAAATTATTTTTCAGCCCAAAGAAAATCAAAATTACCTACCGGAAAGTTTTGGGTTAAGCAATTTTACGGCGCAACCTCAACCAAAACAAACAGCCAAAGTTATTTCCGTAAAGGAAAAAGAAACTACAAATGTTACGCAAGAAACCAATACCAAAACAAGACCTTTGTATTGGCGCTATGCTGCAATTGGAGCAGTTGCTATAAGCATTGCCGGCTTTTTGTCTGCAAATTGGTATAGTAATGAGGTAAAAAACCATAACTTGGTAGAGCAGCAAAAAGCAGCACAAGAAGTAGAACAAAAAATACAGCATGCAACTTTTAGTATAACCAATCCGTTACCGGAAATTACTTTTAAAGCTTCAAGTCCTGCCGTAGGAAAATACCATATTGTTGCCGGTGCGTTTCGTCAAAAAGAAAACGCCGATAAAAAATTACAACAATTGCAAGCAAGTGGTTTTAAAGCAAAAGCTATTGGTACTAATAAATACGGTTTACACCAAATTATTTATAGTAGTTATACCAAACGTTTAGAAGCTTTGAAAGCTTTGCGCCAAATAAAAAATACCCAAAACGCCCAAGCTTGGTTATTGGTAAAAGAATTATAATACTAATAACATTTCTATTGGGAACAAATTTTATCTTTGCCAAAAAAATTTGATGGAAGCGAAACACCCACAAGATTCTAGAACTGTGATGACAGATTTGGTTTTACCAAGCGAAACCAACCCTTTAAAAAACCTTTTTGGTGGCGAATTATTGGCTAGAATGGACCGCGCGGCAAGTATTGCAGCAAGACGACACAGTAGAAGAATTGTGGTAACCGTTTCTGTAAACCACGTGGCTTTTAAAAAAACCGTTCCGTTGGGGAGCGTGGTTACTGTAGAAGCCAGTATTTCCCGAGCGTTTAACAGCTCTATGGAAGTGGTCATTGATGTTTGGATAGAAGATCGCGAAAGCGGAATACGCTCTAGAGCAAACGACGCCATTTACACCTTTGTAGCCGTAGACGAAAGCGGCTCTCCCGTTCCTGTGCCGCCCATAGAACCACAAACAGATTTAGAAAAAGAGCGATTTGATGCTGCTTTACGTCGCAAGCAACTAAGCTTGGTCTTGGCCGGTAAAATGAAACCGCAAGAAGCTACAGAACTCAAAGCCCTTTTTACCGAGTAGGTTTATACCCGTTTTTTTAGGGTTAAAATACTACATTTTTAAGCTAAACCTCTCTTAACAAATTATATAAGCTTTTCTTAAATAAAAGTCAAACCACTTTATATTTTGTTTAAAGCAAGCTTTTCTTTCTACATTTAACATAAAGTTGAAGAGTAGCAATCTGCTATTCTATACGACAGATATCTAAGTAGAAATTAAAATTTTGCTTGCAATGCTTCATATTTCAGACTTTACGGAAAAATCTATTGAAAAGATTTTAACCACGCTTAAGGAAGAAAACGCCGTTAATTGTAAACTTCCCGGCGATGGCTTGATGCATGTAGAAAACAACCTTCCATATCTTATTATTTATCGACAAATAGATGGCGATACCGGTATAAAAAAAATGATTAACAGCGGAGGTTCTTATTTAATAATAGGAAACGACCAATTTGAAGGATACCAAGAATTTCTCAAGCAACTTTCGCATCAACGCGCCACCAAATTTGGCGCGTATATGCTTTTCGAAATGTATTTGGGCGATACAGATAGCAGAAAATTTATTATAAAAGGTCCGGCAGATAGAATTACCAGCACTTTAGAATTACTAAATAACGAATTAAATAAATCTTCTAATCTATCAGAAGATTTAGAGTTAAGCTCAGAAATACAAGACACTAAAATAAGGCAAGCGCCCAATGCTCAGCCTTTAATGACTATAGACGAAGCTAAAAAAACCGGAGCTTTATTGGTAGGTTTAGAAATTCCGCCGGTTTTTAAAGACAAAGAATATGGTATTTTTCCGTTGTTTTTTAGAAAATTCAGAGATTTTCTTATTCCAGCAGTACAACGCGCGGTATACGATTTTATCAGGGTGCAAACCAAAGATCCGGTAAAAAATTATTATGCTTTAGGACGCCAGAGTTTAAAACATTTAGTTTTTGATATAGATAAAGAGTTATCTGCCATTGGGCAATCTTTTCAGTTTTTATGGTTGGTAGCACCGGTTAATATTCAGAATATAAAAAAGACGTTTTTTGAAAGCAATTACGAAAAAGTAGAGAATTACCATTATAGGTTGCTTCCTATAGATCCTTCTTTACTAAAGCGCCGATTGTATAATTTACGGATTGATGAAATTAACGATCCGGCTATGAATTATATTTTTAACGAAAAGAGAGAAGAGCTAGATAAACAAATAACCATGCTTAACGAG
Source organism: uncultured Mesonia sp. (assembly GCA_947494545.1). Classification (GTDB taxonomy): domain Bacteria; phylum Bacteroidota; class Bacteroidia; order Flavobacteriales; family Flavobacteriaceae; genus Mesonia. The sequence goes on along the minus strand of CANLVH010000001.1, from coordinate 60,060 downwards.
CGTGGCAGTAAGAACTTTTTTTATAACAGTATTCGCCTTTTTAAAGGAGTAGACAATGAACTTTGCGCCCAAGCTCAACAAATTTTAGATAAAATTCCGCCGGAAGGCAAAACGGATAAAAGTGATGTTCGGGATGCTAATTACTTTCACGATTTAGCGCATCAAGAGTTTAATAAATTTAAACAACAAGACAGTAAATTTGATTGTAAAGTTCATTTACGCGATGACGTTAATATTATGATGGTTTCGCACGGAGAGTTGTACATTCCTAACAATTATACCATGAGCGCCAAAGAAGCAAAAGCACTTATACAACACGAAGTTGGGACGCATGTACTTACTTATTATAACGGAAAAAATCAACCTTTACAGCAATTAAGCGTTGGTCTGGCAGATTACGAATTTTTACAAGAGGGAATGGCCGTTATGGCAGAATATTTAATTGGAGGTCTTACCGCCAACAGATTACGCACCTTAGCCGGCCGTGTACTTGCAGGAAAAGCTTTGATAGACGGCGGTAATTTTCAAGAAATATTTAGGCTTTTGCATAAAGAGAAAGATTTTAATGCCGATATGGCTTTTAATATTACCTCCAGAATTATGCAAGGTGGCGGTTTTATAAAAGATATTATCTACCTAAAAGGCTTGATAGAATTGCGGCATTATCTAGAAGATGGTGGCGAATTTGAACCCTTGGTAAGCGGTAAATTTGCTTTAAAGCATTTACATGTAATACAAGAACTTACCCAGAGGAATGTGTTAAAAACGCCACGATTAAAACCCAGTTATTTAACTAACCCCGAAGCCAAAAAACGTTTACAACTAATCCGAGACGGTTTGCCTATCTCACAAATGATAACCCCATGAAAATTTGCTTTGTATTAAACAATTTAGAAAAAGAATGCTACAATACCTCTGTGGTATTAATGCATAATGCACATCAGCGTGGTCACACCGTTTTAATGATGGATGTTGGCGGATTTAATTTTACGCATAACAAACCTTTAAATGTAAAAGCTGTACAAGTACCAAAATCTATAAAAACAAAATCTGCCAAAAAATTTATAGAAGAGGTAAAGAAAGCCAAGCTAAAGAAAAAGAAAGTGTCTTCTAAAGAATTAGATGTACTTTTTCTTAGAAACAATCCTACAGAAGAAATAGAACGGCAATGGGCAGAACATGCCGGGATAGCTTTTGGTAAAATGATGCAACAAGAAGGCGTGTTGGTTTTAAACGATGCCTACGCCCTTTCGCACGCTTTTATAGACAAATTATATTTTGAAGAATTGCCTTCTTCCATAAAGCCAAACTCTATAATAACACGAAAAAAAGACGATATTCTAGCCTTCTGGAAAGACCAAAACCATCAAATGGTTTTAAAACCTTTAGAAGGCTCAGGCGGTAAAGACGTTTATCTTATAGATAAAAACGAAAAAAACCTTAATCAGATTGTAGAAACCATTTTAGACCAAGGTTATGTTATTGCACAAGAATATTTACCCGAAGCTAAAAATGGCGATGTACGCATTTTGTTAATGAATGGCAAATTAATGGAAAGAGACGGCAAGTATTCTATGATTAGACGAAAAATGGGAAAAGGCGAGTTTAGAAGTAATTTTAATCAAGGCGCCACGGCAGAAGCGGTAGAACTTACCAAGGAGTTTAAAAAAATTATAGAAGTAACCGCTCCGCAATTAATACAGGACGGGTTGTTTTTTGTTGGCTTAGACGTGGTAAAAGATAAATTGATAGAGATTAACGTTTTAAGTCCCGGTGGTTTAGATCATTTTAATGAAATAGATTATCCGGATTTTGGAGATGAGGTAATAGACGCTATAGAAAGAAAATTAAATTATAAAGAAATGTATGGCTATCGCTTGTCTAACAAAGTGTTGGCTACGATGCATTAAAATTTAAAAAGTTGATTTATGAAAGATGAAGTTTCTAGAATTATAGGCAAATACACTTCCGGTAAAGAAGGTCCTTTATTGCTTATAAGCGGCGGTATACACGGTAACGAACCAAGTGGCGTTATTGCATTGCAAAAAGTTTTTAAAGAACTAGAAAAAACCAAACCTAACATTAACGGCACTTTACTCGGTATTTCCGGAAACCAAAAAGCTTTAAATAAAGACCAACGTTATATAGACGAAGATTTAAACCGGGTGTGGACCAAAGAAAAAATGCAGAAAGAAAAAGCAAATACACACGAAGAAAAAGAACGAGAAGAGATTTTACAGCTTCTTAAAAACTATCCTGCAAAAGATTTTACAAAACGGTATTTTATGGATTGTCACACAACATCTTCCGACAGTTTACCTTATCTCTCTGTACAAGATGTAAACGATAATGATGCTTGGTCCAGAAACTTCCCCACCTATATTGTACGCGGATTTAGCGATATAATTACCGGAGATTTTGACCATTATTTAAGCAGATCCGGCTTTACCGGTTTTGTTTTTGAAGCCGGCGAACACGAAAGCAAAACCTCTATAGAAAATCAAGAAGGTATGATTTGGCTTTGTTTAAAAGAAGCTTGCCAATTAGATTTAAGTCAAATTTCTTGCTATCCGGAATGTGTAGAAAATTTTAAAGAAAAAAATGCTCCAAAACAAAAGGTTTTTGATATTGCCTACCGCCACGGCATAGTAGAAGAAGATGATTTTAAAATGGAACCTGGCTTTCAAAATTTCCAAGAAATTGAAAAAGGACAGCTTCTAGCAATTCAAAACGGAGAAGAAATAAGAAGCAAATGGAATGCCCGCATATTTATGCCTTTGTACCAAGCACAAGGTAACGATGGTTTTTTTGTGATTAAAGAGGTAAAAGCTTAGAAAGTTAAAAATGCTTTCCGAAATTTGCGACTTAAAACCTTTTTAAGATTTGGCCAAAATTTCGAAAGTTTCCTTTAAAGAAATAAATAAGATTGCCGTTCCGGCAATAATTGCCGGAATTGCAGAACCGCTTATTTCTTTAACAGATATTGCCGTTATTGGCAATGTGCAAGAAAACTCGGTAGAAGCTTTGGCTGCCGCCGGAATTGTAGGCAGCTTTCTTTCTGCAATAATCTGGATTGTTGCGCAAACCAAAACAGCTATTTCGGCTATAATCTCACAACATTTAGGAGCCGGCCGTCTACACGCTGTAAAAACCTTGGTGCCACAAGCTATATTTTTTAACTTTTTGCTTAGTTTAGCTATCTACGGCACTACCGCTTTTTTTGCCGAAAGTATTTTTAGCGCTTATAATGCAGAAGGTTTAATTTTAAATTACACCCAAGAATATTACACCATCCGGGCAATTGGCTATCCGCTTACTTTAGTAACTTTTGCCATTTTCGGGGTTTTCCGCGGACTTCAAAATACGCTTTGGGCTATGAAATGTAGTTTGGCCGGCGCGTTTGTAAACGTGGGTTTAGATTTTTTACTGGTTTATGGCGTAGAAGGTTTTATTCCGCCAATGCATTTGGCCGGCGCCGCTTATGCCAGTGTTGCGGCACAAGCTACAATGCTTATAATGGCGCTTTATTTCTTTTTTAAAAAAACACCTTTTCATTTAAAACTGACTTTTACTCTTAATCCGCAACTCAAACCTCTATTATTAATGGCCGCAAATTTATTTGTACGCACCGCGGCTTTAAATTTTGCTATTTACCTTGCCAATGCTTATGCCACAGATTACGGTAAAAATTATATTGCTGCCCAGAGTATTTTAATGAACATTTGGTTGTTTTTCTCCTTTTTTATAGATGGCTATGCCAATGCCGGCAATGCCATTGGCGGCAGATTGTTGGGCGCTAAAGATTATAAAAAACTATGGATTTTAAGTAAAGATATTAGCAAATATGCCGTCTTTATAGCACTTATTTTAATGACCCTTTGCGGAATTTTTTACGACGAGATTGGCTTGCTATTTAACAAAGATGTTGGCGTTCTTGCCCTGTTTAGTACGGTTTTTTGGGTGGTTTTGTTAATGCAACCAATCAATGCGATTGCTTTTATGTTTGACGGAATTTTTAAAGGCTTGGGCGAAGCAAAATATTTAAGAAATGTATTGCTGGCGGCTACTTTTCTCGGTTTTACACCAACTTTATTAATAGCCGATTATTTCGGCTTAAAACTCTATGCCATCTGGCTTGGCTTTTTTGTCTGGATGTTGATACGGAGTAGCACTTTGGTTATTCGGTTTAGGCAAAAATATCTTAATAAATCCGTGTAAACCTTCACAACGCTTTAACAGCTGTCCTGTTTTATTTGCTACAAATTTCCTGTATTTTTAGGTTTGAAAATTTGCAGCGATGATAAGAATGAATAGGAAAGGTTTTTTGTTTAAAACCTACGAGCCCGAAAATAAAACTCCATTTGAAAAGCTTTTTGAAATCTTTAAAGAGTTAATCACGCATACTTCTGGAGATTTTGACGAAGCTATTGATTGGATGCGAGAGTTGGACAAAGAATATAAACTTACTACAGAAGATTATACTATAGACGATTTTATTGAAGACCTAATAAAAAAAGGTTACATACAACAACGAATAGAACCGGACGGCAAAGGCGGCGGAATGAAAATCACTTCTAAAACAGAACAAGCTTTACGCCAGCGTGCACTAAACCAGATTTTCGGCAAAATGCGTAAAAGCGCCAGCGGAAACCACAAAACCAAACACACCGGAAAATCTGACGATGCTACCGGAGAAATGCGCGATTACCAATACGGCGATGCTTTAGATAAAATTTCGATGACAGAAAGTTTAAAAAATGCGCAAATTAATAGCGGTTTAGACAATTTTAATCTAACCGAAAAAGATTTGGTGGTAAAAGACAGTACACATAAAGCTCAAATGAGTACGGTATTGATGATAGATATTAGCCATAGTATGGTTTTGTATGGCGAGGACCGCATTACCCCGGCAAAAAAAGTTGCAATGGCTTTAGCCGAATTAATTATTACCAGATACCCAAAAGATAGTTTAGATGTAATTGTTTTTGGAAACGATGCTTGGCCAATAAAAATTAAAGATTTGCCGTATTTACAAGTCGGTCCTTTTCATACCAATACAGTTGCCGGACTACAATTGGCAATGGATATCTTGCGACGAAAACGCAATGCCAACAAACAAATTTTTATGATTACCGATGGCAAACCCAGTTGTTTGCGTTTACGCGATGGTTCGTATTATAAAAACTCTATGGGCTTAGATCCGCATATTACGCAAAAGTGCTACAATATGGCGGCACAAGCCAGAAAATTGAATATTCCCATCACCACTTTTATGATTGCCAGCGACCCGTATCTACAACAATTTGTAGAACAATTTTCAGAATCTAACCAAGGTAAAGCGTTTTATACTGGTTTAGATAATCTAGGCGAAATGATTTTTGAAGATTATGAAACCAATAGAAAGAAAAGAATGCGATAATACATCTCCCCCAACCCCTCTTTAAAGAGGGGAGTAAATTGATTCTTATGAGAAATAAAATTATACCATATAATAGAAACCTAAAAATCAAGGCTAGAGAACTAAGAAAAAACATGACACAAGCTGAAGTTTTAGTATGGGAAAATATTCGAAAAAAAACATTAGGGGTCGAGTTTCATAGGCAAGTTCCTATTTTAAATTATATAGTTGATTTTTATTGTCACGAAATAGGGCTAGTTTTAGAAATAGATGGCGAAATTCATAAAGATAATTTTTTGGAAGATGCAAAACGACAAGCTGCTATAGAGAAATACGGTATTTCGTTTTTACGGTTCACAAACCAAGAAGTTTTTCAAAATATTGAATCGGTTAAGAGAAAAATACTTGATTATATAAACGAATTTAACAAAAACACTCTATAAAAATAAACATTCTAATTCCCTCCCTTTTGAAGGGAGGGCCAAGGAGGGATGTCAATAATATAAAAACTATGAAAATCACAGACATAAAAACTTTAGGAGAACTTAAAAATCACGATTACCAAGCAAAAAGCATCAAAGAAGAATTACGCCAAAACTTAATTGCAAAAATCAAACAAGGCGAAACGGTTTTTGAAGGAATACACGGATATGAACACACGGTAATTCCGGAATTAGAACGTGCTATTTTATCTAAACACAACATTAATTTATTGGGCTTACGCGGACAAGCAAAGACCCGTTTGGCGCGTTTGATGGTGCAATTGCTTGACGAATTTATTCCGGTGGTAAAAGGTTCGGAAATTAATGACGATCCATTTAAGCCAATATCGCGTTATGCCAGAGAAGTTATTAAAGAAAAAGACGATGCGACACCCATTACCTGGTTGCATCGCGAAGATCGTTTTGCAGAGAAATTAGCCACTCCAGATGTTAGCGTAGCAGATTTAATTGGCGATGTAGACCCTATAAAAGCCGCCAACCTCAAATTGAGTTATGCAGATGATCGTGTGATTCATTTTGGAATGATACCGCGTGCCAATAGGTGTATTTTTGTGATTAATGAGTTGCCGGATTTACAGGCAAGAATTCAGGTAGCGCTGTTTAATATTTTGCAGGAAGGCGATATTCAAATACGCGGTTTTAAATTACGAATGCCATTAGATTTGCAGTTTATTTTTACCGCCAATCCGGAAGATTATACCAACCGTGGTAGCATTGTTACACCATTAAAAGATAGAATAGGATCGCAAATTCTAACGCATTATCCTAAAAACATAGAAACCGCCAAAAAAATTACCGCACAAGAAAGTAATTTGGAAGAAGCACAGAAAAACCATATTCAAGTACCGGATTTAGCCAAAGAACTCTTGGAGCAAATAGGTTTTGAAGCCCGTGAAAGCGAATATATTGATATTAAAAGTGGTATTAGCGCACGAATGAGCATTACTGCTTTTCAGAATCTAATTAGCACTGCAGAACGCCGCAGTCTAAAAATTGGCGAAGAAGAAAGCTTAGTGCGTTTTTCTGATTTTATGGGAATAATTCCGGCTATTACGGGAAAAGTAGAATTGTTGTACGAAGGCGAGCAAGAAGGTGCACATTTTGTAGCTAATCATCTTATAGAAAATGCGGTAAAAACTGTTTTTCCAAAGTTTTTTCCGGAAATCAAAAAGTTGCAAAAGAAAGAAGATGCAACACCATACGATGCTGTGATTACTTGGTTTTTTGAAAACGACGGTATAGAATTGGATGATGATTTAAGTACTCAAGCATACCAAAAAACATTAGATGATGTAGAACCGCTTAGAGCACTTGTGCAAAAATATCATCCAGACCTGCCGAAAGAAGAAACATATTTTATGATGGAATTTGTGCTGTGGGGTTTGGTGGCTTATCAACAACTTAGCAAACACCGGTATAATGAAGGTTTGCAGTTTCAAGATATGTATGGTAGTTTTTTAAAAAATTTATAGAAAAGAAGAAAATTTAAAAACAGAAACTTAGCTTTTTATGTTTCTGTTTTTTTAACAATTATAAATTTACTATCTTATACCTATAATTTATAAACTATGTATTTTCTCACTTTTCAAACCGAAATTCCCAGACCGGAAGACACACAACCCGGTCAAGAGTTTGGTTTATATACCTTTCAAGAATTTATAATTGCCAATTGGGGTTATATTAGCATTGTGCTTATTGTTGCGCTTATAGTTTTGTTGTACACCCGAAGCAAAAAACGCCCAAAACGCGACCAGTAATTTTTGGGGAGGTTTTAAAATGGAGAAAACTATAGATACCCCTATTTATTTTATTGTAGGCCCCGGGCGTTCCGGCAGTACGCTTTTGCAACTAATGCTAGACGCGCACCCCAACACTATTGCGCCGGTAGAGTCTAGATTTATAATATTTCTACACCAAAAATATGCATCGGTAAAAAATTGGACACAAGAAAAGTTAGCACAATTCTACACCGATTTATTTTATGATGAAAAAATTTACTATTTATGGGAATTAGATAAAAAACAACTACAAAAAGATATTCTCTCCCAACCCAAAAACACCACTTTTGGCAACTTATGTAAAATTGTATTTCAAAATTATATTTCCTTTTTTAAAAAGGAAAAAGCCAAAGTTATCGTAGATAAAAATCCGGTAAACTCCCTTTTTGTACCTTGGCTTATAAAGGTTTTTCCTAACGCAAAATTTATTCACTTAATTCGCGATCCACGTGCCAGTTGTTATTCGCACGTTAAAGCAGGTATGCAACCCAATCCGCTTGCAGCAGCTTTAATGTGGCGCGATTATAACAAAGCTATAGAAACAAGCAAAAAAGAATATCCGCAGCGTTTTAAAACCGTTTTTTATGAAGACTTGGTTAAAAATCCTAATTTGGTTCTAACAGAATTAACAACTTTTCTAAATATTGCTTTTAAGGAAGAATTGTTACAATTTAACCAGCATTTTAAAAGCGATTTTATCAATAAATTAAAACTCGCTAAACAACCGGAAAAAAGTTTAAAACAACAATTGTTTCACAAATACCACAATAACCTACAAAAACCTATTAGCGGTAAATATATAAACAGTTGGCAATCAAAGTTAACGGCAAAAGATATTCAGGTTATAGAAGAAATATGCGGTCTGCTTATGCAACAATATAAGTATTCTTTTTCTACAGAAAATCCGCAAAATAATTTCAGCTGGCAAATACCAATGCATTATTTTAAAAAATTTCTCATACAATTTTATTATGCTGCACCACTTTCTCTACGGCTATTTTATACGCACAAAATAAACAGTAATTTAAAACCAAAATTGTTCTTTTCTATCAAAGACCAGCAAGAAACATAAACGCTACCGCGTTTTTAACCATCCGGTTATACTTAAGCGCTTATTATCTAGTACCGGTTTTACCTCATGCTCTAAAACCTGACTTTCAAAAATCACTATTTTTCCCGGTAACGGATTTATAATTTCTTCGCCGTTTTCTGTGTAAATTACCAATTCGCCACCGTTCTCGTTTTGCCAAGAAGCATCATTCAAATAACAAACTATAGAGAGTTTACGGCGTTCATCGTTTTGAAACGTATCTAAATGCCGTTTGTAAAAAGTACCTTTCGGGTAAACTGCATAATGAAATTCTTTTTGCAAAATACCCATAAAACAGGTTTTATTAAGATACTCTACCAAGGCATTTATTTTATCAAAATAAATTTTTTCGGCCAGATTTGCCTGTTGTTCGTTTATCCATAAAATAAAATCGCCCCGAATAGATTTTATTACCTCTTCGTTGGTTTTGTTGCCTATGGCAGATTTTTTAAAGTTGTTTTCTTCATACAGCTTTAATAAACTTCCGCGTAAAGCAACAACCTCTTTTGGGTTAAAAAAATCTTCTACAATGCTGTAGTGTTTTTCTCCCAAATCTGCAATAATGCGCTCGTACAGCTCATTTACCCGGTAATGTAGCTGCTCAAAAATTTCTATATTTTTCAATTTCTAAAAAAAGTGCGGCAAATTTACGACAAAACCCAATAGCACCTACTATCACCAACTATAATTTAAAAACAATTTTAATACGTAACTTTGCAACGATTAAAAAACAATAGTGTGGATATTTTACAATTCTTTAGTGGCAACGGCATCTTTGTCTTACTGGCAGTAGTTTTAATTGCCGTGGTACTTTACAATAAATTTAAAAATAGATGAGCAAGATTCGTATAACCAAGCAATTTAATTTTGAAACCGGCCACGCGCTTTACGGCTACGACGGCAAATGCCAAAACGTACACGGCCACAGCTACAAATTGAGCGTTTGCGTTATTGGAGAACCCATTGAAGATTCTAATAACGTAAAATACGGAATGGTGATAGATTTTGGCGATTTAAAAAAAATTGTCAAAACAGAAATTGTAGACAAGTTTGACCACGCCACGGTTTTTAATAAAAACACACCGCACGTAGAGTTGGCCAACGAGCTGCAAAAGCGCAACCATAAAGTGATTTTGGTAGATTACCAACCCACTTCTGAGCAAATGGTTATAGATTTTGCGCAAAAAATACAAGCGCGTTTACCCCAACAGGTTAAACTTTTTTCTATAAAATTACAAGAAACCGAAACCAGTTTTGCAGAGTGGTACGCTACAGATAATTAGGGCGTTTCCCTACGGGTCGGGCTTTCACTACTCGCTTCCCAAGTGCTATCGCCTTGGGAGAGCTCAAACATACCGTTCAATCCCTAACGCAAAAAATTGCTTCTAAACAAATAAGTATCTTTATAGATTACAACCAAGATTATGAACATTGCTCCCGGTAAAAAAATTTATTTCTCTAGCGATAATCATTTGGGCGCCCCAACTCCCCAAGCCAGCAAACCGCGCGAAGAAAAATTTGTAAAATGGTTAAACAGCATAGAAAAAGATGCAGCGGCTATTTTTCTGCTAGGAGATTTATTCGATTTTTGGTTTGAATATAAGCACGTTGTTCCTAAAGGTTTTGTTAGGGTTTTAGGAAAGTTGGCACAATTACGCGACAGCGGAATTCCTATTTATTTCTTTGTGGGCAACCACGATTTATGGATGGACGATTATTTTGAAAAAGAACTCAACATTCCTATTTACCACCAACCACAAGAATTCTCTTTTAACAATAAACAGTTTTTAATTGGTCACGGCGATGGTTTGGGGCCCGGAGATAAAGGCTACAAACGCATGAAAAAAGTCTTTACCAATCCGTTTTCAAAATGGCTTTATCGTTGGTTGCACCCAGATATTGGCGTGCCGCTTGCCAAACATCTTTCTGTAAAAAATAAATTAATTTCTGGCGATGAAGACGCCAAATTCCTAGGCGAAGAAAACGAATGGCTTGCCCAATACGCCAAACGCAAACTAGAAAAAAAACACTACGATTATTTTGTATTTGGCCACCGGCATTTACCCATGAAAATTAAAGTAGGAAAAAATGCCACGTATTTTAACCTAGGCGATTGGATTACGCATTATACCTATGGTGTTTTTGATGGCAAAGAGTTTAGGTTGGAGGAGTTTTAATTAGCAGAATGTTTTAAAAATTCTTTTTGTTCTACTTTAAAAATTGTACCGTTTAAAAGCTGTTTTATTTGAGTGAGTTCTTCCCGGTTAACGGCTAAATCTATTTTCTCTGAAGGGGTTTTTAGCAGTAAAGAACGGCAGTGCGTGTTTTGCTTACAATTGTTGCAACAAGCTTCTTGTAAACTTTGGGTTACCAGTATTTTGAAGTTTTTGAATCTACTATTTTTAAAATAGGATGTTTTCATATTATTTAAATAAGTATCATCACCCATTTTTAGAGTGATGATACTTATTTAAATAAATTTTTAATTAGTTAATAATTAAGTGATGCATTTTAGAATTTCCCGAGTTTTTTATCTCTAATATATAATGTCCTTTCTTTAAATCTTGTACGTTCATTTTTCCATTTGCTGGAGTTTGAGATTTAATTCGATTGCCATAAAAATCGTATAAAATAGCACTTGAATAATTTGTTTTACTATTATTCTCTTTTAATGAATCTTTACTATAAGGATCACAAGGAGCTGGAATATTTATAATGTCAATTTCGGTATCGACTGGGTTTCGTGCTATAGTAGAAATTGGGGTACAGGGATCCTCTCCACCACCGCTACAATCTTTTGCATTAAAGGTAAAGTCCCTCGACACAGTACCACAATTATTTGAAGTGGTAAATCTAAAAGTAGCAGAATGATTGTTGGCCCATAAATAAAAGCTAAGATTATCTCCTTGTTGACTCCAGCTAACGGTATGAGAAGAATTTAAGAGAGTCCAATTTACATTAGTTGCTTCTTCAATTCTCATATTGGTTACTATTTGTTCTGATTTACATACCTCATTTGATGAACCGTGTGCTAAATAATTACCATTATTTAATTTAGCAACTACACTTGGGCGGCCTGCCCATATTCTTCTTTCAATGAGAATGTTTTCACATTTCGTATTGACAATCGCTGTTAAGATTATAGTTCCATTAAAAGAAGGGTTTTTTGTAAGTGATATGGTATTACCAGTTTGAGCAATAGTAGCCGCATTGGTTGGCATAATACTCCACTCAACACCTACTTCTGGTGAATTCGTAAGGTTACTTACACTATATGTAGCTGAGTTACAAAATCTTTCCGATCCATTTATGTTTAGTTCTAGTTGCGCACAGGATGAAGCACAAGAATAGAAAGCCTCTTCCCCTGATAATTCATCAATTAACCATTTTCCGTTGTTTAATGTAAATTGAATGTGGCCTTCACTTGACACTGGGTTTGTATAAAAATTGTCAAATGGAGAGTTTTTAGGGGCCACAGGTGGCGATAGAGGCGAATAAGCTTTCACTAAATCTAAGTAATCTATATCTTGGTTACCACCTCCAATATCTAGACTGCTATAGGTAGGAATAAAGTTAAATTGCTTTTCATAAACATAATTGTCCATCTCTGGAGGCAAATTAATAAATGCTTCCAAATCGTATATACCCCCGCCAGTATTATCTAAAGGCAGCATAGACGATGATGAATTTAATGTTTTGCCGTCAATTAGAGGTTCTTCTACATCAATCAAGAATAAAATTGTTTTTTCTATAAAAATTTTCCCTTTATAAATTTGTTTAGATTCTTGGTTAGGTAGAGCTTTGGCATTAAACTGAATTTTAATGTCTGTATCGGTAGATAGAGTAGAGCTAATAATTTGTCCCGGATTTAGAGAAATACCATTAAGGACAGCTAACGCTACATTACTTAGAAAATAGGGTAAGTCAATTTTTTCATTTATATTTACTAATGTGCTGTTAGGACTAAAGTTTAATGGTGTGCCACATTCTGAGCCGTTAGCAATAGCTATATTACGAATACCATTTTGTTGTGGGTAACCCATTGCTGAATATTCAGCAGCAAAATTATTATGTAAAGTGTTGTTGCCAATAGAAACATTATCTCCGGTGTCTTGTAATTGATAAATAAGCATTTGCCTAGCGGCAGGTGTTTGTAATAAAGCTAAACCATCTTGTAAATCTGGGCTTAATTCTACTAAGTCTATAATATCAACATCAAGTAAACTAAAAAATACAGGGAGACTAACTTCTTCGCCCACCAAGTGCCTTACCAAAGCTTGAAATGCCAAAGGTACATTTGCGCCTTGATGCGGGGCATCGTGACTAATGTAAAGTTTGGTATCGTGATTAGTGTTTGGGTCATTATCAATTTCCATATTACGCAAGGCATAACGGGCTACCAAACCACCCATACTCATACCTAAGACAACATTTTTCTCCGTACTGCCTGCTTCCGTTTTTAAGATATTTACCCTCTCTATAACTTCTTGCACCATATAAGCATTACGCTGAATATAATCTGTACTATTCACAAAATTTACAAAAACCAAATCATAACCTTCGTCTTCGATGGCTTGGTTGAGCGTAAGACCTTCACCCAGACCAGCAAATAAACCACCAGGGCCAGTGCCATTTATTAAATCAAAATAGTCAAAACTATTATCGGGATCAAAACCCTCTACTACAATTAGAGGTTTGGTCAAACTAGTGTGCCCAGGAGCAAGTTCCACTGTAACCAAACCAGTGGCTTCGCTTCCTTGCCAAGTATCTCCAGTAATAATGTAGGTAGTGACATCTGTATTATTAAAACGAGTTTGCATTGTTGGGTTTGACCCCACATAATCTACCCATATTTTAGAATGGCTATATAGGGTAGGGCCATTATTATAAATAAACTTTACTTTAATTTCTTTTTCCCCGCCAGAAGTATAGGTAACACTTTTACCTGTATTAAGTGTTGTAGTTTGATAACCTTGTCCGTTGCCAAAATCAATTTGCACTTGATTTAAAGTATGATCAGTATTGGTATGTATAAGTGTGCTAGGCAATCTAAAGGAAAAAGTTTTGCCTTGTAACCTTTGCTTTAATGGGCTAACTGCAAAAACAGTTTTAGTTTCATAAGGGTTTTTTCCTGCTACATCATAAATGCGGTCATTAACTACTGTTACATCACCATTGGTGTAAGCGTTGGCCTTATATTGTTGGTAATTATAATGCTGTGCGGCCAACAAAACTTCTCCTTTTGATTTTTGGGTCCTTAAATTTCTAAGCACCAAATTGGGTGCCGTCATATTTTGATTTTCCGTACCCACACGCATTGTATATAAAGATGCATAAAGAGATTGCCATTGTGTTTTATCTACCCAATTGGTGTTTTGGAGAACACCATTGTAAGCTTCTACATCATTGAGGCGGATACCAAATTCTTTTAAAAAACCCGTGGTTACTTTGGTTTTATCAATGTTTCCAAAAACATGTTCCATACGGTCATAATAAGCCGTATTTTGTGCAAATGCGCTAAAATAAGAGCATAAAAAGAAAGTAATAATAAGTAATTTTTTCATTTTGATTGGTTTTAGTTAATAGTTAAGTTTTTTAAGGTATATACTGCATATCAAAACGCCCGTTAGTTATAGTAATGTTTTCTTCGCAGGTAGGAGATACTGCCTCAAATTCAAATCTTCCGGAAACTATAAATTGCTCATGATCAATAAAATCTATTTTTAATGAGCCTGAATTAGGGCTAAAAGTTTCATATAGCGTACATTCTGAAATAGATTCTTTAAAAAATGCAATGTTCAAAGTGTTACCATTTAAAAAATAGGACCCCTCGACAAGATTTTCTCTTTCAAGCCAAATAGTAACACCTCTGTCTATATCTTCTATTTCATAATCCGCTCCTAATTGTAATAGTCCGCCTTGATAAATAGCTGCCATTTCTGTGGTATTTGATATGGAAACCGGTTCCCCGTTAACCATAAAACCAAAAGTGTTTTCTCCGGTGGTTGTGGGTGGTGGCAGTTGGTCAACAGGATTTTGCGGTGTGTTGTCATCATCGTTGTTGCAGCTGCTAATAGTTATAGAGATGAATAAGAATAATAATAAATTTTTCATAAGCTTTTTGTTAAGGATTATAATTACAATCAATTAATGTTAAAAAATATTTTTTAACGGTACTAAGCGTTTTTAGTCGTAACAAAAAATATTATATGTTAAAGATATGTAAAATTAATATAGTATTTGCAAAAAAGAAGAATTTTTTTAATAAAATTTTATACGTAGCCGTAACTCCATGTTGATGACGGTGGATTTGAATGATTTTTATCATCATAATTTTGGTAAGGAATCAAAAATATGTTCTAATAATAAAATAAAAAGTAAAAAATGAGTTATCATTTACCCATAAAAATTAAAGTGGGAGAAAGTTCTACCTATTTTAACCTAGGCGATTGGATTACACATTACACCTACGGTATTTTTGATGGCGAAGAATTTAGACTGGAAGCGTTTTAATTGGCAGAATGTTTTCAAAAACTATTTTTTCTACTTCTTCTTATTTTTACCACCAATATACCTTCCTAAAAAGTACGCTACCAAAAGCGGTATCATTACAAAAGCGGTATAGTCTTGCCACCAATTTTGATTATAAGCCAAAATGGCAAATGCGGCCATACCTGCTATCGCTAAAAAATCTGCAAATGGT
The DNA here is from genome assembly GCA_947494545.1 of uncultured Mesonia sp. GTDB lineage: Bacteria > Bacteroidota > Bacteroidia > Flavobacteriales > Flavobacteriaceae > Mesonia. Next base: position 44,588 of record CANLVH010000001.1, on the reverse strand, counting down.
TCTTTCATAATTTAGTTGTATAGAGAAATATAATAATTCTTCAAATATACAAAACACAGATTTTTAAAGTTTCTAATTATATACTGAAATCAAGTTTTGAGGACCTTTACCGTTATAGTTCAATACCTACGAGGTTTTAGAAACCTCGCAGGAGAAATGGTTTTTCGCTTATCTTTAAGATTTTTCCCAAGCTTGTAGATTTTCTTGAGTAAAACTGTATAAGGCAAAGTAAGCATTTACAATTTTATCTGAAATAAGGTTTTAACGTAAATCTTTTAATTTTAATTGCAGAGACACATTCCCATTCCAATGGTTTTCGTCTATGTTATAAAGTGCATCAAAAGTGGGTTGTTCTTTTATTCTGTCTAATTTGTCTCCCAAACCAAAACCTATGGCGTTAATAAACTGCTGATTCTGTTCTTGTTTTACCGTGCATTTTAAATGTTGCGCATCTGTCCCAACTGGTTTGGCATAACCGGTATCTTTTAAATTTCTACTCAAAAATAATGGCGCCATATTACCCGGACCAAAAGGCGCAAATTGCTTTAAAATACGATAAAATTTTGGCGTTATTTCGTTTAAATCTATTTCTAAGTCGGCTGTAATTTCTGGCGTCAAAAGACGTTTATCTATACTTTCTGCTACTACTTGCTCAAACTTTTCTTTAAAAGATTCGTAGTTTTTTTGTTCTAATGTTAAACCGGCTGCGTATTTATGACCGCCAAACTGCTCGATGTGTTCGGTACAAGCTTCTAAAGCATTATACACATCAAAACCTTTTACAGAACGTGCAGAAGCCGCCAACTTTTCGCCGCTTTTGGTAAATACCAAGGTTGGTCGGTAATAGGTTTCGGTAAGTCGCGAAGCTACTATTCCAATTACGCCTTTGTGCCAGTTTTCTTGGTAAACTACGGTGGTAAAACGTTCTTGTTCTTTGGTTTCCTTTATTATATGCAAGGCTTCTTCGGTAATACTTTTATCGGTATCGCGCCTATCGGTGTTAAATTGTTCTATTTCTTGAGCATAAATAAGCGCTTGGTCCAGATTTTCTTCGGTAAGTAATTGTACGGCGTGCAAACCGTGTTTCATACGGCCGGCGGCGTTTATGCGCGGCGCAATCATAAAAACCACATCAGTAATGGTTAAACTTTCTTTTTTGGTTTGGGCTATAATGGCTTTAAATCCATTCCGCGGAAGCGTATTAATAACGTGTAAACCGTGGTAAGCTAAAATTCTGTTTTCTCCGGTTATGGGTACGATGTCTGCGCCAATGGCTGTTGCCACCAAATCTAAATACGGCAACAAGGTTTCTACCGTATTTCCTCTTTTTTCTTCGATAGCTTGTATTAGTTTAAAACCAACGCCACAACCGCACAACTCTTTATAAGGATAATTGCAGTCTTCTTGTTTTGGATCTAAAACCGCAACCGCTTCCGGAATTTTTTCTCCCGGCCGGTGGTGATCGCAAATAATAAAATCTATTCCTTTTTCTGCGGCATAAGCCACTTTATCTACGGCTTTTATTCCGCAGTCTAAAGCAATAATCAAGCTAATATCATTGTCTGCGGCAAAGTCTATTCCGTCATAAGAAACCCCGTAACCTTCGGTATAACGATCGGGAATATACGATGCGACTTGCGGCGTTCTGGTTTTAAGATAAGAGCTCATCAAAGCTACGCTAGTGGTGCCGTCTACATCATAATCGCCATAAACCATAATATTTTCTTGATCCCGAATGGCTGTTTCTACCCGGTTTACGGCTTGCTCCATTCCCTTCATCAAAAAAGGGTTGTGCAGGTGTTTAATGTCTGGTCTAAAAAAGTTTTTGGCTGCTTCAAAAGTTTTGATGCCACGTTGTACGAGCAAACTGGCAATGGGTTTTTCTACGCCCAAAACTTCTTGTAGGTGTTTTACTTTGTCAGATTCCGGTAAAGCTTTTAGGTTCCAGCGCATTTGTAATAAAATAAATAGCTAAGGTTAAGTAAATTTTCTGAAACGAAATTTATCAAATATACTGGAACTAAGCGTAATTTTGGGAATAAAATTAAACATGAAGTTGAAATTGAAAATTCAGTAAAAAACTTTTTTACAATTTCGCGTGGCTTATTTTTCTACAAAATCCTATCTTCGAATTATGGCAAAAGAACTCAGCATACGCTACAAAAACACCTTACGGCATTTACTGTTTTTGTTACTAGGTTTTATAGGATTAATCATTGGCTTGGTTACGTATTATATTACCGCCAATTTTCTTTATTTCTATCTGGTGATTTTTGCCAATCTTTTAATTGTTTATGTACTTTTTAAATCGCAAACCCGCAAAAACAAAGTGGTTTACGATGCGGTTTTTGTAAAATACCGTATAAATGAACAACCTACAGAGCGAATAAAAATAGGCCAAATTAATAATTTAAAACGCATAGATAAAGGCATAAAAATACAAATTGACTCTACTTGGAAAGAAATAGATCTGCACAATTACTCCAAAGAATCTGTAGATAAATTTTATGCTTTACTGGCCAGTTTTTTAAAGTAATTTATTTTGGCTCTAGTTTAGTTTTGCGTTGTTTTTTAAAGTTCTTCCCCTCGGGAGAAGGATTTAAGTTGGGGATGAGTATTTTAAAAAATCATCCTATTCCTAGTCCTTTCCCGAGAAAAGGAGCCAATTTAAGTTTACTATCAACGCGTTTTAACACTGAAGCCTTTATTTTTTACCTGCCACCACAACCACAATTTCACCTTTTGGAGGTTTTTTGGTAAAGTGTGCTTCCACTTCTTTTACGCTTCCGCGGATTGTTTCTTCGTGCATTTTAGAAATCTCTCGAGAAACCGAAACTTGTCGCTCCTCGCCAAAATACTTGACAAAATGCCCCAAGGTTTTTAATAATTTGTGCGGTGACTCGTAAAATAGCATCGTTCTTGTTTCTTCTGCCAAAAATAATAAACGGGTTTGCCTGCCTTTTTTTACCGGTAAAAAGCCTTCAAATACAAATTTATCATTGGGCAAACCGCTGTTTACTAAAGCCGGCACAAAGGCTGTTGCACCCGGCAAGCAATCTACTTCTAGGTTATTTTCTACACAAGCGCGCGTAAGTAAAAAACCGGGATCCGATATTGCCGGCGTTCCGGCATCGCTAATCAAAGCGGCCGCTTCGCCATTTTTAATCCGATTTATAATCAAATCTAGCGTTTTATGCTCGTTATGCATATGGTGGCTGTGCATTGGCGTTTCAATTTCATAATGTTTTAGCAATTTTCCGCTGGTACGCGTATCTTCTGCCAAAATAAAATCTACTTCTTTTAAAACGCGCACGGCCCTAAAAGTCATATCTTCTAAATTACCAATTGGCGTTGGCACAATAAACAGTTTTGCCATGCTTAAAATTTGTTTTCAATGGTATTCATGAAACGATTTTCGTACACTTCTTTTCCTTCCCAATTATTATAATCCGGTTTTACCTGCTGTTGAATAAAGCTATACGCCTCTTCAAAACTATCTTTTGTGTTAAGCTGGGAAAGCACGCGATTATAGTCGTCTACGCTGCCGCCAAACAGATGTTTTATATATGCCAATCTATCGTTTAAACCGATGTTAATACCGTTTTTAAGTCGGTCGTTTAAAGATTTTTTGGTTTCGTTCTGGCTATTTTTGGTCGGTGTTTTTTTAGGTTCAAATTCCGGCAACTCGCTACCAAATAGGTTTTCTTGTTTTGGTTTTTGAGGTTCGTCCGGAGCCGGTTTTGACGTTTCTTGGTTTGTTTCGTGTTTTATTTCTTCTTCACTTTCAATAGTTTCTTCCGAGGCATCGCTGCTATTGTTTTCCTTTACCTCTTCTTTCTTTACGGAATTATCTCCGGCCATATCTTGTTTTTTATCTACGCGCTCAAAACTTGGCAACTCGTCATAATGCACGCCCAAATCGCGCAAATCGTCTTTTGCTTGTTCTTCTTTTTCCGGTAAAATCTCTTCTAAAGTTTCGTCTTTTGTAGTTTCTTTAGAAGGCATTTCTTCTACCATCTCCTTTATTATTTCTGTATTGGGCTCTACAATTGCCTCGGTATTATGCTGTGTACCATCTGGTCTGGGATTTGGTATTGCAGTATCTTTAGAAGTTTTAGGTTCATTCTCTTCTGCACTTTCGGTTTTCGTTATTTTTTGTTCTTGCTGCTCTTCTAAAGCTTTTTCTATTTGCTTTTTACCAATAGTTGGTTGCAGACCGGAAAAATGTTTTTCCGTAAAGGAAAGCACCGAAAGTTTTTCGTACAAAACTCCTGTAACCGCTTTTAATTCGTGTATATCTGCTTTGTTGCGCAGTTGCAAAATCCTGTGCGCAATGCTCATCAACTCATTTTCCAACGACTTTTTCATAACTTTTTGCTTTAGTTTTTTTGTGGGGTTGTATTTTTAGTAAATTTATCACACTTTTAATATAGCAGGAATTTTCCTGTTTTAGTGCTGAAAATTACAAAATGTTTCTCGAAAATACAGTAAATCACGAAGAGCAATTTGGCTGGATAGAGGTTATTTGTGGCAGTATGTTTTCCGGTAAAACCGAAGAACTCATACGCCGACTCAAACGTGCGCAATTTGCAAAACAAAAAGTAGAAATTTTTAAACCTGCTTTAGACCGTCGTTACGACGAAGAAATGGTGGTCTCTCACGATGCCAACGAAATAAGGTCAACGCCGGTTCCTGCCGCTGCCAACATCCGCTTGTTGGCAGACGATTGCGATGTAGTTGGTATAGATGAAGCCCAGTTCTTTGACGATGAGATTGTAAGCGTTTGTAACGATCTAGCCAATAAAGGTATTCGAGTAGTAGTTGCCGGTTTGGATATGGATTTTAAAGGAAATCCGTTTGGACCAATGCCCAATTTGATGGCAACGGCAGAATATGTTACCAAAGTACACGCGGTTTGTACCAGAACAGGCAACTTGGCACAATACAGTTTTAGAAAAGCGCCGGGACGAGATTTGGTACTATTGGGAGAAGTAGAAGAGTACGAACCTTTGAGTAGAGCTGCTTATTATAAAGCTATGCTTAGCGAAAAAGTGAAGAAAATAGAAGTAAACGCGTTAAAAGAACTTAGCCAAGAAAACAAACCCAAAAATGAGTAAAGCAACCGAAACCGTTTTGGAAATAGACCTAAAAGCGCTAGAACACAACTACCGTTATTTACGCAGTAAATTGGCAAACAAAACCAAAATGATGGGCGTGGTAAAAGCTTTTGCTTACGGTAGCGATGCCGCCGAAATTGCCAAAAAGCTAGAAAATTTAGGCATAGATTTTTTTGCGGTTGCCTACACCAAAGAAGGCGTAAATTTACGCGAAAACGGCATTACAAAACCCATATTGGTTTTGCATCCGCAATCCGGTAATTTCAATTTAATTGTAGAACATTGCCTAACGCCCGCCATTTACAGCAAATATGTTTTAGAACATTTTATAGCTTTCGCGGAAGAAAAACAACAACAAAATTATCCTATTCACCTTAAACTAAACACCGGTTTTAATCGGTTGGGTTTTGCTTATGACGATATAAATTATGTAAATGAGGCGCTTAAAAAAACCAAAAGCATAAAAGTAGAAGGTATTTATTCGCATTTTGCTGCCAGCGAAGATTTGAATGAGCGTTCTTTTAGTATGGGACAATTAGAGCAATACCTCAACCTGAGTGCAGAAATTTTAAAAGAATTACCGTATAAACCTTTACAACATTTATGCAATACTTCGGGAATTCTAAACTATCCCGAAGCGCATTTTGATATGGTGCGTACCGGCATTGGTTTGTATGGTTTTGGCAACGCACCCGAGCAAGACAAAAAACTACAACCTGTCGCTACGTTAAAAACTATAATTTCTCAAATTCACGACATAAAAAAAGGCGAAAGCGTTGGTTATAACCGGCAATTTATCGCAGAAAAAGCTACCAGAAGCGCCACTTTACCTTTAGGCCATGCCGATGGGATAAATCGAATTTACGGCAAACAAAAAACCAATGTTTTGGTAAACGGAAAATTGGCCCCCATAATTGGCAATGTTTGTATGGATATGCTAATGATAGATGTAACCGACATAGATTGCCAGGAAGGCGATGAAGTTATTCTTTTTGGGAAAGAAAAAAGCGCTGAAGACTTTGCCAACAGAGCCGGCACAATCTCCTACGAATTGATAACTTCTATCTCGCAACGCGTAAAAAGGAAAATTATAGAATAGTAGTAACCGCTACACTATTCATTTTTTAACCAAACCCCCGTTTTTTTCGGGGGTCTTTTTTATTTAATTGGATAATTATTGTTTGGTTAGGATTATATCGTTTGGTAAACCAATACCATCTTCTGGTAATGCAGGTTCTCCATTAACACTTATAAATTCTTTCTCCCTTAATTTCCAGCGAGCTTCTGTTGCACTAAAATTACCATTAGGTAGGGTTAAAGGATTGATTAACTCAAAACTACCACCTAGGTTTTTATGTTTTACCTTGTCATAAACTTGCATCTGAGGACCTTTAAAATCACTATGATTTGTTGTAATAATATCTGCATAATTAGAAAAAGTAGAAATATCATTTACATCAAAACTAGTGGTAAAATTTAAGTTGTTGGCTACCTCAACACCATCTTTTATATAACGGTACCCTCCTAGAATTTTATCTTGGTTAAATTTACGAGTGCCTCCCCCATCATACATTTCTTTTTTAACAAAAACAACGGTAAATTCATCATTGCCGTTTGTCCATTGCCAAGTGCCTACAAAAGCACTCAGCTTTCCATCGGTGTCTTTTACGTAAGCGCCATCAGGAACCGTAAGCCAGTTCACGTTGGTAAGGGAAATGGTTTGGGCTTTACAATTAAAAGCTATAAGCGTTAATAAAAATACTAATGTTATAAAATTTTTCATCTCTTTAAAAGTACAAAAACCCGCAAAATAAAGCGGGTTTTGTTTAGGGTTAAAATTATTGTTTGGTTAATATAAATGTTGTATCCAATGGTAAGCTATACTCGTCAAAAGTGGGGTTAGGGTCATTTATATTATAAGAAGGGTTTCCTCTTAAAGTTGCTTCTGCCTCAAGCTTTTCTACCCCGTTTTCAATATAGTGTTTAAAATATATAGTAGTATAGGCACCTGGTATATCTACATTGGGTTCTCGTAGAATCAATCTTACTTGAACATCGCCAGGATTACAACCTATACAGATCCCGCTTACATTAGGATTATATTTTTGAATACCATTTCCAGCAAGATAATGCTCAGACGGGTTGTTATAAGTATTGGATAAAAAATTTAGCGTGTTTACTTTTTCTATTCCATTCTCTACATATTTATACTCCCCAATTAGTAAATCTTCATAATAGTGATGAGTGCTTATGGGACTTTCGTAATGATACATTTCTTTTTTTTGTAATACCACTTTAAATGCAGTATTTCCATTAGTATATTGCCACGTACCTTCAAACCGATTTAGATCGTTGAAGGTGTCTTTATAATACGTACCCTCTGTATTGCCATAATCTACATTACTATAAAGTGGTGAAACTGGTGTCTGTGCTTTGCAGGCTATGCATAAAATTGTGAAAAATAATAGTGTTGTTATTGTTTTCATCTCTTTAAAAGTACAAAAACCCGCAACATAAAGCGGGTTTTGTTTAGGGTTAAAATTATTGTTTGGTTAGGATTATATCATTTGGTAAACCAATACCATCTTCTGGTAATGCAGGTTCTCCATTAACACTTATAAATTCTTTCTCCCTTAATTTCCAGCGAGCTTCTGTTGCACTAAAATTACCATTAGGTAGGGTTAAAGGATTGATTAACTCAAAACTACCTCCTAGGTTTTTATGTTTTACCTTGTCATAAACTTGCATCTGAAGACCTTTAAAATCACTATGATTTGTTGTAATAATATCTGCATAATTAGAAAAAGTAGAAATATCATTTACATCAAAACTAGTGGTAAAATTTAAGTTGTTGGCTACCTCAACTCCGTTTTTTATGTAGCGATAACTTCCTAGTAATTTGTCCTCACTATAGTCATTAGTGTTTTCTAAATTATACATTTCTTTTTTAACAAAAACAACGGTAAATTCATCATTGCCGTTTGTCCATTGCCAAGTGCCTACAAAAGCACTCAGCTTTCCATCGGTGTCTTTTACGTAAGCGCCATCAGGAACCGTAAGCCAGTTCACGTTGGTAAGGGAAATGGTTTGGGCTTTACAATTAAAAGCTATAAGCGTTAATAAAAATACTAATGTTATTATATTTTTCATCTCTTTAAAAGTACAAAAACCCGCAAAATAAGCGGGTTTTATTTTAGGGTTTGTGGGTTAAATTATTGTTTTATTAATATAAATTCCCCATTCGGGTAGCTAGCTGGCGGTTTTGGAGGGTCTCCTTCTTCTCTTACTGTGTGCCCGTACATAATTAGGATTTTTAAGGCTTCTTGTCCATTATGGGTAACTTTTCTTAAAAATAAATCGTGTAAGGAATTACTTAATGGGTCTTTAATGGTACCATCTAACCATACTTCGTCCGAAGAGGTCGCATCTTCTATCCATAAAGCATTTCCCCTATATATAATGTTGGCGTGTATTTTATAATTTGCGGTACTATTTGTATGGTCTGTATTAAGCACATTTAAGGTGTTTATTTTTTCTGTGCCTTCTTCTATATATTGATAGCCTCCTACTAACAAATCTTCATAAAAATAACCGCTATTATAGGTGGTCATTTCTTTCTTTTCCAGAACAATCTTAAAAGAAGTGTTTCCATTACTATAGAGGTATGTGCCTTCAAAAGGATTTAATAGATTGTTATTATCTTTATAATAAACTCCTTGTTCGGAAGGGAAAGTAATATGCTCTAAATCTTTGATTTCTGGTAAATTATTTTGATTATAGCCGTACGTTACAGCGAATAAAAAAAGTGTGGTTATAATTGTTTTCATTTTTTTGTTTTTAAGAATTTATTCACAAGGTTTTTCTTCTATAGTTGTTCCATTTAAACTAAGTTGATTCCAGTTTTCAAGCGCTTCATCAGCTTTATAAAGTTCAATTCCAAAAGAAGAAAAGAGTTGTAAAAAATATGCTTCTAAATTGTTTTCACTATTTGAATAAGGTTTTCTCAACTTATCATTAATAATACTAATTTTTTCTTTAACCGTTAGTGAATTTAATTCAGGATTGTTCAGCATATTTTCTACAGCTTGTATTAACAAGTTTGGATTTTCTGCTTTAATGGCATACACCAAAAATGGGTTTTCATTAGGATTATTTTCATTTGCTGGATTATTGGCAACTAATATTGAAGTTACATAAGGTTGATTATAAGCAGCAGCTAAAGAATAGAATCTCGAGAGCTGATGTAAGTCTCCAAAAGAAAACATCGGGTAACCATCATCCGTATGTAGATGACAGGCGCCTATATATTCCCAGCCAGCAATTAAAGAAACGCCATTTGCTGAGCCTTCTACCTGTGTATTATTGTTAGCAAAGCTTCCATCTGGGTTTTCGGTTCTTTTCAATTCTACACCCCATTCGTTATTTGTATTATTATTCAATTTTTGTTGTAAAAATTCTATTTGAGAAGTGATATCCTGTCCATTTTCATTAGCCAGTTCTTCTAAACTTTCACACGGGTCTTGAAGAGTATCCCAATTCTCCAACTCCGGTGGGCAGTCCACTTGTGTTTTATAGCATAAAAGCGGATTGGTAATGGTTGTGTTATTGGCATAACCGCTACCGCTAGGATTATAAGGATAACTAGGCCCGGAATTGTTACCAGAAGAGGGGTCGTTAGGGTAATCTGCCGGTGGGATGTCTGGCATGCCGCCGCAAGCTGAACTTTCAACTAATTCATTACTTAAATAATCTGGATTTTTACAAGCTCCGGTAGCAATATGCACTTCATCATTGCCATCACCCCACGGTTCTGAACAAAAGGTTACCATAACTAACCCACAATTGTCACCATCTATCTTACTGCCTTCATTATATTTTATTGGTATAAAATTAAAATCATACCCAAACGCATAAGAATTGTGTTCCGGGACAGGTTTAATGGGGCTAGTAGGAAAATACTGTACCACATAGGCCTTGGTTTTGGCAGTATCGGTAACTTCAATAACCAGGTTTTCAAAATAATGTTTTGGGTGTTCTGCCCGGCTAATATACATGGTATAAGAAGTATATTTATCTGTTTTGGCCACTTCAACCACAGAAGAGTCTATGCTAAAGCCATATTGATCTTGCATATAACTGCCTCTGCCCTGTAAACTGGTTGACCCAACATTAAAATGTTGGTGCAAGGCCGTAAAAGTAGACGTAAATGCAGTGTTGTTTTCTAATTCTTGATAAGTTTTGGTAGAATATTGTACAGGATAACTGCCGGTTTGTAGTTCTTTTTCTAAAAAATCATCTCTTTCACAACTTGCCAAAGTGTAAAATAAAAGTAAGACAACGGGTAAATATCCCGCCCTTGTTAAGTACTTAGGCTTAAGTTTTGTGGGGGGGGGGATTTTCGATTAAAAATTTGCTTCATAATAAAATAGTTTAGTTGGTTAATAAAGTGTTAAATATAATGCATTTAATCAAACGAAGCAACTTTATTCTAAAAATAATCGAATATTTTTACATTTAATAGATTAATCCTTCAATTTAACGGAGTAACTTCTAACCGAAAAACCCTCTATTTTCCAGATTAAAAAGGAGACCTGCCAAAGCTTAGTAATTAATTTAACTTTTTACCTTTGCAACCAGTAAACCTAGAATAAATAAAAATGAAAATAGCAGTAGTTGGGGTAACCGGAATGGTAGGACAAGTAATGTTGCAGGTATTGGCAGAACGCGATTTTCCTGTAACGCAGTTAATTCCGGTGGCTTCCGAAAAGTCGGTTGGGAAAGATGTTAACTTTAAAAACGATACCTATAAAGTGGTTAATTTAGAAACCGCTTTAAGCCTACAACCCGATATTGCTTTATTTTCTGCTGGCGGAAGCATTTCCTTAGAATGGGCGCCAAAATTTGCAGAAGTCGGTACGGTGGTAATTGATAATTCTTCTGCTTGGCGAATGGACCCTACCAAAAAACTAATCATACCCGAAGTAAACGCAAGCTCGCTTACCGCAAACGATAAAATTATAGCCAATCCTAATTGTAGCACCATTCAATTGGTAATGACGTTGAAACCACTGCACGATAAATATAGCATAAAACGTGTGCTGGTTTCTACTTATCAATCTATTACCGGCACCGGCGTGAAAGCCGTTTCGCAATTAGAAAACGAAACTGCCGGTATAAAAGGACCAATGGCGTATCCGTATCCAATTCATAAAAACGCTTTGCCACACTGCGATGCTTTTTTAGATAACGATTACACCCGCGAGGAAATGAAGCTAACGCGCGAAACCAAAAAAATTCTCAACGACCAAAAAGTATTGGTTTCTGCTACAGCGGTAAGAATTCCGGTGGTTGGCGGTCACAGCGAATCGGTTAATATAGAGTTTGAAAAAGATTTTGAAATGTCTGACCTCAAAAAAACGCTTAAAAATTTTCCGGGCATTTTTTTACAAGACAATCCAACAGTAAACAATTATCCCATGCCAATTTTCGCTGCCGGAAAAGATGATGTTTTTGTAGGAAGAATCCGTAAAGACGTTTCGCACCCAAAAGCAATAAATTTATGGATTGTAACCGATAATCTCCGTAAAGGCGCGGCAACGAACACCGTGCAAATTGTCGAATATATACACGCTAATTTCCTTAGTTAGATTAGTTGCAATAGTTAAATATTATCTATCCTTAGCTTAATCCATACTTATTTGGTTAGTTTTGCAATATGTTGTCTAAAAAAGTAAAACATAGCATCGGTTTTTTATTTCTATTCGCCTTTTTGTTGGTAGAGGTGGCAGACTTGCATGTTTTTGCGCACGACAATACTACAAATTCTCCTGAAAAATGTGTTTGGTGTCAAATTTCCCACACACAAGTAGAGTTAACGGCAGTTTTACCGGCTTCTTCGGTAGAAATAGTTTGCCCAACATTACTAGAAAATTCCTATACGCAACCGGATTATACTTATGCATTTTCTACAAAACCTTCGTTTTGTGACTTGTACAATAAACCTCCTCCCTTTGTAAAAGTTTAAATTATTCTAATTTTTTTTAAAGCGATAAGCGCAAGCTTTTTCGGTGCTTTTTGGTATTCGATAAACTTGGCGTCATTTTAAATCGTATTTAGAATTAGACTTTAGTGATAACTACTTTTTAAACAATTACACTTTTTTACAATGAAACTTATTTTTTCTGCCATTCTTTTTATGATGGCAAATTATGCTGCACTCGCGCAAGAATGCAGTTATAGCCTTTCGGGGAAATTAACCGATTTCCATAACGGCGATCCGCTTATCTATGCTGAAATTACCTTGCAACCAAGCGGAGAAACAACTTATTCTAACTTTGACGGCAAATTTTCTATAGAAAATCTTTGCGCCGGCCAGTATGAGATTACGGTAAAACATCCGCAATGCGATACAAAGAGCTTAAAATTTTCCTTAACGGAAGACAAACAACTTTCTATAAAATTAGAACATCATTTAGAAGAGTTGGGCGAGGTTATATTACAAGGAAAAAAACAACTAGCACTTTCTAAAACCGGACAAGAAAGCAAGTTAGAAACGGCTGTTTTAGAAAAATATTCCAACGCCAATTTGGGCGACGCTTTAAAAGAAATAAGCGGGGTAAACACTTTATCTACCGGTAATTCTATTGTAAAACCCGTAATTCATGGCTTGCACAGCAGTCGGGTTTTGACGTATAACAATGGCGTAAAAATGGAAGACCAAGAGTGGGGCGTAGAACACGCGCCAAACATAGATTTAAATACTGCCGGTTCTGTAAGCGTAATAAAAGGCGCGTCTGCTTTGGCTTACGGCGGCGATGCAGTTGGCGGCGTGGTGCTTACCAAACCCAACAAAATTCCGGTAAAAGATAGCCTTTACGGCAAAACCATTTTAAGCGGCTCAACCAACGGTCGTGGTGGCTCAGTTAGCACGCAATTGGTAAAAAGTTTTAAAAGTGGTTGGTATGCAAAAGCCCAAGGTACTTTTAAAAAGTATGGCGACTTTGAAGCACCGGATTATGTGTTATCCAACACCGGAAACCAAGAACAAAACTTTGCTCTAAATGTAGGTTTAAATAAATTTACAAGTGGTTTTGATGCATATTACAGTTATTTTTCTACAGAAACCGGTATTTTACGTTCGGCGCATATTGGTAATGTAAACGATTTGATAAAGGCGATTAATCAAGAACGTCCTTTTGTGGTAAACGATTTTACCTATTCTATAGATGCGCCCAAGCAAGAAGTAAAACACCATTTATTAAAACTGAATTATTTTAAACGCTTTGCGGAATTGGGAAAACTTGAGCTACAATATAGCTACCAAAAAAACAACCGACAAGAATACGATATTCGGCGCGATGCAGAAGATAAAAGAGCGGCGCTAGATTTGGAGTTGGAAAGTCATAAAGCCTCCGCTACGTTTAAATTTGATGCCGAAAATAATTTTAACCTAAATACCGGAGTAGAAGTTGCGGCACAAAATAATTTTTCAAATCCTTCTACCGGCGTACGACGTTTAATTCCGGATTATGACAAACAAGAAGTCGGCGTTTTTGCCGTAACCGATTATAGGTTTGCTGAGAATTGGCTTGTAGAAGGTGGTTTGCGTTATGATTATACACATTTAGATGCTAAAAAATTCTATTTAAAATCGCGTTGGAACGAGCGAAATTACGATAACGATTATGCAGACATTATTATTGGCGATTATGGCACGCAATATTTAACCAATCCAGTATTTGATTACCACAGTTTCTCTTATTCTGCCGGAATTAAATACGAATTAAACCGCTATAACTTTGCTGTAAATTATGCCAAAGCAAACCGGGCACCAAACCCGGCCGAATTATTTTCGGATGGTTTGCACCATTCTGCTGCCATTATAGAATTAGGAGACCTGCGTTTTGATAAAGAAAATGCGCATAAAATTAGTGCTAGTTTAGAAAGAAAAACAGATGCTTTTACACTTTCGGTAGAGCCATATTTTAATTTTCTGAACAACTTTATTGTTTTGCAACCTATCGGTTTAGAAACTACCATTCGGGGGGCTTTCCCGGTTTGGGAATACCAGCAAACCAGAGCAGAAATGTATGGCGTAGATGTTTCGGCAGATTATAAGTTTGCTTCCAACTTTTTGTACCAAAGTCGTTTTTCTTCCGTGCACGGAAAAAACAAAAACACCAACACTAATCTAGTAGATATCCCGCCTAGCAATTGGTCTAACACGTTGAATTTTACTAAACCGGAATGGCATAATTTAGACCTAAGTTTAACCGGAGATTGGGTTTTAAAAAAACAAAATTACCCCGATAACAATTTTTATTACGATGTGTTAGAAGATGGCAACTATACCAGTACGTTAGTAGATATAAGTACCCCACCCAACGCATATTTTTTATTGCATTTTAATGCTTTTGCGACTTTTACACCTTTTAAAACCGGCCAAATGCAAGTTGGTTTATTAATAGATAATTTATTAAATACCCAGTATCACGATTATCTAAACCGTTTGCGTTATTATGCCGATAATACCGGTAGGAATTTCACCCTACAACTTAAATTCAATTATTAAAACCCTTAAATGTTTACCTTATGAAAACGATTAAAATTTTAAGTATCTTATTTTTAAACACTTTAGTATTTACCGCTTGTTCTAGCGATGACGATTTACCGGAAGTAATTAACGAAGAAGAAGTAATTACAGATGTTAGTTTAGAAATTACCAATGCAACGGGAGAGACAACAACTTACATTTTTACAGATCCGCAATATCGCGATGAGTCTTACGTTTCGCCGGTTATCTTGTTAGAAGAAAACACTACTTATACCGTAGAAGCACGTTTTTATAACAAGTCTAATCCTAACAATCCGGAAGACATAACTTCGGAAATTAAAGAAGAAAGAAATGCACATTTTGTAACCTATGCTTTTGCAAATACCGATGTAAATTTGGAAAGAATAGACGACGCAGATGCCACCGATAGCGACGGGATTCCTATTGGTATTTCTACCCAATGGACAACCGATGCTACGGCAAGTGGCGAAGTAGTGGTACGTTTAATTCACGAAGCAGAAGTAAAAGATATTACCAACCCAAATGGCGCTACAATTGGTGGCGAAACCGATGTAGAAGCCATTTTTGACCTAGAAATTGAATAATATCAATTTGGTTGCTTATTTTTGAAAGCTTATTAAAACAGCTCAACTATGAAAAAAGTAATTTTGCCTCTTATCGCTTTAGCTTTTGTAGCTTGCGATTCGACAAAAAAAACGCAAAAAGAAGAAGGCTTGACTTATCCTGAAACGAAGAAAGTAGATAGTACCGATACTTATTTTGGTACCGAAGTAAAAGACCCTTACCGCTGGTTAGAAGACGACCGTAGCGAAGAAACCGAAGATTGGGTAAAACGCCAAAACGAAGTTACCCAAGATTATTTGGCGCAAATTCCGTACAGGGATTCGTTAAAAAACCGACTTTCAACTTTATGGAATTACGAAAAAGTTGGCGCCCCAAGAAAAGAAGGCGACTATACTTATTACAGTAAAAACGATGGTTTGCAAGACCAATACGTAATTTATCGCTATAAAACCAATGAAGATCCTTCTACGGCAGAAGTATTTTTAAATCCGAATAAATTTAGCGAAGACGGCACCACATCTTTAGGAGGCATGAGTTTTTCGGAAGATGGTTCTAAATTGGCCTACGCAATTTCTGAAGGCGGTAGTGACTGGCGTAAGGTGTTAATCATGAATACTGAAAATAAAGAAATTGTAGAAGACACTTTGGTAGATATCAAATTTACCGGACTTTCCTGGAAAGAAAATGATGGTTTTTTCTATTCTAGTTACGACAAACCTAAAGGCAGCGAACTTTCGGCAAAAACAGATCAGCATAAATTGTATTACCATAAATTGGGAACTTCTCAAAAAGAAGACGAACTTATTTTTGGTGGCACAGAAAAGCAAAAACACCGTTACGTTGGCGGAATTGTTACAGAAGACAACAAGTATTTGCTTATCCGCGCCAGCGTAAGTACTTCTGGTAACAAGCTGTTTTTAAAAGATTTAACCAAAGAAAATGCGCCTTTACAAACCGTAATTGGCAATACAGATACAGACACCAATATTTTAGATAGCGAGGGCAGCAAACTATTTTTGGTAACCAATTTAGATGCGCCAAACAAAAAGATTGTAACTGTAGATGCTTCTAATCCTTCGCCGGAAAATTGGGAAGATTTTATTTCGGAAACAGAGCACGTTTTAACCGCATCTACCGGAGGCGGCTATTTCTTTACGGAATATATGAAAGATGCTGTTTCTATGGTAAAACAATACGATCGTGATGGCAATTTGGTACGCGAAGTAGAATTACCGGGCGTTGGTAGCGTTGGTGGTTTTGGTGCCAAGAAGGAGGAGAAAGAATTGTATTATTCTTTTACTAATTATATCACCCCGGGAAGCATTTATAAATACGATATAGAAAGTGGCGAATCAGAGCTTTACCGTAAACCGGAAATAGACTTTAACAGCGAAAATTACGAAAGCAAACAAGTGTTTTATACCTCTAAAGATGGTACAAAAATACCAATGATTATCACCCACAAAAAAGGTATAAAATTAGACGGAAAAAACCCTACGATTCTTTACGGTTATGGTGGTTTTAATATTAGCCTCACGCCATCGTTTAGCATTACCAATGCCGTTTGGATGGAGCAAGGAGGTATCTATGCTGTTGCAAACTTACGCGGTGGTGGCGAGTATGGAAAAGAATGGCACAAAGCGGGGACAAAATTGAAAAAGCAAAATGTTTTTGACGATTTTATTGCTGCCGCGGAATATCTAAAACAAGAAAACTATACTTCTACAGATTATTTGGCAATACGTGGTGGCTCTAACGGTGGTTTATTGGTTGGCGCAACTTTAACCCAAAGTCCAGATTTGGTAAAAGTAGCTTTGCCGGCAGTTGGCGTTTTAGATATGCTGCGTTACCACACCTTTACTTCAGGCGCGGGTTGGGCATACGATTACGGCACTTCTGAAGATAATAAAGAAATGTTTGAGTATTTATATAATTATTCACCGGTACATAATGTAGAAAAAGGTACCAAATATCCAGCAACGCTAATCACTACCGGAGACCATGATGATCGTGTGGTACCGGCACATAGTTTTAAATTTGCTGCAGAATTGCAAGAAAAACAAGCTGGCAGCAATCCGGTATTAATTAGAATTGAAACCAATGCCGGTCACGGCGCCGGAACTCCAGTTAGTAAAACCATAGAACAATATGCTGATATTTATGGCTTTACTTTATGGAATATGGGTGTAAAAGAGCTTTAAGTTCTTAGATAAACCCCAAATCTCAAAATCCCGAAATTCTACTAACAGAATTTCGGGATTTTTGTTTTGGTTATAGAAACTTGAGGTGTGAAAATACTACCAATTCGAGTTTTTAATTGTAAATCCGGTTGCTTTCAGAAAATGCAATATCTAATCGTAATGAAACCTGCATTTAGCAATTAAAATTTCTCCTTCTTGGTATTGGTAGATTAGGCGATGTTCTTGGTCTATTCGTCTTGACCAAAAACCGGAATATTTGTATTTAAGAGGCTCGGGTTTTCCAATTCCTTCAAAAGGGTTTCGAGCTATATCTTTTAAGAGTAGGTTTATTCTTTTTAACTTTTTCTTGTCTGTTTTTTGCCAATATAAATAATCTTCCCAAGATTCATCTACGAAAATATATTTCATACTAACTTTCGATTAAATCTTTATCAAAAGTTTTTCCCTTTTTTAATTTTTGAATTGCAGCGTCTAAGCGTGCTTCATTTTTCCTGGAAGATAATTCGTGATTTGTTGCCATTAGAGAATTATACTCTTGTAAAGACATAACCACAATACCAGAATCTTTACCGCGATTTATAATTAGGGTTTCAACGTTTTTTATTACGCTGTCTAAATAGGCTTTAATATTTTTTCTAAAGTTAGAAACCGTGGTAATTTGCATAACCGTATTTTTTGCTATGTACAAATATATGTACAAAATAAAACTTTCGCAAGTGGTTGCTTAATAAGCTAGTAGCACAGCCTATTTATGCTATAAAATACCAAAATTAAATGTTATTTAAGCGTAGAAATTTTTCAGTTCCGTAAAGCTTTAAAAGGAAATATTTCTATAAAAAAGTAACTGTCTTAAAAGTTTCTTTTTAATTCTAAGACAGTTATTTTTTAAATCTATCTGATAAAATTTAAAACTGCTCTAACAAATATTTTATCAAATCTGTGGTGGTAACAATGCCTACCAGTTTATCGTTTTCTACAACCGGCAAGGCGTGAAACTCTTTTTTTGCCAAGATTTCGGCTACTTCTTTTATGGTGTTGTCCGGTTTTACCGAAATCACATTGCTTACCATTACTTGCTCAATACTAAACATATCATAAACCGTAGTTTCTATGGTATCTTCGTCTTCATCTACCGCATCGGCAAAACTAATTCGCAATAAATCGGTGTAACTTAACATACCTTTTATAGCATCGTTTTCTACCACGGGAATGTGTCTTATTTTATTCTTTTTAAATATACTTTCGGCCGTAGCTAAATTATCGTTTGTGTTTAGCGTTAGGACTTTTTCTGTCATAATTGTAGAAACTGGCGTGCGCTTTTTCATGGCTATTGGTTTTTAAATTAAGTACTTAAAGATACAAAATTAGAAAAGCTTGAACGCTGATATTAATCAGTCTAAACAGTTATTTTTCCGTAAAGTAAAAAAGAAAAAGTTTTAATCTTGGGCAATAAACGCTAAATTTTGTTCTGTATTTGCCAATTGCAGCACAACTTGGTAGATGTAATTGCTTAGCATTTGCAAACCATCAAAATTCAGGAGAGATTTAGTGTCGCTTGGTAAGTGATATTGCTCGTGGGCGCCGGTATGCAAACCTAAAACCGAAATTTCTCTCTCATAAAAACTCACATGGTCTGAGCCGCCAACAGAACCCAAATGAATAACCGGATTCAGATCATAATTTTTTGCCAGTTTGCGTAGCATTTTGTTTCCTTTACGGAAGGTTCCCGCGCCATTTATATAGAGATGTTTTTGCTTGTTTAACCTGCCCAACATATCCATATTGAGCATAACTTGTATTGCATCTAAAGGAACCAGCGGATTGTTTACAAAGAAATCGCTTCCTTTTAAACCTTGTTCTTCTGCCCCGAAAGCAATTATTAATACGCTGCGTTTTAAATTGGCATCTTGTTGTTTTAGGCGTTTTGCAATTTCTAACAAAACCGAAACTCCGCTAGCATTATCGTCTGCGCCGGGATAAATTTTTCCGTTTTTAATTCCTAAATGATCGTAATGCGCGCCAAGAACAATAACTTCTTTTTTTAAAACCGGATCTGTACCGGCAAGTATTCCTAAAACGTTGGCCGTTGTAATTGTAGTAGAATCTTTACGGGATGCAAAATCAAAAGTTTGCAAAATTGGTTGGTAGCCGGCGGTTTTTAACTCGCCCATAATGTAGTTTTGCACCAAATTATCTTGTCGGGTTCCCGGAAATCTGCCTTGCAAAGAATCTGCCGTTAAAAACGCAACGTGTTTTTTTAAAGCAGCTTTTTGAATGGTATTTTGAGCGTTTCCGTAAAGGCTTAGAAAAATAAGTAACAGAAAAAATTTTTGCATAGCTCTTAAAGATTCAGCCAAATATAATGTATTTCTAAATGAAAAAACAGATTGATTTATTCAGGCTTATTTAAAACAATATGTTACAAAACAACTTTTTATTCGTCTATTTAGTAAGCAAAAACATTTAAAAACAGCCTATGCGTTACCTAATAAGTTTTATATTTTTATTTCTTACCCATTTAACTTTTGCACAAAATCTTGTAGAGAAATCAATAGAAATTCCGTTTAAACTTACTAACAACGGACACATAATTATTAAAGCCCAAGTAAACGGCGTAGAAGGAAACTTTGTTTTTGATACCGGCGCCGGAATGAATCTTTTAACCAAAAATTTTGCAGATAAAGTACAAGGTTTAGAGAAAACACATCATTTTCATACCGGACATCGCGCCACGGGAGAAGCAATAACCTCTGATTTATGGCAATCAGAAAATCTAAAAATAAATAATTTTAAAATAACCAAAGAAACCTTTGCAGTATACGATTTCAACTTTCCGTTAGACGGTTTAATTTCGCTTACTCCGTTTAAAAATCAACCCATTACCATAGATTTTGAAAACAAAATTTTATATATAGAATCTCCCAAATCTTTTAAAAAACGCTTGCAAAATAAAGATTATGAAATGCCAATTGTTTTAGACAGCGACAAAGGTTTAACATTGGGAATAGCTACCTACGTAAATTTAGAAAACCAACTCCCACTTTTGGTAAGCTTAGATAGTGGCGCCGGCTTTGGCGTTTATAGGTTTAACGCCAGATATATGCAAGACTTGGCAATAGATTCTTCCAAAGTAAAAAAAGAGTACAGAAAAAGCAGCTTTAAACCAAAACACGGTAACAACTTTTACTTTACTACACTCTCTACAATGACCAATAAGAACAAAAACGTAACACTGAAAAATTTTCAAGTTTCTTTTATAAAGGTTTAATTTACGAAGGCATTATGGGTATAGACTGGCTTGGCAAGAAAATTAGCATAGATATTCCCGGCAAAAGATTAATTGTACAAAAACAATAATTATCTTTTAAAAAAGTTAATATTACTCTCCAAACAATCAAGTATTCTATGCTAAAAGTAAAGAATTTGTGTTTCGCTTACGCGGAAAAAAACGTCTTGCAAAATATAAGTTTTAAAGTCAAAAAAGGAGAGCATCTTGGCATTATTGGCGAAAGCGGCTGCGGAAAAAGCACGCTTCTAAAAGCTATTTACGGTTTGCTGGATTCAGACAGCGGCGAAATTCTATTTAAAGACGAAAAAGTTTTGGGTCCGGCGTATAATTTGGTGCCGGGCGTTGCCCAAATGAAATACCTGGCGCAAGAAGACCAATTAATGCCGTTTACCAGTGTTTCAGAGAACATTATCACGCATTTAAGTAGGCAATTCCCTAAAAAGAACAAAGAGCGCTTAGCGGCTTTGTTAGAAGTAGTAGATATGCAAGCTTACGCCAATACCAAAGTAAAATTTTTAAGCGGCGGACAAAAGCAACGTGTGGCTTTGGCGCAAGTTTTAGCCAAAAAACCGGAACTTTTATTGCTAGACGAAGCTTTTAATTTTATAGACAACTTTAGAAAAAACAAACTACGCAGAAGGCTTTTTGCATATTTAAAGGAAGAAAACATTACTTGTGTTTTTGCTACACACGATAGTACAGATTTGTTTGGTTTTGCCGACAAAGCAATTGTTTTAAAGGAAGGAAAAATTCTAGCAGAAAACCAACCCCAGGAGCTTTTAGAAAATCCGCCTAGCTTTTATGCAGCTTCTTTATTGGCTGAGGTAAATAAAATTTCTTCGGCACGTTTTAAAAATTCTCAAAGCGGCCATTACCTTATCTATCCGCAAGAATTGCACGTGAGTCTAGATGGTTTTTTACAAGCAAAAGTGCTAAAAAGTTATTATAATGGCTTTAACTATTTTGTGGAAGGCGTTTTAGAAAACAGCGAAGAGAAGATTTATTTTTATTCGGAAAAAGTCTTGAAGAAAGACGAAACTTGCAAACTTGCTTTTACAAAACCACTTTTGGAAAAGCGTTTTAGAAGCGAATCCGATTCTTAAATTTTACAAAACCTCTAAAACCGTATAAGAATTTCCCTTAAAAGTAAAACTCTCTTTTTCGGTTTTACCCAATAGGTTTTGTGCGATGGGAGATTGTAGACCAATTGCGTAAAAAGTATTTCCTTCTACCGCTATTTTCCCTGCAGGAATAGCGATAAAATAATTAAACTGATTTGTTATTACCACGCTTCCCAAGCCAATTTTTTGAGATGGTGTTCTATTTTCTAATTGTTGCAATAAACTTTGGTATTTTCTATAATGTATTAATTGATTACCGAGTTTATTTATCTCTGCCGTAAGCATTTCGCGCGAAGTTTCGTATTTATCGCCGGCGGAGCTTTTGGTCTCTGTTTGTAAAGAATTTTCTAAGGCTTCTATTTCGTTTTGAAGAAAAGCAATTTTAGACAGCGTAAATTCTTTACAACTAGTTATTAAATGCGAGCGATAGTTCATAAATTGGGGGTGATTGAAGATTCAGTAATAAAAAAAATCGGTTAATTTTGCGAATTATCACAAAACCAACCGATTTTCTAGATCTCGAACTATAGAAATTAATCGGGATCTTGGTCTTTATACTTTTCGTCCATTACAAAACCTTCCATAAACTTAGTGGTATAGTTACCTTCTAAATAATCCGGATTATCCATTAATTGTCTATGAAACGGAATGGTAGTTTGTACACCTTCTATAACAAACTCGTCTAATGCGCGTTTCATTTTATTAATAGCCTCTTCGCGAGTTTGCGCAGTGGTAATTAATTTGGCAATCATAGAGTCGTAGTTTGGCGGAATCATATAACCGCTGTAAACGTGCGTATCTATACGAACGCCGTGCCCACCGGGTGCGTGCAAATTGCTTATTATTCCCGGAGAAGGTCTAAAGTTATTGTACGGATCTTCTGCGTTAATTCTGCATTCTATAGCGTGCAATTTTGGGAAATAATTTTTTCCGGAAATTGGTACTCCTGCGGCTACCAAAATTTGTTCGCGTATTAAATCGTAGTCTATTACTTGTTCAGTAATAGGATGTTCTACTTGTATTCGCGTATTCATTTCCATAAAGTAAAAATTACGGTGCTTATCTACCAAAAACTCTATGGTTCCTGCTCCTTCGTACTTTATATATTCTGCTGCTTTTACAGCCGCCTCACCCATTTTTTCGCGTAAATCATCTGTCATAAACGGCGAAGGGGTTTCTTCTGTAAGTTTTTGGTGACGACGCTGAATAGAACAATCTCTTTCTGATAAATGACAAGCATTACCGTTGCTATCGCCTACAATTTGAATCTCTATGTGTCTTGGCTCTTCGATAAGTTTTTCCATATACATGGCGTCATTACCAAAAGCTGCTCCGGCTTCTTGACGAGCAGACTCCCAAGCGGGTTCTAAATCTTCTTCTTTCCACACGGCGCGCATACCTTTACCACCACCACCGGCGGTAGCTTTTAGCATAACGGGATAGCCAAATTTCTTAGCCGTTTTTTTACATTCTTTAAAATCTTTAAGAACACCATCTGACCCCGGAATACAGGGTACGCCGGCTGCTTGCATAGTTTCTCTGGCCGAAGCTTTATCGCCCATTTTTGCAATCATTTCCGGCGATGCTCCTATAAATTTGATATCGTGTTCTGCACAGATTTTAGAAAATTTGGCATTCTCTGATAAAAATCCGTAGCCAGGATGAATTGCATCTGCGTTGGTAATTTCTGCAGCAGAAATAATATTAGGCATCTTTAGATAAGACTCGTTGCTTGGTGCCGGACCAATACAGACTGCTTCGTCTGCAAAGCGTACGTGCAAACTTTCTGCATCTGCTTTGGAGTAAACGGCAACGGTTTTAATACCCATTTCTTTACAGGTTCTAATAACCCGAAGCGCAATTTCTCCTCTATTGGCAATTAATATCTTTTTAAACATTTTGTTTCTTTTGAGCGTTATTACTTGCTATTAAAACTACAAAAAATTAGGATGGGTCTACCACAAACAAAGGCTGGTCAAACTCTACCGGAGAAGAATCGTCTACTAGTACTTTTACAATTTTTCCTGAAACTTCACTTTCTATTTCGTTAAATAGTTTCATAGCTTCAATAATACAAACTACATCGCCTTCTTTAATCGTGTCTCCTACTTCTGCAAAAGCTGGTTTATCCGGAGATGGCTTTCTATAAAAAGTACCAATAATTGGCGATTTTACAGTAAGATATTTTGAGTCGTCTGTATCTGTTTCTTTTTTATCTGCCTCTGGTTTTGTTTCTTGAGCAGGTGCTTGTTGTTGTGGTTGTGCAGGCGCTTGCTGCATGTTTTGCTGCGGCATTTGTTGCTGCATACCACCCATTGGCACTTGTTGTACAATGGTAGTTTCTTTTTCTTCTGAAGTGGTTTTGATGGTGATTTTCACATCGTCCATTTCTAGTTTCACTTCGCTTGCGCCAGATTTGGCTACAAATTTTATTAAATTTTGAATTTCCTTTAATTCCATAATCTTAAGGTGTTTTTTTGTGTTTTTTTAGGAGTTATAAGCCCATTTTAAATAAATAGAACCCCAGGTAAATCCGCCCCCGAAGGAAGCAAAAATTAGGTTATCTCCTTTTTTAAATTGTTTTTCAAAATCGCTCAATAATAAAGGCAGCGTTGCAGAGGTGGTGTTTCCGTAACGCTGTATATTCATTAAAACCTTTTTATCGTCTAAGTTCATTCTCTTGGCCGTGGCATCTATTATACGCTTGTTTGCTTGATGCGGCACTAACCAATTTACGTCTTCTGCGGCAAGACTGTTGCGTTGCATTATTTTTTGACTTACTTCTGCCATATTAGATACTGCAAATTTAAAGACCGTTTTGCCATCTTGTTGCACATAATGTTTACCATTTTCTACGGTTTCTTTACTTGCCGGCAATAAAGAGCCACCGGCTTCTATTTTTAAGAAATCTCGGCCAACGCCGTCACTTCTTAAAAACTCGTCTTGCAGTCCTAAATTTTCTGTATTGGGTTCAAAAAGTACGGCTCCTGCCCCATCGCCAAAAATTATACAAGTGGCGCGGTCTCTATAATTTATAATTGATGACATTTTATCTGCGCCAATAAGGAGTATTTTTTTATACCTGCCACTTTCTATATAGCTAGCAGCGGTAGACATTCCGTAAAGAAAGCTGGAGCAAGCCGCTTGCAAATCGTATGCAAAAGCGTTTTTGGCTCCTATTTGTGATGCGGTGTAAACTCCTGTAGCAGCCACCGGCATATCTGGACTTGTGGTGGCAAAAATAACCATATCTATCTCAAGCGGATCGATATTGTTTTTCTCGATTAAATCTTTAGCAGCTTGAATGCCTAAGAAAGAAGTACCTTTATTGGGGTCTTTTAATATTCTTCTTTCTTTAATGCCGGTTCTGGTGGTAATCCATTCATCATTGGTTTCTACCATTTCTTCCAACATTTGGTTGGTAAGAACATCTTCCGGCACGTAGGATCCTACAGCGGTAATAGCTGCTGTTATTTTGTTCATAGAAAAGAATTTATTCGACAAAAGTAGTTGCTTTAACCATAAAATGGTAAAGAAATCTACTAAAATTCTTATTTAATAAGATGCAAAGTAAAATCTTTTTAGGAGTTAATCAACCTAAAATGCTATTGATTTTGATTTGTTTTGCCAAAAACTTACTAAAAAAACAAAAACCCCCACCAAAAGTGGGAGTTTAATTTTACTAAAAATAAAAAGCTGTTTTTAAGCTTCTACTTCTTCTGAGTTGTCTATTAAAACTTGACCTCTGTAATATAATTTACCTTCGTGCCAGTGTGCACGGTGGTATAAATGTGCTTCTCCTGTGGTTGGATCTGTGCCAATTTGAGGTGCTTTTGCTTTATAATGTGTTCTCCTTTTATCTCTTCTGGTCTTGGAGGTCTTTCTTTTAGGATGTGCCATAACTACTTACTTAATTATCTTTTAATAGTTTTTTTAATTCATTCCATCGAGGGTCTATTTCCTCGTTATTTTCTATTTCTTCTTTTTGCTGTGGTGCCAGTTCTTCTAATTTATCTAGTATTTTAGAATCTAATGTACCGTCTTCTACGCCGGGATGTACTTTTTTATAAGGTACTGCCAAAATAATGGCTTCATAAATGTACTGCTCTACTTGTATTTTGTATTCGCCGTGTGGTAAGATGAGTAATTCTTCATTTTCGTCGTTATACTCTTCACCAAACTTTATAACCAAATGTAGTTTTCCACTAACTGGTTGGTTATACGGCTCTGTACTTACATCGCAGTTTACATTTACGTTTCCTTCAATAAAAAAATCCAATTCTAACATATTGGGTTTTTTCTCTAATTGAAGGTCTACCGCAACATCTACGGCATTAAATTCTTGGTAACCAAATAACTCAAAGAACTCGTTATCAATTTGATAATTATACTGGTGCCTACCAACTTTTAAACCAACAAATTGAATTTCATAGGCTTTAAACTTCTTCATCACATCGGCATTTTCAGGCGTGCAAATATATAAAATATAATGAATTACCTATAGTTATTAACAAAAAAATGTTTATAATTTTTTAGACTGCTTTTTTAATGGGTTTTTGGTAAGTTCTTTGTATTCTTCTCGATTTTTATAAATCTCTATCGCTGCAAAAACAGCTTCTTTAAACGAGTTGTAATCGGCTTGGTTTTTACCGGCTATTTCGTAGGCCGTTCCGTGGTCTGGCGAGGTGCGTATTTTTTCTAAACCGGCGGTATAATTTACGCCTTTTCCAAAAGATAAAGTTTTAAAAGGTATCAAACCTTGGTCGTGATAAGCGGCTATAACGGCATCAAAATTTTTGTAGTTTTTGGTGCCAAAAAAACTGTCTGCCGCATAGGGACCAAAAACTAAATTGCCGGCATCGTTAATTTCTTGTATGCAAGGTCTTAAAACTTCATCGTCTTCTTTTCCTATTACGCCTTTATCGCCGCTATGCGGATTTATACCCAGCAACGCAATTTTTGGTTTACGCACCTGAAAATCTTTCCGTAAAGTTTCTGTAATAATATTTACTTTTTGCTTAATAAGCTCTGGCGTTATATGTTGCGCAACATCTTTTACAGGAACGTGATCTGTGAGTAAACCTACCTTTAGCTGTTGCGAAATCATAAACATTAAACTCTTGCCGTTTAATTCTTGCGCTAAATAGTTGGTATGGCCGGGAAAATTAAATTTATCTGACTGAATTACATTTTTATTAATTGGCGCGGTAACCAATACGTCTATTTTATCTTCTTTTAAAGCTTGGGTCGCGGTTTCTAAAGACTTTAGAGTAAATTTTCCTAAATACTTATCTTCTGTCCCAAAATTGATTTTCAAATTATCTTTCCAAACATTTATTACGTTTATTTTGCTGTCAACAATATTATCTGCCGATTCGGCACCTTGAAAAGAAAGACTTAAATTAAAATGTTTTTTATAAAACGAAAGCAGTTTGGTGTTGGCAAAAATTACCGGAGTGCAGAAATCTAACATTCTTGAATCTTCAAAAGTTTTTAGAATTATCTCACTGCCAATTCCGTTTAAATCTCCTATACTTATACCAACCCTTAATTTTTCTTCTTTTTTCAAATCTGCTGTTATTTTGATTAATGCTTCATTATAAATCCAACAAAGCTCTAAATTACCTATTTTTGCATGACAAATGTACTAAATAATACGCGCAAATATGTTTACAGGGATTGTAGAAGAATTAGGAAAAGTTAAAAAGATTGAAGCCGAAAAAGATAATTTGCATTTTTTTATTGAAGCAAAAATGGCCGGCGAGCTTAAAATAGACCAAAGTGTTGCTCATAATGGGGTTTGTTTAACCGTGGTTAACCTAAATGAAAATGAATACCAAGTTACCGCCATTGCAGAAACTTTGCAGAAAACTAATCTACATTCCGTAAAGCAAGACGATACTATAAATTTAGAACGCGGTATGCGTTTGGGTGCACGTTTAGACGGACATATTGTGCAAGGCCACGTAGACCAAACGGGAGTTTGCACCAAAATAACCCAACAAGAAGGAAGCCATTTATTTACCTTTAGCTATGACGATACCTATAATAATGTAACAATAGAAAAAGGCTCTATAACCATAAACGGGGTAAGTCTGACCGTTGTGAACAGTAAGAAAAACGAATTTAGCGTTGCGATAATTCCGTATACTTTTGAGAATACAACTTTTGCATACCTAAAAGAAGGCGACACGGTAAATTTAGAATTTGATGTTATAGGAAAATATGTAAAACGCCTTACGGAAATTTAAAAGCACCTCACGTATTTTTTCTTTACGGAAAAAATAAAGATAACAGTAAGACAATTATTAAAAGAATAAGTTCAGTTGCAAATATAAGGAAATAACCGACTTATGGTTTTTTAGACTAAGCTTCTTTACGTGTAGTTTTTACAACATAAGCACCAAAAACACCCGCAATTAAAAGAAAACCGGGAATCCAGTCGTTTATAGGCAAACCTACAGGCGGCGTTGCTTGAGGAGGAGGAGGATTATGATTCGGGTTTGCCGGAGTTAAAGTTGGACCATTTTCTTCTTCTGCCTCTGGCGAAGTAGAAAGACCCACATTATCCTCACTTTGCGGTACTGTCCATTCACTAGACTGCGCTTGTACCACTACAGTAGTGGAAACCAACAAAATGGCTGTTAAAAAAATTTTGCTTAATTTGAA
Source organism: uncultured Mesonia sp. (assembly GCA_947494545.1). Lineage (GTDB taxonomy): Bacteria > Bacteroidota > Bacteroidia > Flavobacteriales > Flavobacteriaceae > Mesonia. The sequence goes on along the minus strand of CANLVH010000001.1, from coordinate 16,053 downwards.
CTGTCTATTCATATCGGCTAAAATAAGGATTAATTCTAAAGCGCCAAAAAATATAACCCTTCATTATATTAATAAATACTTAAAAAATCTTATTGGTTTCTTAAACCGGGCTGTATATTCAAGCATTTATAAAAAAGTGGACCCAGATGGGCTCGAACCATCGACCCCCTGATTATGAGTCAGGTGCTCTAACCAGCTGAGCTATGGGTCCTAAAACAGAGGGCAAAAATAAATATTTGTAGCATACGCACCAAACATTTATTCATTTTTTTCTTGACAAAGTTCTACCAATACTCCATTTGTAGATTTTGGATGCAAAAAAGCAATGATTTTATTGTCTGCGCCGGCTTTTGGTCTTTTGCTAATTAACTGAAAACCATCCTGTTCTAAACGTTTAATTTCTTCCTCTATATTATCTACATCAAAGGCAATATGATGCATACCCTCTCCTTTTTTATCTAGAAATTTTGCAATTGGACTATCGGGATTGGTGGCTGCCAATAATTCTATTTTAGATTCGCCTACTTTAAAAAAAGAAGTTATTACACCTTCAGAAGCTACTTCTTCTTGTTTATAAGCTTCCGCGCCAAGCAAAGTCTTATAAGTTTTGTTGGCTTCTTCTATATTTTTTACCGCAATACCTATATGTTCTATTTTTTTCATCGTTAATTTTATTAAATTTAATAATACAAAAATACGATTACTTTTAAAACACTATTTTTGCACTATGGAAGAAACAAACAGACAGAAGAAAATAGGAAAAGTCCTACAAAAAGAATTGGCAGAAGTGCTGCAAGAAGAATTGCGAAAAACAGGAAACACCGGCATAATCATTTCGGTATCTAAAGTAAAAGTAGCGCCAGATTTAAGTTTGGCAAAGGCTTATTTAAGCATATTTCCTAACAAAAGTGCTAAGCCGTTATTAGAAGAATTGCAGAATATAAAATCACAACTAAAGCATAAAGTCGCTTTAAGCGTAAAAAACCAGTTGCGTAAAATGCCGGATCTTGTATTGTATTTAGACGATTCTTTAGAATATATTGAAAATATTGAGGAAGCAGTAAAAGGAAAAGAAGATCCTATAGAAAATCCTGATTTATTAGACAAGCGTAAAAAATCTTAACTTGAAGTTTTCCTATTACATTGCCAAACGCTATTTATTTACCAAGAGCAAAAACAACGCTATAAACATCATTACAATAATAGCGGCCATTGGTGTTTTTGCCGGGGCTTTGGCTTTATTTATAGTTTTATCTGGCTTTTCTGGACTTAAAGAATTTAGCCTTTCTTTTTCTAATGAATTTGACCCGGACCTTAAAATACTTCCTAAAACAGGAAAACTTATTAGCGTAGATAAGTCTAAGCTAAAAAAATTAGAAAGTATAGAGGGCATAGCGGCATTTTCTAAAACTATTGAAGAGCGCGTGTTGCTTAATTTCAATAACAAAAATACTCCTGCTTCTATAAAAGGTGTAGATGAAAATTATCTAAACGTAAATCAGATTGATAGCGCGCTTATTGCCGGTACTTGGGTGCATCAAAACGAAAACCAAGTGGTTATTGGCAATGGCATTTCGCGTAAGCTGACCTTGGGAGCGCAAGGTTATGGCGATATTTTGCAACTTCTAGTGCCACGCCCGGGCAAAGGACAAATTACAGATCCGTCTAAAGCCTTTAATAAGGTAAATACTATGGTAACCGGTATTTTTAGTGTAAACGAAGAACTAAATAACCGCTATCTCTTTTCTTCTTTTAAAGTGGCGAAAAAACTTCTTGAAATAGAAGAAAATAAAATTTCTGCCATAGAGATTAAATTGCTACCCAATGCCAACGAAGAAGATATTAAAGAAAAATTGCTTTCTATTTTTAAGGAAGAGGTAATTATAAAAAACAGAATTCAGTTAAACGATAAACTCTATAAAATGCTAAATACAGAAAATTTAGCGGTTTACCTGATTTTTACTTTAGTTTTAATTATTGCTTTGTTTAATGTTGGCGGCGCAATTGTAATGGCAATTTTAGATAAACGCCAAAACATTAAAACGCTTTATAATCTGGGCGCAACTACCAATACCATAAAACAAATTTTCTTTTTACAAGGAACTTTACTCACCTTTTTTGGTGGAATGATTGGTTTACTGATTGGTTTACTGATTATTTTCTTACAACTTAATTATGAGCTGGTAATGATAACCGCAACCCTACCCTATCCTGTTCTGCTAAAAGTAGAGAATATTTTAATTGTTTTCTTTACGATTATGATTCTAGGCATAACCGCTTCTTATATTGGAGCCACGCGCGTTGGGAAAGTGATTGAGAATTAGTATTGAGTCGTGAGTAATGAGTAGTGAGTAAATTCTCTAATCACAAATCTCCATTCCCTTACTCTCACACAAACTGATAATCGGCAAATTTTTCTTCTACCTCATCAAAAGCAGCAAAAACATCTTTTGCTTCGTCGCTCGTTACCATTTTCATGCGGTGTTCTTTAAAATGCGGAATGCCTTTAAAATAGTTGGTATAATGTCTTCTGGTTTCAAAAACGCCTAATTTTGGTCCTTTCCAAGCAATTGCCATTTCCAAATGCCTACGTGCCGCATCTACGCGTTCTTGCATAGTTGGTGGCGCCAAAAGTTTGCCGGTTTTAAAATAGTGTTTTACCTCTCTAAAAAACCAAGGATAACCAATGCTTGCACGACCAATCATGGCGCCATCCAGTCCGTATTTATCGCGCATTTCCATAGCGCGTTCGGGAGAATCTACATCGCCGTTGCCAAAAACCGGGATGTGCATACGCTGGTTGTTTTTTACCTCGGCAATTGGTCGCCAGTCGGCATCACCTTTATACATTTGGACGCGCGTGCGGCCGTGAATAGAAATTGCTTTACAGCCAACATCTTGCAAACGTTCGGCTACTTCTAATATTTTTATAGAATCTTTGTCCCAACCCAAACGCGTTTTTACCGTTACCGGCAAATTGGTATGTTTTACCATAGCTTCGGTAAGTTGCACCATTTTGTCGATATCTTTTAAAATACCGGCGCCGGCTCCTTTAGAAACCACTTTCTTTACCGGGCAACCAAAATTGATGTCTATAATATCCGGTTTAGATTTCTCTACAATTTCAACCGACTCTAACATAGATTCTAAATTGGCGCCAAAAATCTGAATACCAACCGGACGTTCTTTTTCATAAATATCAAGTTTCATTACGCTTTTGGCCGCTTCGCGAATCAATCCTTCCGAAGAAATAAACTCAGTATACATCACGTCAGCGCCTTGTTCTTTGCATAAAGCTCTAAAAGGCGGATCGCTCACATCTTCCATCGGTGCCAATAACAACGGAAATTCTCCTACATCTATGTTTCCTATTTTTGCCAAAGTCTATTTGTTTTGCTGCAAAATTAAGAAATCTAAGCGAATTTAGATTTATAACCTTAATTCTACTTAAAATTTTTCAGTAATAGAGGTTTGCCAAGTTGCCGAAGGTGAGTCTGAAGGTTTTTGCAATTAACAGCAATTAATTAGCACGTTATACTTTGAAGACTGTCGTTTGCATAAAGAATTATGAAGGTTGATTAGGCTTTCTATACACTTTACCACGCTATAACTATAAGGTAGCTATTTGGTAGACAGAGAGTAATTAGACAGTACAGATTATTAATTAAAACCAAATTAACAGTATAATGTCGCGTTTAAACTTGCTTAGATTTGGTAAATTTTCTTAGTAACCGGAGTTTGATCTAAGCTTCTCCAATGAAAAAATTTGTAAATCGATAGGATTCTTGCGCTTTAAGAAACTTTGTTCATTTTCTTTGCTCGTCCAAAGAAAATGAACCAAAAGAAAAGACGCTTTTTCTTAGGTATTTTTTCGCTTAATAGCGAAAAACCGCTAAGCTTTTCCTAAATTTTTTCCAAGGCTTCAAAAATTTTTTACGGAAAAACTTAGCTATACTGAAGAAAAAGAACTAAAAAACTAAAACCTTTATATCGAATTCACGTTTGTAAGATCCAACTCAGGTTAGTAGATTTTATCGAAAAACTTTCTTCCTCAAGGGGTTTAAGCCACTTGTTTTGCCGTTACTACGGAAAAATTCTCAAATTCCCTTCCTTAGAAGGAAGGGCTAGGGTTGGATGTTTTTCGCTTTCACAGGAATGTTGGGCGGAAAAGCACTCTGCAAATACGATTCCTGCCTTCGCAGGAATGTTGGATTGTGGAAAGTTGGGGTGGAAAAAAGATTCCTGCCTTCGCAGGAATGTGGGAAAAGGGCTCTGGAAATGAGATTTCTGCCTTCGCAGGAATTTTAGAGTTTGTACGATAATTTAAACAATATCGTCCTGGGTTGGATAAAAATGTTCGTGTCGCTTACTAAAAACTGGTTAAAGCTATTTTCGTTTTTATACTGTACGTCAAAAATGTTGTCTATATCCATTTCAAATCCCCACGGACTGTCTTCTTTATTGTAATATAAAGAAAGGTTGCCAACATCAAAACGGTTGGTTTGCTTGGTGTTTAGGTTTTTGTAGTAATTATAAGTATAATCTGCCGAAAAAATAAAATCGTTTAGAAAATCCCAGTCCAAAATAGCATACGGATTTACTTGCGTAAATTTGTTGGTAGAAATATCGGACTCAAAATTACTAAAACGCTGCTCCCAACCTACTTCTAAGTTTGGCCAATCTTTAAACCGGGTTTCGGCTTTTAGGGTATAACGGTAATTGTTAGATTGGTAATCGTTTACTTCTTGGTTTATAATCCTGGAATAATCTGCTAAACTAATATTTCCGCTAAGGCTAAACTTATACTTTTTTATTTGTTTGGCAAAAGAGCCCATTAATGCATAGGTATTTTCTGGCAAACCGGTATAAATAGAAGTATTTACCTGGTCTATACCTTCTATTTGCGTGCTGTTGCGTATAGATTTTTCGCGTTTGGTATAACTCAAGTTGGCATTTATAAAAATACCCTTGAACAAATTAAACTGGTGGTAGCGCAAATTGGCCGAATGATAAACTTGGTTTTCCAAATTTTCGTTACCGCGGTACAAACGGTTAAAACTAATTAAGCGCAAGCGGTTGGCATATTTTTCTGCGTTGGAAAAACCGGTTTTTAAGCGGTAATCCAGTTTGATTTTTTCGGCAGAAGAGATTTCGTATTCTATATTTAATTCGGGTAACAAAATGCTTTTTTGTTTGTTGGCCACTTCCGTGGAAAATTGTTTAACTTTCCAAAAATAAGAATGGTAAAGCAAACCGGGTTCAAAAATAAAATCTCCTGCTTTGGCTTTGTATTGAAACCCGATATAATTGTCTATAAGCCTAAAAGTGGTAGCATTGTTAAAACCGTTATCTTCAAAAGTGTTTGTGTTGCCGTTTTGCAATAAATTGTAAAATTCGCCATCGTCTTGAAACGGAATTAAATTATTGAGCACCGGCCGGTTAAACAGCCAATCGTTATTGTTTTCTTGGTCGTTGTATTTATAAGCCGCGGTTAAGGTAGAAGTATGCTCGTACGAAAATTGTTGGTTAAACCTGATTTCTTGGTTTATACTCAGGTTTTTTGGTTTTTGTAAGATTTTAGTACGTAAACTGTCTGCCGCGGTGATTGAATTTAGATTTTCCGTAGCATCGCCGCTGGAAGTTTTTATAAAAGCATCGTAAGCAACATCTGTATCTTCATTGGGCTGGTAGCGCAACTTTATTTTGTTTAAACTAAACAAAACCGTGTTGTTGTTGGCGGTTTCCCTAGACTCGTCTAAATTATCTTGGGTTACGTACGCAATCTCTTTGGTGGTGCGCGTGCGGGTTTTGCCTTTGTTTACAATACTAAAAGCTTCTAAGCGCAAATCCGGACTAATTTGCTGCGACAAACTGCCGGCGCCAAAATCGTTTTTTTGGTAGATAAAATCTTCTTGACCCAAAAAACTGGCAAAATCACTGTTATAAATATCGCCAAAAGAAGTAGAGCCATCCATCATAGCCGCATAACCGCCTTCAAAATCTATATAATCTTTTAAGGTAAAGGATTTTTTACCAATATTATTAAAATCCCCAATTACATTTATGGCCGTTTTAGGACTGTAATAAAATAAGGTGGGATGGAATAAAAAACGCTCTTTTATACCGCCACCGACTTCTATATCTCCAAAAACAAATTCTTTTTTGCCTTCTTTCAGCTTGATGTTAAGCGCCATTTGGTCGCTATCACTCAAGCCCTTTAAAAAACTAACTTCGTTATAATTGTCTAAAGCTTCTACTTCTTCTACGGCGTCTGCAGGAATATTGTTTACGCCCAATTTGGTATCTCCGGTAAAAAAGGTTTTGCCCTCTACCATTAATTTGGTTACTTTTTTACCATTTACTTTTACATTGCCTTCCCTATCTACTTCTACGCCGGGCAATTTTTTTAAAACTTCGCGCAGTTTGCGTTCTTCGCCGGTTTTAAACTGCTCTGTACGGTAGGTTATGGTATCTTCTTTTACAATTACCGCCATTTCTTGTTTTACAATTACCTCTTCTAGGCTTTGGGTACTTTCTTGCAGGTTGTAATTTTTTACGCGGTCTTCTGTTAGGTTTAGCGTATCCGTAAATTTAGAAAAACCCATATGCGTAACTTCTATTTTGTAGGTAACGCCTTGGTTTAGCGATAATTTATACCGGCCTTGGGTATCTGTAATGGCAAAAGTAATGTCTTGGTTTTCTGCCAACGGACTCGCAATAAGGTTGGTATAAGGTATGCTGTTTTGCGTGCTGTCTAGCACTTTGCCTTCTAAACGAACATTTTGCGCTACTAACGAAGAAAATCCTGTTAGGAAGAACAGGATTGAAATTAAAATAGTTTTATGGTCTAATTTTTTAATACTCAATAAATAATTTTGTAAAAGAAGGTTTTAGCACTTCTAAATTTATGGGCGTTATTTTTTAAAACGTGTTTGTAAACTATCCATTTTTGCTTTAAACTGCTGTCTATATTCTGGTTTACTAATTCTTTTTCCTTTAGTTGGAAATTGAATTTCTAAATTTTCATTTTGATTTATTTCCAAAGAATTAAGATAAAAGGTAGCGTATTTATTGGTTAATTCAATAATCAATCCTGGGAGATTTCCATAGAATAATGGACCCGTTGGCAAATTTATATCGGGACAATACCAAGCTATGGTTTGGTACGTTCCCTCCTCAGGCTCTTTTAAAATTGCTTTAAAGCAACGATATCCTTTAATGACTTTAGATTCTTGTAGCAATTTCCAATCAAAATCCAAGCTTCTTTCAATAAGAAACTTCTTAGATTTAAAAATTGGAGTGTCTTTGGGATAATTATAACTTTTTAAAGCATCATAATCATTATAAATAGGATTTATATAGCCAGCAAATGTTTTGGCAATTTTTGTTTTAAATTCGTCTGACCTTAAAGCTTCTATATCTTCAAAAAGAGCCTTTCCATCCTTATATAATAATTTAAACTTCAAACCTTTGGCAGCCTGCATAGCACCTAAAAAATATCGATCTTTTTTTTGGTACAGGGCATTGTCTTTTTTTAATTGAACATTATAAGTAATAGAAGCATTATTTGTCTGACTATACACTCCTAAATTTATAAATAATAAAATATAAGTTACAAGTTTAAGTTTTGTCATTTTAATTCATCCTTTAAAGATAATTCGATCTGTAAAATACTAGATTTCACAGATCGAATATACAGTAATGCTAATTTTTAATATACATAAACTTACATTTTTCTAAAAAGCTTTCTTCGCGTTTAATTACACGTTTTTTCCGCTTTAAATAAAGTGATTCTTTTTGTTGAAAGTTTTTCTAATCCGGTTTAAAATTCCCGTTCATTTTGGCAAAAATAGCTTGTAGCTCTTGGTTGGTAATGACTTCTAAGTCATTAAAAGGAATTATAATTGATAAATCACTTTTTAAACTTATTTTCTCTGTATTTAATGCATAATATATCCCAAAGTTTTCTTCTGTAATTTTAAGGTTTGTTATCAATCCCGGTAAACCATTGAACAAACCAGGATCGTAATTGGTTGGTAAATCCAGCGAAAACCACGCCACTATTTTTATTCTACCGCCTTTGCTATTTTCTACAGTAGCTTTTGCGTTTTGTAAATTATAATCGTTTAACTTTTTGTTTCCGTTAGTATTTTTCAATCGATATTTTTAGCCGGGAAAGAAACTAATTTATGTATACCTCCTGCATCAATTTTTTTATAGAACACATTGCTTTCCGCTTCGAAATAAATAGGGTTACCAATTTCCAATCTTATTAAAAACCCTTTTTTTAAATTGTTAGTTTTTCCATCTACATCCAGTGTAGAGATGGGATAAAATAAAGAAATATCTTCTTTTATGGTTAATAAAAATTTTGTGTTATTAGCAGCCTCTACCATTTTAGAGAAGAATGATAAATATTGTAAGTATTCTTTAGATGCCTTTTTTTTGTAATGTTTAATTAAGGCTTCTTTATCTATTGTTACTGCTTAGACCACCTCATAACCTTTATCTTGACAATACGTAGTAATACTGCATAGAATTAAAATTGTTAAAATAAAAAGGTTTCTCATGATAAGTGTATTTTCTTAATTAGTTTGCTGTTGAGCATCGTTTCCGTAAAAATAATATTAAAACCTTCTATGATTATTTACTAGACTCAAATGTCTTTTTTTTGCTTTCGCTGGAATTTTTTTTGGGTGTGAAAAATAGAAATGGAAACGCACATTGGGAAAGCACTCTGGAAATAAGATTCCTGCCTGTGCAGGAATTTAATTCCGTAAAGAGATTCAATTTTGATAATTTTGACTTAAAAAAAGCCTCATTTTTAAAATGAGGCTTTCAAATTTGAAATCTCTATAGGCTTTATAAGCTATTTAATAATTCGCTCTTTTTTTCTAAATACTCTTCATAAACTGCTTCATGCTTAGGATTATTTAAAAATTCTGCCAAACAAAATTTATACTCTAACTTTGATGGCAAAACTTTATCACCATTTAACAATGTACCTTCCGGACACATATACTCATTTTCTAAACCGTTTTCATCACTATTTAAGCCTCTTTCCATATCTTCTTCACAAAATTGAACATTTTGACTAGCTATTAGCAATTTTCCTGTAGTTCCAGTATGTGCGTAAATTCTTACATTTATCGTAAAACACCCACCACCATCAACACTAACAAAGTCAGATTCTACACTAAACACAGGAAGTCTATTAGTAGATCCTATGTCTTGATTTAATGTTTGCTGATTCTCAATTTGAGAAATATTTTCTTCGCTAATTTCTTCACTAGTACAAGCAATTAAGCCTAACGAAAAAAACATTAAAAAAATTAAAAAAATTAATTTTTTCATAATAATAAGTTTTTAAGATTAGTTCACTTCGAACCTAAAAAAAAAAACGATTTTGCAACTTAAATAGTATATTTTAACAAATTTTAATGTTATATAATTAATCTTATTGAATTGTATAAACCCCTGCTCAGAAATCCCGCATTTACTCCGTTTCCATCATTCCGGATTTATACCAAAAATCTCATTCTCTAAAATTTAAATTCAACCGATTGCTGTCATTCCGGGCTTGACTTGGAATTTTATTTTACAAACGCGCTAAATGATTTTTAGCGAATTGCAAAGCGCAACGAACATAAAATTTTCTGCCTTCGCAGGAATTTATAGACGCTCGCGTTCTTTACTTTCTATACTGCGTTGGTTGTCTTGCAGGTTTTTGTTTCCAAATTTATATTTTACGCCAAATTGTACGTAGCGGTTTTCGGGTTGGGCAAAAAAGCCGTTGTCTTGGTTTAAATAATCTGAACGCAACCAAGTGGCTTGCTGGTTTAAAACGTCTGCCACCCGAAGGCTGGTTTCTAATTTTCCTTGCAAAAATGTTTTTCTAACACCAAAAGACAAGGTAAGCATTTCTTCTATTTGATATGAACCTTGTATTAAGTTAGAAATATACAATAAACTTAAATCGCCGCTAAAAGTTCCGTCTTTAGAAAGGGTTAAACTATTGTACCAATAGCCGTAAAAACCATTGGTTTGGTTGGTTACCAATTGGTTATTGCTTTCTAAAGCCACAAACTCTTCTTCTTCATGAAAAAGAGACATAATTAGTTGAGAATACCACCAATCGTTTAAACTACGCCCGTGGAAAAAATCTATTCCGTACGAATAGCTTTCTTGCATATTGGCATAAACAGATCGTAGCAATTTTAAATTGTTGTCTTGAAAAACTAACTGCCCGGGATTTTCGCCATTATCCCTAAAGTAAAAATCAAAACTATAGCTGTTTTTAAAAGTATAATTCAAATTAAAATTATTGCTTATAGAAGCGTATAAATTCGGGTTACCGGCCTGAAAATTATTTTCGTTTAAAAAATACCGAAACGGATTTAAACTCGAATAGCGCGGTCTGCTTATTTTTCTTCCGTAAGTAAACGCCAAACTATGCTTTTCTGAAATGGTATAACCTAAATTTATACTAGGAAAAAGTTCTGTATAATCGCGATTTCTGGTCGTGTTTTCTGTTTCGGAAATGCCTTTGTTATTGGTGTGTTCTAATCGTAAACCAATTTTTGCATTAAACTTTTCCCAGTCTCTGGCAAAACTAAAGTAGCCGGCATAAATATTTTCGTCATACAAGAAAACATCGCTTAAATTTTGGTTTTCAAAACTGTTGGCATTTGAGTTTACATCGTAAAAATCTATACCACTATCAGATTGGATATGCGAAATTTTTAAGCCGCTTTCAAAAGCATATTCTGTAAAAGTGGTTGTAAAATCTACCTGTCCGGTATAAATATTAATTTCTTGTTCTGTAACAGTATTAAAACTGTTGTTATTGCTTAAGTTGCCATCGGGCAAAAAATAATTGGTGTTTACCACTTGGTTTTTGTCCTGTTCATAATAAGTATAATGAAAATTTGTCGAAAGTTCTGTAGCCGGTTTTTCAAAGGTGTAGGTATAGCTTACATCTGTTGCAATATTCTGCAATTTGTTTTCCAAATTACTATTGGTTACAAAAGTAGAATCTACCGTATTTTGCGCATCGTAAATAGTGGTTTTTACCAAATTATCTATATCGGTATTGGGCGATAAAAGTCCGGTAAAATTTAAACTAAGCCTGTTTTTTTCGTCTAAATTATAGTCTATTATACTATTTAGGTTATGCGCATAACTATGTGTTGTCTTGTCAAAATCTGTTCGCCATTTTTCAAAAACCGACTGGTTTTCTATAAAGTTGATGTAACTTTCATCTTCCTTAAAGGTTTTTTTAGGATTAAAACTGTAATTGGCAAAAAAGTTTAGTTTATCGGTTTTATAATAATGACTTGTACCAATTTTATATTTAGGGAAAATAGCTTGGGTATAACCGGCGTTTACGCTTCCTTTATAACCGGGAACCAAGGTTTTAGAAGTTTTTATGTTTAAAACCGGTCCGCCTTCGGCTTCATAACTCGCCGGCGGATTGGTGATTACTTCTACAGATTGAATATTTTCTGCCGAATAACTTTCTAACAACTGCTGCAGCTCATCTGCACTTAAATAAACTTTTCTGTTATTGATGTAAACGGTTGCCGGGCTGTTTTTAATCCGTAAAGAATTTTGAATGGTTATTACTCCCGGGGTTTGCTTTAAAACATCCCAACTGCTGCCCGAAGATAAACTGGTATTTTCTACTTTAAAGACAAGTCTATCACTTAACTTTACTATTTCCGGGTTTTTAAAAGTAAGCTCTACTTCGTCTAATTGGCTGGTATCTTCTTCTAAGGCAATAATGCCTAAATTTTTATTGGTTTTGGGCTCTATATTAACACGTTTAGATGTATAACCCACAAAACTAATATTGATGTAATAATTTTCTTGTTGAGGAGTTTCTATGTTAAAAAAACCATTTTCGTCTGTTACCGTTCCCTTTACAAGGGTAGAATCTGCCATTTTGTACAAAACAGCATTGGCAAATGCAATAGGCTTTTTATTGGGAGAAACAACTTTACCGTCAATTTTATATTGTGCTAATCCGCTATAACTCCAGCAAAAGAGCACGAGAACTAGAATAGGAATTTTTTTCAAAAGAGTATAGTTTGCTAAGTTTTAATTGGTATAGGCAAGATAATATTTTCTTCTTGATTAGAAGCGCTTTTTTTTCATTTTCAAAAAACTATATTTGCAGAAAATGATTATATTACCGTATTGCTGTTTTTAGTAAGACGAAGAAATATAGCTTGTTAAGCCACATATTATGAAGCACATCAGGAATTTTTGCATTATAGCGCATATAGACCACGGAAAAAGTACCTTGGCAGACAGGCTTTTAGATTTTACCGGTTCTGTAACCGATAGGGAAAAGCAAGAACAACTCTTAGATAGTATGGACTTGGAGCGTGAGCGCGGTATTACCATAAAAAGCCACGCTATACAAATGGAATTTCCGTATAAAGGAGAAATATATACCCTAAATTTAATAGACACGCCCGGCCACGTAGATTTTTCGTACGAAGTTTCGCGTTCCATCGCCGCTTGTGAAGGTGCATTGTTGGTGGTAGATGCCGCCCAAAGCATACAAGCACAAACCATTTCTAACCTGTATTTGGCTTTAGAAAACGATTTGGAAATAATTCCTGTGCTCAACAAAGTAGATTTACCAAGCGCCAATCCCGAAGTGGTTACAGACGATATTGTAGATCTTTTGGGTTGCGATGCCTCGGAAGTAATCCCGGCAAGTGCTAAAACAGGAATTGGAATAGAAGAAATCTTAAACGCAATAATAGAGCGTGTTCCTGCGCCAACCGGAAAAGTAGATGCGCCACTCAGGGCATTGATTTTCGATTCGGTTTACAATCCTTTTCGTGGGGTAGAAACTTTTTTTAGAGTAATAAACGGCAGCATAAAAAAAGGCCAACATATTAAGTTTGTTAACACTGATAAAAAGTATTATGCAGATGAAGTTGGAACGTTAAAACTACAACAATTTCCGCAAAAAGAAATTAAAACCGGCGATGTTGGTTACCTAATTACCGGTATAAAAGATGCTCGCGAAGTAAAAGTGGGAGATACCATAACAGATGCCAAAAATCCGACTACCGAAGCTATTGGCGGTTTTGAAGATGTAAAACCAATGGTTTTTGCCGGTATTTATCCGGTAGAAACAGACGATTATGAAGAGCTGCGCAACTCTATGGAAAAATTGCAGCTTAACGATGCTTCTTTGGTTTTTATTCCGGAAAGTTCTGCGGCCTTAGGTTTTGGTTTCCGATGCGGATTTTTAGGAATGTTGCACTTAGAAATTATTCAAGAGCGTTTAGAACGCGAGTTTGATATGACGGTTATTACAACCGTTCCCAACGTTTCTTACCACGCTTATACCATAAAAGAACCGGAAGAAGTTATTTTGGTAAACAATCCGTCAGATTTGCCCGAACCTTCTAAATTAGACCACGTAGAAGAACCTTATATAAAAGCTACCATTATTACCAAAGCAGATTATGTTGGCCAAGTAATGTCTTTATGTATTGAAAAACGCGGCGAAATTGCCAACCAAACTTATCTTACCACAGAGCGGGTAGAACTTACTTTTAATATGCCATTGGCAGAAATAGTATTTGATTTTTACGATAGATTAAAAACGGTTTCGCGCGGTTATGCCTCGTTTGATTATTCGCCAATTGGTATGCGCACGTCAAAATTGGTAAAAGTAGATGTGTTGCTTAACGGAAATACTGTAGATGCGCTTTCTGCTTTATTGCACGTAGATAATGCCTATGATATTGGGAAAAGAATGTGCGAAAAATTAAAAGAATTAATTCCGCGACAGCAGTTTGATATTCCTATTCAAGCCGCTATTGGTGCCAAAATTATTGCCCGAGAAACGGTAAAAGCTTTACGGAAAGATGTTACCGCAAAATGTTATGGAGGTGATATTTCGCGAAAGCGTAAACTGCTAGAAAAGCAGAAAAAAGGTAAAAAACGTATGCGTTCTGTAGGAAACGTAGAAATACCACAAGAAGCTTTTATGGCCGTGTTGAAACTGAATGACTAGATTAGGTTAATTAGGTTTTAGGTGGTAGGAATTAGGTAGTAGGGATTAGAAAATTCGGGTATTCGAATAATCGTATATTAGTATATTCGTGTAGTATTATAATGGTGAATTAGAATATTTGTTGATTTTTCTAATGTCACCTTGCCTTTCAGCTTCGCTAAAGACAGGCTGCAATTAAGACATAGTTGAAATTCTATGTGTAGTTTTTTAAATTTTAGGTTTTATTAAAATATAAAATTGTTCTTTATTTGAGAACTTTTATTATCTTTGCAATAGACATTAAGGTATGAAAAGGATAATTGCGAAGAGAACATTGAGAGAATTTTGGGAAAAACACGCTGATTCAGAACAATATCTAAAAACTTGGTATAAAACAACTAAAAATTCAAATTGGACTTCGCCTAACGAGATAAAGCAAGCCTATATAAATGCAAGTATCTTAAAAGATAGCCGCGTCGTATTCAATATTAAAGGAAACTCTTACAGACTAATTGTAAAATTTAATTTTGATAGACAATGGGCGTTTATAAGATTTATAGGAACACACGACGAATATGATAAAATAGATGCCAATACAATTTAATAAAATGAGATTATGAAAATAAAGCCTATAAAATCCGAACAAGATTACGAAGAAGCTTTAGAAAGATTAGAAATAATTTTTGACTCACCGGCCAATACAAAAGAAGGTGACGAAGCAGAAATACTTGCACTTCTCATTGAGAATTACGAAAACGAACATTATCTAATTGAAGCTCCAGATCCAATAGAAGCCATAAAAATAAGAATGGAAGAAATGAACCTGAAACAAAAGGATTTAGTTGGTATAATAGGAGGAAAAAGTAGAGTGTCTGAAATATTGAATAAAAAGAAAAGGTTAACCGTTGATATGATTAGGGAACTTGAAAGAATTTTACATATTTCAGCTTCGGTTTTGGTAAATAACTATCAACTATCCAAATAAAATATAATAGCTAACACGTTAAAGATTTGGAAATTATTGTCTAAATAATTTTACGTCGAGCCTTTCGGCTTCGTTTAAGACAGGTCGCTTCAATCTAAAACGATTAAAATTGAGAGACAGTCAACAAGCTATTTTCAGCGTTTAGCGTTTAGCGTTTAGCGTTTAGCAAAAGTAAAAAACCTTCCCAAAAAGTAATTTCCCCGAAAGGTTTCTTATAATTTGTTATTGCTTTAGCATAATATACTCGCCATAGGGTACACGAGGTACGGTTGGCACATTTGGTGGTATCATTCCTCCCCTTCCTAAAATAGTTACTTTTATTTTGCCTTGTTGGTTTATTACGGGATTGTCTTCTTGTAAGGTTTGCAATATTATATTATTATTAAGGTAATCTCGGGCAGG
Source organism: uncultured Mesonia sp. (assembly GCA_947494545.1). Taxonomy (GTDB): domain Bacteria; phylum Bacteroidota; class Bacteroidia; order Flavobacteriales; family Flavobacteriaceae; genus Mesonia. The sequence goes on along the minus strand of CANLVH010000001.1, from coordinate 643 downwards.
GTCGTTAAAATAGAGTTTTACCCTTTTTTCGTTGGGGGTGCAATCTTCACAAACAAGAATTTGATCCTTATCAATTATATGACTGCCACCAATATTTCCTTTATGTACATTGCTTGTGTTTTGGGTTAATTGAGGTAAGGTATTTATTATTTCTATACCATTTTCTATATACTGGTATTCGCCTTTTAATCTATCGAAGTAGTGTTTAAAAGCTGAATTGTAATCTTCTTCTATTTTTTCTAGCGTAATAGTAAAGCTGGTAGAACCGTTTTGGTATTTCCAGGTGCCTTCGTATTTATCCAATAAATTATTAACATCTTTAAAATAAGTGTAAGCTGGTTTTACACGAGAACTCTCTAAGGGTACTATTTCTAATATAGTTTGCGCTTTGCAGGACAAAAAAGTAAAGCATAGTAGGATTGTAAGATATAGTATTTTTTTCATTGTTTTAACTGCGTTTTAGCCAAAATTAAAAACCTTCCCAAAAAGTAATTTCCCGGAAAGGTTTTGTTTTAATTTTAAAAGCTAATTCTATTCCCTTAAGGAAAAAAAGAGTTTTTTTATTGGACACTATCCCGCTAAGTGTGTAAGTTGCTTATAGCTGGTTTCAGCCCTTTTAGCTATAACCTTACCCTTTTTTCAT